>NZ_JALPNU010000100.1 GCF_030851345.1 Marinifilum sp. D714
AATCCAATTTTGTGGGGAGAGCAGGATTCGAACCTACGAAGACGAAAGTCAGCGGAGTTACAGTCCGCCCCAGTTGGCCACTTTGGTATCTCCCCCAATAATTTTCAATAAGTTGAGCGGGAAACGGGACTCAAACCCGCGACCCTCAGCTTGGAAGGCTGATGCTCTATCAACTGAGCTATTCCCGCAAGAATTTTTTCAAAGATTGAACGTTTTCAATCTGTTTTGTGGGGAGAGCAGGATTCGAACCTACGAAGACGAAAGTCAGCGGAGTTACAGTCCGCCCCAGTTGGCCACTTTGGTATCTCCCCAAAAGCA
>NZ_JALPNU010000101.1 GCF_030851345.1 Marinifilum sp. D714
GACAGATTATTACTTAAATTTGGGGAATATTAGATTGATTATTCCCTAATAGGTACTGCAAATATATACTTAAATTCTAAACCGTAAATTTCCATAAGAAAAATAACCTAGAGTGTAAAATCGGAAACAATATTTTATCTTATTACTAATTGTTCCTACGCTCAGGATTCTTCCCTTTGAATCTTCTTCCATAAATTTTTCATTTTGCCTTTAAATTGATGAGCTTGAATTGGAGTCTTGTGTTCAATACTGGAATGAGGACGCTTATTGTTGTACAGGTTGACAGCTCTTTTAACAGCCTCATTGGCTTGCAAATA
>NZ_JALPNU010000102.1 GCF_030851345.1 Marinifilum sp. D714
TATTTGCAAGCCAATGAGGCTGTTAAAAGAGCTGTCAACCTGTACAACAATAAGCGTCCTCATTCCAGTATTGAACACAAGACTCCAATTCAAGCGCATCAATTTAAAGGCAAAATGAAAAATTTATGGAAGAAGATTCAAAGGGAAGAATCCTGAGTGTAAGAACAATAAGGAGTAAGCTTAAATATTGTTTCCGTTTTTACTCTTTAGATTATTTGTCTAATGGAAATTTACGGTTTAGAATTTAAGTATATATTTGCAGTACCTATTAGGGAATAATCAATCTAATATTCCCCAAATTTAAGTAATAATCTGTC
>NZ_JALPNU010000103.1 GCF_030851345.1 Marinifilum sp. D714
TTTTCTTTGGGATCAATTAGAATCATTTTGCATGATTGAAAGGATTAATTGAATTTATATGTATCTCCACCCTTTAGTCTATCGACAGTTTCCCTTGAAGGGAAACATCCCGTAATTAAAGATACTATAAAATCAAGCACCGCACTATAAACCTTAAATCTTCCCCTTCCAGGGGAAGTGCCGACAGGCGAAGGGGTGCAAAACAAATACAAAACCCCCACTTTTAAGTTTCATTAACTTTTATTCAAAGCATTTAGCACATTTCTACCCTACATTTGTAATGTACAAAACAGAGAAAGTTTTTTCATAGAAT
>NZ_JALPNU010000104.1 GCF_030851345.1 Marinifilum sp. D714
CCTGCATCCAAGGTAATAGTTCCTCCAGCACAGGTTTCCTGATCTAAACCAAGGTCTACAACAGGATTTGGATGAACAGTAACATTCACATCATCCGTTGCTGAACAACCATTGGCATCGGTTACTACTACTGAATAGTTTCCACTTGCATTTACGGTTACACTTTGAGTGGTTGCCCCATTTGACCATAGGTAGCTTGATCCCGGATTACCGGCATCCAAGGTAATAGTTCCTCCAGCACAGGTTTCCTGATCTAAACCAAGGTCTACAACAGGATTTGGATGAACAGTAACATCCACATCATCC
>NZ_JALPNU010000105.1 GCF_030851345.1 Marinifilum sp. D714
GGATGATGTGGATGTTACTGTTCATCCAAATCCTGTTGTAGACCTTGGTTTAGATCAGGAAACCTGTGCTGGAGGAACTATTACCTTGGATGCCGATAATCCGGGATCAAGCTACCTATGGTCAAATGGGGCAACCACTCAAAGTGTAACCGTAAATGCAAGTGGAAACTATTCAGTAGTAGTAACCGACGCCAATGGTTGTTCAGCAACGGATGATGTGAATGTTACTGTTCATCCAAATCCGGTTGTAGACCTTGGTTTGGACCAGGAAATCTGTGCTGGTGGAACTATTACCTTGGATGCCGG
>NZ_JALPNU010000010.1 GCF_030851345.1 Marinifilum sp. D714
AATCGCCATCCCAATCAAAAGCGGCTGCAAAGATAAATAAATTACTTTCACAATTCCTAATGCTTTCAAAAAAAAACTTTTAAAAATTTCAAAATTGGATGTTTAGTAGGTGTAAATAATCAATTAAAAAAAAAGATTCCTACGACCACCCTACCGCTGCCTATAAAATACTACTAAACAACCATTTTATAAATCCACTCTCCGTTGAAAGTGGATGCAAATATAATAGACGAAAGTCCAAACTTCCAAACATTTTCAAAAGAAAATACAACGAAAAATTACAAAGTCCTGATTTACAATTACAAAAAAAAATCGCAATGAGATTGCGATTTTAAAATAGATTTATTCTAAGTGTAATTTCTAAATTCCATTCAATAAAAGTTCCTTCAAACTACTTACCTGTTCTTTATTCCCAAGAACAAACAAATGATAGCTTTTCTCTAGCATCAATTCGGGAGAAGGATTGTAAATGTATACACCCTCTCCATCTTTTAAACCAATGATATTAGCACCTGATCTATTTCGTACATTTAATTCTTTTATTGATTTTCCAGCAAAACATCCAGACAACCCCTGACAACTTACCTCTTCCAGTTTTACGCCTTTTGTAGATTGTAATAGAATATTATCCAAAAATTCAACCACATCGGGTTGAGCAACCAACTTTGCCATTTGCTGACCTCCCAAACGATCAGGCATTATTACATTATCAGCTCCAGCTCTTTTCAGTTTACTATCGGATTGACTATTGGACGAGCGAGAAATAATCTTTAAACCAGGATTCATTTCACGAGCAGTTAAAACTACATAAACATTTTCCGCATCGTTGGGAATTGCGGTAATCAATGCTTTAGCTTCAGATATATTAGCCATATCAAGCACTTCTTCCATGGTAGCATCACCCTGAATAAAAAGAAGATCAGAAAAAGCTCGGACTCTCTCAATCGCAGACTCATTTGAATCTACAACAACAACATCCTCACCATGCTCAATCAACTCCAAGCTTGCTTGCTTACCATTTCGGCCAAAACCACAAACAATTACATGACCATTTAATTTTTCAATTTTCCTCACAATCCTATAATCTTTTAAATTTCTACGAAATACGCCATCTAAAATAAACCTGGTTATTGCAGACGCCAAATAACCAAAAATCCCAAAGCTTATAAATATCAAAAATACGGTAAATATTTTTCCTACATCTGATAATGGATGAACCTCCTGAAAACCAACAGTAGAAATGGTTATTACCGTCATATACAAAGCATCAACAATACTGTAAGCTTCATTGATATACATATAACCAGCCGTACCAACCAAAACTGTTAGCACTAAAAAAAACATGGCAATACTTAAAGTTCGGATATTTTCTTCCCAAATTTTTTGTCTATTCATAGGAGCAAATCAATAATAATCTAAGATAATCAATATCCTTAAATACAATATAGCTGTAGAAACTTATTTGGCATACGCCTGATAATTTCTCAATCGAATAATTCGATTGCCAAATTCGCATTGAAGACATCTGTATTCATCACAATAATTCACCTTTAACTGCAATAAAGCTTGAGAATACCAAGCCGATTTCACTTCCACTCCGCATTCTTTCCATTTATCAATTATAGAATTCTTTTCTTCAGGAGCCTCTTCCAAAAGTTTTAAAGCTTTTTCTTTCATCACCTCATCTTCGTTAATTTCACCATAACAAAACAAGATGGGAACAACCGAATTTATAACAATCGAATTGACTGTCATCTTTCCAAGCTGTTTACTTTTGAATTTTGACTCAACACCAAATTGATAATGAGTCCTCCAATAATCAGAAATCTGAATTTCGAACAATTGCTGAATATCTTTAAAAGATGTACAGTCCAAAATTTTTGAAAACAGAGAAGAAGACTTATGAATAAGAGCTGCCAACTGAGCAATTCGAATCGTTGGAAAATTACCTGGCCTTAACCTCAACCATTTCCATCGATGTAAAGGCAAAGGTTTTAATTCATATTTATTTGCGAGAAACAAGTATTCTTGCTGTAGGTTTTTATAATAAGCGTCATCAATAGAATCATTCAGCATTCCAGCCTGACCAAACAATAAGGCTTCCAGTTGCAAAAGCGAGTTCTTTTGACGAGCCAAAATCTTTAAAGGTAAAGCCTGCGCCAATTGCTGAAAGGGATCAGCATTGATCTTCATCCCAAAATATCTGGCAATAATCTGATAAAATGTTTCTTCCCATGAATTCTTATTTAGTTTCAACATTTTCTTTACATCAGTAGATTTTCTCTTCAAGCGTTCCAATATCATTCGATCCAACCAATTTCGCACAAAGAATTTTTCAACCAAACTGATTTCATCATAACAAGCAATCCACTGAGTGGAATGCATAAGCTGATTGTAATTTTGGAGCAAACCCGAATCGAATTTCAAAATTAAGCAAGGTAATTTTCTGGTTTCACCTATAAATACATCGGCATCATCTTCATAAACTACATGCAAAATCACATTATTATAGGCTGAATCTTGTTGATGTTTGTGCTGATACCAGAATGATGATTTGATATGAACCTCTATATTTCCAGCCCACATCACACCATTAATCTTAACCCGCGCATCAAAAAAATCCGGACCAGCATCTTTATTTTGCTTCCCAACATTTATAACTTCTATTTTATCTCCCCCAGTAGAGAATAGATTTTGATCATCAAAAAGCTTGTACTTCCAGATAAATTGCAGAAATTCCTCATTCATACCATAATATTTTTACAGTAGATATTCGAAATTTAACAATTCGCTCAGTAAAAGACAATAAAAAAGCGACGTTTAACAAAACGTCGCTTCAATATTTTAAAGGCGTACTTACTACAATACCGATTTTTCCTTTAATAATTCTTCCATTTCCAATTGTAACTCTTTGGCTTTTTCACCAGCTACTGTTGCAAAATTCTTAGAAGTATCCGCAAAAATAATTCCTCTTGAAGAGTTCACAAGCAATCCACATGATTGGTTCATACCATATTTTGCAACCTCCTGAAGACTTCCTCCTTGAGCACCAACACCTGGAACCAATAAGAAATGATCAGGAGCAATCTTTCGAATACCTCCTAACATTTCAGCTTTTGTGGCTCCAACTACATACATCATGTTTTCTTTGGTTCCCCAATCTTGAGATTTTTCCAGAACTTTCTCGAACAACTTCTGTTCTCCTTCTTGGAAAAACTGAAGATCGAAAGCTCCTTTGTTCGAAGTTAAAGCCAAAAGAATAACCCATTTGTTTTCATACTCCAAAAATGGAGTTACAGAATCCTCACCCATGTATGGTGCAACTGTAATTGAATCGAATTGCATATTTTCTAAAAATGCACTTGCATACATTTTAGATGTATTTCCAATATCCCCTCTTTTTGCATCAGCAATCAAGAAAATCTCTGGATAATTTTCCTTGATATAGTTTACAGTTTTTTCAAGACTATTCCATCCTTGAGCTCCTCGGCACTCATAAAAAGCAATGTTTGGCTTGTAAGCAACGGTAAATTCCGCAGTTGCGTCAACAATTTCCTTGTTAAATTCAAATACCGGATCCTGAGAATCTAATAGGTGAGATGGAATTTTTTTGATATCGCTATCTAAACCTACGCAAAGGAAACTTTTCTTCTTTTTGATTTGCTCAAATAATGCCTGATAATTCATATTGAATAAAATTGGTTGTTTAGTAATATTTTAACACAAAAAAGGCAGTGGAAAAACCACTGCCAATATCTTTATAAACCACTTTCTTTAAGTCGTTCTGCGTTTTCTTCAATTTGAAGTTTGTCGATAATTTCCTGAACATCGCCGTCCATAACTGCCGACAAGTTGTATAACGTTAAGTTGATACGATGATCAGTAACACGCCCTTGCGGGTAATTGTACGTTCTAATTTTAGCTGAACGGTCACCAGTTGAAACCATAGTTTTACGTTTCGATGAAATTTCATCCAAGTATTTTTGATGCTCCATTGCATAAATACGTGAACGAAGTTCTACCATCGCCTTTGCCAAGTTCTTCAACTGCGATTTCTGATCCTGACAAGTTACTACAATATTTGTAGGGATGTGAGTCAATCGAATTGCCGAATAGGTTGTATTTACCGACTGTCCACCTGGACCAGAAGAACAGTAAGTATCTTTACGGATATCGCTTTCTTTGATATCAACATCAAATTCTTCAGCCTCTGGCAATACTGCTACTGATGCAGCACTGGTATGAACACGCCCCTGCGTTTCGGTTTGAGGCACACGCTGCACACGGTGAACTCCAGACTCATACTTAAGTACTCCATAAACACCTTCACCATTTACATTCATTACAATTTCCTTGTAACCACCTGATGTACCTTCACTAAAGCTTGAAATAGAAACTTTCCATCCTCTAGCTTCACAATACTTGGTATACATTCTTGCCAAATCACCAGCAAAAATACTTGCCTCATCACCACCAGTTCCAGCTCTAATTTCAAGAATTGCATTTTTAGAATCCTCAGGATCTGCAGGAACCAATAACAATTTAATGTTTTGTTCCATATCCGGAAGCTTAACTTCTAGATCTTCCAATTCCATTTTTGCCATTTCTCTCAACTCTTCGTCAGACTCATTTGCAATGATATCTTTCGACTCAGCAATTGTATCAACAGCATTTTTATATTCTTTAGCAGCTTCAGTAACTGCTTCCAATTCCTTATATTCTTTGCTCAGTTTTACAAAGCGCTTCATGTCTCCCATCACTTCAGGGTCGGTAATCAATTGACCAACCTCTTTAAATCTGATGAAGACACCTTCTAATTTATCTAGGATCAAATTATTGCTCATGCTACAATATTCTAAATTTTGCACAAAATTAGAAAAATAAAACGACTTTAAGACTGAAGTATGAAATTATAGTTCATCAGTTGTTTAATTTAGATGAAAGTAGAGAGAAAAACTGCAAACAAAAAGCTTACCAAAATCGCTCCTTTTTAAACAAACTACGTTAAATTATCATGATTTTAAATTGAAAAAAAATCACTCTTCCTATTTACTTTTTAATCGCCAAAAACTATTTTTATTTTATAGAGAAGAAGCGCGAATTCAATAAAACTGTTTACAAAACCAAATACCCTTTAACCAAAATGGTTTTATTGGATTTTATATTTGCAAATAGAGCAAATTGCAACTTCTAATTTTACCTGTAATAACAAAATTTTGAATTTGATTAGTTATCATCGCCTAATCCAATGCTTATGGTTAAAGTTAGAATACCCCGGAACGAAGATCAATTATTGGGATTGTTAGGAAAAATCAACAAAAGACACGAATGTAATAAGAAAAAAAGTCTTTTGAACGGAGCTGTCGACATGGATCGCCTAGTTGAAAAATCTAAAAAAATCAGAAATTTTAAAGATCTCGAGTCAGAACCAAGTGCTAAAAAACAATCCGTTGATCGCTCAAAGAGCAATGATTTAAAATTTATCTCAAGTGAAATTCGCAGCATTAGAAATTTGCTGCTTGCTGTTTATCCTGACGAGCCCAAAGTAATTAAAGAATGGGGCTTCGAAATAAATGAATAAAAAAATGCCACTCAAAATCTGAGTGGCATTTTTTTATATTATATGATTTACAATTAGTAAACGAATTCTCCAAACTCGCTCTTAATCGTTAATTTCTTTCCTTCGTAGGTTTCACATTTACCAACAATTTGAGCATCTACATTAAACTCTTTTGAGATAGCGATGATATCTTCAGCAATTTCCTGTGGAACATACAATTCATATCGATGTCCCATATTAAATACTTTGTACATTTCGTCCCAGGCAGTTCCACTTTGCTCATGAATTAGCTTGAATAATGGTGGTACATCGAACATGTTGTCTTTTACCACATGTAAATTGTCTACAAAATTCATCACCTTGGTTTGGGCTCCACCTGAACAGTGAATCATTCCATGAATTTTAGAACGATATTTATCTAAGATTTTTTTGATAATTGGAGCGTAGGTTCTGGTTGCTGACAACACCAATTTTCCTGCATCAATATCTACACCTTCAACTGAATCGGTTAATTTGCAATTCCCCGAATAAACCAAATCTTCAGGAACAGCATTATCGAAACTTTCAGGATATTTTTCGGCCAAATATTTTGAGAAAACATCGTGGCGAGCAGAAGTTAATCCATTTGAACCCATACCGCCATTGTACTCCGATTCGTAAGTTGCCTTACCCGATGATGAAAGACCAACAATTACATCGCCAGCCTGAATTTTCTCATTGGTGATTACATCTTCACGTTTCATACGGCAAGTAACGGTAGAATCAACAATAATGGTTCTTACCAAATCTCCAACATCTGCAGTTTCACCACCAGTTGAGTGAATATTTACACCAAGCTTAGCATACTCGGCAAGCAACTCTTCAGTTCCATTGATAATTGCAGAAATTACTTCTCCTGGAATCAAATTCTTGTTTCTTCCAATTGTAGACGACAAAAGAATATTATCAACCGCACCTACACAAAGCAAATCATCAATATTCATAATTAAAGCATCCTGAGCAATACCTTTCCAAACGGAAATATCACCAGTCTCCTTCCAATACATGTATGCCAATGATGATTTTGTTCCAGCTCCATCGGCATGCATAATATTGCAATATTCATCATTGCCAGTTAAATAATCGGGAACCACCTTACAAAAGGCATTCGGGAATAGACCCTTATCAAGGTCTTTAATTGCACTGTGTACATCTTCCTTCGAAGCAGAAACTCCTCTAAGATTGTATCTTTCGTCTTTTCTCATGGTTGTTTAGATAAAGTATAAAAGGAAATTACTCCTTCAATTTTTTAGCTTCGGCAAAGGTAATCTTTTTCCCTTTATAGTATGCGATTACGAATGCTTTAATTCCTTTCTTATTGATCTTTTGTGATTCAAGTTTGGCTTCTTTATAGCTATCGTAAATTCCTGTGGTATATCGAACGGCCGATTGATTAACCGGAGCTTTGAAAACCACTTTAAAATTTTGAATTACTCCCGGAACCGTATTTTTACCAAAAGCACCAATCTGAATGGTATAAAAGACTCCTTGTACTTTATTCAAATCTTTAATTAAAGTATTTCCGATCTGATTAGGATCGCTTCCCGGCTTTACTTTGGAATTAGGTCCAGGCACATAATCGGTTGACAGAACTTTAAACTCAGTTCGCCTATTCAACTGGTTGGCAATTTCTTTTTGCTTAGAAGTAAACTGCCAAATATTTTTCTCGGTAAGAACAGTTTCTTCCGATAAGAAATCATATTCATCGGCAATTTCTTTACTCACAACTCTAGGTTGCGATTCTCCATATCCGTGTGCAACCAAACGATCCCAATAAATTCCATTTTCAATTAAATAATCAACAACCGACTGTGCTCGTTTCTGAGAAAGGTCTTTATTGGTTGATTCACTCCCAACAAAATCGGTATGCGAACCCAATTCAATGGTAATTTTTGGATTATCATTTAGCGTTTCAACCAAACCATCAAGAGCTTCTTTCGATTCTTCGCGAAGGCTCCACTTTCCAAAATCGTAAAAAATATTCGGCAACTCAATTGGTTTTTCTATTGCCTTCAATCCTATTATCGATTTAAAGTTTCGGCTAACTTGAATTCCCATTGTGCTTACCTGCTCTTTTCCATTCAAGTAACCTTCTTTTGAAACCATAGCGATGTATTCCAAGTCAGGTTTCAATTCAAATCGAAAGTTTCCTTTGTCATCTGATTTCACATCCAACTGTTCTCCATCAGATGATACCAAATTGATACTAGCTCTTTCTACAGGGGTTTTAGATTCCGAATCCACAACTTGTCCTAAAAATGTAAATTGTAAAGGCACATAATCAAATCGATAGATATCATCATTTCCCTTTTTTCGCGAAGATGAGAACATTCCTTTTTCTTTATTCGGCTGAAAATGAATTGCAAAATCATCGGCTGTTGAATTGATTGGATATTTCATATTTTCAATTTCCCACAAGCCAGACTCACCTCTTTGTGCCATATAAATATCCAATCCTCCTATTCCTCCATCACGATCTGATGCAAAATAAAGCTTACCATTATCACGGATATGCGGAAACAGTTCATCTTTTTCAGAATTGATTGGCTTGCCTAAGTTTTGTGGCTCCGTCCAGCCGCTTCCGCTTTTTTTGCTCATCCAAATGTCATTTCCTCCATAGCCACCTGGCATATCCGAAACGAAATATAAAATCGTACCATCGGCAGAAATTGACGGATGCGCAACAGACAAAGAATCAGGAACCAATTCCTGAAGAGCTACTCTGCCCCATTCTCCATTCTGCCTTTGTACAGCAAAAATTTTTGTTCCTTGATTGTCCTTATTTATTTTTCGCGAAGAAGTAAAGTAAAAAATATCTCCACTTGAATTAAAACAAGCGGCACCTTCGTTCCATTCAGAATTAATAGTATCCCCAACTGTAGATGGCTTACTCCATTGATAAGTATCAGTGATTACTTTTCGAGTTTTGGCCTTTCTTCCTTTTTTCTTTCGTGATTTTCGAACCACTTCATTTGAATAGTGCGACTCTAATAAGTTTGTAAAGTACTTACCCGTAACACCATCTTTTTTGACCTTATCATTTAATTTTCGATTTGATGTAAAAAATATCACATTGGTATCTTGTCCCATATATATTGGAGCAAAATCGCTAGATGATGAATTAAAATCTTTCAGGATCTCTACCTTGTATCTTCCAGGAAATTCTTCCCAATAGGAAACTCTTTTCAGAATTTTGGCTGCATCATCAGCCTGTTCAGCCTCTGGTTTTAAATCCAAATATTCCCAGAAATTTTCTTCCGCTTCCTCAAGTTTATAGTTTTTAAGCTCAGCATAACCCAATTTTTTCACAGCTTCCACAAAAGTATCCCTATTCATAATAGCCCTTCGATACCAAGATGCTGCTTTTCGCGGTCTATTGATCTCATCAAAACAATTTGCATTCATAAATGCAATTTCAGCTTTTCGCTCCCTGTCTTTCTCTTTTTTATATGCCTTTTCATACATTTCCTGTGCATGAAAATACCTACCAGATTTCAGCATTTTATTTCCACGATTAACGTAAGATTGAGATGAACAAGATATTAACAAGCCTATTATACAGAGTAATCCTGCGAAAGAAAGAGTTTTCATTACGTGATATGTTCGATTATAAAGTATAAAAATAAATATTTTATTCCATTGGCAGCCTATCAAAACAGAAAAGGATGCCCATTATATATGAACATCCTTTTTCTAAAAATATTATAGATTGAACTAGTTATTGAATAACAATTCGCGATATTTTGGCAATGGCCACATTTCATTATCAACAACAAGTTCTAACTTATCAATATGGTAACGAATATCTTCTAAATATGGACGCACTTTCTGATCGTATGCAAATGCCATTTTGTGTCCATCTTCAATAACATTACATTCTTTACGAGCTTCAACCATTCCTTTCACCTTCGCTTTAATTGAAGAGATATGACCCGAAATTTCTCTGATCAACTCTTTTCTGGCTCCAGCTAATTCTTCAAACTCATCAGCTGAGAAGATATCTCTTAAACCTTGAACATTCTGAATCAATTTGGTTTGGTAAGCCACTGCAGTAGGTACAATATGGTTGATTGCTAAATCACCTAACACACGTGCTTCAATCTGTATCTTCATGGTGAATTTTTCCATTTCAACCTCAACACGAGCTTCCAATTCCTTCTCTGTCATTACACCACTTTCAATCAAAGATCTCTTAGCAGGTGCATCAAGATATTTAGAAAGAGATTCCGGCACACTAGTAATATTAGTTAAACCACGTTTTTTAGCCTCGATTACCCATGCTCCTGAGTAACCATCACCATTAAAACGGATTGGCTTAGATTCAATGATCAATTTTTTAAGAACCTGGAAGATCGCTTCATCTTTTTTGATTCCTTCATTGATCAATCGATCTACAGCAGCTTTAAAATCTTTCAACTGAACTGCCATTGCGGCATTTAAAGCAGTCATAGCTGCAGCGTTGTTTGCAGAAGAACCAACAGCACGGAACTCAAAACGATTACCTGTAAAAGCAAATGGAGATGTACGGTTACGATCGGTATTGTCCAAAATAATTTCAGGAATACGACCAATACCTAATTTCAATGCTGTTTTTTCATCTGGAGTCATTTTCTTCTCTCCAACTTCCTCAACAATTTTCTTCAACATCTTAGATACCTCATCACCCAAGAATACAGAAACAATTGATGGTGGTGCTTCGTTAGCTCCCAATCTATGACTATTAGATGCAGTAAGAATTGATGCACGAAGAAGATCCTGATTCTTATATACAGCCATTAATGTATTCACAACAAAAGTAAGAAACTGCATGTTTCCTTTAGGATTTTTACCTGGAGCCATTAGAACAACGCCAGTATCAGTGCTTAACGACCAGTTGTTGTGCTTACCAGATCCATTAACCCCAGCATATGGTTTTTCGTGGAACAATACACGGAACTTGTGATTACGAGCAACTCTTTTCATTACATCCATCACCAATTGGTTGTGGTCATTAGCCAAGTTAGCCTCTTCGAAAATTGGAGCCAACTCAAACTGAGAAGGAGCTACCTCATTGTGACGAGTTTTTACAGGAACTCCTAATTTGTGACACTCTACCTCCAAGTCCATCATGAATTTTGACACACGTTCTGGAATAGAACCAAAATAGTGATCATCCAACTGCTGATCTTTAGATGAAGAATGCCCCATTAATGTACGACCAGTTAAAGTAAGGTCTGGACGTGCTTGATACAATGCCTCATCAATAAGGAAGTATTCCTGCTCCCAACCTAAATTCGCATGAACTTTGGTTACATTTTTATCGAAATATTGACAAACATCAACTGCAGCCTCATCAACAGCAGCCAAAGCTTTTAATAATGGTGTTTTATAGTCAAGAGCTTCACCTGTATAAGAAATAAATATAGTAGGAATACAAAGAGTAGTCCCTATAATAAAAGCTGGTGAAGAAACGTCCCAAGCTGTATAACCTCGAGCTTCAAAAGTTTGACGGATCCCTCCCGAAGGGAATGATGAAGCATCCGGTTCTTGCTGAGCCAATAATTTCCCTGAAAAATTTTCAATCATGTTTCCACCATCACCATAGTCTATAAAGCCATCGTGTTTTTCTGCGGTACCATCAGTCAATGGTTGAAACCAGTGAGTATAGTGAGTAGCTCCTTTTTCAATTGCCCAAGATTTCATTCCCAAAGCAATCCCATCCGACATTTTTCTGTCGATTGAACCCCCTTTTTGGTTTGCTGTCATAACAGCCTTAAAAGCATCTTTCGACAGATACTTTCGCATGGATTCTACATTAAAAACTAAGTCTCCATAATAATCAGTTACCTTATTAGAAGGCAACGACACCGATTTTGGCTGTCTCGACAGCAATTCATTCAACGCTTGAAATCTAATGGTGGCCATAAAATTAAAAATTTTAGTTAATAGTTAATGTTGTCTGTAATTTTTAAGGGGTAATTAGAAAAAAATAGTTGTTTTTTACTAAACACCCCCTCAACTACACAATACAAAAATGATGAAAAAAAATAAATATCGCAAGACTACCTGGAAATTGAAAGGGGTATATCACAAAAAAAACCGATAAAAATCACAGTAGAACCCCTGATTTTTATCGATTGCGCAAATATTTTTAACTTTTTATAGAAAAAGTCTAATTTTTATCGAGTCTTAGGAATTTTTGGAGAATTTTTCTCTATTACCTCTCGAACATCTCTTTTGGAATTAATTAACCTATAAAATTCTTCTATGTATCCTATTAATTTATTTCGATTTTCATCTTTTAGATAAGTACAACTGCTAATAACTTCTAAGAAAGAAGGTTTTAATTCCTTAAAGTTCTCAAAAGCTTGTGCCAGTTCTTCTGAATTCCACCTCATACCTTTATATAAGCGTTTGTATTTTGCGTCTGGTTCGATTTTAGGTGAAAGAGTATAATACGAATGATTAATTATCCCAGACCAATCAAAATCAAATGGTACTACAACTGGAATACTATGCTCGCTAACAGATAAAACATCTATATTATGCAATCGGCCAACATCCCAATCGGCATTGCCTATCATTAATTGAAATAAAGAAAGCATTACCATATTTTCTCTCAATATCTCATATTGCTTCATGTTCTTGAAGTTCAAAATATTCTTTCCATTTCTTAATGCAACATCCTCCTTGTCTTCAAGAAAAAAGCCAAACTTTGTTATTGTATCTGAGGAGTTTACATCTATAAATGCAACTTGAGATAATCGAACACGATAACTGTGATTCGAAATCAAATTATACATCTTATATATAAGATATTCCTCAATGGTATGCTGCTCATAGTCGTCAACAAAAGACTGGCAATGACTCACATATTTTAATTTTGATTGCCCCTCAAACTCCGTTCCCTTAGCTTCTTTAACGGGTATTTTAAACCGTAAAGGGGGAAAATTACAATTTTGTTTTCTACGACGAAAATTACCTCTGGTTTTTACTTTTACCTCAAATACATCTGCCTTTCCATTCTCTGATAGCACCTTTAATTCACTTTTATGATATTTCCTCTTTTCTGCAATATCATTTATTAATAATGCTAAATCAGTTTTTAATTCAATCTTTAAAAGATCTTCATTCTTAAACAATGGTAAATTTAACAGACTATCTCTATCCTTTGCTGTTATTGGATTTGCACTAAGAATATTTCCTGAACAAACCAATAACATTAATAGTAAAACAAGATTTCGCCCTTTTCTTATTACGCCCCCATTATCCATTTTATAGTAATATTTATTCAATACTTTCTTTTTTCCCATCAATAAATATGCGATAGTATTTATCATCTTCAAATAGTAATACCTGTGATTTTATTTCATCATAACCCATTGGGACATTCATTGCAACCAATCTTCCATCTTTTAAAAATCTAATCGTTTCTACTTCGGTATGACCAAAGAATATTCTTTTTACCTTATAATAATTTAATACCCTATCCAATTCTTCATCTGTAATTATAGAATAATTACGTGTTTTCATTAAATACCCCCTATACCACAGCGGGTTGCCAGGAAAATAAACTTCTTTCATCAATTCAGCCTGCGTTTTTCCATGATCCGGCTTTAAACTCATTCTTATTTCTTCATTAATTTGAGTTAAAGACATCTCTTTTTCAATCATTTCAGGCGAAATTCCACCATGAACAAAAAGTAGATCATTAATTTTCACAGCAGAATTAAGAGACCTTAACCATTTCCCCAATTCTGTATCCTCCTTAAAAAAACGCGGATAATTTATCATTAAACGTTTGCTCATTTTTTTATACTTCGGAGCTATATATCGGGCATCATTCATCAATACCATAATTTCGTGATTCCCCAATAAGTAATGCAATCTACCCTTATTTGATTTTGCTTGTTGTTGCAATTTCTTAATTAAATAAAGACTTTCGGTAACCTTATCACCTCTATCAAAAATATCACCAATGAACACCACATGTCCATCACCCCACAACCAATTCAATTCTTCATCAATAACTTTTGCTCCCTGTAATAGTTTAATCAAAGTATCATATTCTCCATGAACATCTCCAACTACCAATATTTTTTCCACATTTTCAAATTCATCCCTCTGTACAGGATAATTCCCTCTTCTGAGCCAATATCTATTTTTATCACCTTTAAGACCTTTTACCTGTACTGAATCAGACTTTACTTTTAACCTCTTCTCTCTAATACTAATACTATTCTCTTCATGCGAGTGATCAACATACCACATTCTTACCTCTTTTGAGTCGATCCACGAAAAATGAGGTCCGTCTGAATAGTCTGGCAAGTTTATGTCATCAATATTTCCTCTAAAAACTTTATCGTATTTAGAAAATGCACCAGAACTTAATTTCTTTTTTTGCGCACTAAGTGGAAACAAAACACAAATGCCCAATAAAACCAATAAGAATTTTACATATTGACATGAATTCATAAGACCTAACTTTTTATATCAAACCGAATACCATTTCTCTCAGCTTGCTTTAAATCAAAAACTAAACCAGAATATTTATTGAAAATCGCACACTAATAATGTTCGAAAGTAAAACACAAGCTGCCCGTTATCGAACAAACAATGAATTTGCATGAAGTTAGTAAAAAATATTCAGAGCTAGTTATACAAAAAAACAGGAGCCCTTTCGAACTCCTGTTTCACTACTACTACAATGTACCTGGCTTAGTATCCAGGGTTTTGCTCTATTAATCCTCCACTATTATCAACCTCACTTTGAGGAAGAGGGAAGTATAAATGTTTTGGTAAAGTTAAATTTGTTGCTTTATAAACAGGATTTCCCGAATCGGAAACTGTATATGTTCCATCTCCATTACGAGTTAATGAAGCTTTCACTTTATAACCATCAATTTTCAACTCTTGTTCTATACGTCCAGTTCTAACCAAATCGTGGAATCTGTGACCTTCACCACATAACTCAACACGTCTTTCACGATAAATTGCATTTAATAAATCAGCTCCTGATGCAGTAATATCCGGTAAAATAGTCTCATTGCCTTGTCTTGCTCTTTCTCTCACCTTATTCAAGTAAGTTCTGGCATCACCTTCAGCATTCGTATGGTAACATGCTTCAGCATATAACAAATAAACATCCGACAAACGAATAATTCTTTCATTGATAGGTGAATTTCTAAAGTTACCAAGAGCTTTATAAGCTTCTTTAGACAAATAATGCTTATAGTTACTAAAACCTGTAAGATCTTCCGATACAACACCGGGTGTTTCTCCATCCAATATCCACTGATCAGCAAATTGTAATGAGTTAATCAAGGAAGCATCACGTCTTGGATCTCCATCTTCAAAAGCAAGATATAAATCATAAGTTGCTTGATAACGACCATAAGGATCTGCTCCACCTAACCATGGCATATTTAAGAACGTGGTAAAATTCCCATTATTTGTAAAGGCACCATCATCTTTTGGAGAATCGTAAAATTGCACTTCAAAGATTGACTCTTCATTATTCTCTTCTGCTTCAGTAAACAAATCGTGGTAATTACCGGTAAACAAATCATATTCGCCCAAAGAAAACAACTTTTCAGCATATGATTTAGCTTCTGCCCATTTCTCTTCATTGTAAAAATCCTGAGTAGAATATCCAGAGCTTGCCTGAGAAACACATACTTTTACCAACATTGCAAGTGCAGCACCTTTAGTCGCCCTCCCCAAATCATTTGATTCAAAATATGTAGACTTCAATGGTAATACTTCGGCTGCATCTTTTAAGTCTATTTCTATTTGATTATAGATTTCTTTAGCTGAAGATCTTGTTTTATTTAATTCATCTCCTAATAACGGAGTAGTAACAAGGGGTACACCTCCAAAATTTTTAACCAAATCGTAATAGTAATAAGCTCTCATAAATTTTGCTTCTGCTACCACTCTTTTTTGCAACTCCTTATCCTCAACACCAGCAATATCTTTACCTTCAACATTAGCTAAAAGTTTATTTGCTATCAATATTCCACGATAATTATATCTGTAATTATATGTGAACAAAAAGGCTGTTGCATCATAGGTATATTCTCTCATCTTCAGATCTTCTCTATCAACAGCATCATCTGTTGTTGAATTACCAAAGGTCGTACGTCCCCAATTGTAATGGTATTCCCATAAAGGAGCATAGCACGCATTAGCAGCTTTAATTAATTCTGCATCGTTAGAATAAAAGCTTCCCTCTGTTTGTTCCCCGATTTTTACGGTATCAAGAAACTCTTCATCACAGGCTGTCATTGAAAAGATGACTAATCCTGCTATTAATATATTTCTTAAATTTTTCATTTTCATCAATAATTAGAAAGTTAGATTTGCACCAATTGAGAAAATCCTTGCTTGTGGATAAGTACCATAATCAATTCCTTGACTAAGAGTTCCACCTCCAATTTCAGGATCTAAACCAGAATAATCGGTAATGGTAAATACATTCTGTCCTGAGAAATATACTCTTACATTTTCCAACCATGGAGTTACATCTCTAAATGTATAACCTACTTGGATATTTTTTAGTCTCAAATAAGATCCATCCTCAATGTAAAAATCTGAAGCTCTTAGGTTTCTTTCAACAGTTGAAGCATTTAATCCAAACATTGTGTTTGAACCATTCTGAGGAGTCCAATGGTTTTTATAATCTTCTGCCAATGCAAATCTTTTTATATCAGCATAGTTATAATATTTAAATCCATTAAAGATCTCATTACCTGTAACTCCTTGGAAGAACATGCTCAAATCCCAATTTTTATAGTTTACATCGATATTTACACCATAAAATAAATCTGGATTTGGATCACCAATTTGAACACGGTCATCGCCATTAATTACACCATCAGGAGCTTCAAGAACACCATCATTATCTTTATCTGTCCATTGATCTTTAAATCTAAAATCACCAGCACCAATTGGCTCTGAAGACTGAGCACTTGAAGCAACTTCCGCATCTGATTGGAATACGCCATCTACTTCATATCCAAAGAATGCACCAATTGGATATCCCTCTGCAGTTCTTGTTGTATTACCAACCAAACTTACACTACCAGACCAAATAGGAGCTCCTCCTCCTAAACTTGTAACTTCATTCTCAACATGTGAAGCATTTACATTAACCGTAAACTTAAGATCACTACCTATTTTTCCATGATAACCAAGATTTAACTCGAAACCTTTGTTTTCAACAGTACCCGCATTTACATAAGGACTTCCATCGTAACCTGCATATTCCGGAATTGGCACTCTAACCAACATATCCTTGGTTTCTTTCTTAAAGTAATCTGCTGAGAAAGTAATCTTATCATTCAAAAAGGCAAGATCAAGACCGAAGTTGGTTGATTCTACCGTTTCCCACTGAACCTTAGAATTTGCCATTTTTACAGGAGCTGCTCCTGCATATTCTTTTCCTGTTAAATAATCCTTTCCTCCAAATACATAACTATACTCAACTCTTGAATCACCAGTTTGAACAGTTGAAGCAAATGAATAAGGATCAATTTTAGCATTACCTACGCGTCCCCATCCTGCACGAACTTTTATTCTATTCACTAAATCTTCAGGAATAAAATCCATAAATTTCTCACTTCTTAATTTCCAACCCAAAGACATAGATGGGAAATTCCCGAAGCGCTTATCTGGACCAAATACAGAAGATCCATCTCGTCTAAACGAAGCTGTTAAATAGTATTTATCAGCATAATCGTAATTTACACGAGCAAGATACGAGTACATTGTTGTTTCTTGTCCAGAGTTCCATGCCCCTGTACTTTCAATGTCTGTAGAAGCATTTATATATTGTAACTCTTCGTTGTCATTAGGAATATTATTCCTGGATACACTAATATAATCTGATTCATTTTTTTCTGCTGTAAAACCTCCCAGTACATTAAAGCTGTGGTCATCTACATCAAATGTATAAGTAATGGTATTTTCAGTTAGGTAACCATTAAAATCAGATGTTCCTCTTGAAATCTTATTTACTGCATTAATTTCCTGCCCGTAGTCAAATGCAGGCAAATAAGTTTTACTCTTCGATCTTGAAACATTTAAACTTACTGCTGATTTAATGAATAAATTTTTTATCGGCTCGAATTGCAAATATGAATTAGCAAGGATTAACAATGCTTTTCTTTCTCTAACATCTCTATTTAATTGAGCAACAGGATTTCCTAAATCAGAATAAGGTGTTGATGCATATTCTCCTGATTCCTGAAAGACTGGAGTTAAAGGATCATTTCTTTGAGCTAAAGTAAGAATCCCATTTATTGCATTACCAGTAACCTGGTGATTGGTCGTGTGTGAAAGCGAAACATTAACTCCAGCCTTCCATTTAGGACTTAAAGTATAGTTGTTATTCAAGCGTGCATTAATTCTTTCGTATTTAGAATTTAAAACAATCCCTTCATTCTGAAAATATCCAGCACTAAACAAATTATTGTTTTCAGCATCACCTTTAGAAATGGTTGCATTCGCTTTATAGATTTTTCCCACACGAGTAACTTCATCAAACCAATCTGTGGTTCTATTTACATCATCAGATGGTGATTTTAATTCTAGAGGATGATAAGCTGTTGAACCTGTAAAATTAGCAGCATTTGTTTGTGCTGTATTATAAGTTTCCAACCAATCTTTAGAATTCATTAAGTCTGGTTCTGTCCAAGCCTTTTGAATACCAGACATCAATTCTACTTGTACTTTAACATCTTCAGTGTTACCAGTTTTTGTTGTAATCAATACAACACCATTCGCACCTCTCGAACCATAAATTGCTGTTGCAGATGCATCTTTTAATACTTCAAGACTCTTAAAGTCACTTGGATTCAAGTGTGAAATATCATCCAGTAAAATTCCATCTACAACATATAATGGAGATGAGTTATTCACGGTACCAGTACCTCTTACTCTAACCGATAAGCCTGCTCCTGGAGCTCCTGATGTTTGAGTTACCATTACACCCGCTGCTCTACCCTGTAAAAGGGCTGCTGCATTTGACACTGGTTGATCTTCCAATGCTTTTGCATTTACACTCGCAACAGAACCTGTAATGTCACTCTTTTTCTGAACACCATAACCAACAACTACAACTTCGTCCATTGCAAAATTATCAGTTTCTAGTGCTACATTAATTTCTGCTTGAGTCCCAACAGCTACCTCAAACGTTTTCATTCCGATATACGAAAATACTAAAACAGCATTGTCATTAACTGTCAATTCATACTTTCCATCAAAATCAGTTGTTGTTCCATTGGTTGTACCTTTTTCTACAACCGAAACACCTGGGATTGTATACCCATCTTCTGCACCGGTAACTATACCTTTAACCAACACATCCTGTGCAAAGGATACCTGCCAGCCAAGAAGCATAATTAACGCTAAGCATGCAATTTTTCTCATAGTGTTAAATTTAGATTAGCAAAATTATCTTAATTACATTTAAATTATTCCTATTCCAGAACGATTAGGAAGTATCACCTTTCCATTCTGTACAATTACTCCTTCATATGGATCATTAGAAATCAAAAGATTCCCATCCAAATCAGCCCAGTCTACCATAGGTGAAAGTTGAGCTGCAGCACTAACTCCACATGAAGTCTCTGTCATACAACCAATCATCACCTTCATATCCAAAGCTCTAGCAACATTCAGCATCTTATGCGCTTCACGTAAGCCAGTACACTTCATTAACTTGATATTAATTCCCGAATAGGCTCCTTTTAATTTTGGAACATCAACCAAGCGTTGAACGCCTTCATCGGCAATTGTTGGAAGCGGACTGTGCTGTGTTAACCAAGCCATAGTATCCAAATCATACTTATCCATTGGCTGTTCAACAAAAACAACTCCTTGCTCTTTCAACCAATGAATCTTATCCAAAGCTTCGTGCTTGTCCTTCCATCCTTGATTTACATCTACACACAAAGGAATGTCAGTAACTTTTCTGATGGTATTGATCATTTCCTCATCTGTTCCGCGACCAATTTTTACCTTAAGCATTTTATACGGAGCTGCTTCCTTAACCTTCTCTGTTACCATTTCCGGTTTATCAATCCCGATAGTAAAAGTTGTTACTGGTGTATCTTCCTGATTGTATCCCCATATTTGAAACCAAGGCTTGTCTACAATCTTTCCAATCAAATCATGTAAAGCAATGTCAACCGATGCTTTTGCTGCACAATTTCCTTTTGCAACACCATCTACGTAAGCTAAAATCTCGTTCAAACGAAATGGATCGGTAAATTGATCTAGTTTCAGACTACTTAAAAACTTTGTTGCCGTTTCATGAGATTCACCCAAATAGGGAGGCATTGAAGCTTCTCCACATCCTACAAATCCCTCCCACTCAATCTTTACCAACATTACTGGTGTTGTAGTTCTGGAAAATGATGCTATGGTAAAAACATGCTTTAATTGTAAGTCGAATGGCTCGAAACTCAACTTTAAACCAGAACCTGTATAACTGGATTCCCCTCCTTCTTTTCCACTATTACATGCACTAAACAAAGGAAGCAAACATGCTCCTCCTGCAAGTAATCCACCACTTCCTATAAATTTTCTTCTATCTAATTTCATTGCTTTTTCAATCTTAATACCAAGGATGTTCTGAAACTCTTACAATTCCTTCTTTCCCTAATCTATTTAGAACTCTACGGCCACCTAGCCATGTAACTGTCCTGTAATTGCTATAATTCTCTGCTTTGGGATCAAAACTGTTTATTTTCACTCTACCCGAGGAGTGAATAAACTCTCCATCCTTTATATACATTCCCACATGAGTGACTTTTTGTGCTTTATTTTCAGTTGCCTGTCTGCCAAAAAACACCAAATCTCCTTCTTCTAAATATTCAAACCCTTTTTCAGGAGATATGGTGTCTCCATGAAGAAACTGCAATGAAGCATCTCGAGCCAGTATTATTCCATTCATGAAATACACAGACTTAACAAAACCACTACAATCAACACCCTTAGAGGAAGTTCCTCCCCACAAGTAGGGTCTCCCCATAAATTCTTTGGCTAATTGAGTAAGTATTGACGGCTCTTTGATTTCTTTTGATTTCCATAAGTCAAAATCGATACAATCTGTCTTATTTAATCTGATCTCTCTTTTATCCGGTAGGTTTAACAGCAAATGCTTTGAATTTTCTTTCTGAACTTCCAATATTGATCCTGCCACAATATCTGTTATTGTTTCCTTGCCTTGTTCATCTTTAGCTACTTGAAAATGTGGCTGAAAAATCACTCTTCTAGCATTTCTCCAATCCGTCATTTCTTCCTTGGTTCGTAGGTTCAATGCAGCTTCATCTACCCAAGCTATATATTTATCAGGTGTCTGAATTTGGTACCAAGAATTCTTTTTACTTAAAATCTTAACAGGAGTTCCCATTATAGCTTGCGAAACAAGCTCTGCCGAATGCTTTGGTTGAGACCTAAGATTTACAACACTTAAATTTATCAATCCCCAAATCTTATTTCCCATTTTATCCTCTGGAAGCATAACCAAGCTATCGACCAAATGAACATTTAATTCTTCCAAAGATGAAAACAACGCTAACTTAGCTTTCGGCAAAGATGTTTCTCCACTAACCACCAGACTACCATTGCTACTCATAGAAAAACTTGTAGTATAAATTGCTTCTCTACCATCTGGCGCAAAACGTTTACCAATTTCCTGTGATAACTTACTCGCTTTTTGAATAGTATCATCCTTACTACCACAAGCAAACAATATCATAATCATCAGTATATAATAAGTATATTTCATGTCTTAATTTCAATCAATTGGTATTACATATTACATGATTCCAAATTTAAAAATGATCAGTTAATTTATTGGATAACACACACATGTTTAAAAACACATATTTGTAATACAAGTGAACATCTTTTACGAAAATCGATGAATATCACCTGCTAATTATTTACGATTACGTTGCTTTTTTCACTTTCACAATGTCCTTTATTTACAGCACAAACACAGTATTCACCAATAGCCTGGCCTCCTTGCAATCTCATCTCAGTTAAACTTGTAATACAAAATACTTTTTCTGATTTTCCTAATTTCTGATAGACCACATAGTATTGTGCATTTTCAGATTTTGTCCACTTCAACATTTTTCCTTCTAATCTTAACGTAGGACTTTGTGGAATTTCTCCATGATATAAAGTATTTTGCAGATGTAATGCAGGAGAATTATATACCTCATTTGTTAATGCTTCATTTATCCCCAATTTGTTTTCTACAAAGTTTTTTGCGGAGAAAAACATGCTTCCATCAACATTTTTAAGTTTTCGGTTCAATTTTATCTGGCGAACAATTTCATCAGCACTGTGCCATGATTTAATACTTGATTCAGGATTTAACCTATATGCTCCTTGACCTATATAGCATGGCTTTCCATATGAATTTTTATTCCACCATTTGGCAATCACTCTATAGTTCGCAACTTTTTTACCAATGTGCCAATAGATTTGTGGAGCTACATAATCAATCCAATCATTCTTTAACCACAACAACACATCAGCATACAAATCGTCGTAGTTGGTTTGACCAGCTTGAGTTCTTGATCCAGATTTGTCAACACTTTTGTTTCGCCAAACTCCAAATGGAGAAATACCAAAAGGCATCCAATGCTTTATTGATTTAATAGTATCGTTTATTTGTTTGATTACGAGATTTACATTCTCTCTTCTCCAATCATCAATTTGATCTGGATAAAATTTCCCACCATGCTTTGTAAAACTTTCTGAATCCGGAAAAGCCTCATCTTTTATTTTGTATGGGTAGAAATAATCGTCGAAATGAATGGCATCCACATCATACCTACGAACCACGTCACCTACAATTTTCGATACGTAATCTCTGGTTTCTGGCAATCCAGGGTTAAAATATTTGTGCTTTCCATAAGTCAGAAACAATTCTGGTCGAGTATTGGTAATGTGGTTTGGATCTGTTTTGGCATCCTTGTAAAGAAATACGGCTCTGTATGGATTCATCCAAGCATGTATTTCCATGGCTCTTTTGTGACATTCCTCAATGGCAAATTGTAATGGATCATAAGTTGGTTCCGGAGCCTTGCCTTGTTCACCTGTTAGCCACTGCGACCATGGTTCGTATGGTGAATTGTAAAAAGCATCAGTCGCTGGTCGAACCTGGAATATTACCGTATTCATCCCATTTTTCTTGTGTTGATCCAAATGAGCAATCAATTCCTTTTTCTGTTCTTCTACACTTAATCCAGGTTTCGATGGCCAATCAATATTATCTACTGTGGCAATCCATACCGCTCTCATTTCTCTTGTGGGAGATTTCTTCTTGGCAAATACTCCCAAACTTATAGAAACAAGTAATGCTATTGTTATAACTTTCTTCATACTATTCATAGCTAACTTTCATTTTGTAAGACCAGTCGCTGAAATACAGGTTACCTCCATTCCATTCCAATTCTCCTCTCTGAAAATCGATAGGTTCACTTCTAGGCCAGTTTTTCTTTGGGTAAAAGTCTCTTGAGAAATCATCATTTACAATCAATCGATAGGCATCGATTCCTGTTTTGTAGAAATGGCGCACAAAATAGTCTTCACTTTTTTGCATCTCGAATGATTGATCAAGCGGGACCCAACCAATTCCTTCGTAGTACACCTCGCACCAATCATGAAGATTCACCAATCCAGGATGCAGCATATAGCCCGATTGCCACTTGACAGGAATTCCACGATAGCGAGCCATACTCATAAACAGTAAGGTTTGCATCCCGCAGTCTCCATGCATGTTATCCAAAACATAGGTTGGAATTTGAGGCATAACACTATATTCCAATGCACTCGCCCAAGGAATATTGATATCGATCCAGTTGTACAGCAAATCTACCTGCTTTAATGGATCTGCTTCATCTCCACAAATCTCATCTGCCAGTTTCTTTATCTTATCTGTAAATACGATTTGAGGAGCTCTTTCCTTTGTATTCTCAATATAGATTTGAGAAGATTTATCGTACTCTTTCAATTTCATTTTTTCAGGAAAGAATACCTGTGCAAAAGATGTAGTTTTAAACTTTACATTGAATATGGTTTCTTTACCAGCTTCTGTAATTTTTTCACAGTAAATGCTTCTTTGTGCCAGAGAATCTGGCGCTATAATATAATTCTCTGAATTAATCGAAATGAATTCTACATTTTGCTGTCTTGCATGATTTTCTTTAGGATATGGCATCCAACAACGAACGATTTCACCCGCAGGCACAGCATCAGCTTTTAACTTTATGGTGTAATCAAATACGTTATTAACGGGATGAATCAATTCTCCTACTCCGCTTGTTTTTCTTACCAATTCAGTGGTATGATCCAGACAATAAGCAATCAAAGGATCAACACTCTTCCCTTTTAGCTTTTCTTTTCTGGCTTTGGCAAACTCGTTTACTCTAAAAAGATTTGAAACACCATTCTTAAAATACTTCTTCTGACCATTAATTAGCCTAAACTCTAAAGATTTATCTGCTTCCCATTTGGGCATATAAAGAGTCGTTGAATCCCCAAAATATTCACTCAAGCGATCAATCACATCTGCCTCGGTTAAAGAGAACTCTCTTTCTATCCTACGCATCATATCCAACTGATACAAAAATTCTCTTCTTTGTGTTTCGGTGAGAAATTTGTCTTCTAACTTATCATTGATCATGTTAGATACAACACTAAAGTCACCTCTTTCAATTAAAAGACTTAACTTGCCATTTTGCTGATCCTTTGATTCACAAGAGAAACAAAGGAACATGATGACAATAATTAAATAGTGGGTTATGGTTTTTGTCATTCTAGCATTCCATTAATATGTCATACATGTTACAAAAATAGAAATTTTATTAGTTTTGCAATGAAAAAATGTAAAAAACAACATTCTAAATTGTTAAAACCGTTATCGATACTATGAAACTGAACAACAAAAAGATGCGCACAACAACTACACTAACAAGTAGAATTGTATTATTCATGCTCACCTTAGGGCTTTTCCAGTTACAATCTAATGCCCAAACTGTAGAAACTGGAATAGATGTACTACAAAAATCAAATTTTAAAATTTTATCTGGAAAAAGGATCGGTATTATCACAAATCCCACTGGAGTGAATAAAAATATTGTTTCAACCATCGATTTGCTACATGAAGCTACAAATGTTGAAGTGAAAGCTTTGTACAGTCCTGAACATGGAATTAGAGGAGATCATGCTGCAGGTGCCAAAGTTGGAACATATACCGATGAAAAGACCGGTCTAACCGTATATTCTCTTTATGGCAAAAATAAAAAGCCAAATGCTGAAATGCTAAAAGGATTGGATGCCTTGGTTTACGATATCCAGGACATTGGAGTAAGATCGTACACTTATATCAGTACAATGGGATTGGCAATGGAAGCTTGTCAGGAAAATGATATTGAATTAATTGTTTTAGATCGTCCTAACCCAATTGGCGGTTTAAAAGTTGAAGGCGGCCTGGTTGAACCTGACTATATTTCTTTTGTAAGTCAGTTTCCTGTTCCATATGTATATGGATTAACCTGTGGCGAGCTTGCCAATTATTTAAACGAAGAAGGCTTATTGAAGGATGGCAAAAAATGTAAGCTAACTGTTGTAAAAATGGATGGCTGGAAACGAGATATGATTTTTGCTGAAACAGGTCTGCCATGGGTCCCAACATCACCTCACATCCCAAATTCCAATACTGCAATTTACTATGCAATTTCAGGAATTTTAGGAGAACTTTATACAGTATCAATTGGAGTTGGATACACACAACCTTTTGAACTATTCGCTGCAGAATGGATCAATGCCGACAAATTAGCATCTAATTTAAATGAACTATCTCTACCTGGAGTAATATTCCGTCCGGTACATTACAAACCATACTATTCAGTTAGCAAGGGAGAAATGATTCATGGCGTACAGTTACATTTTACCGATGTGACAAAAGCACCACTTTCTTTAATTCAATTCTACGTTCTGCAAGAACTACACAAATTAAATCCAGACAAAAATGTGTTTGAAATGTGCGATGAAGCTCGCCTAAACATGTTTGATAAAGTTTGCGGAGACAAGAAAATCAGAGATGAGTTCTCGAAGAAGTTCTTGGTTAAAGACATTGAAGATCTTTGGAATATTCCTGCAGAAGATTTTAAAGAAAAATCGAAAAAATATTGGTTATACTAATACATGTATATGGTCGCTTTTTAGCGACCATTTTTTTACGCTTCCGCAAAAACTTGCGCACCGTTGTGCAAAAAATTGCGTAGCCTTCCGCAACTTTTTGCGGAAGGTACATTTTAATAAGAGGAAAATTTACTTTGGCTTTTGCATACAGTTTGCAGATACGATTTCTTACTTTGGCTCATTTCAACATTAAGCTTTAAACGAACTTCTCACTAACTATAAGCAAAAAAGAAAGCTTCGGAATTCCGAAGCTTTCTTTTTATATCTTAATAAAAATGCGTTTTCGATACAGGTACAACACAATCAACCAGTATACTATGATGTGAGAAAGGGCAAAAAACAAAGATCCATTTAATGGTCCAGCCCAGGAAGCAAATGCATTTTGATACAACCATGCATATCCCGTTATCAATTTTCCGGAAGAATCGGAAAAATGAACCAAATAAATAATCACTTTTACCCAAACTACAGATAATACAAAAATGAAAAGAGGATTCATTCCGAAAACCAAAAATGGGTGAGCCCATTTTTTATAATCCAGCATATCGATAAAGAAAATCATTACGGCCATTACCAATTGAGCCAATCCTGCGGTATACAGCACATAAGAACTTGACCAAATTGGTTTGTTAATCGGAAATCCAATATTCCAAATCAAACCTGCTATAACACCCAATACACCAAAGATTAGCAATCTAGGAACAATCATTTTTCTTTCTGAAGAAGAAATCAAACTACCAGTAAGATATCCTAATACAACGGTCACAATCGCAGGTAGTGTGCTAAACAATCCTTCCGGGTCAAAAGGAAGGCCAAAACCTTTATACAGATGACTTTCTCCTAAAATTGCAGTATCGAAAGCCATTGTTGGATTTCCTTCCAAACTATATGGTTGATCACCACCAAGGAAATAAACCAATCCCCAATAGGCAAAAAGTATGGCACCAGAAACAATTAGCAATCTGGTTTTATTCAAAGCAAGACATAACAGACTACCCAATCCGTAGGCAAGTGCAATGCGTTGTAGAACTCCCATTATTCTTAGATTCTCCAATTTTAAATGATAAAAAGGGAATGCATTTAGTAACAATCCGATTCCAAAAATGATTACTGTTCTTTTCAGAATCTTTTTCCCAGCATCGGCATTTAGTTCATGATTAAATTTTTCGAAAGCAAAGAACATTGCCACACCTACTGTGAACAGAAAAAAAGGAAATACCAAATCTGTTGGTGTGCAACCATGCCACTTAGAGTGCAAGAGTGGCGCATACACGTGACTCCAACTACCCGGAGTGTTTACCGTAATCATTGCAGCAATGGTTAATCCCCGAAAGGCATCCAAAGCCATTAATCTTTGCGATTTTCCCATAATATTAAATTAAATCTTCAGATTGCAAGCAGTTTTTCCAAACCCGGTATCCTGCATCATTTAAATGAAGCCCGTCATAGGTATATTCTTTCATCAGTTCATTGGAGTAGGTAGAGAAAGATGGATACAAATTCACAAAAGTGATATTTTCCTCCTTGCACAGACTTTTCAACAAGCTGTTAATATCTCTTATTTTTACAGAATCAAACACGTTACTAGGAAACATTTCAAAATTAACCGGCAATAAAGACTGTATAACCAAATTGCTTCTGGTTTCATTCTTTACTTTTAGAATCAGCTTCGAAAAGTTCTCAACAATTGCATTTGATTCGATACCATCCCCCAAATCGTTAACGCCCATCATTAAAAATATCTGATCGTTTTTTTGATCCAACACTGCGGGCAATCGCATCAGAATATCATTCGATTTTTCTCCCGGAACACCATGATTGTAGACTTCATGATTGGGAAAGAAATCATCCCATCTTCCTGCGTATGTTAGACTATCTCCTAGAAATGCGATTTTCATGATTACTATTGTATGCCATGGGTTAAACTCCATGGCAATTCATATTTGCACAAACTATTTTTGCAAGTAATTACTTCTTTTTGATTCCGTATTGAGGATCAACCTTAATCAGTTTCACCATTATAAAACTTGGGATGGTACAAAGGATTACCCAAATAAAGAAATGCTGATATCCGATCATTTCCTGAATCCATCCAGAAACCATACCTGGCACCATCATTCCCAAGGCCATTAAGCCGGTACAAAATGCAAAGTGAGCTGTTTTGTGTTTTCCTTCCGACACATAAATTTGGTACAACATGTAAGCCGTGAATCCAAAACCATAACCAAATTGCTCAACTGCTACCGATGCACAAACCAAAACAAATGATTCAGGCAATGCATATGATAGGTACACATATACTAAATTTGGAAGATTAATGGCAATTACCATTGGCCACAACCAATATTTCAAGCCTTTTCTCGAAGCTGCGTATCCACCAAGAATTCCTCCTATGGTTAAGAACAAAACTCCAATGGTTCCATAAACAATCCCCACATCACTGGTTGATAAACCTAAACCTCCAACTTCTCTTCCATCTAATAGGAAAGGCGAAGCCATTTTAACCAACTGAGATTCTCCTAATCGATAGGTTAATAGCACTCCCAAAATCAGTAAGATATCTTTTTTGAAAAAGAATGTCTTGAATGTCTCAGCAAAATCAGAGAATACATTTGCAAAACTGCTTACTTCTCTTTCCTCATCTTCTTTCGGATGCGGCAAGGCAAACTTGTGGTAGAATGTAAACAACAGGAATAAACCAGCCAAAATCACAAAAATCATCGACCAGGCCATTGGAATATTTTCTCCTTTTCCAAACAAATTTGTTGTTTCAAAAATACCAGCTAAATAAACCAAAGCTCCCTGACCAACAATCATTGCTAATCGGTAAAAAGTACTCCTGATTCCTATAAAATAAGCCTGTTGATTATCATCAATTCCATACATGTAAAAACCATCAGCAGCAATATCGTGAGTTGCTGAACTAAATGCCAACAACCAGAAAAATGCCAGTGTAGATTGAAAAAACAATGATGTTGGAACGGTAAAGGCTACTCCAGCCAATCCTGCTCCAATAAACAATTGCATGGTCACAATCCACCAACGCTTGCTTTTCAGAATATCAACCAATGGACTCCAAAATGGTTTAATTACCCATGGCAAATACAACCATGATGTGTACAAAGCAATATCGGTATTCGAAATTCCCAATCGTTTGTACATGATTACAGCAACGGTCATCACTACCACATATGGAATTCCCTCAGCAAAATACAAGGATGGAATCCATGCCCAAGGCGAGCGAGTTTTTGATTTTGTTTTAGACATTATTTATATTTTTTCAATCTGACTAATAACTTTCAATTTTATATTCTCCCCGTTTTAGGGGAGATCCCGACAGGGAGAGAGGTGCTTTTAATATCTTATCCTACTTTCACCCTTTAGTCTGTCGACAGTTCCCCTAAAAGGGAAACATTCATCTAGAAATCTAGATTCAAATTTTGATCCTATCTCTTAGAAAGTACACCAATATGTTTCTTTTACCTCACCCTAAATCCCTCGCCCATAGGAGAAGGACTTTCGATGTTTAATTTTGGTGCTCTCACTCGAAGTGATGGTACCAATATTTTTTATTGAGAGTCTCACTTAGAGTGAGAATCTCAAATAAGCAATTAATATCTCTTCTCTAATTCAGCTCCTCTAAAATAGTGAAGCAAAATTTCATCGTGTTTATATCCTTTTGCACCCATTACCGCAGCACCAATCTGACAAAGTCCAACGCCATGCCCCCAACCTGCACCAATCAGTACAAATTTCGAAGGCACTTCATTAACTACATCTAATTTGTCTACCACAAATTCAGAACTGTAAAGGTGAGATTCTGAAAGCACTTTGCGGATTTCCAATTCTTTTCCGATAGTTAAGGTACGCTTGCTACCAACAATTTTTAGAGTGATTAATCTACCCGATTCCCCACGTTCGCCTGGAATCAAATCCAAAATCTGACCAAATTCTTTTCCTGTTTTTCTTTCAATCAGTTCAGCAATTTCCTCTTGGGTATATTCAACTTTCCAGCGATAGAAATCCATTGTTTCCTGATCGTAATCGTTCAGTACCTGAGATAAAATTTCCTTATCGGTAGTATTACAGAATGCATCTGGTGAAGTACGAATAAATTTATCTGCAGCTTCCTCCTTGGTCAAATCCATATCATATCCTTCCGGAGCTTGAGGATTATCGATTACAGCTTGCAAATATTTATGGTTTTCAGGCTCCCAAACATTCTCAAAGGTTTCTGCTACACCTCCGCAACATTTTGAGAATCTCGCATCACAGATTTTTCCTTCACTGGTCAATACAAGACCGCGTGTTTCATTAATGGCATCCACCACCAATGGAGTCGACTGCTTTGTCATTCCCTGGTAACGCTGACAATGATCGTCAGCACAAACATCAAAATTCACATGATCTTCTCTGTCATACCAACGAATAAAAGAATCTTCTGCTTCTACAATACTCTGATATTGGGTATTTGATTTCTGTAATTCTTCACCTTTAATTACCTGAGCCATCAACCATGAACGAGAAATAACCGCATGAGCTTTTAGCAACTCTATGCTACTTGTAGCACTCATTTCAGAAGAAATCACACTTACCAAATAATCCTCAAGTGATAAAACATTGATTGCAGTTAGCTTTTCATCCTCACAAATAAAATGTAAACTTCCTTTGAATCTCTGATCTTCCTTACGCTCCCAATGAAATTTAATTCCGATGGTAACTCCGAACAAATCAAAGTTACTTGCATCATACCCTTTAGGATTGAAAATCAATTCTTCCTCAATGATTCCATCGAATGAGATTTTGCCATCAATATATTTTGCTTCTTGCTTTCCTGTATATTCTTTCCCATTTTGCTTTAGTACGTAGGTTCCGTTCAACTGAAACGAAATCTCCTTTTCGTACATGATTCCAACTCGTAATTGTGGTTCCATTTTATTAGATTTTAGGTCTCTTTTAGTTCAATTTTTTCTCGTATCTCCAAAATATTCTCTCTACAACAGCACCTGTATGATGCGAGTAGAAATCAATTGGTCCAACCCAAGGAATTATAGCTGTTTTGTACCCTAAGTTTTTCAAGTCCTCCAAACAATGGTACAATAAAACTCTTCCCATTCCTTTTCCTCTTAAATCGGGATGAGTACCCATTGGGCCAAACCATGGCAAGCCTTTGTTGTTTGCAGAATGCGCCGAAAAAGCACGAATCTTACCATCTAGTTTTGCGATATGAATACTGATTGGTTCAGTTTTGTAAGCCATTTCCAATTCATATTGCCACAACTTCCACTCTTCTTCAACAAATTCCATTAGCTCTTGCTTGTCTTCGGGTGTAGCCCGACAAACTTCAATTTTATCCGCCTTTAAAGCTTCTATCTTTTTGGGATCATTCCAATCTCTATTATCCAGATCTACCAAAAGGTTTGAAGTATCCATGAATCTATCGAATCCCATTCGAATGGCGAAACATAGAGCTGGCGTATATTTAGGATCGATGCCCGGCATAAAATAATTCATTGGCACATCGCCCAAACGCATTACATCCACTTTTCTTTGTTTCAGTTCTGTTTCCAATAACTCATACATCGATCTCGCAATTCGATTTCTTCTGTATGCATTATCTACAGCCATCATTTTTACATAGCCATAGTTCACTCCTCGAATATCCATTCGACAGGTTCCCATCAGGAATCCAACAATTTTATCCTGATCGCATGCAATCCAAACTAATTCTTGCTCATAAAATGGATCCTCGTAGATTTTCTCCTTCAGCAAATCCTCACGAATCACATCCAAATGATAACTTTTCTGACACAATGGTAATACTTGTTCAAAATCGGAATCCTGATATTGGCGAATGGTGTAGTTCATAGTCTAATTTTAGAATTTGATGCTCTCACTTCAAGTGAGGGTATCAATATTTTTTCACTGAGAGCCTCACTTAAAGTGAGACCCTCAGATTATTAACTCTGATTAAGATTTTACTTTTTTACAAAGTGCAGAGAATACTTCTTCATCCACACACACTTGTTTGAATATATCTTCTATATCCTCAGCTTTAATTTTCTCAAAGTCTTCTCTTCTTGGGGTAATAAATACACCTCCAAAATCAACAGATGCAGGACTAATCAATATCTGATCATCCCCTTCTGCAAAATATTGAGTTGGACGATGTAATTTTCTTGGGAACAAATGCATAATGTATTTACCACCAACATAAGCACAAATCACATTCAACATTGGTTCTTTTTCTTCCGGTTGCATTGCTGCAAATGCATTGTAAAATTTACTTACAACAGCTATCAATTCTTCGGCATTAGCAGTTTCAACACTAATCATTCTTCTTAAGTAATGATTGAATGCTCGAACTTCAATATCATCTGATTTCACAAGCAAATCAGCACTGTCTTTTAATGCAAAATACTCTTTTTCTACTGGCATAAACCCTTTGTTTCCTCCCTGGAAATGCATGTGATCTGGTGCCGAAGCGCCACATTTAGGCCCGTTGTAGAATAGTGTATACCCTTGCATATCCTTCACCAAAGACAACATTCCTTCCAAATTATCCATGAAGGATTGATCCACATGATCAACTTTTGGAATGGTAAAATGCTGAGGAATAATTGGAAATGGATTCACCAAAACAACATACTCTTTGCCTTGTGCAATTCCTCCCTGCTCTGCTGGTAATTTATCCAAACACAAGAAACAAGCACGATTTTCAATACTCTTCTTATCTACCTTAGCAGCAGATGAACGAATTCTTTCCGGATTAAATTGAACTTTCATTTTAAATCCATCAAAACCAAATTCTTTCTCCTCTACTTTCTCCAATCCTTTAAAATTCCCATTGGCAAGCGGCCAATCTCTAACTTGTTGATTTAAAAAATCACTTAGTATTTCAACTGAAGATTTCTCTTTCAGTAGATCTTCAATCTTATCTATGCTGTGTAAATCCATTTCTCTGAACAAACTATTATTTATTGTACTCTGGCAACCATTATTCCTGATTGTAATTTGCTTTCCTTTAATATATCGGCTAATGGAATATCTGAGATCACAACTTCTTTTGCCAAGCTGGATGCATGCATTAAGTGCAGTCTCTCATTTACATGAATCGCAATGCCTACATGCGAAATATCCAAGCCTTTTATTTTTGTAGTTATGGCAATTAAATCTCCGTTATAAATCTTATTCTCCACATTCTGAACATTATCTTCTGGGATATAGAACAAATCTCGCCCATTGATTGCATTTTCAGTATCTTGAATCGATACAATCAATGAAGAGTCTGCTTTTAGTGCTGGATACGAATCAACATGCTTACTCATAAAATTGATTTCTTTCATGTATTTTACTCCACCAATTTCTGAAGTAACATTCTTCACAATTCCTTTCTGTTCATTCTCATAAATCCAATCAGAAAAGTAGTGTAATCGGGAGGTATAATCCTTAATTTCTCCTTTGCGATAACGAAGTTCTTTTAGCTTATTCAGAAAATCATTTTCAGAAAAATGATCTTGCTTTGAAATTGATGAAAGCACAACTACATTTTCAAGATAAGTGGTACAATCCAGTTCTCTTAAATTCACCACCAACTTTTCATCACCATCTGCTTCCAGAGTTCCCCCAACATAAGGAGTTAGCAAAAACAATTTTCCTACTTCCAGAATTCGATCGGCACTTTCAAGATTAGAAAAAGAATTTTCTTGCGCTATCTTTCTTATTGAATTAAAAATAGCCTGATCAATTGTATCTGTCAATTGAACCATCTTGTTTGATTCCTTTTGCTGATCATCTTTTCCCTTACATGACACGAGGGCAAACAAAAGAATTAAAATTTGCAAACTGAATAATCTCATAACGCTAATTTTATACCGATTTTTTTCTGAAATATGAATGCTATAAAAGGAAACAGGAGAACTCACTCCTGATTCCTCACTAACCTTAACTATTCTAATTTACTTCGCTAACAACTTTCTTGCTTTTAGCTCAATCGTGCGAACTCTATCTTTGTAGGTGTTGTGTGCGTTCATTTTCTCAATATCCAATGATGCATCTGAATTATCCTCCCAACGACGACACAAATAAATTGGATTGTAAATTCTACCAATTTGATAGTTACGAGAGATTGCCAAACCAAGTGCATAATCTTCACCATAGTTCACATTTGGAATAGGATTATTACGAAGAACCGGAGTGTAGAAAGCACGTGGCGCACCCAAACCGTTAATACGAAGAGCATTATTTCTACCATTCTCAGGTGTCCATTCTCTGTGATCAATAATTCCCGGAGGAATTTCTTCCAATTTGAAGTTCACCATTTGGTAGGTTCCAACAACCATTGCACAATTTTCTCTGTAGAATGCATCCACCACTTGCTGTACTGTTGTTTCATCAGCATACAAATCATCACTATCTAACTGAATGGCAAACTTACCACAAGCTTCATGATTTACCGCTTCATTCCAACATCCTCCAATTCCCAGGTCTTTTCTCTCTGGGATAATATGTATCAATCTCTCATCTTGTTCTGCATATTTCGCAATGATTTCTGTTGTTCCATCTGTTGAGTAGTTATCAACGATAATCAAGTTGAAATCTACATTTGCCTTTTGAGAAAGAACTGATTTGATTGCATCCTCAATTGTTTTTACACGATCGCGAACCGGAATTACAACAGAAGCCTCTACTTTAAAGTCTCCTTCATTAAAAGCTACATCCTTAAATTTAGGCTCTAAATAAGCACCAATTCTCTTCAAATGCTCAGTACACGCTTCTTCCATCTCTATTTGTACTGCACGGTTTTTAGGATCAACATAGTCGAAAATCTTTTCACCTGATTTTCTGGTATCCATCTCTTCCTCTGTGTACAATACTTCAGGAATTCTCATGAATTCAGAACGAGCCGCTACAGCCAAACGCAATGCATACAAACCTGCATGTTCATATTTTGCATCCACATCTTCTACTGCATACTTAAACATTTTGGCATCATAAAAAAGAACTGAACCAAAGTTGAAATCATCTCTCAAGCTACCTTCCTGGTAGTCGATAACCGGTAGATTTTCTACTTTACCTCCTTTAATTGCACGATGGTTTGAATAAACCAAACCGCTATTGGTATCAGTTGCTACTTGATAGAAACGCTCAACTGCCAATTGCCCCAAAGTCAATGCACTCGTTTTAGTGTAAAGCAAAACATATTCTGAATCTGATTTCTCAGCCATTAACTGAATGGTTTTTCCATTCGTCAATGCTTCACAATTCAAAACTTCTGCACCTTTAATTTCTTCAGCGTTTTTTCCTACAATAAAGATGTTAGATACCAATTCTGATTTTCTTAACTCACTAACAGTAATTGTTGTTTCTTCTTTTGTTCCAAAAGGCAGAAAACATGTAATTTTTGCACTCATTCTTTTATAATTAAGCTTTTATTATTTTCTTATTTATTAAAAAATCGAAAGATCTTACTCATCAAATTATTACGATCTTCCTTTGTTTTAAGTGTTTCAAAAGGAAATCCTAAAATGATTGACTGATAATCTCCATCATAAACAACACCAGCACTTTTGGTATTGTTAGTGTATCGTAGAAATACCTTTGCATTCTTACCTACAGGCTCGAGGGCATCCGGAGCTTCTACTTTGTATATCTTTTCATTAAATCCTGTTTCGAATTGATAATTTCCTATGAAATTTGCTTTTACTTCATTGGGATGAGATATGGCACCAGATTTACTTGCATAATTGGTTCTGAATAAGAAATGCAGTTCATTTTCAGTAAATTCTTTGATTAATGTATCTCCACATTCCACAACATCAGTTCCCAGGTATGCTCCCGAAATAATCAATTTTGCATCTTTTGATTGAATGTATTTTCTGATAGCCTTCACCATATCTGGTGTATAAATCGTAAAATCTATATTCTCTTTCCCGTATAATTTTTTGGTGGTTTTCTCTTCGCCAAAAATCAAATCCAGTGCTTTGTAATCAGTTGCTTCCCAATTTCCGCTTTCAAAAGATTCATCACTCATTGATACAAAACCATATCCGGCAGATTTAATAGCTTCACCATGTACATAAGGATAATCAAAACTATTTCCTGCAATGATCTTTTCTTCCTGGTCAGCATAACTTGAACCATGACCCGAAGCATCATCATCCAACCATGGTGATTTTCTATCAAAATCATACTGATCACCTACATAGGCAATGTTTCTTTTATAAGCTACACCTTCATCCACAGAACTATTGAAACCAGCATATTTCCCATCATCAAAACCTTGTGGCGAAGCGATTCTGTCAAAACCATTTACTATTAAAACAGGCTTTTCACCATTTTCAGATTTATGATAGGATAAAATCTCGGAGGGGAAACTTTCACCACCCTTGTTCAAAGCTGTAATCTTAAAACTGTATATATTTTCAGAACTTAAATTTTTAAGTAAGAATTCCTCTTTTCCGACCAGTACACCATTATCAAATCCACCATCATTCAATCTGGTGTAAACCTTATATTTCTTTGCAACTGCACTTTCTTCCAACGGATCGGCTACTGCCTTCCAGCTCAGCCTGATTCCATTTTCGTTTTCATCAATTCTAAAATGATCAACAGGCAATGGTTGCACTACATAGTCTTTCCCTTCCTGCGAAGTCAAAAATCTCAACACTCCCTTATAATATGCACGGCTAATGTGAAATTTAAATTTCGGATCCATTCCTTGGTACATATCAGCAAAATTGTGATGTGATAGCATTTCCGACAACATGGTAGGAACCTTAGGTCGGTAAGCTTCCGAATATTGCTTGTTCCACATTCCTCTTCTTGTCCATTTTGGCTCGAACAGTTTTCTGATATCTTCTACCACCTGTGTTTGCACAATATCTGTTAAATCTCTGCTCGCCCATTTCGACTGTCCATTTACAAACTTATCCGTATTATCACGGGTAGTATTATAAATTGCTAAAGTTCCAACAATGGAATCATTCGGTGTAAAGCCAGCGTCGGTATGAAATCCCAGAGCCATATCAACAGGAATCCCAAGACCTTTTGCATTTACATGCTTTGTGGGTCCATTAGGTGCACCAATTAAATAGTCTACCCATTCACCACGACTCATATAATCATCCTTGTAATCGGTCTTCCCACTTTCTCGCTTTTGAAACTTTGCTGCATCCTTTCCTCTGTTGCTATAATCTGCCTTATAATTTTTGTTGATACTATAAACTATTGAATCGGGCATACCAGCATATTGCAGATAATAACGGGCAGCTTCATGGTATCTCGGACGATTACTGGTATATCTTTGCCACTTGGAAGAATCCATTGCAAAGCCAAGTTCATTTCTTTCCTGAACCAATTCATTCAATTCATCTACCTTACCTCTGGCAATATTTCCTATTCCTCCGCCAAAACGAACAGCATCAGCAGAAACCCAGTTTCCTTCTTCCTTACTTTCATTGGTAAGTACTACTTTACCGCTTTCCGGATTTTTGCCCTGATCAAACAAGAACGTTCCCAAGTAAATCCAGGTATTTCCACCCATACTCTGATTTACGAGAAAATCGGTTTTTCCTCCAGCATGATGAACTGAATAATGAGCATCACTCACATTATCATCATCAACTGAATAGGATACGTAAACAGCATATTCTCCCTTTTCAGGAATATAAGGGGTGTATTCCACTCGTGCAGTTTCATGTGAAGCGACCTCTGCCTGCATACTACCTCCCATTTCGAATGGATTTTCTCCCTCAACATAAAACGGATACTTGTTATTAAAACCAGGTTGAGAATTGGTTACCCAATTTCCGGATTCTTTATAATCCGACAGGATCGAGCACCAGTCAGCATCTACAATTACTTCATTGGTTTGAACATCACGTTCTCTTGGAAATAAAACGTTTGCACCTGCATTTTCCAGCATAGGCGCTATGAAAGGAACCACAAATTCCATGGCCCACATATCTTCAACGGTAGTATACACTCTGGCTCTTTGCCACTCCCAACGATCTAAAGTATTTTCGTAATACCATCCATGCGAATGCCATAGGGCAATGTGTTTATTTTCTAATCCAAATTGATAGTTTTCATTCCCAATTTTCCTAACCAAAGTCTTTATTACATCACTTTCAACAGACAATCGATCTTTTGCCAAAGGAAATGATTCATCTCTGTAGTAATTAGGAATCAATTCCCCAATTTCCATTCCCATACTTTCGATACGAACATCGTATTTCTTGAACTTACGACCAAGAATTTCCTTTAACTCATCATGATATTGCTTTACTGCATTGGGTCTGAAAGGAAGATAGGAAAAAGTTGAATTTACATATACTGTAATTTCTTTTTTGCCAGAATTCACGTTCAAACTGTCCAACTTAAAGCGATAAACAAACTCATCCGAAGCCTGTTTTAAAAATTCTAAAGCAGCCTTCTCCGCTTTCCTATTCAAACGATCTGATTTCTCAGCTGCCTGAACCGAAAAACCAATCAGCAAAAAAATAAATAGTATAAGGATATTCGACTTTGTAAATCTGTTTGATATAGAACTCATATTCCTAAAATTCAGTGCAATATTATCAATCTATGTATGATTGGGCAGAAGAAATTCTGCCCAATAAAATGTAATGATAAATCTAAACAATAAACCTGACAAAAGCTTCGATTGCTTCATATTCTGCCAAGCCTAATTTATTAAATAAATTGGCCGTTGCTCGATTTCTGGCTTCCGATCTCTGCCAAAACAATCTTGAATCGTTACCCATATATGGAGCACTTTCCATTTGTGATTGATGACGTAAAATTGCATTTCGCTTGTGTTGCAATTCTTCCGGACTAATTGGTACTGCCATTTGAATTTCATCCAAATCCCACTCTTGCCAAGCTCCTCTATATAGCCATACATAGCAATTCTCCATCCACTCTTCATCTTTTACAATCTGGAGTGCCTGGTAAATTCCTTCCCAACAAACTCTGTGAGTTCCATGTGGATCAGACCAATCTCCAGCAGCAAAAATCTGCTGTGGCTTCACCTTTCTCAACAAATTCACAATAATTTGAACATCTTCCTTTCCTATTGGATTTTTCTTCACTTTACCAGTTTCATAAAACGGAAGATCAAGGAAGTGAAGATTCTTAGAACGAAGACCAACAAAACGACAAGCAGCTTTTGCTTCACCTCTACGAATTAAAGATTTCATTCTGCGAACTTCAACAGTATCCATCTCGCCCGGAGATTTATTCTCCAATAAAAATTTGCGAATGTCTTCGATCACACTTGGCAAATTGCCTTCATTGGTGTCGTGAGTTTGCGCAAAACTTTTCACAAACGATAAATATCGAATCGCTTCATCATCCGCAACAGCAATATTACCTGAAGTTTGATAAGCAACATGCACTTCATGACTTTGATCAACCAATCTCTTTAGTGTTCCACCCATCGAAATTACATCATCATCAGGATGAGGACTAAATACCAAAACCTTTTTCTGAGCAGGCTCAGCTCTTTCCGGACGATTCGAATCATCGGCATTTGGCTTACCTCCAGGCCAGCCAGTAATTGTATGCTGTAAGTCGTTGAAAACTTTAATATTTACTTCATAAGCCGACCCATACCAAGCAAGAAGTTCACTTAAACCGTTATCATTATAATCTCTATTGGTCAACTTCAAAACTGGTTTTTCCAATTTATTACATAGCCAAACCACAGCTTTACGAATCCAGTAACGATCCCATTCTACACTCCCTACCAACCATGGCTGCTTCACTCTTGTTAGTTCGTTAGCTGCTGGCACATCTAACACAAACTGCACATCATTGTGGCGTTGCAAATAACTAGCAGGAACAGAATCACTCTGCCCTTCCTCTAATGCCTTTTTTACGATAGGAGCTTTACCTTCTCCCCAAGCCATCAGAATCACACGTTTTGCCTTAAATATAGTACCAACTCCCATTGTAATTGCGGCTTTTGGCACCTTGTTTAATCCGTTAAAATCTTTTGCAGCATCACGTCTGGTTAAAGCATCAAGCATGATTAAACGGGTCTTTGAATCCAATTGAGAACCCGGCTCGTTAAAACCAATATGTCCTGTTCTACCAATACCCAATATTTGCATATCAAGCCCGCCGAAAGAATCAATCTTTGCTTCGTATTCCGAACAGTAATTAAAAATTCCTTCCTTGCTCACTTCCCCGTCAGGTACATTAATTTGATCGCGAGGAATATCTATATGATTGAAAAGAACATCATCCATGTAATAATTATAGCTCTGTGCGCTTTTATTATTCATTGGATAATATTCATCAAGATTAAATGTAATTACATTTTTAAATGACAAACCTTCCTCTTTGTGCATACGCACCAATTCAGCATATACTCCTAATGGTGTTGCTCCTGTAGCTAATCCAAGCACACAAACATCTTTTTTCTCTGCCTTCTCTTTAATAAGATTTGCAATTTCATGAGCTACCCACTTTGCACCCTTTTCAGCCGTAGCAAAAATATCAGCAGGCATTTTCTCATATCTTGTTTTTACCGTTTTATCGAACTCATCCGATGGTTGGTAATACAACTTAGCTTCATCCAGCTCTCCTCTAAATTGTAATATTTGATTTTCCATATTGCTAACTCCTGATTTAAATTACTTTCGCATCAAAAATAGAACAGAAATTCAAAAAATCCAAAATTGGTATTACATGTTATATAATACTTTTTGAATGGGATTAATTTTTCTATATTTGTATCATGAAAGTGAAGTTCCTTTTAATACAGGGTTTTCAATGCCATGATTCTTTACGACAGCATTAAAACACAAAAACAAGCCCTTCATTAAATTGTAATTTTATTTTCCTGCAACACTCATCATACATGTTATAAAAACAAAAGCGGATATGATTTTAATTGCCGAGAGCGGATCAACAAAAACAGACTGGGTTCTATTAAAAGAGGGCAAAATCCAAAAGCAACAGCAAACTTTAGGAATAAATCCTTTTCACATGGACATCAGTTCGATTATCGATAATATCAAATCACTTGAAAATTTTCACCCAGTTGAACAAATCTTTTTTTATGGTGCTGGTTGTGCAACTGACGAAACAAAACAAAAGGTGAAAGATGCATTGTTGGAAGTATTTCCTTCTGCCTCTTGTGAAATTCATAGCGATGTACTTGCCGCTGCAAGGTCGGTATGCGGAAGAGAAAAAGGAATTGCCTGCATTATAGGTACAGGATCAAATTCATGCTTATATGATGGTAAAGATATCACTCTCAATGTTCGTCCCTTAGGATATATACTGGGAGATGAAGGAAGTGGAGCTGTACTAGGAAAAAGACTTATTGCAGACATATTAAAAGGTGTTGCTCCTGAAGACATTACTACTGCTTTTTATAAAAAGCACGACCTAGAATATGCTTATATCATAAACAAAGTATACAGAGAAGAAGCTCCTAGTCGATTTTTGGCACAGTTCACAGTTTTCCTTTCGGAAAATATTGAGCATCCATATGTATCAAACCTGCTTCAGGAAGAGTTTACCAAGTTCTTTGAACGAAACATCAAACAATACGATGGACATTCAAGCCTTCCAATTCATTTTATTGGTAGCATAGCATACTACTTTAAGAAGGAATTAATTAGAGCGGCTGAAAAATTAAACTTACAGACTGGAAAAATCATCAAAAGTCCACTTGAAGGCTTGATTGAATTCCATATTGCAGAATAAAATTTGAATCATGAATAACACACCAAATAAGAAAACCAACAACAAAATAACAGAAGCACCTTCAAACTTTTCCAACCTGGAGAAAATGTCGGTGAGTGAATTATTATATGGAATTAATCAGGAAGATGGACAAATTCACCTAGCCGTTAATAAAGCCATTCCTGCTATAGAAAAATTTGTAAGTCTGTTAATTGACAGAATTAAATCAGGCGGACGATTGTTTTACCTTGGAGCAGGAACAAGTGGCAGACTTGGAGTACTTGATGCATCCGAGCTTCCTCCAACATTTGGTGTACCTGCCAATATTGTGATTGGTTTAATTGCTGGAGGAGAAAAAGCATTAAGAAGCGCTGTTGAATCTGCCGAAGATGATCCAGAAAAAGCATGGCAAGAACTTCAAGACTACGATATCAATGAAGATGATTCTGTTTTAGGGATTGCTGCATCTGGAACAACTCCATATGTTATTGGTGGTGTGAAGAAAGCCAGAGAAAATGGATTGCTAACTGCCTGTATCACTTGTAATCCTGATGCTCCCGTTTCAAAAGAAGCGGAAATTGTGATTGAAGCCGTTGTAGGTCCTGAATTCGTAACAGGAAGCACAAGGCTGAAAGCTGGAACTGCTCAAAAAATGATCTTGAACATGATCACAACCAGTTTAATGATTAAATTGGGACGAGTGAAAGGAAACAAAATGGTAAACATGCAACTAACCAATAAAAAATTAGTTGAAAGAGGAACTTTAATGATAATGGAGGAATTAAAACTTGACAAAGAAACCTCCAAAAGTTTATTACTTGAACATGGTTCTGTAAAGAAAGCAATTGAAGCTTATAGAAAATCTTAAATAAGTACCACACACATAAATACGAAAAGCGGAGTCTGAAAAATTATTTTCAAGCTCCGCTTTTTCATTTACCCAAATTTCGAGTGTTACTTCAAGTATTGAGTATATATTTCTAAGGTACGATCAATTTGTCCAGCCATTTCCTTGTATGCTTGCTCACCATCCTTATCGCGAATGGCTTCATAAATTGCACGATGTGCTTTTACAGTAAAATCCTTTTCACCATCCACATTGGCATAAATTAAATTACGCATTCTTGGCAGTAATGAATAGATAGGCTCCATCGAAATAATCATCACCTTATTTCCTGTTGCCTTAGCTACGTTTAAGTGAAACTTATTAATGATATCAGCTTCCATCTGCGTATTATCAGGATCACAATCGGCAAGGTCTGCAATATTTTTATTCAAAGCTGTTAAATCCTCATCCGTTCTATTCGCAGCTGCAATTCTTGCAATTTCAGGCTCGAAAACTCTTCGAACTTCAATAATCTGAGAAATCAAATCGCTATCAAAACTAAGGTCATAATACAGATTTAAAGATTCAATCGCATCTTCAATCCTCAGTTCACTAACGAACATTCCACTACCTTTCTTGATTTGAATTAATCCTCGAGCACTTAATCGACGTAAGGCTTCTCGCAATGCTGTTCTACTCACAGCAAACATTTCACAAAGCTCACGCTCCGAAGGCAATTTTGTTCCTACAAGCAATTTTTTTTGTCGGATTGCTTCTTCAATTCGACGCTCAATTTTCTGGCTGAGAGTTTGAGCAGTACCAATTTTTCCAAATATTTCGTCCATGTATTCAAATTTACTTCAACTTGTATGATCTCTAATTTTTTATCATGTTTTTACTCGTTCATTGAAGATAAAACATGAATATTACCACACAGAAACACACAATACTAATTTAGCTATAAATCCTGCGAAATCCAACATTATCAATAGACATCAGATCATTTAACCAAATCACAAAGGAAATATAATAATTATTTTCTCAAAAGTGTGAAGAATACTACATACTTTATAGCAGCATACAAAGTTATCATACCAAAATTTAAATTCCAATAAAAAAGGGTATTTCTAATTGAAATACCCTTAATTTATAGTCATTTAATGAATTATTATTTCATCATCTCTGCATAATTCTTGTAGAACAATGGAATTGAGTTAATACCATTAAAGAATTGTTCCAATGGATAGTTCTCGTTTGGAGAGTGAATAGCATTTGACTCTAAACCGAATCCCATCAACACCGACTTAACTCCTAAAATTTGTTCGAAAGTAGAAATAATTGGAATAGATCCACCACTACGAACAGGTACCGGACGCTTGCCATATACCTCTTCTAATGCTTTTTCTGCAGCTTTATATGCTGTTAAGTCGATTGGACACCCATAAGCTTGTCCACCGTGCAAATGCTCTACTTTAATCTTCACGCTCTTAGGTGCGATAGACTCGAAATGCTTGCAGAACAATTCAGCAATTTTCTCATGATTTTGATCTGGAACCAAACGAGAAGAAATCTTAGCATAAGCCTTAGATGGCAATACTGTTTTAGCTCCGTCTCCTTGATAACCACCCCAGATACCACAAATATCAAATGATGGACGAATTCCTGTACGCTCGTTAGTAGTAAATCCTTTTTCACCAGCTAACTCTTCAACATCCAATGCTTTTTTATATTCTTCTTCGCTAAATGGAGCTTGAGCCATCATAGCACGCTCTTCATCTGACACTTCGATTACATCATCGTAGAATCCAGGAACAGTAATATGTCCATTCTCATCAACCATTTGTGTAATCATCTTTGCCAATACGTTAATTGGGTTAGCTACAGCACCACCAAACAATCCAGAGTGCAAATCGCGATTAGGACCGGTTACTTCAACTTCCCAGTAACACAACCCACGCAAACCAGTTGTAATTGTAGGAACATCAGGAGCAATCATACCTGTATCTGAAACTAAAATCACATCTGATTTCAACAATTCTTTATTATCCTCACAGAATTTAGGTAAGCTAGGCGAACCTACTTCTTCCTCACCCTCGATCAAGAACTTAACATTGCATTTTAACTGATTTGTTTTCACAAGATATTCAAATGCTTTGGTATGCATGAAACCTTGTCCTTTATCATCATCAGCACCACGCGCCCAAATTTTCCCATCACGAACTTCCGGCTCAAATGGAGGTGTTGTCCACAACTCCAATGGTTCAGCTGGCTGCACATCGTAGTGAGCATATACTAAAACTGTTGGATAAGAAGGATCAATAAACTTTTCTCCGAATACAACCGGATTTCCCTCTGTTTCCATTACTTCGGCTTTATCAGCACCACCTTCAAGCAAAAACTTTTTCCAAAGCTCAGCACAACGGTACATGTCATCTTTATGCTCAGGCTTTGAACTGATTGAAGGAATTCTAATTAATTCAAAAAGTTCATCTAGGAACCTTTCCTTATTCTCTTCGATATATGTTTTAAGATTATCCATATTAAAGTGTTTATTGGATTTAAATATTTACGGAAGGTAAATATACAATAGATCACGAGAATACAAATATGTTCTTGCAAGATTTATGGCAAAATAAACCTAGCAGCCTATTACATCAAGATTAATACTTTCAATATTTTAATCTCCAGGTTTCTTATAAAATCCTTCAATTTTTATCATTTTTGATATATATCTAAATCCTCCTTAATATATATTGTATGTTTTCTTATTATATATTATAATAGTTTATAATATATATCCAACACAAATAATTTGGAGTATTCAAATTGCTATTTTGCTGATATTTCAAAATACTACTCCTTACAAACCAAAAAAAACAGCAACCTACATGGTTACTGTTTCTTTAAAATTTTATCCTGGAAAATTCTATTATCTCATTTTCATGATTTCGCCAATATTCTCAGCTGCATATTCCAATTCTTTATACCAATCTTCGCCATATTTTCGAATCAATGGTTCTTTTAGAAATTTATACACAGGAGTTCCATTTTTAAAACCAAGCTCTCTGGCTGGTTTGCAGATATCCCATTTATTGTAATTCACAGCATCAAATTCCGCATACTTATCAATTCGAATAGGATATAACTGACAGGAAATCGGTTTGCGATACGAAACCTTACCATCAAAAAAGGCCTTTTCGATCCCGCACATGGCATTGCCATTCTCAAAAATGGTATAGACACATTCCTTGCCATCAATAATAGGAGTTACCAAATCACCATCGCTATCAATTACCGATGTTCCTTGCTTTTCAATTTCTTCAATTCCTCTTTTGGTAAGATATTCTTTAATATCAGAATAGATATCTTCAATGATTTGTTTCTCTCCCTCATCCAATGGAGCTCCCGAATCTCCTTCAACGCAACAAGCTCCACAACATTTTGAAATATCGCAAATGAACTTTTTCTCAATCACATCAAGACTAACTATGGCTTTCCCTATCTGTAACACTATTTCCCTATTTAAATTGTATTCGTTATACGAATAAAAAATCCGTACTATCGTGCAAAGATAGTACGGAATGTTTTATATACAGTTACAATCTTCTATTTTATCAAAGATTTTCCGGTCATCTCTTCAGGCTTATCAATCCCCATGATATCCAACAAGGTAGGTGCAACATCAGCCAAAATACCATTCTCCAATTCTTTTGGATTTTCAGTTACCCAAATACAAGGAACCGGATTTAATGAGTGAGCTGTATTTGGAGAACCATCAGCATTCACCGCAAAATCAGCATTACCATGGTCTGCAATAATGATTACATCATATCCATTTGCTTTAGCAGCTTCTACAACTTGTTCTGCACACTTGTCTACAGCCTGAACAGCTTTTGAAATCGCTTCGTACACTCCTGTGTGTCCAACCATATCGCCATTAGCAAAGTTCAAACAAACAAAATCAGCCGATTGAGCGTTCAACTCAGCAGTAATTTTATCTGCAACTTCAGGAGCCGACATTTCTGGTTGAAGATCGTAAGTAGCCACTTTTGGAGATGCTACCAACAAACGGCTTTCACCTTCGAACTCATCTTCACGACCACCCGAGAAGAAGAAAGTTACGTGAGCATATTTTTCAGTTTCTGCAATACGAATTTGCTTCTTACCTGCAGCTGCCACAACTTCACCCATTGTGTTCTGAACGTTCTCCTTATCGTAGATTACATTCACACCTTTAAAGTTAGCATTGTAACAAGTCATTGTGTACCACTCCACATTCATGGTGTGCATTCCAAATTCCTGCTTGTCTTCCTGAGTGAACACAGTTGTCATTTGACGCAAACGGTCGGTACGGAAATTAAAACAAATCACAACATCTCCTTCTTCTATTTTAGCCAAAGGAGCACCAGCTTCATCAACCACCACTACTGGCTTGATAAATTCATCGGTTACACCTTCTGCATATGATTCCTCGATTGCAGCAACAACATCTGTAGTAGCTTTACCTTCTCCTTTAGTATAAAGATTGTAAGCCAACTTAACGCGATCCCAGTTGCTATCGCGATCCATACCATAGTAACGACCAATTAAAGAAGCAAATTTTGCAGTTCCTTTGTTTGTAATATCATTTACAAAAGTCTTAACGAAATCCAATCCTGATTTAGGGTCAGTATCACGTCCATCTGTTAAACCATGCACGAATACATCCTCCACTCCAAATGCTTTTGCAGCATCACAAAGAGCCAAAGCGTGCTTACTTAAAGAGTGAACCCCACCATCACCAATCAAACCGATTAAGTGAACTTTCTTTCCATTTTCCTTAGCGTGAGCGAATGCTTTAACAACTTGCTCGTTATCTTTTAAAGTATCTTGCTCAACCGCCATATTGATCTTTACCAAATCCTGATAAACAACACGTCCTGCACCAATATTCAAGTGACCAACTTCTGAGTTACCCATCTGTCCTTCTGGTAATCCAACAAATCTACCTGCAGCTTGCAATTGCGAATTTGGATATTTTTCCAATAATCCATCCATATAAGGAGTTGCAACTGAAGAAATCACATCTGAATTCGATTTGTCACCGATCCCCCATCCGTCAAGGATCATCAATAAAGCTTTTTTGCTATCTGCCATTTTAAAGTATTTTATATCTTAAATTCTGTTTTACTTGATCTTAGTCATGCAAAAATATCGTATTAATTCTAATAAAAAAAGCAGTTAGACGGTTGAAAGTCTTTATTTTAGATCGAAAACGTTTGTAATTTAAAAATTGTTCAAAGACGAACAGAATAAGTATCAGAAATTGAGGAGAAAATACTCAAACGACCAACTCATTCCCCAATAGAAAACAAAAAAGCCGATCAGATGATCGGCTTTCGTGGTACCACCTGGAATCGAACCAGGGACACATGGATTTTCAGTCCATTGCTCTACCAACTGAGCTATGGTACCCTTTGTTTTGGTGCTACAAAAGTAAGCAAAAATCCTTTTCTGCAAAATAAATTATGCTGTACATTTTCAAAAATTACGAATGCAATTCTGAAAATAGTTCAGAATCAATTTTTTCTATACAATTTAGATTTATTACAAATATTTATTTTCTATGCAATACACTTTTTCATGATTCGTTTAAATTAAACTAGGTATAGTTTTTGTTATTTTTATATCCGTTCATTAATCACTAAATCAACAATCAATGACAGAAAATAGATTATTCAAATCATTTAAGTTTTTTCTTTCTCTTTTTATCTTCTCATTATTTATTATTGCCTGCAGCGATGATGACAACAATAACTTCGAAAGAGAAACCAAAACCATTTACGAAACCATAGATCAAACGATGAATGAATGGTATTTATGGAACGAAGACTTACCCAATATTAATACATCAAATTATTCTTCTGTAAATGAATATTTTGAAGCATTACTGACAAATCAAGACCGATGGAGCTATATTGCTAACCTAGATGCATTGATTGCATATTTGGAAAACGGAACATATAAAGGATATGGTTTGGCATTCAAATATGATTCCGAAGATAATCTTAGAGTAAAGTTGATTTTCGATGAATCTCCTCTTGCTTCAAAAGGAATTACTCGAGGATGGAAATTGATAAACATCAATGGACTTAACATTGCAGATTTAACCGAAAATGATGTATTGGATGAGTTAGATAAGAATACTTCAATATTTATATTTGAAAACAATTTAGGAGAACAAAAGGAAATTACCGCAAATAAGCAGGAAATAGACCAAAACTCAGTATTAAAAAGAGAAGTACTAAATTACGAAGGTAAGAAAGTAGCTTACTTAGCATTTGATAGTTTTTTGGGAAGTTCAGAGGATGCTTTGAATGAAGCTTTTGATTATTTTAAAGCCAACGAAGCTAATGAGTTGGTTTTGGATTTACGATATAATGGTGGAGGTAGTACAACCATATCAAATCAGCTTTCAAGTTTAATTACAGGTAATCTTTACGAAGGAGAAATTTACTCCAAAGTATTCCACAATGATTCCAAAAGTGATGAAAACTTCACCTACGCATTTAGCAACCAATCCTCCGCTCATGGTTTCGAAAGAGTTTTTATAATAACAACAGACAGAACAGCATCAGCCAGCGAAATGGTAATAAATGGCTTAAAACCATATTTAGGTAATGACAAGGTAATTTTAATTGGTAGCAACACACACGGAAAGCCAGTGGGAATGTATGTTTTTGAAGAACCCAAATTCAACTTGGCCATTGTACCAATTAGTTTTTCGATAACCAATGCAAACAATGAAGGTGAATACTTTGAAGGAATTCCTGTCGATTTTGAAATTTCTGACGACTTAAATCATGATTTTGGTGATCCAGAAGAGAGCAATCTTCATGCAGCACTCCAATACATTAGCCAAGGTAATTTCCCAGCCATTACTACAGCCAAAGCTCTATCTACAACCGAGAGAGAGTTTAAAAAGAAAGGATTTGAGTTATTGATTGACGCAAACTAAAAAAGCTCAGATACAAAAAAGCCGATCAAACGATCGGCTTTTTTTGTTACCCCCTGGCCCCGAAAGCTTTCGGGGCGAACCAGAGGCTACCCATATTTTTCTAAAAGACGCTCTGTGATTTCAGAATAGAGCTTTAAATTTTCCAAATACTCCTTACTTTTCATTTTCTTTAAATGCATCTCAATTCTGCGAGCCTGAGCAATACTTTTGCACCTTATTGTGTAATAATACCTCCCAATCTTTATAATTAGAAGTATATGAATTTTCGAACACTCCTGTTTGATGAAGATCTAAACGATTTTTTAAATCTTTTGTGTAGCCAATATAATATCGATTGGCTGTTATACTATGCAATATGTAAACTTCAATTTTCATAAATAAAAAAGAGGAGAAGATTAATTAAATCTTCCCCTCTTTCTGTGGTACCACCTGGAATCGAACCAGGGACACATGGATTTTCAGTCCATTGCTCTACCAACTGAGCTATGGTACCCCTTGGTATTAATTACTCGAAGAAAAAAGATGTGGTACCACCTGGAATCGAACCAGGGACACATGGATTTTCAGTCCATTGCTCTACCAACTGAGCTATGGTACCCTCTTTACTTGAGCGATGCAAAAGTACGTAAAAAATTTACATCACCAAATAAAATCAAGAAAAATAGAAAGGAATTTTAATCGGATTCTAAACTTCTTGTTACCTTTGCAGCCTAATAAAAAAGTATATGGTATTCGAAACTTACACATTATCAAATGGTATCCGGTTAATCCATCGACCGGTTAAGGCAAATGTTGCACATTGCGGAATTATTTTGAATACCGGTTCCCGTGATGAGAAAGAGGACGAATGGGGAATTGCTCACTTTATAGAGCATGTTGTGTTTAAAGGGACAACAAAACGTAAAGCATATCACATACTTAGCCGCATGGAAGATGTAGGTGGAGAACTAAATGCCTACACTACCAAGGAAGAAACATGTGTTTACACTACTTTTTTGGATAAAGATTACAAAAGAGCTCTTGAGTTAATAAGCGATATCACATTTAATTCTGTTTTCCCGGAAAAAGAACTGGAAAAAGAGAAAGAGGTAATTCTCGACGAAATCAATTCATATAAAGATTCTCCGTCAGAACTGATTTTTGATGATTTTGAGGAATTAATTTTCAAAAAAGATCCGATAGGAAGAAATATTTTAGGTACACCCAAACATATTAAAGCCTTCAAACGAGATGATATCTTAAACTTCATCAGAAATAATTATCACACAGATCAGATGGTTATTAGTTCTGTGGGAAATATTCCTTTCAAGAAGTTGGTAAAGATGGTTGAAAAGTATTTTGGAGGAATTGCAGAAAACATACGTGTAGACAAGAGAAAAAAGCCAAATTCCTACAAACCAAGAACTCAAACCTTGATAAAAAATACTTACCAAAGACACTGTGTTTTGGGAAATGTTGCCTATGATGCAAATGATGATCGCCGAATTCCGTTATCACTTTTAACAAATATACTTGGTGGCCCAGGAATGAATTCGCGACTGAATCTTTCATTGCGCGAAAAGCACGGATTAGCCTATAATATTGAAGCAAACTACACGCCATATGCCGATACCGGAGTTTTTAGCATTTATTTTGGTACTGATAAGGGATATTTAGACAAATGCCTTAGCCTTATCCATAAGGAAATGGATTTGCTTTGTACAAAAAAGCTAGGACCAGGACAGTTGACCAAAGCAAAAAATCAGATGATTGGACAAATTGCAATATCATCGGAAAACAACGAGAACTTAATGCTTAATGTTGGCAAAAGCTTCTTGTTGTACAATCGAGTTGATTCTTTGGAAGAGATTTACCAAAAAGTAGAGTCGATAACTGCAGAGCAATTAATGGAAGTTGCCAACGAAATTTTGAATAAAGATAGATTAACCACTTTGATGTATAAATAAGTCATGTTGGAGATTAATAAAGAGCTGGAAGAATACATCCTTACACATACCGAAACTGAAGATCAAATTTTAAAAGATCTCACTCGCGAGACCCATGTTAAAATGCTACGTCCAAGAATGTTATCGGGGCACATGCAGGGCAAGTTTCTGAAAATGATTTGCCAAATGATGAATCCAAAGCGAGTTTTAGAAATTGGAACTTACACTGGTTATTCGGCAATTAGCATGGCAATGGGAACATCAAATGATTGTGTAATTCATACCATTGATTGCAATGACGAATTGGAATATTTCACTCGTAAATTCATCAAGCAATCAGGCTGTGAAGGCAAAATAGAGTTTCACATTGGCGAGGCATTAGATATCATTCCAAACATCAATGAAGAATTTGATTTGGTTTTTATAGATGCCGACAAAAGACAGTACATCGAATATTTCGAGGCTATTTACCCAAAACTAAAGCAAGGAGGTTTTGTATTGGCTGATGATGTTTTGTGGGATGGTAAAGTTTTAGAGGAAGTCGAATCAAAAGACAAGCAAACACAAGGTATTCTAGCTTTTAATAATTTTATTCAGAATGATGAAAGAGTTGAAAATTTAATGCTTCCTATCCGTCATGGTCTGATGATGATTCGAAAAAAATAACTTTCTATTCTAAATCAACAATCTTAACAAGAACCGTTGCTCCCAGGTTGGTTTGTCCGTTTTTTTGAATGACTTGCCAGCCTTGTTTTTTTAATTGTTTTTCTAATCCATGGTTCAACATGCCATGGGCAACCAGAACTGCAGTTTCTTCTTTTTCTGCAACCTTTATCAAATTCTCAACGGCATACTTTACTCTTTGTTTTGCCTCTTTCCTACTTTCAATTCCTTTGTGATTAAAACCCAACAACCAACTACCACGGCTAAAAAATTGCCAAATCGGCAAAGGCAATCTAATAATGCTAGTGGCTTTTACCACTTTAATTTCATATTCTCTAAAAATAGAATCCGATACCACAGTAAAATCTTTTCCAAATATTGCCAATGCTGTTTCTTGCGAACGTGGCAAATTTGAACAATAGATAAAATGATTAGGATTTAGATTGACTTTTATCATTTTAGGATCGAAGGGAACAATTGACACTGAATTGTAATCATAAACGTACTGCTGAGCCTGTTTTGCTGAATAAAACAGTTTCTTTTTCAGATTGGGCTTGGCATGTCGAATCAAGTAAATCTGTAATTTTCGTTTGCCCTGTTTTTGAAGTTCCAACTGTTCACTTGCACCCACCTCATTTACACATGTAAATGCATCGCAAGTATTTACAGATTGCAGATATCTATTCTGTGTAACACATGATTGTATTACAAAACCGCAAATAATCAGCAACAAATATTTTATCGGAGCAAACTTTTTCAATCCTCTATCATGTAAATTCACAAATATCAAATTTAAGAGATTTTACTCATCTCGAGCAAATAAATATTGTGAAAATTAGACCTTAAGTTGAATGACAACCAATATTAAAAAGTGATATCTTTGCCAGATAATTTAACAGATTACAAAAACAATGGAAACAAAGAAACTGACACAGTTTAGTCCGGGAGCCGGATGTGGATGTAAAATCTCACCGAAAGATTTAGAATGCATTTTAAAAAGCAGCACACCAAGAATTCCCAATCCGAACTTGCTGGTTGGTAACGATACGAAGGATGACGCTGCAGTTTACGACTTGGGTAACGGTCAAGCTCTGATTAGTACAACCGATTTCTTTACTCCAATTGTAGATGATCCATACGATTTTGGTCGAATTGCTGCTACAAATGCCATAAGCGACATTTATGCAATGGGTGGAAAACCAATTATGGCTTTGGCCATTCTTGCCTGGCCTTTGGAAAAACTTTCTACCGATATTGCTCAGAAAGTAGTTGAAGGTGCCAGAGATGTGTGTGCAAATGCTGGAATTCAATTGGCAGGTGGACACTCTATCGACATTGGCGATCCTGTTTTTGGCTTATCGGTTAACGGAATTGTTGCAACCGAAAGAGTAAAGAAAAACAATACAGCCAGTCCAAACTGTACCTTATTCCTAACCAAACCACTTGGTATTGGCGTTTTAACCACTGCTGAGAAAAAGAAATTAATCGCTCACGAAAACAATCAAATTGCAGTTGATTTAATGTGTAGTTTGAATAAAGTTGGAGTTGTTTTTGGCGAGCAAGAATACATCAAATCGATGACTGATGTTACTGGTTTTGGTTTGTTGGGTCACTTAAGCGAAATCTGTGAAGGAAGTAATGTAAACGCAGTAATCAACTACAATGATGTTCCTAAAATTGAAGGTGTGGAAGAATTGATTCAGAAAGGAAGTACTCCTGGAGGAACAAGAAGAAACTGGGCTTCATACGGACATTTAATTGGTGAAATTACCGAAGATCAGAAGGCATTACTTTGCGATCCGCAAACAAGTGGTGGATTATTGGTTGCTGTTGACGACAATCATATTGAAGAGTTTATCAGCTTGGCTAAAAGAGAAGGATTTGATTTAAATCCAATTGGAAAATTGGTAGAAAGAATAAACAGTAACGAACCTTATATCAGCATAAATTAATCATGCACAGAAATACATTGATTCAAGTTACTCAAAATGGAATGGGTAATGGTAATGAAGAATTGGGCTTAAAATTGGCTACTAATTACTTTAAACTATTGGATGCAGAAAACAGATTACCAAAAATAATTGTATTCTACAATGCTGGTGTAAAGTTGATTTGTGAAGATTCTCCAGCCTTGGAAGGTTTACAAAACCTGGCAAATAAAGGAGTAAGTATGCTGGCCTGCAAAACCTGTCTTGATCATTACAATTTACTGGATAAAGTAAAAGTTGGTAATGTTGGTAGCATGCCTGACATTATAACACTTCAGGCCGATGCCGATAAGGTGATTAATCTTTAAAAACATAACTGAAGTATTTAAAGGGAATGGATTGAGTTCTCCACTAAAATAACCAAGGTGGAATCCCAATCCATTCCTTTAAAATTTTATATCCTCAACTGTTACTAATTTTTCAAATTGAATGTGGCCAATATTGCTTTGTGATCAGTAGGCCAAACATCCAATGGCTGGAGAAAAACATCTTGAGATGTTTCTACAATTCTCTGGTTTCGACTTACCGACCCTTTGGGGCCAACAATAGCAACCTCTTTTAAACTTAGGTTTGCATTGGGATAATAAAAAATAAAATCGATACGATCCCTGTCATCCGCCTCCGGACTCCATGCCAAACGCTTAATATCAACTAATGGATTATCGGCTGGGTAAGTAAATCCCGGGTGACTTATTGGATTAGGATATATTTCTCTGTACGCATCAATAAAACCTGAATTTTCAAGAGAAAGTGTATTATGCCACTTCATCACAACCCCATTATGATCGTACAAATTTTTATTTTCTTCCACCCAATCCCTATGTGAAGGTTCATTAAAGTCTCCTCCTAAGAAAACCAATCTTCCTTTTTCCAATTCTTTTTTAGCATCGGATAAAAACACCTGAATAGCATCATCTCGTTTTGAAGCCAGATTATCTTCTCTAATTACATTCAAATCGGTTTGAGGTGCATCTAGTTTTTCCCAACTCGAACCATCATATCCTCTTGGTAAGTACAATGCACAATTTCTATAGTCCAAATGCGCACTATAGAAAGCAATCTTCCTGCCATTCATATCAATGAGTGCTTTGTATACTGATCCCCTGTCGTCTTTCACTGGATAAATAGCCTCCTGATACGTAATGGGATAGCGCGACAATATACCAGAATCCTGACTTTTCAGAGAGTAATACTCAAATCCCTTCTTCTTAAGGGATGCAACCAATCGTTCTGACAAATTGGTATTGTTATAATTTCGAACCTCACTCAAAGCAATTAAATCAGCTTTCGTCCTGATAATCTCTTTAATAATGGCATCATATCCCCCTTCTACCTGGGTTCCCTCTTGCCAAATATTAAACTGCAATACTCTTAATTCCTCCGTGTATTTTTTTCCCGAACAAGATGCAACAAACACCGACAGCAGGAACAATATCAAAAATTTATTCATGTTCTATTCATTTTTCAAAACCATCAAAATTCTTAAATTCAAAGTTGATCTGCAAATAATTTTCTTTCTTCTTCTGTTTTTACATAGATTTTTTTGATTTAAAATCTTTAAATTTACTACTTAACCATCCAACTTATAATACTTATTGAAACATTTCCTCACATACATGTTAATACTGATACTCTCCGTTCAATCAACTGGGAATATCATTATCATTTTACATTATAAATTCAATCAGGATTTCTTTGCCGAGATTTGTGAAAACAAAGATAAACCGGAAATGGAGTGTAATGGAAAATGTCACCTTAAAAAACAACTAAAGCAACAAGAGGAAAATGAGTCGGAAAAGAAAAAAATCAATATCGAAAAAGAGAACTTGAACTTCATTTCAAGCTGTTTTGATTTAATTCCAGAACCAAAAATTTCAGATGCTATAACTGATGAAAATCTTCTTCATTTTCAGCTTATAAAAAAGCATGTATCAGATATTTTTCATCCTCCACAAAACATCTCATTTTTATTTTAATGGATTCAATATTGTAAATCTTACAGTATTGCGATTTTTTGTGCACTAATAATTCTGATGCACAATAGTTTCGAACACATAAAAACGAAGGATGAAAAAAATAATTACTGCTTGTATGCTATGCATTTACATACAGGTATATTCTCAAAATACAATTCAGTTATTAGATCAGGAAACTGAGCATCCCATTGCATTTGCTCACTTTCTTTATCAAAACCAGAAAGGTAATACCAATGCAAATGGTAAATTTACAATCAACTTTATCGAAGGAGAAAAGCTTTACCTTTCACATATAAACTATGGCAAAATTTCTCTTACCGATAGTGAATTAAAAGCTGTATTACAATCTGGCAAGCTTTATATGAACAAAACCTACATTAGCTTGTTACCAACCACTGTCATTGCACGAAAAAGGACAGCAAAAGAATCTGAAACCATGCAAATCAATTCAAGTGATAAATTATCGCATGATGCTGGTGAATTCTTAAGTCAATCGGGTTTAATTGGTGGAATTCGCAAAAGTGGAAGTTATGGTTTCGATCCTGTAATGCGAGGTTTTAAATACGATCAGTTAAACATTGTAATGGATAATGGAATGAGTGCTACGGCAGCTTGTCCCAACCGAATGGATCCTCCCATTAGTCAAATTCCTTTAAACATGGTAGACAGGGTAGAAATCATGAAAGGTCCTCATTCATTACGATATGGTAATTCCTTTGGCGGCAGCATCCATTTTAAATCATCGACCAATGGATTTATTGATAAAGCAAGCGCATTTGGTCGTGCAACAGGAAGCTATGAAGGCAACGGAGAAATATTCAGAACCGAAGCATTGGCCGGTGCAAAAGGCAAGTTCTACAATTTCGGTGTTTTTGGCGCATACAGCAAGGGTTCAGACTATGAAGATGGCAATGGCGATAAAGTAGCTTCGGGTTTTAACAGAAGAAACATTGGAATCGCCACCAATTTTAAACTTTCCAATTCTCAAAATATCCAGGTATCTGCCAATAGCAACTATGCCGAAGATGTTGATTTTCCCGCCTTAAATATGGATTTGCGAGAAGATGACACCAAGATGATCAGTCTTGGACACAAAATCACTTTCAAGAATTCAGCCTTGGCTTCCATTTCAACATCGGCAAATGCATCTTTCGTTGATCATGAAATGGATAATCTGACAAAGAATTTAAATCCACGAAAAGTAAATGCGATTACCAAGGCAGAAACAAAAAACTATGCTTTTAGATCGGAAGCTGCTTTTCAATTTAAGGAAAGTTCTTTATTTGCAGGCGCTGATTACAAAAAGGAGGAAGCGGATGGCACTCGTTCTCGTGAAATGCTAATGGGTCCAATGGCTGGCAAAACAGTTTACGACAACATTTGGCAAGACAGCAAAATTGAAAAAATCGGTATTTTTGGAGAGTATCATTTTGCGGTGAACGAGACTTATTTCATAGCCTCAACAAGATTAGAACAAAATTCGGCAGAAAGTAAAGATAAAGCTGAAAACTTTACCAGTATCAATCCAAATGATCCCTCAGATGAATTCGATTTCTCTTTTAGCATTGGAGCTAGCAAAGATTTATCGGAAAACCTTAGAATGGGGATTTGGTTTGGAAGAGCAGAAAGAAGTGGAAGTTTAACCGAACGATTCATCAACCACATACCTGTTGATGTTGATCCTTACGAAAGAGTTGGAAATCCTGATTTAGACCCAGAAATTAACTATCAAATTGATTATAATATTAATTGGAATACGAAATATTTTTCCTTGAATATTAACCTGTTTAATTCTTGGTTACGCGATTATATCAGTTCTGAAATAAGACCAAATCTTACTCCATTAATGGCTACAGCGCCTGGAGTAAAACAATTTGTAAACATCAATAAAGCTGTGATGCGAGGATTCGAAATCAGTTTTAATCAATCCATCACAAATAACCTGTATCACAGATTGAATCTGGCTTATACCTATGGTAAAAACAAGATGATCAATCAGCCATTACCTGAGATTCCACCTTTGGATATTCGATACAGCTTGGGGGCACATTTGTGTAAGCAAAAGTTTACACCTGAATTAATGGTAAGATACGCAGCCAAACAGGATCAGATTGCAGAAAATTATGGAGAAACGGAAACGCCTGATTTTACTGTTTTGGATTTTAAAGCAAGCTATTTGTTTTCCGATCATTTTCAAATTATTGGAGGAATCAGAAATTTATTCGATGAAGCTTACTACGAACACTTGAGTCGATCGGTAAAAAGCAGTAATCAGGCAATTTATGCGCCAGGAAGAAGCTTTTACCTTACACTTAGCTTAAATTTGTAAACTACTCACGAACAATCATGAATCGGCCTTGTACCTTTGGGTGCAAGGCTTTTTGTTTTTTGCAGTACTGACGCAATACTTCGTAGTCTTCTTTGGCATTTGCATCGGTTTCATCAATTAAAACATCACATTCCACATCAAGCTTTTTCAGAAAATAATTGTTCAAGGAAACAGTTAGCAATTCATCATCAGAAAGTTCCTTATCTTTCCATTTTACTTGAATTGAATCTGTTTTCTGATCGTATTGATACGAAATGCCTGACACATGTAGCAATTGTCCTTTGGTATTGCCAGCATATTTCTTTAGCAAAGATTTGAGTTCTTTTCCTGCTATTAGAATCTGGCAGATTTTATTACCGAATGGCAATAATGATCGGGCCGACTTTAAAGTAAAATCACCTTTGGGAATATCAGTTCTAATTCCTCCTCCGTTGATTAAGCCAACGTCAGATTTGTGCCATTCCCTATAGGCATCGCTCACCAAATTTCCAGCCGCACTTTCCTTGGTAATCCCATCTTTACAATTCAATGGAACCTCCAAGTAAGAAATCTTTTCAGCCAATTTCAGTTCCATGTCTCTTTTATAGTAGATTTCCATATCTCGCAAATACTTTTCCGATGCAATATTTTCATCTAATGGAATGATATCAATCAAAGGTCTTTTATCTTTTTGCAAACTAACCTTGGCAACCGAACTCATGTTACCTGCTGTAGCCGCAATGGGCTTGTTTCCTTTGTAAAACACATTGCTTTCGTATTCGTATTGCTCCTCGGTAAGCACCAAATCGATATCCGGAAATTGCTCCAAAAGTTTTCGGTTGGTTTCTAAATCCGTTTGGGTAATGGCAATTAAAAAATCCACATTTTGCAGGTCTTCGATAATATCAGAAATTGCAATTGATAAATCTTCCTGTATTACTCGATTGCTTTTCATGGTAGAATTCATTGCATCGGTTAAACCGATAAATGCAATTTTAATTCCACCAATTTTCTTAATCAGATACTTTGGTAACTTGCCAAAAGGCTCACCATCTCTGTTTTTCAGATTAGAGCTAAACCATTCCGATTTTGATTTACTTAAAAGTTCCAATGTATGATCTACCCCAAAATCAAACTCGTGCTGACCAAAATTACAGATGTCGACAGGAACTTCATTAAAAGCCTCAATCATAGGCAAACCTTTGTACATTCCGCCAAACAGAACGCCTCCACACAAGTCGCCACCATGAATTACCAGGGTATTTGAATTATCCGATTTGCTTTTATCTACAATGGTCTTCAAACGCGCCACTCCACCTCGACCTCCTTCTACATCATCAACAGGAAAAATACGGTGAGCATCGGTAAAATAAAGAATATCTACCTTTTGAGCTGATAAATTGATGTTTACCAGAAGTAATAGTAGTAAAATTAAAGGTCTGTGCATCAGGATTTATTTTTCACTAAAATTACAAAAATGATCAGCTTATTACATTAATGAATTATCAATTTTATTCCACGATAATCATTCCCTCATCACCAACCAAAAGAAATAACTGTAGCGTGCAAGATTCATTTAACAGCTGTTGACAATTTTTCAGGCATTTCTGAGCTACCAAATTGTAGAATGCTTCATTCTCTGAAAAAGGAATGATATCCAAAATGGCATTGGCCAATTTCAACTCTTTAATTTGATTTTGGATTTCATCAGAATTTCCAGCTTGCTTGGCCAAACCAGCAACAAAATCAGCATTAAAAACCACATTCTTACTGTGGGTATTCATGTTTCCTTCTGCAAGCTTTACCGATTTTCCAAACATGATGGCCACATTAATTTTCTCCATTCCCTCATCAACTGCCAACTTTATGGTATCGCCAACCAAGTTGCCAAAGTGAATGTAGGCTACCTGTGGCAAGTATGGAAATTTATCTTTCAGCCTGTTTTCACTTCTTTTTCCTGAAGTCAGAACAATTTCGGCACATTGATTTCCTTTGGCCACCTTCACCTGTTGTTTGATGCTGGCTAAAAATGCCTCATTCGATAAAGGCTTTACAATTCCCGTTGTCCCTATGATTGAAATGCCACCTTCCACTCCAATTCTTGGATTAAAAGTTAGTTTGGCCAACTCTTCTCCTTCAGGAATAAAGGCCTTCACCTCAAAAGCCAAGTCCATTTCGTATTGTTCAGACAATTTTTCCAAAACATTGGAAACCATTTGTCGTGGAACCGGATTAATGGCTGGTTCACCAACAGGAACCTGTAAACCAGGCAAAGTAACCACACCTAAACCTTTTCCTCTTATAAACTGAACTCCTGACTGATCCATAACAGACAATTCACAACCAATTTCTTTGCCATGAATCACATCCGGATCATCACCTGCATCTTTTATTACCACACAAGAAGCTGATTTACTTGATAAATTCTCTGGAAAAATAGCATACCTGGCTTTTTCTCCTCCCGGTAGCTCCACCTCAACCCATTTGGGAAATTCCTTTTCTGCCAAGGCAATAAGGCAAGCTTTTGTAGCCGCAGTTAAGCAGGTTCCGGTAGTAAATCCACTTCGCAATTGTCCATCAATTTTTAGGCTCGTTTTCTTTACCTGGTAGAATTGCTGCAGGAAAGATTTGGCATCATCCACCACATAATCGAAAGCAGGCAACTCTGGTCGCTTCACTACCCATAAAGGTATATTCAACTGTTCGGCAACTTTCTCTTTTGTTTCAAACAAACCCGATTCTCCACTCTCTTTCGAAAGTAAAATTTCAGCATTCAACTTCTTTGTTAAAATCGCCAATTCCTCAACTCCTGCCTTTGGATCCATTGGAATTACATACTGATAATCCAGATCTGTTTCCCTTGCCTTTTGTCGACTAAGATCAGTATCTAAAATTCTAAAATAACAAGTTCGTTGACTCCAAAGCGGCTTTAATTTGTTGATAGTTTGAACACCTGTTAAGGCCAATATATTCTGATACTCTTCTTGTAAAAGTACCTCTGTCATGCACTCGTAGGAATCGAACAAGCGCACCTGTTTGAATGATTTGATTTCTGGAAACTTTCGCTCGTAGCGAATGGTTGAAATTCCCAATTCCTGAGCTGCCCGATAAATGTTATCATGCAAATAAACGGCAAAAGGGTGAGCCGCATCAACAATCAATCGAATATCCTTTTTTTGACAGAACTCCTTTATTTTAGAGCTGTCCATATCTCCAAAAACACGCTCGCCTTTAATTTGTTTGTGTGAATCGGTTTTTGTGGAATAGAAATATTGCTGATCTATAATGTCGAATAGTTCAGCAACTCTTTTTCCTTCTGTTGTTCCGCCAAAAATTAGTACCATATCAGTAAAGTCTTGAATAGTTGAAATAGTGAAAAAGTAGAAAAGTCCTGAAATGTAAAATCAAAATAATTAGCTCAATCAGGTAATTCTCATTCCTAATTCACACAATTAAGGTAAAACTTTCATGACAGCAGGTGATTCTCATTCCATCATGAAAGTATTTACAATCTATTTCCCCTCACGAAATGCGTGAGTAAATTTCTTATCGTACAGTTTTGAAAATCCCGATCGGTTGTCGATGGCTTTCCCCACAACAATCATGGTAGTCATTTTCAAATTGTTTTCCTCTACTGTTTTTGCCAAAGTTTCCAGCGTACAACGGTAGATTTTTTCATCCTTCCAGGTTAGCTTGTAGCAAACCGCCACAGGTGTTTCCGGTGGATAATGCTCCAAAAGTTGTGCCTGAACTTTTTCGGCAATGGAAGCACTCAGGTAAATACACATGGTACTTTGCGATCTGGCCAATTTGTTCAATTGCTCACGATCTGGAATTGGCGTTCTTCCCTCACCACGAGTTAGTATGATGGTTTGCACCTCTTCTGGAATGGTAAACTGGGATTCCAAAGCTGCTGCTGCTGCCTGGAATGAAGAAATTCCCGGAGTAATGTGATAGCTCCATTTCAACTGATCCATAATGGCCATTTGTTCTTGAATAGCGCCATAAATACAAGGATCACCAGTATGCAAACGCACCACAAACAATCCACGATCGTAATATGGTTTCATGCTTTCAATCTGAGTGATCAAATCCATGCCAGCCGAGCTATTTACCACACATCCAGGCTTTGCATAATTGGTCAATTCTTTTGGAACCAAGCTACCTGCATACAGAATCATATCTGCCGTTTGAAGCATTCTTTTTCCACGAACAGAAACCAGTTCCGGATCGCCGGGACCTGCCCCAACAAACTCTACAAAACCTTTACGCTCGCTATTCTTATCCATTGCCAAAGCAAAAGTGAAATGTTTATCACCAGCCTTTGCTTTTTGTTTTTCTACCAACAAAGCATTTCCCGAAAGGTGCATAGCAGCAGCTTCGGAAACGCTGTAACTTCCCGTTACCTCGCTTACTTTTTGCGATGGATTTGGAATATCATATTGTGATAATACTTCTTCGCCAAATGTATTCATTGGAATGTTCCATTTTTCGGATAATTCAATCAATGCCTTTTCATCGGCTTTTAAATCAACCGTTCCGATAGCAGCAATAGACAGAGGAGAAATTTGCTGCGATTTCAATTTTGAAAGCAATTCCGTTTCGAAAGCCTCAAAAGGAAGATCGCGCTGACAACCTACGCCCAATTGTACAACTTTAGGACGGTAGTAAATCACTTTAGCTCCAAAATCATAAACGAATGGGGTTACGGCCAAAATTAGCTGGTACTCTTCTAGCTTTATTTCCTCGGCACTAAAAAATACATCTACATGATCAGGTTTTTCTGTTTCCAAAACCAGACTTCCTTTATCACGAACCTCAAGCAGCAAAGCTGTTTTTTGTCTGTTCACAAAAGCTGCCATCAATTGGGTAAGATTGCCTTTACAATCAAGGGTCCAATTGTGTTTTTCCGGCAATAAATCCAATGCCCACAATCCTGATGTATCACTAATAGTAGTAACAACAGGTGTTGCTCCCAACAGACGAGAAATATCTTCCGACAATTGATTTGCCCCTCCCAAATGTCCCGAAACAACAGGCTGAACAAATTGTCCGTTGGCATCGATATTGATTACCGCAGGATCTGTTTTTTTATCATTTAAAAATGCTGCAATCTCGCGCACGCAAATGCCCAAAGCTCCAATAAAAATTAACGCTTCGTATTTATCCCAAAGCTCTTCGTAGTTCTTTGGCGAGCGTATAATTTCAGCCTCCAAGCCATTACTGGTAATCTGTTTGGCAAGCGCCTCTCCCTTATCGGAATGTGTGATTATTATTTTTGACATGATGTATTTTGTTCTGTTTTGGTCTTTACTTACTACTTATTGTTTCTCGTTGGAAACTGCAAAAAATCATCTCCCGTTTCAAATTAAGTTTTTCCCTTTTAGGGAATCCGCGATAACTATCGGGACTCGACAGGAAAAAGGGTGAAATAAGAAAAATATAATCAAAAAGCACCCTTCTGGCTGTCGCCATCTCCCCTAAAAGGGGAGAATTCTAATTTTTTTATTGAGAGCCTCACTTGAAGTGAGACCCTCAAAATATATCTAATTTTCCTTCTTTTTTCTCGGCTATTAATATCGTTATCGGATTAAATTCATCAACACTCACCAGCATTTCATGCGTTCTGTGATAGGAATTTGTTTTGCACCACTGCTTAAATCCAAGTTTGCTTTTTTCGCTCACCGAATTGAATGCAATGATTCCACCTTCCAGCAAATGCAAATGAATATCATCCAGAACTGCATCCATTTTTCCACCATAACCGCCAACAAAAACGGCATCTGGTTTTTCTATTTCTGCCTTATCGGTTTGCAAATAATCTCCAATAAAAATATCAATTCCCGGCGTTTGGAAAGTTTCTGTATTGCGCTGAATAATCCCTCTTGACTCTTCACGAATCTCGAAAGATTTTACCTTTAAATGCGGATGGTTCAATCGAGCTTCGATGGAAACACTTCCCGTGCATGCTCCAACATCCCAAAACACCTTTTTATTTTGCAATTCCATTAAAGCAAGTGTTGCCAAACGAATGGGCATTTTAGTGATCATTTTTGGTCGACCTTCCAAAGGTTCAAAATCACTTTCTTTAATCCCCTTTCTAGGAATCGACTCATCGTTTTTTTCCAGGTAAAAGCAATTCGGATGATTAAAATCCAAACTCAATGCTTCTTCCAAGCTCAACTCCTTCACCAATTCTCTTTCGCCTCCCAAGCGCTCGCCATAGTACATTTTGTAGTTCGAATATCCGTATTGTAACATTCGCTCGGCAATGCTTTTGGGCGTATTTTTTCTATCGGTAAGAATTCCCATTCTCTCCTGACCTCTAATCAATGCCTGATCGAATCGCTCGAAAGATCTGCCGGTAAGCGTAATGGTTTGAAACTCGCCATAAGGCAATTTAAAACGATGCGCCAGCAATTGCAGGGAATTAAAATCAGGAAGGATATCAAGCTCTGCATTGGGAATCTCACGTTTTAATGTAATGCCAATTCCATAAAACAATGGATCGCCTGAAGCAAACACAATCCAATCGCTGTTGGAATGGTTTATGGCATCATACAGTGTTGATAACGGTACTACAATATCATGCCAATGGTGTTGTTCTGGAAGATAATCACCCACCAATTCGCGATGACGACTTCCCCCGGCAAAATATTTTCCCGATTGAATCAGAGACAACTCTTTTTTTGTAAAATCAGGAATTAAATCTGATATTCCTATGATGCTTATTTTCATGTTTCTTTCATGCAGATTAACTATTGCAAAAATTCTTGTAAGCCAATTCCTATTTAGGTAAAGCTTTTTTATTTTTTCTGCGATACCTGTTTAGTTAAAAACTAAAAATGTATTCTTCAAGCAATTATCATTTAATAAAAGACTAAAAAATTCATTTTTCGTCCTTTTATCATTTAATGAAAAGCTAAAAAATGCTTTTTCAATCAATTATCATTTAATGAAAGCCCAAAAAATTGGTTTTTCACTCCGTTATCATTTGATAAAAGCAAAAAATAAACTTTTTGAATTATCAAATATTACAAGCATCAACAACATTTTTTTCTTGCAGCTTGTAACTAACAGATTATTACAAACCTTCTCCCGGATGCATTTGTTCCGCTTCGCTCCAGCTTAAAATGGCATTGATAATGGTTGCTGCCACGTTACTTCCTCCTTTTCTGCCATTTACAAAAACTACAGGAACATCAGGGCAACCATATTTTAACTGCCACTTGCTTTCTTTTACATTCACAAAACCAACCGGAGCTGCAATTACTCCAGCAGGATTCGCTTTCCCATTTCGAATTAATTTGATTAACTCGATTAGTGCAGTTGGTGCATTTCCAAATGCAAAAATAGCATCGGGATGCTCTTCTACTGCCAACTGTATTCCGGCCTGAGTTCTTGTAATGTTTTTCTTCGAAGCCATTTCAGCCACGCGCTCATCATCTAAATAGCATTTAATTTCAAGACCTAATTTGGTTGCCGTTGCTCTGCGAATTCCTCTTGTAACCATCGAAACATCGGTAACAATAACCGGAGGTTTTCCCGAATAAAATTTCTCATGCAATTGCTCCACCACATTATTGCTCAGCTCAACCGATTCGTTCAATTTAAAATCGGCAGTAGTATGAATACAGTGTAGAGCAACCCAAACATGAGCCAATGATTTGTCCGTGATATCGATATGATCCAAAATGGTTTGGAAACTTGCATTCATGATGCGGCGTCCAAGCTTGTCCTGGCTATTGTTCTTGTTGGCATAGTAACCTCTAGGTGTTACCATCTTACCTTGAGCCTTAAAAGTTTGACTGTTACCAATCACCACAACGGTAAACATATCGGCTTTGGTCACATCCAATTCGGCAAGGGTAATTACCTCAATGCTTTCATCTTCTCTTCCCACATTTCGGGCAATTCCAACAGGCGTTTCAGGCGAACGTACTTCCAGGAACAATTCTCTCAGCCTCATCAATTGCCAGAATCTGCCTTTGCTTAACGGATTGTAAACCGCTGTTACAAAATCGGCATTGGCTGCTGCTACAATTCTTTTCTCAATTTTTTCCCATGGGGTTAACAAATCCGACATGGAAATGGAACAAAAGTCGTGTCCCAGAGGTGCTCCCAATTTTGATGCAGCTGCAAACATGGCAGAGATTCCCGGAACCACTTCCAAATCTACATCCGAAGCTTTTTCCGCTTTCATTTCCCAAAGCAAAGGCGCCATTCCGTAAACACCGGAATCACCACTACTAATTACAGCTACGGTTTTTCCTGATTCGGCAATTTCGAATGCTTTCTCTGCTCGTTGGCGCTCTTTTTTCATACCCGTATCAATCAGCTCTTTTCCTCCAGATAACTGCTTGATGTGTTCAAAATAAAAGCTGTAACCAACAATTACTTCTGCTTCCTGAATGGCTTGCAAAGCCTGTGGAGTAAGGAATTTCTCATTTCCTGGTCCAATTCCTATGCTATATATTTTCTTAGGCATAAATTATAATTAATGAAAAGTAAGGTATTGTTCGCAACTTTAAATCCTGAACATTGCTTGTGGAATACTGTTGCGGTGTTCCCACACGTTCGATATAAAAAAATGATCTATTTTGTTTTTCAAGAAAATCATTCCACTTATCGAGTACACTCATTTTCATTACCACCAGTGTTTGATTTTCTTTTAAAGCTTCTTCAATTTCCTCAAAACCATTTGGTCGGGCAATTACCTTTAAGGCCTGATCGCCTTCGGTTACCGGCTTTTCGCCTTCGGCACCAGTTGCAATAAAAGCAGGTATTCCCGGAATTACCTTACAGTCAACATTTGCTTCTTGTGCTATCTTTAAAATGTATCCAAAAGTGCTATAGAAAAGAGCATCTCCTTCGGAAACCACAGCTACATTTTTTCCTTTTTTCAATTCCTCATGAATCTCATCAAAGGCTTTTTGGTAATGCATCTCCCTGTTTTTCCCTGTCATAGGAATCACAAGCGGCAAACACTCGGTTTCCACATTCAACTGCTTTAATATATCGTATGAAAAAGAAATTACTTTTGATTCCTTTATGCTTGATGCCGGATAAAAAACAAGATCCGCATTCTGCAGCGCCTTTAAGCCTTTAAGTGTGATCAATTCCGGATCACCAGGTCCTAATGCAACTCCAATTAATTTTCCCAAACTCATAATCCCAATTCTTTTATCATTTGCAACATTTTCTCTCTTTTTCCCAAATACAGGTGCATGTAGGAAGCCCAACAATTCTTTCTTCTAAATACAGGCATTTCAACATCGCGCCCTCTTGCCGTTGTGGCCTGATAATCTGTACTGGCTTTTTCTTCTCCAATCAGATTTGAATAATGAAACTCGTGGCCTTTTATACTGATATCCTTTCCTTTCAAATCGCGGTATCCCAGGTGAAGCTTCATATTTTCAAAGGAAGTATCAAAGTCAAAAACACCAGTCATTTGGTATGTTTCTCCTTTTTTGGTAATGATATTTTTACCCAGATACATCATTCCCCCACATTCAGCTATCAAAGCTTTGCCACTTTCAATATACTCGGCAATGGCCTGTTTCATTTTATTATTGTTCGCCAATTGCTCTGCAAACAACTCCGGATATCCGCCCGGTAACCAAAGCAAATCTGCCTCGGGCAATTTTTCATCACTCAATGGGCTAAACTCTACTAAGTCTCCCAATTCGGCCAACACATCACGGTTTGCCTGATAGGAAAAGTTGAAAGCCTCATCGTGAGCCAAAGCAATTTTGAATTGCTTCTTTATCTCTATTTTTTGGTTTGTTAATGGCTGAATCTCCTTCTGCGTAATTTCCAGGAGCAAATCAATATCAACATGATTCTCCAACAATTCAGCCGCAACGTTTACGATTTCTCGATTTTGATTCTCACCCGGAAGGTGTAATCCCAAGTGTCTCGATTCTATTGCCAGTCTTTGATCACGCGGCATATAGCCCAGTACATGAACACCTGCATCTATGGCAGCTTCTTTTAAAAACTGAAAGTGTGATTCACTTGCAACCTTATTAAAAATGACTCCTGCCAGAATTATGCTATTATCGAAATTCTTAAATCCATACAACAAAGGAGCTACAGAATAAGCCGTACTCGATGCATCCACTACCAAAATCACTGGCAAATCAAGCAAGCGGGCAACTGCTGCCGAACTTCCTACATCTTTTTGAGCTCCGTCGAACAAGCCCATTACTCCTTCGGCGATGGAAACGTTTGCCTTGGCAGCATGCTGTGTAAATGTTTGTTGAACATGATCCTCATCTGTCATCCACATGTCCAGATTGTATGATGGCTGACCTGCAATTTTAGTATGGTGCATAGGATCGATATAATCTGGTCCGCATTTAAAGGGCTGAACCTTCAATCCTCTATTCACCAAAGCTTGCATTAAACCAAGAGTAATCATTGTTTTACCAGAATTACTCTTTGGTGCTGCAATTAAAAATGCATTTGTATCTATTTTATCCATAGTATTCTTTTAACCAATCCGTTCGTTTATGAGCATTGAAAAATGCCATTTTCGATTCTCTTATCCTGTTGATTTCATGGAAATCAATATTCGCCACAGCAAATTCATTTTCTTCTACAAAGGATTCTGAAAGCACTTTTCCCTTGGGATCAATAATCAGACTTGCGCAAGGAAAAACCGTACCTCTCTTATTTGTGGTGACCTGATTGCAAATCATCGCAAAGCAAGAATTATCGTATGCTCTGGCTGGTATATATCTTTTAAATCTTTCGATTTTATCCTGACAAGATTCTTTTGGAGATGCAAAAGCCATTGCCAATACATTTGCTCCTTTTTGTGCTTGAATGGCACTGATTTCAGGGAAGTGTGTTTCGTAGCAAATCTGAATACCTACAAGCATTTCTTTCACGGGAAATACATTTATCTCATCACCCTCTGAGTAAACCTCTTTTTCGGTAATGCTTACATGTGTTTTTCTATGTTTTCCTATGATCTTTCCCCCTTCAAACACGAAGTGAGTTATGAAATACTTTTCTCCTTCTTGTTCAGGAAACCCTACTGCAAATGCCAAATTCGTATTCTTCGATATTTCCATTAAAGATGTAAATAAAGCCTCTTTCTCTGGCAATACCTTTTTTAGAATCTCAATATCTCTTATATAGCCAGACAAATTCAACTCCGGGAACAAAATAAAATCTAATCCTTGTGCGTCGAAGCTTTTTATCCAATCCATTGTGGTGGATAGATTAAAGTCCACATCGCCAATTCTACTTTTTGAACTTACTGCTGCAACTATCATTACCGATGATTTAAAGTTAGAGTTAGTAAGTTTTCAATGGTTTTCTCTTGTCCCAAACATTTTCCATTCTCGAAGTATTTAAAACTCGTACTTCCATTTTTACACACTTCTAGCCATGTGGTATCTTCTTCTGCTTTGCGTATGGTTTTTATTCCATTTCTGGCAAAAGCTCTTCGAAGCAATACATATTCAAAGCCGTGACCTTTTACTGGAATCTCATGATTGTAGTCATAGCCTACTCTAAACAATCCTGTTTTGTTATCAAACTCAATTCCTTTATTCTGAAAAATGGTTTGAAATTCATTTCTCAATAACAAATCTTCAGGCGTTCCTGTTAACAAGCCTTTGTCTGCTGAAAGTAGCCATAACTTATCTGCCATTTGTAAGGCCAAATCCAAATCGTGGGTTGACATCAAAACTGATTTTCCTGAATTACTTGCGATTTGTCTTAGCAATTGCATGATCTCAACACGAGCAGGCATATCCAAAAAGGCGGTTGGTTCATCAAGAATAATGATTTGGGTATCCTGCGCCAAAGCTTTTGCTATGAAAGCCTTCTGCTTTTCACCATCACTTAAATTCGACAATCGTTCCTTTTTCTTGTGCAGAATTCCACATTTTTCAATGGAAGTATGAACAATCTCTTTATCCTCATCATTTAAGATTCCGAATGTTCCGGTATACGGACTTCTTCCTAAGCCCACCAATTCCTCAACGGTAGCATTGGGCACAATTACTCGATCGGTAAGTACTACGGCTGCCATTTTCGACAATTCCTTTTCGGAAAGCTGCAATAAATCTTTCCCAATAAGAGTTGCTTCACCTCCCAATGCAGGTTGAAATCCGCAAATTGTACGAATTAAAGTACTTTTTCCTGTTCCATTCTCGCCCAGTAGACAAACCAATTCGCCAGCAAACATTTTAGCTTGCAATTGATCATGCACCACTTTTGCACGTTTACCTTTTCCGTAACCTATGCACAGCTTGTTGATATTTAGAATCTCTTTTTCTGCCATAACTACTCCAATCGATTTTCTTTTCTACGCTTCCAAATTACCCAAATCACAACTGGTGCTCCAATAAATGCAGTTACCGAGTTGATAGGCATTTCCTGCTCCATTCCTGGCATTCGTGCCAAAAGATTACACAATAAGGCTGTTGCTGCTCCCAGCAAAGCTGCATTCAATATCAAATAAAAATGGTTTGATGTTTTCGATAACAATTTGGCCAAATGCGGCACTGCAACTCCTATAAAAATAATAGGTCCGCAAAAGGAAGTCACAATGGCCGTTAAAAATCCCGAGAAGGCAATAATTAAAAAGCGTGCCCTTTTGATATTCAATCCCAGGTTTGAGGCATAACGATCTCCCAAAGCCAAAAGATTTAAGGACTTGCTTAAAAATGTTGCCAAAATAGAAGGAATTACTGTAATTAAACCAAACATCATTGCACGCTCGGTTGCCAAACGGCTAAAACTACCCAAACCCCAAATCACGTAATTGTAAACATCTTCTTCAGGACTATAGAATTTCAGTAAACTTACCAATGAACTGCTTAGGTATCCAATCATCACACCAATAATCAGGACACTTAAAGTTCCTCCTATGCGATGCGAAATAAACAAGATCAAAGCCAAAACCAAGGCAGCTCCAATTAAGGATGAAAATACAACTGCAAAATCTCCCCAAGCCCCCAAGCTGGTAAAAGTGAATCCCAGAATATTTCCTGTGAATAGCATTACAAAAGCAACACCCAAACTCGAACCTGATGAAATTCCCAAAACCGACGGTCCGGCAAGCGGATTTCGAAACAAAGTTTGCATCAACAAACCTGCTACTCCCAAGGCCATACCTGCACCCAGAGAAACTATAGTTTGAGGCAATCTTGTTTTAAGAATGATGTTTTCATAAATTCTGTTTACCTCTTCTCCTGTAAACAGGATTCCCTTAATCTCCGACAATGGGATGTGTATGGATCCCAACACAAGATTCAATAAAACAAGAAAAACCAGCAAAAAAGTTGCCAGTGTAATTACAATTGATATTCTTCCTAATTTATGGATCATTTCAGCCTCTCGTAAAAATAAGGTTTATGCTCCGGCAACAATTCCGGATGAAAAAAATGAATGTAATCTGCCAATAAAACATCAGGTTTCATACCTGCCTGTTCGTAGTATGGCTTTTCACGAATGTTGCACAAAATTACATTCTTATTCTGAAATGCATTAAAATCCATATATCTTGGATCCTGATCACCTAAATCTTTCAGGCTTAAACCTGATTTTTCGGGATGAATAATTCTCCAAAAATCACAATTGGAAGCCTTACTATAAATGGTTTCAAAATCTACAGGGTAAGCTCCTTGCTTATTATCCTTAATGATGTAATCAGCTCCTGCATCGCGAAAATAATGAGCGTAAAAACTATTTCCTCCCGGAACATACCAACTACCCGATCTCATTTTACCTGAAAATACTGTAGGTCGCTTTTCTACATTCGAGGCAATTTTTTTTAGGTTTTGATATCGAGATTCAATTCCATTGAAAATAGAATCTGCTTTCTCTTCCTGCCCCACAAAAAGTGCAAGCATTTTAATCCATTCTGCACGTCCCAATGGTGTTTCCTCGTTATAGGCAGCCATTGGCACCAAAGGAATTCCAAGGTTTCTCAACACATCGAAACCTCCAACTTTAAAGGGAGATACAAATATTACATCGGGATCGAGAGCAGCCAGCATTTCAAGATTAAAGTTTCCTTCTTTGCCAATTCTTTTCACCTTTCCAGCTTCAACCAAGGCTTTCATTCCTTCGTGTCGCAGGTATCGACTGCTGTTTATGGCTACGATATCATCAATATCATCCAATGCAAAAAAGTAACTTAACTGCGTACTCGACAAACAAACAATTCTTTTACAAGGAACCGGAATGCTATTGGGAAGACCTTTTGCCTTTTCTTTATCTTTTATAAGATTGAAGGTATCAAAAACACCCTCTTCTCCTTTTTTATGAATCTTTACAAGTGTCTTTTCACCATGCTTTTCAATCTTGAATTCTTTAGCATGCTTTAATGATATCTCAATGACTTCATCTTGTTTGTTTTCTTTTGTTGCATTTGATGACTTGTTATTGCAAGCACTAAGAAACAAGCTTAAACTTATAGTCAGAAGAAAAATAATCTTTTTCATGATTCAGATTTTAACGAATTCCTAGCTTTTGACAAATTGCTTTTAAATGTTCAACCCAAATTCCAACAACAGAATCATATTCAGCCAAACCTATCATTGCAACTTCTGTTTCAAACCCTTCCTTCTCAAGATTGGTTTTCCAACTGTCCTCCTCGTTTCCTGCCATATCATTTCGCGCGTGATCACCAGCTACCGACATAAAAGGAGTTAATATTACCTTTTTAATTCCATTCAATTTTAACTGAGGAAGAATAGCATCCAACAAAGGAAAACCTTCTACCGTACCTACAAAGTATTGATCTGATTTTTGCTTTAAGTAGTATTCAAATCCAGGGTAATAAATATTCGACTGGTGATGTGAACCATGTCCCATAAACAGAACTGCTGTTTTAGAATTCAATTTACTTTTAAACTGTTGGTGAAGGGCATCCGCCAATTGCATCTGATCATGATCTAAAAATAGCAATGGAGCTCCTATCTCAGTTACTTTAATTCCTTTAGGCATTCCATTAAAGGCTTCAACTGTATGCTTCAAATTATCGTACTCTTCGCCAGGAATGATATGTAAGGATTGAACCGCAACATGAGTAAATCCATCCTCTCCCATTTTAGCCAATCCTTCAGCAGGAGAATCGATATTTTCACCTCTTTTCTTCAAAATCTTTCTAACGATTTTGGAAGTATAAGCCCATCGAATCTCCACATCAGGAAACTCAGCTTTTACAATTTTATCAATATTCTCGAATGCCACTCTGGTCTCAGGATAACTACTTCCAAATGTTACCAAAAGAATGCCTTTTTTGTCCTCTGCTTTTTTATGCGCATATGTCATCTGCACATTCATTATCAGCAAGAAAAATATACTTAAATGCAAAATTCGTTTCATAGTGCTATATTTTTTTAGTTTTAATTAGTTTGTTGTAATTTCTTCTAAACCATTTAAAAGAAAGCCTCATTCCTGTAATGCTAACTGATAAACCAATTAGCGATAAGAGAACCCAAAGAGTTTTTCTTATCGTGTCATTTTGCTTTAGTATGGCTAAATCCAATGTGTGAAAAAAGCGATATAGCCAGCGACGCAATCGAGTATTTTTAGTTAATTTTTTAATACGTTCTCCACTCGCAGGATCAATGTACAACCAAGTTTTCTCAACATCATCAATTTCAATTTTATATGCCATTTGTGGCAAATAGTACATCGCTGATCCAGAGTAATAATTGTCGTAATTTTGCTGCTCAACTACAGAAAATGCAATATTCTTGAAATTCGTTTCAGATTGTTGTTTGATATCAGCTAAACTAAATTTCTTTTGCGGAATCACTTTACCATCCTCCAAAGTATAAACCTCAGATTTTCGATAATCGTCGTAATAAACCCTAAATTGAGGAGTGTTTAAAACGGTTTTCCACTCAATTTTGCGAGCACCTTCCTTATTTTTAAGAGCTGTGAAAATTTCGCTCGGCAATGTATTATTATGTCCCGATAAATCTAACTTTTGATTCCATTCAATGTCAATCTTCTCTTTTGAATTCACACCAACCATCCAGTCGGGGATTGAAGTAACAGAAACCAATCCACTCAAAATAAAAGTGAACACAAATAGACCAAAGAAAAACCCTGTTAGGTGATGCCACTTGTACCAAAACTTCTTGTATGGACTAATTCCCTTTTCTTTTCTCTTTCGAAGTCGAACCAATCCAGCATAAATGCCTGTTACAGACATTAAAATTCCTAATGAGGATAGAATGATAATGACCAATCTCCATGTATCTTTCGCCAAGCGAAGTTTTTTAAAGTAAATCCAATGCGGAATTGCTCCAAAACGCGCACTCCATCTGGCCCTTCTGTTGGTTTCCTGTACAATCTCACCTGTTTTTTCTGAAATGTATAAAACAGTGTGAGCCGGGTCACTTATTTTGCATTTGTACAATGGCAATAAAGGTCGATAGTAAGACCATGGCATCCAATCATCCAATTCATTCAGCTTTTCTATTTCCTTTACAGGATATCCGTTAAAAGATGAACTTAGTTTTTTGGCATGATTTTCATCAAAAGAAGCAATCTGCTTTAAACTTATGGCATCATAAGTTTTTTGAGCTTTTCGGCCTGATTTAACTCTATAAACAGGTTTTCCATCACACAATTCCAATGTAACTTTACCATTGAAAGAATTTGAAGGAGCTTGAACATTCTCAAAATCCTGTTTCTTGAACTCGGTAAGATGTAAAAATCGATCTTTGCGAGAAGCATGAGGAAAACCATCGAAAATAAGAACGATTCCAGAAATGAACCAAACCACAAACATCAGGCTCAGTAATGAACCTGATATGTTGTGGATTTGAATGAGATATTTATTGAATCCTTTCAAAACTATTTCGCAAAATTAATGGTGATACCTGCAAAAAATGTACGTCCTGGATTAATGGTTCCATAATGCGAACCATATGGACTATTATCTACATAATCAAAAATGTTATCAACCCCAAGTTGAGCTTCTAAAATGAACGAACCCAAGTTTAAAAACTTGTGATTGGTGGTTAATTTCCACAAGTCGAATCCTTTGGCATTATCTTCTCCATTGTCATATGATTTTTCATCCTGAATACGTCCCAAAATTGTTGCATTAAAGGAATAGTTCTTCCATGAACGATCGTAAGCCAAACGAACATTTCCATAGTTTTCAGCAACTCCATCTAATTTTTCACCAGTGGTTTCATCTTTAGCATCAACATAACTATATCCACCACCAAGCGTAAAGCCTGCTCCTAATTTTGCATTCAATAAGAAATCAATCCCTTGAGATTTCGATTCCTCAACATTATAATGTTTACGTCTTTTCTTAATGCCATTATCAGCGTCTCCAGGCTCAAGATCAATGGTTTCATACGCAATCAAATCATCTACATTATTAATATATCCTGTAATGCTCGCCGAAAGGAAATCATTATGAAACTCTACTCCTAGTGAAGAATATTGCGATTTTTGAGGATCCAAATCTTCATTACCCAAATAAAGAGTTCCTCTTTTTTCGTAGGCGTAATACAATTCTTTTACAGTAGGAGCTTTAAAACCATACCCGTAAGTTCCTCGGAAATTAAAATGCTCTAGTTTATACAATAAAGATACTTTTGGAGTAAAAGCGCTACCAAACTCATTGTGCTTTACGTAACGTGTTCCTGCTACCAACTGAAGTTTTTTCAATAATTTAATTTCTTCCTGTGCATACAAAGCAATTGTTTTGGCATCGGCCTTTCCATTTACCAAACGATCTTCCGAAACCATTTTCTCTTTCAGATAATCTGCACCTAAAGTAAGCGTGTTATTTTTAGAGATGGTATTCACATACTTCATTCTAAAATTGCTCATTCTCTGATCATTCTGAATGTCTTTATCGCTTTTCTTATAGTTCTTATACTCTTGATTGTATCTATAATAGTACCTGTATTGATCAAAATTATAGTCAAACGATATGTAATCTCTTTTATTTAATAGGTACTTGGCTCCTGCTTCAAAAGATTTATCGGTATAGAAATACCCATATTTATAGATAGAAGTAGGTCTTTTTACATGCTTTTTGAAAAATGAGTTTCCTGCATAAACTTCCAATTTTTTAGTGGCGCGAAACTTTAAAGTTTGAGCAAATGTAAAGTCATTGTAATCGTATTGCGCTCTTTTATCCGTTTCAACCAATTCATCATCATCAATTTCAAAAGGACTTAACTTCCATCCATCACTTCTTTTGTGATTAAAATTTCCATTCCAAGAGAACTTACCCAGGTTAAGATCAACCGTATTGCTTTGTTGATAAGTTCTGTGCTCACGAATACGACTGGTATTGGAAATATTTATCTTTTGCTTTGATTTTTTGGTAATGATGTTAACAACACCCGCAATCGCATCCGATCCATAGAGCAGAGATGATGCACCTTTTAAAACTTCAATGCGCTCAACATCATCAGGATTAATTCTATTTAGGTCGGTATTTCCTCCAACATCTCCATACATGCGTTTGCCATCAACAAGAACGAGAATGAAATCGTTCCCCAAGCCATTAATGGTCATCATACCTCCCATTGTGCCCGGATTAAAATCGAATGATGGACTTACACTCATCATCAGCTCATTAAAATCTGAAGCTCCAGAGCTAGCAATGGCTTTTTTACCAATCAATTCAGTTTGAACAGGAGCTGTTTTCAAATGATGAGCCGTACCTGTTCCGGTTACAACAATTTCTCCCAACTGACTTTTGGATTCCACCATTGCAAAGTTTAAAACATTAACACCTTCTTTAATGGTAATTTTCTGCTTTTGACGGCTATAGCCCGAAAAGGATACCACCAAATCGTAATCACCCGGCGATAAATTTTTAATCTTGTATTCACCTTTGTTGTTTGTCGCGGTACCTGTAGTAGTGCCTGAGAAATATACACTGGCACCTGGCATTGTTTGTTGATTACTTTTTTGGGTTACTACCCCTTTTAGCACAGCATTCTGTGCATTAACGAAAGTCACTGGAATCAGTAGCATAATAGCTACAACATAAATCTTTTGCATAGCAAGATATTAAAACATTAATAACTTCACTTTGCAATCCTTGATAACGACGAGAATAATTCAGAACATTAAAACCAATAAGTCCCAAACACAAACTTCTGTCCCGGAAGCAAAATGTTTAATCACTGTGATGGCAGGTCTTCTGACTTATCCTGATTTTTATGCCTTCCCATTCAATCTAAAACCGAACAGTGGCTGTATTATAAAAACCGCGATCCCGAAACTTTGGAACCAGACTTACAGCAGCGGGAACTGTTGCAGATTTTCACTGCATTCCCTTTTAATCCTATTGCACAAGAAGATGCAACTAGAACCATTACGATCGCAAAAGTATATATTATTTTTTTACTGACAAGTGTGCTATTGAGCAGGAAAGTTTATTGCATAAAAAAAGCCGTTTCATTTCTGAAACGGCTTTTATCCTGGTACCCGGGGCGGGACTTGAACCCGCACGGCCAAAAGGCCACTGGATTTTAAGTCCAGCGTGTCTACCAATTCCACCACCTGGGCATCCTTATTGGATTTGAGCGAGAAACGAGACTCGAACTCGCGACCCTAACCTTGGCAAGGTTATGCTCTACCAACTGAGCTATTCTCGCATATTTGCTTTTTAAAAGTGAACCGTTGTTCTCTCAATTGCGATGCAAATATATGCGTATTTTTTTATTCTGCAAAAGAAAAAAAAACAATTATCTCATTTTTTTTTGATCACCATAAAGGCCTTCATCGCCACAACATTTCTGACTTGTTGAAATTCAGACAATAGGCGCCAAAAGCCTTTAGTAATGGGGATCTCACTTTTTTTATTTTTTTCTCTGATTACAATCCTGAGATCTTTTTTATCTCATTTAATTTGTTCAAAGCTTCAATCGGAGTAAGATTATTTACATCCAAATCCGATATTTCTTCACGAATTTGTTCCAATACCGGATCATCCAATTGGAAAAAACTCATTTGATAACCTTCTCTTTGTTGAGCAATATCACCGACAGGTTTTGCCAAGGACTCTCCATTCTTGTTTCCTTCCAACTGAATTAAAATTTCATCGGCACGTTTTACAACCGATTTTGGCATACCAGCCATTCTTGCAACATGAATCCCAAAACTATGATTTGAACCTCCAGGAACTAATTTTCTAAGGAAAATCACCTTATTATTGACTTCCTTCACCGAAACATTATAATTCTTTACCCGATTAAATGATTTCTCCATCTCATTCAATTCATGATAATGAGTTGCAAACAGTGTTTTGGCTTTTGCTTTTGCATTTTCATGGATATACTCCACAATGGACCATGCAATGGAAATACCATCATAAGTACTGGTACCACGTCCCAATTCATCCAAAAGAATCAAACTTCGCGATGATAGGTTGTTCAAAATACTTGCAGCTTCATTCATCTCTACCATAAAGGTTGATTCTCCCAGAGAGATGTTATCCGAAGCTCCAACACGTGTAAATATCTTATCAACGTATCCAATTTTTGCTGATTCAGCAGGCACAAAACTACCTATTTGCGCCATCAGAACAATTAAAGCAGTTTGCCTCAACAAGGCAGATTTCCCAGCCATATTCGGACCCGTAATAATAATCACCTGCTGGCTATCATTATCAAGATAAACATCATTGGCAATGTACTGCTCATCAATTGGCAATTGCTTTTCGATTACAGGATGTCTTCCTTGTTTAATATCTATTATCGAAGAATCATTAATTTCCGGACAAGAATAATTATTGTCTCTTGCCAATCGTGCGAAGGACAACAAACAATCCAAACGTCCGATCATTGCCGCATTTAACTGAATCGAAGAAATGTAATCAGCAATACTTAAAACCAATTCGTTGTAAAGTCTGGTTTCCAGAGCTAATATTTTCTCTTCAGCTCCAAGAATTTTCTCTTCATATTCTTTTAATTCCTGAGTAATGTATCGTTCGGCACTAACCAAAGTCTGTTTTCTGATCCATTCTTCAGGAACTTTATCCTTATGCGTATTTCTTACCTCAATATAATATCCAAACACATTATTGAAACCTATTTTTAAGGAAGGAATTCCTGTTCTCTCACTCTCGCGAACCTGCATTTGCACCAGGTAATCTTTACCTGAGAATGCAATTTTTCGTAGCTCATCCAACTCTTCAGAAACACCTTCGGCTATTACACCACCTTTGCTTACCATATTTGGAGGATCAGCTTTTATCTCCTTCTCAATTTTCTCTCGAACACTAACACAAGGATTCAATTGCTCACCTATTTTAAGCAAGCCACTATTCCCCGAGTTCAAACAGAAACTCTTGATTGGCTCAATGGCTAACAGAGCATTTTTTAACTGAACCACTTCGCGAGGACTCACTCTTGCCACAGCCACTTTGGAAATAATTCTTTCCAAATCCCCAATTTGCCTGATTTCATCTTCAACACTTAAGGCTTCATTGTCCTTTTCGTAGAAATATTTCACCACATCCAAGCGAGTATTGATACGCGCCGTATCTTTTAATGGCAAAGCAATCCATCGTTTCAACAAACGAGAGCCCATTGGACTCAAAGTTTTGTCCATGATTTGAGACAGGGTATGAGCTCCATCATTTAAAGCGCCAAATAATTCCAGATTTCGAACCGTGAATTTATCCAACCACACATACCTATCTTCCTCAATTCTGGAAAGCTGAGTCACATGTCCGGCCTGACTATGTTTGGTAATATCCAGATAATGTAAAACCGCACCCGAAGCAATGATTCCACTTCTTAAATTTTGCACTCCAAAACCTTTAAGCGAAGTGGTTTCAAAGTGTCTTAACAATCGATCATTTGCTGCACTTTCGGTAAACACCCAATCATCCATTGTGAATGTATAGAATTTACCACCAAACAATTCATGAAAAATTTTCTCCTTGCCTTTTTGATACAATACTTCCTTGGGTTGAAAGTTTCCAAGCAATTTGTCGATGTGTTCAAAATTTCCTTCGGCAGTTAAGAACTCTCCAGTCGATGCATCTAAAAAAGCAACCCCAGCAGTTTTCTTCTCCAAATGCACACAAGCCAAAAAGTTATTTTCTCGATGCTCAAGTACATTATCATTATAGGAAACACCAGGAGTTACCAACTCAATAATTCCTCTTTTTACCAGCTTTTTGGTTTTTTTAGGATCTTCCAATTGCTCACAAATGGCAACACGCATTCCTGCTCGTACCAATTTTGGCAAATAAGTATCAATTGCGTGGTGTGGAAATCCGGCAAGTTCAACATATGATGCCGAACCATTAGCACGCTTGGTTAAAGTAATCCCTAAAATCTCCGATGCACGAATCGCATCATTCTCAAATGTCTCATAAAAATCGCCCACTCTAAATAACAATATTGCATCAGGATGCTTTTCTTTCATCTGATAATATTGTTTCATCAATGGTGTTTCGACAGCTTTCTTCTGTTTTGCCAAGGGAATTCTATTTTGTGTGTTTGGTAATCTATTCTTTATCTCGAACAAATATACTCATTCCACAATAAACTAATTGAGAGAATTTATGATTCAGCAAAAGAAAAAAAGCCAAAATCTCATGGGATTTCAATATACAATGTTGTAAATTTAAACTGATCGCATCTAAAATTTGACACATAAAATCATGACTAATATTCTTATTATTGGAGCTGGTCTTTCATCAACAGATCTTATACAGTATTTGTTAAAACACTCAGATAAATACAATTGGAAAGTAAGTGTTGGTGATATGTCTCTCGAACTTGCCCAACAGAAAGTTGGGAATCATCCTAACGGATCAGCATTCAGATTTAATCTAAAAGATTTGGAACAAAGAGCTTCGGAAATTTCTGCAGCCGATATCGTTATCAGTATGGTTCCTGCATCTATGCATATTATTGTAGCTCGCGAATGTTTACAGTATAAAAAACACATGCTCACACCTTCCTATGTAAGTCAGGAAATGATGGATTTAAATGAGGAAGCAAAAGAACTTGGCTTGTGCTTTTTGAATGAATTGGGTGTTGATCCTGGAATTGATCACATGTCGGCAATGCAGGTAATTGATCGTATTAAAGCTGAAGGTGGAAAACTCTTATCTTTCAAATCATTTTGCGGAGGTTTGGTTGCTCCTGCTTGCGACGACAATCCATGGCACTATAAATTTTCCTGGAATCCAAGAAATGTTGTCGTTGCCGGACAAGGAACCGCACAATTCAAAGAAAATGGACATTACAAATACGTTTCATACAACAACCTTTTCCATAAACTAACTAAGACCAGTGTTAATGGATATGGTGAATTCGAGGTTTATCCAAACCGAGATTCGTTACAATATTGCGAGTTGTACGACATAGAAGACATTCCTACCATTATGCGTGGAACCATGAGACGACCTGGCTATGCTGAAGCCTGGAATATCTTGGTTCGATTGGGTTGCACCGATGACTCGTATGTGATGAAAGATTCTCACAAATTATCGAATAAGGATTTTATAAAAAGTTTCCTTCCCGAAAATGGGTCTTCGACAAAAGAGAGTCTGGCAAATTTTGTTGATATCGATTCTGAATCGCAGATCATGGAGAAGTTAAACTGGCTGGGATTATTCTCAAACGAGGTTATGGAAATTAAAGAGGCTACTCCTGCTTTTTTCCTTCAAAAAATACTGGAAAAGAAATGGGCCTTAGGAGATCAGGACAGAGATTTATTGGTAATGCAACACCAATTTGAATATGAAAACACTGGAATGAAAAAAAGGATTATCTCCTCGATGACATATGAAGGTAAAGACCGTGAACATACAGCAATGTCGTACACAGTTGGAACTCCACTTGCCATTGCTACCAAACTATTGGCAACAGGAAAAATTAACCTTACAGGAGTTCATATTCCAATCATACCGGAACTTTACGAACCAATTTTAAAAGAATTGGAAGACCTGGGAGTTCAATTTATAGAAGAAGAAAGTATTATTCAGTGAACAATGATCAGTAAACAGTTACCAAATAGGTAGCTGTTTTTTTATTTCTAAGAATGATGATAATTTCGATACTAAAACTTAGTTTTGTTAGCATTCAAGTTTAATCATCTGATATGATCAAGAGAAATACATTATTGATTTTTATAGCAATACTATTACAAGCCTGTGCAGGATCTAAACCATTTACTGCTTACTGGAATACACAAACGAATACTCAAACCAACAAATTCTCTGAAAAGGAGGCGTTGTATTATCAGTCTGCAGATCAGATTTCAGTTAAGATTTTCAACAACAATGAGTTTATTGATATTTTTCTTGAAACCAACTCCCCGGGAACGCTTAAAAAAATATACAATTTAGGATTAAGTCTTTGGATTGATCCGAATGGCAAATCGAAAAGGGTTTATGCCATTAATTATCCTATGCCCGCAGAAATACCTTATACCGACAAACAATTTAAATCCTACCTGGAAAGATTCACCAGAGTAGAATTTCAGGAAGAATTAATTGATCGATTTCAAAATTACGAGCTGATTGACACAAGAATCAATGAGAGTGTTTTGACCTCCACTACTGTAAAAGAAGAGAAAGTTAAAGTTCAATTAAAAACTGTCAATCAGATCCTGTTTAGCTACCATGTACAGATTCCAACGAAAGTGTTATATCCTGATAATGAAGAAGCCAAAGAAATTAGCATTGGTATAAATAGCATAAACATAGCCAATAAACAATACTATTCAGCGATGAGTAGCAAGGAGGTAATTCAAAAAAATCTGGATGAGTTAAAAGTAGGCGCTTACCAAAACAAATACGAACTGGAAGAATGGTGGGTGAATTTTACTCTTGCAGACGAGTAAGTTTATAGAATAATTGTTGAAGAAAGGAATAGTCGCTATAGACAGCATTAATGCTGTCTTTACAATACTACACAAAAATTGCGTTTTATATACCAGTTGAAATTAAAACTTTAAATAGAATTCTTTTGTCAGATCAATATACTGCGGAGAGTATACATGTCTTTGTCCATTTTCAACAACAAGCTCTTCCTCTAAGGTATTGCTTTCGACCAAGGAAAATTCAAGCAAATACCTTTTTGCTGGCTTTCCCGGATTGGGCAACACATGACACTTTCTTTTCAAAGAAAATCCTGTCAGTTTCGCTAACCTCATGAAGTAGTTTCCTTCTTCGATGGGCAAAACCACCGAAAAAGTTCCTTCAGTATTTAAAAGCTTTTTGGCACCCTCCAACAATTCCTCAAATGGCAAGTGATCCGCATTTCTGGCTTTGGTTCGTGATTCCTCTTTTGCATCCAAGCCATTCATAAAATAGGGTGGATTGCTCACAATGGCATCGTACTTTTCTTCGCTTCGAGTACAAAATTCCTGGAAGGATTCGTGAACACCACAAATTCTATTGGTCCAAGGACAAGCATTGATATTCTCCATGGCTTGTTGATAGGCCGAATCATCAATTTCAATGGCATCAATTCTAACCTCAGAATGGGTTCTTTGTGCCAACATGATAGCGATCAGACCAGTTCCTGTTCCAATATCAAGTATTCGTTTTGATTTTTCCACATTAGTCCATGCCCCCAATAGCACACCATCTGTTCCCACCTTCATCGCAGAACCATCTTGATGTATTGTAAATTGTTTGAATTTGAAATAATTATTAGGCATGTTTCTTTCTAATTGAGTAATGATCAAATGAGTGAATAGGCAATGTAAGAATCAAAATTTCTCGAATATTCCCAATCCGAAAAGCGCATAATCATATTTTACAGGATCATTGGGATCAAAGGAGCGAAGACTTTTTGTTATTTCTTCCACCGCAGGCCAATCGCTTTGCTTGCGAGTTAATAAACCCAGTTTTCTCCCAACATTTCCGGTATGAACATCCAATGGTAAAAATAAATCCTTGGATTCAATTCCTTTCCACAAACCAAAATCTACATCGCGTTCATCATTACGCACCATCCAACGCAAATACATATTAATTCGTTTTGCAGATGACTTCTTCAGTACATTCGAAATGTGTTTTTGAGTTCGGGCCAAATGTTCTGGTTCAAAAAACACTTCTCTAAAATAGGCAATTGCCGATTTTACATCACCACCCTTTTTATAACCTTTGGTAAAAACACTTTCGAGTCCATCGTGATTCTGGTAGATATTTTTTAGCGATTTGATAAAGAAGATGCAATCATCACCATTAAAGGTTCTGTGCTTAAACTCTCTGAATACGTCCAGATCTGCTTCTGTTGAATTCATCAGAAACTCGTAAGGCTGTTGGTTCATGAACTCCATCAATCGCTTTGCATTGCGTATAATGGTAGGTCTTTGTCCCCATGCAATACTGGCACTTAGGAATCCTGCAATTTCAATATCTTCTTTTTGAGAAAATTGTTTTGGTATTAATATGGGATCCGATTCGATGAAAGATTCTCTGTTATAGAGATCATACTTTTCTTCCAGAAAATCTTTTAATTCAGCAAAATTCATACTGCTTATTTTTCAATCAGTCCATCGGAGATCACAATTTTTCGATCAGATATTTCAGCCAACTCCAAATCGTGTGTTACAATTACAAAAGTCTGATTGAATTTATCTCTTAGCGTAAAAAACAGTTCATGCAATTCCTGTCTTGTTTTGGAATCAAGGTTTCCTGAAGGTTCATCGGCAAGAATCACCAAAGGATCGTTTATTAATGCTCTGGCAACTGCAACCCTTTGCTTCTCTCCTCCCGATAATTCTGAAGGCTTGTGGTCCATTCGGTGTCCCAGGTTCAGCATTTCCAAAAGCTCCTTGGCTCTTTCTGTAGCTTCCGCCTTCGATTTTTTGGCAATGTATGCAGGAATACAAACATTTTCCAGGGCAGTAAACTCAGGCAATAAATGATGAAACTGAAAAACAAATCCAATATTGGAATTGCGAAATGCAGACAAATCCTTTTCATTTAATGTAGCCACATTGGTTCCATCGTAAACAATGGCTCCACTGTCAGGACGATCAAGAGTACCCAGAATCTGAAGCAGAGTGGTTTTTCCTGCACCGCTGGCTCCCACCACCGAAACAATCTCTCCTTTTCCAATAGTAAGATCAACCCCCTTAAGAACATTTACTTCGCCAAAACTCTTTTTGATTTGTTCTGCACTAATCATACTCATCAATTATTTCATCTGTTTATAATTTTCTTTTAATTGTCATCCCGATAACTATCGGGAGGAAGTTGCAAGATCAAAATAATTATTGTTTGTGTGTTTCCTAATTAGTCTAATCATGCTTATTTCATGAAAACCAAATATACATAAAATAGGTAAGATGAAAGCAATAAAACACCCTTCCATCTGTGCAGTTTTCCTTTTTTCAAAGGCAAAATCAGTAAAAACAACAGCACCGATACTGCAAGCATATACAAAGCATCGAATGAAATAATTTCAGCACTTACTCGAATGTTCTTAATAATGGATGTTACGCCTAATACGCCTAGAATATTAAAGATATTTGATCCAATAATATTCCCAATCGAAATATCCATCTCCTTTTTATAGGCTGCAACAGCCGAAGTTGCCAATTCCGGTACCGACGTTCCAAAAGCAACAATGGTCAATCCAATTACACGTTCACTTACCCCAAAATCAATAGCGATACTTTTGGCACTTCCCACTAAAAGGTTGGCTCCGAAATACAAGCCGAGCGATGAGGCTGCAATTAATAATAAAGCAACTGGAATAGATTGTTTTGCAGGTTTTGCCTCTTCTGATAGATTTCTGTTTTCTCTTCTCGAATTCCAAATGGTCCATACCATAAAGGAAATCAACAATACAACAAATAAAATTCCTTCTATGGTTTGAAGCTTACCATTTAGGGCAAAAATATAGAACAGAAGCGATGCTCCCATCATAACCGGCCAATCGTATTTTATGGAATTGCTACGAACGGGTAACGGCAATAAAATAGCCGTAAAACCTAGTACTAAGGCTATATTGGAGATATTCGATCCAACAACATTCCCTATAGAAATATCAGGACTACCGGTAAGAGCTGCGTCTAAACTCACAAAGAGTTCAGGAGCCGATGTACCAAAAGATACAACCGTAACTCCAACCACCAAGGTTGAAACCTTAAAATGCGATGCAAGAGCAACTCCACCTTTTACAAGCAGATCACCACTATACAATAGGATTACAAATCCTAGTAATAAATAGATATAGTCCATTGATATGATAAAATTTATCCAGAAAGGATAAGAAAGGCATTTGCCTGTTTAAAGCTTTTTATTGATATCATCCTTAAAATCCTTGATATCATCAAGAATATCGGTTTCATCTTTTATTTCCTTTTTGATATCATCGGCTGCTCGTTTAAACTCTTTCATTCCTTTCCCTAAGCCTTGTGCCAATTCAGGAATTTTTTTCGATCCAAAAAGTAGAAGAATAACAACCAGAACAATAACAATTTCCGCTCCACTAATAAATAAAAGTATGCTTTCCATCTGATGAATATTTTTCACAAATATACCCAAGAAATTTCAAATTAATACGATAGTTGTTGATACTTGTATGCGAAAATCTTATTTCGAGATAAAGTATTAATAACCCTCCTGTGATTTTTATCCAGAACTGTTTACAAGTTCTAATGCATCCAAGCTTTTCATGTGAGCTATCGTTGTTACTATACTTCATTAAAAAGTTCCTTTGGCCTCCAAATAGGTTCCATGCATACAGCAAGTCTTTCCGCACACAAATTGCTACTGTTCCGTTACAACAATCAGAACTTGCGAACACAATTCTTCTACCTGCGTTCGCCAAGTGCATAGTTCCGTATGCAAAATGAATATTTCCGAACAAATTTTTAGCATTACTTTCTATGTGCGTGAGAACCAAAATTATGTGCGGAACAACAAAATTTGTGTGCGGAACAACTTTCCCTGCCTGCGGAAAGACCACCTTTGTGTTCTGAAGGATTACCTTCCCGTGCGGAAGAAAAAAATGAGCGTTCGGAAGAGATACCTTGATATTCGGAAAATGTAACCCAGCGTGCAGAAACCATTTTTTCGCGTGCGGAAGCACTTCCCCATCGTGCGAGTGTGACCCTTCCTAAAACAAAAATCCCCCGAACCAAAAGGCCGGGGGATGAAATTTATTGAAAGTTCAATTATTTCTTTCTTTTGTCTACTACTTTCTGAACACGTAAGCTTGTGTCGTAAGCAATAGGAGATGCAATGAATAGCGATGAGTAAGTACCAACTAATACACCAACTAACAATGCAAATGTAAATCCTTGGATTGAAGTACCACCGAAAATAAAGATTGCCAACAATACAACGAAAGTAGAAAGTGAAGTACTAAATGTACGACGCAATGTACTGTTCAATGCTTTGTTTACTACCTCTTCGCGATCGCGCTTAGGATATAATCCCAAGTACTCACGAATACGGTCGAATACTACCACGGTATCGTTAATAGAGTAACCAACTACCGTAAGGATTGCTGCAATAAATGCCTGGTCGATCTCTAATGAGAATGGCAATAAACCATATCCAACAGAGAAGATACCTAATACGATAATGGAGTCGTGAGCCAATGCAGCAACTGCACCTAAACCATACTGCCAGTTCGAGAAACGAACCATGATGTATAGGAAGATCACGATCAATGCACCTAAGATAGACCACAATGCAGAAGTACGAATATCATCAGCAATAGTAGGACCTACTTTCTGAGACATTTTACGGTTGTTTTCCAAGAAATCAACCTTGCTTGTTCCATCAGCCAAGTATGGTTTCAAACCTTCATAAAGTAGATTTTCTACTTCATCATCAACTTCTGTTCCTGATTCTTCAATCTTATATTTGGTAGAAATCTTAACCTGGTTAGCACCACCAAAAGTTTTTACTTCTGGAGCGTGACCATATACAGTCTCCAATGATTTAGCTACGTCTTCAACACCTACAGCCTGATCGAATGCTACAACATAAGTTCTACCTCCTTTGAAGTCGATACCTTGGTTCAAACCTTTTGTAGAAAGAGATGCAACACTTAATACAATAGCAGCACCAGAAATTACGTAGAATACTTTTCTCTTTTGTAGGAAAGTAACAGCAGCATTTCTCAACCAGTTATCGGTAAATTTAGTTGCAAAAGTTACATTACGGTTACGAGCTGTTTGCGCTTCAAAAATTAATCTTGTAATAAAGATTGCAGCAAACAATGATGAGAAGATACCGATTACCAATGTAGTTGCGAAACCTTTAATTGGACCTTCACCGAATAAGTAAAGAATGATACCAGTTAATAAGGTAGTGATGTTACCATCGATAATTGCAGAGTAAGCATTCTTGTAACCATCAGAGATTGCAAGGCCTAATCCTTTACCTGCTTTCAACTCTTCCTGAATACGCTCATAGATCAGTACGTTCGCATCAACCGACATACCGATTGTTAATACGATACCCGCAATACCTGGTAAAGTAAGAACAGCTCCCAATGAAGCCAACACACCGAAGATGAAGAACAAGTTCGTAATCAATGCGATGTTAGCTGCTAAACCAGCACCTCTACTATAGAAGAAGAACATGTAAACCAATACCAACACGAAAGCAATGATAAACGAGTACATACCTTTTTGGATGGACTCTTTACCAAGAGATGGACCAACAACTTCGTCAGCAATAATATGAGCTGGAGCAGGAAGTTTACCTGACTTCAAAATGTTTGCCAAGTCTTTTGCTTCAGCAACTGTAAAGTTACCGCTAATACTTGACTGACCACCTTTAATTTCACCTAATACATTTGGTGCTGAATATACATATCCGTCCAATACAATTGCAATTGCACGGTTCACATTATCTTTGGTTAAACGAGCCCATATTTTAGCACCTTCACCACTCATACTCATCGACACTTCATACTCTGCAGTATTTTGGTCAACTTGCTCACGTGCTGAAGTAACTGCATCACCATCTAATGGAGCTTTTCCATCGCGGCTTGTTACTTTAATAGCAAATAATTCGAATACATTACCTGCCTCATCAATAGGCTTAACTCCCCAGAAGAATTTCAAATTACGAGGCAATACTGATTTGATAGCAGGCATTGCCAATACTTGATTTACTTCCGCAGTATCCTTAATGTGAGCCATACCCACAACTGCTTTTGAAGATCCACCTTGTTGAGTTGGGTTTAAGATTGAGAATAATGGATACATCTTAGCCATTGCTTTTGCATCTTGCGATGTAGCCAATGAATCTTGAGCACCTTCTTCTTCAATTTTATCTAAAAGAGCAACGTCTTCATCTTTTGCTTCTTCTTTTACCTCTTCGGTAGCAGCTTCTTCTTCAACATCACCTGCATTGTTAATTTCTGCAAGTTTTGTATTCGCTGCATTTAAGTACTGTATTACTTCAGGAGCACTGTAAGTTTCCCAGAACTCAAGACTTGCAGTTCCTTGAAGAAGCTTACGTACACGAGCAGCATCTTTAATACCTGGCAATTCGATGATGATACGACCTGACACATCAGCTTTTTGGATATTTGGCTGAGCAACACCAAAACGGTCAATACGAGAACGAAGAATATTGTAAGTATTATCTATCGCGCCGTCAGTTTCTTTCTTGATCACCTTTAACACCTCTGCATTTGAAGCTCCAAAAGGAATCTTGTCTTTCATCTCAAGGGTACCGAAGATATCAGGAGATGATAACTGAGCGTTAGGATCGATTTGTTCGAAAGCTTCGCCGAACAATTCAACGAATCCCTTACCACTGTTTTTCTGCATTTTTTTAGCCTGAGCTATTGCAGCATTAAAGGTTTCATCTTTTGTGTTGTTGGCCATCGCTTTGATGATATCAACAACAGAAACCTCCATTGTAACGTTCATACCTCCCTTAAGATCAAGCCCTAAGTTCATTTCCAACTCCTTACACTCTTTGTAAGTGTAATTCTTCAACCATAAGAAATTGTAAACCCCTTCTCCTCTGATAGAGTCAAGGTAGTTTTGTTCTTTCTTAATGTCGCCAGCTCCAAACTCTCGAGCTTCCTTTTCAACTTTTTTCGTTACGTAAGTAAAAGTCAATTGATACAAACTCACTAACGCAAAGACAATAGCGAGTAGACGAATCGCTCCTTTATTTCGCATGTGTTTAGGTTTAAATAAATTCTTACTTTATGTGGTATTTTATATTTTCAACCGCAAATTAACGCACAAATATATTAATTTTTTTCTAATTCCTTTGTTCAATAATTACTAGCATTTTATGGATTTTCAGTCCTTTGTAAATCCTGCATACTTACTCTTTGTTTAATTGCAAAACTCTCCTTCTGTAATCAATAATTCCATTATACTTTAAAAGGAAGTCACTACCCAGCAATCCACAAATCTCTCGATTGCAATATTGGCGGTACATTTCATTAATTCCCGACAGGTCAATCAAGGCACAAAAAAAGTCATTTATACAAAGAGTACCAATCTGAAAACGATCGATTTTAGCCATCTCCGTTTCTATACTTCCCTCACCTAATCCTCTTGATTTTATCTCAGATTCTTCTTGAACAGCTTTTTGATAGTCATCAACAAAATTCTTGTCAAGTACCGTTTTAGAAGCACCGGTATCGATCACCATTTCACCTTTCTGACCTGAGTTAATTTCACACTCAATCAGCAGATGAAAACTATTCTCTTCCAATTCTACAATCTCTATCGGTATCTCTATCATGTTCTTCAATTTCTGCAAAGGATAGCAAATATACCAAAAGGAAAGCTATTTTACCACATGATTACTGAACAAAAGTGAGAGAGAGTTAATCGACAAATGGATTATTGAATAAAAGAGTATCCATTTGGTAAAGACCGTTTGGTAATTTGACAAAAAAAGGTCATCTCATAAATGAGACGACCTCTTCCCTTTAATAAAATGAACCGATTAGGCCATAATGTTCATTTCATCTAAAACTTTCATTACAGACTTAACAGCCTCTGCTGAATCTTTCAACAACGCCATTTCGTCTTCATTCAATTTAACTTCAATAATTTCTTCGATACCGTTTTTACCCAATTTAACAGGTACTCCTAGGTAAATATCTTTCATTCCGTATTCGCCATTCAACAATGCACAAACTGGGAAAATTCTTTTCTGATCACGAACGATAGCTTCAACCATTTGAGCAGCAGCAGCACCTGGAGCATACCAAGCAGAAGTACCCATTAGGTTTACAAGCTCACCACCACCGAATTTAGTTCTTTCGATAATTGCGTTCAATTTTTCTTCTTCGATCAACTCTGTAACTGGAATACCTGCAACAGTTGTGTAACGTGGAAGTGGTACCATAGTATCACCGTGTCCACCCATCAACAATGCTTGAATATCCTTTGGATTAACATCTAGTTCTTCAGCAAGGAAAGCACGGTAACGAGCTGTATCCAACACACCAGCCATACCAAACACTTTGTTCGATGCCTTCTTAGCAGTTAAGAATGCTGCATAAGTCATTACATCAAGTGGATTTGATACGATAATGATAATTGCATCAGGAGAGTGAGCAATTACATTTTCAGTAACTGATTTTACAATACCAGCGTTAGTAGCGATTAAGTCATCACGACTCATACCCGGTTTACGAGGAAGACCAGAAGTAATTACAACAACTTCAGATCCTGCAGTTGCAGTATAGTCATTAGTTACACCTTTAACTCTTGTGTCGTAATAGTTAATAGGAGCAGTTTGCCACATATCTAATGCTTTACCTTCTGCCAATCCTTCTTTAATATCAACAACAACAACTTCGTTTGCCAACTCTTTCTGAGCGATACAATTTGCACAGGTTGCCCCCACGTTACCTGCACCAACTACGGTAATTTTCATATCAGTAAGTTTTTAGTAAGGCGCTTTACAATTTACCTTAGAATAATATTCGTCTACGCAGTAAATTGTGTAAGCAATATTCATTGATTTATTAATTATCTTTCTAGCTTAATGTAGAATTTTTTCTCTATTCTGAGAACAAATATAAGTACATTGCCATATTTGCAAGTATAAAAACAACTGCTTTCCAACAGCTATTTCTAAATATATAAAAAATCCTCAACAAATATCGAACTTATCACATATTTAGAGATTTTAAAATTGGGTAAAAACACCCATACAGCAGGTTTCAAGAATAAACGATAATCGGGTCTTCTAGTATTATCGGTAATTTCAGCATAAATTGAAGAGCCTTTTTTTTATTTTTGGTTCATTGATATTAATGAAAATTGTAAGTCTACAGTCAGAATTCACAACACGCAAACGATTACGGAATTTTTTCTGTTATAAATAAAAAAAGTGCATTGATTAACATCAATGCACTTTACTTAAAATATATGAGACTTTACTATTTAATGATCTCTTTAATCTCTGAAATGATTTTTTCCGCCAATTGATTTGCAGTTTCCTCATTCTCACTTTCCGAATAAATTCGAATTATTGGTTCGGTATTAGATTTTCTTAGATGAACCCATTCATTTGCAAAATCAATCTTCACACCATCAATATCATTCACTTGTTCGTGTTGATATTTCTCTTTCATCGCTAAAAGAACCGCATCAACATCAATTTCCGGAGTCAATTCAATCTTGTTCTTAGAAATAAAATAGTTTGGATAAGAAGCTCTCAATTCTGAAGCTTTCATTCCTGTTTTTGCAAGATGGCTCAAAAATAAACCTACACCAACCAAAGCATCGCGACCATAATGACTGGCAGGGTAAATAATTCCACCATTTCCTTCACCACCAATTACAGCATTGTTGGCTTTCATTTTAGTCACAACATTTACTTCACCTACAGCTGAGGCTTCGTATGATCCATTGTGCTTTTCTGTAACATCTCTAAGAGCTCGTGTAGAAGACAGATTTGAAACCGTATTTCCTGGAGTATTTGCTAGCACGTAGTCAGCACAAGCCACAAGTGTGTACTCTTCACCAAACATACTTCCATCTTCGTTAACAATAGCAAGTCTGTCAACATCTGGATCGACAACAAAACCCAAATCAGCTTTACCTTCTTTCATTACATCTGCAATAGCAGTTAAGTTTTCAGGAAGTGGTTCCGGATTGTGTGGGAAGTGACCATTTGGTTCGCAGTATAATTCTACTACATTTTCAACTCCCAATGCACGAAGCATACCAGGAATTGCAATACCACCTACCGAATTAACAGCATCAACAGCTACTGAGAAATTCGCTTTTTTAATGGCTTCCACATCTACCAAATTCAAAGACAGAACATGGTTGATATGCTTTTGAGTATAATCTTCTACATTAGTAATGCTTCCTAAATCATCAACATCTGCGAAAAGAAAATCTTCTTGCTCAGCAATACTTAGCACTAACTTTCCATCCTCATCATTAAGGAATTCACCTTTTTCATTCAATAATTTAAGAGCGTTCCATTGTTTTGGATTGTGACTTGCAGTTAAAATGATACCTCCATCAGCTTTTTCTTCTGTTACAGCAAATTCGGTTGTTGGCGTAGATGCCAAACCGATTTCCACAACATCAATCCCTAAGCCAATTAATGTACCAACTACAAGCTTATCTACCATTTCACCTGAAATTCGAGCGTCGCGACCTACAACCACTTTAATTTTTTTGCCATCATGTCTTCTGATTGCCCAAGTTCCATATGCAGCCGAAAACTTCACCACATCTAAAGGACTAAGACCTTCGCCTACTTTTCCTCCAATTGTTCCGCGTATCCCGGAAATTGATTTAATTAATGCCATTTTTTAATTTTTGTTAAATGTTTACAGTCACACACACAAATTTATTGTCGAAATAACAATGAATTCATTTTCGAATGTACAAATGTAAAAAATCTATCAGGTATATTTTACAATCAAAATGAACTTTTTGAAATGTTACTCAAATATATTCTTTGATAATTAATACCTTTGCAAGTTCAAAACATTGATCATACTGTCAGAAAATGGAAGAAAAGACTTACGGTAAGCCTAGAAGAGGAAAGACAAACTACCGATCAAAAAAATATAGTGGAAACAAATCAGAGGAATCAAAATCCGGTTTTAGAAAAGATTCTAAAAGCAGAGAAGAAAGAAAAGATTTTTCTGAAAATCCAGAGAAAAAGAAGCGATTTTCTAAGCAATCGGATCAAAAAAGACCTTTTAAATCAAAAAAACGTTTTGATAAAAATGGTCCTGATAAAGAATCTTTGCAAAAAAGACACTACAGCAAGAAAAAGCAGCTTGAACATGCCCGAATGATGGGTCCTAAAGATGGCATCTTGAGATTGAATAAATTCATTGCCAATTCTGGAGAGTGTTCAAGACGCGAAGCTGATTCCAGAATAGCAGAAGGTCGCGTTACAGTAAACGGTGAAGTTGTAACTGAAGTTGGAACCAAAGTGAATCTTAAAGATAAAGTTTGCATGGATGGAGTTTTACTTCAGCCAGAGTCAAAAGTTTATCTCGTTTTAAACAAACCAAAGGATTTTGTAACAACTTTGGATGATCCAATGGGGAGAAAAACAGTTATCGACTTGATTAAAAATGCGTGCGATGAAAGGGTTTATCCTGTTGGGAGGTTAGATCGAATGACAACCGGGGTGTTGTTATTTACGAATGATGGTGATCTTACCAAACGATTGACACACCCGAGCTACAACAAGAAGAAAATCTATCATGTATTCCTAGATCGTGAAATTTCACAAGAGGAACTTGACATGATTGATAAAGGTTTGGAGTTGGAAGATGGTTTCATAAAATCAGATGCCATTAGTTTCGCCGACCCTAAAGACAAAAAACAAGTTGGAATTGAAATTCACTCTGGAAAAAACAGAATCGTCCGTAGAATTTTTGAACATTTAGGATATACGGTAGAGAAACTTGATCGTGTTTTCTTTGCAGGAATTACCAAGAAAAATATACCAAGAGGAAAATGGAGATTCTTAACTGCTGAAGAAGTTCGAATGCTAAAGTTATTCTAAGAGAATATACCAATAAAAAACGGCTCCCAAATTGAGAGCCGTTTTTTTTATATTATAAAGTAACTTTTACAAAGTTCTTCCAGGGTAAACCTTTAATGCTTCTGCTAAAGTTTCCATTGCATTTGCAAGATCTTCTTTCTTTAATACATATGCAATACGAACCTCGTTTTTACCTAAACCTGGAGTTGCATAAAAACCAGTAGCTGGAGCAACCATTACTGTTTGGTTTTTGTATTCGAACTCTTCCAAAATCCACTGCGCAAATTTATCAGCATCATCAATCGGAAGTTTTACTACTGTGTAAAACGCACCTTTAGGAATTGGGCAATAAACACCTTCCATTTCATTTAGGGCAGCAACCATAAAATCGCGACGAGCAATGTACTCATCATACACTTCAGTAAAATATTCCTGTGGAGTATCCAAAGAAGCTTCAGCTGCAATCTGACCAAATGCTGGAGGACACAAGCGAGCTTGAGCGAATTTCAATGCAGTATTGATTACCTCTTTGTTTTTGGTAATCATAGCACCAATACGAACACCACATTCCGAGTAACGCTTCGATACCGAATCCATCATTACTACGTTTTGCTCTAATCCTTCAAGGTTCATAGCTGAGAAGTGTTCTTCGCCACCATAACAAAATTCACGGTAAACCTCATCAGAGAATAAGAACAAATCGTGCTTCAAAATCAACTCACGCAACTGGTTCAATTCCTCTTTAGAATACAGGTAACCAGTTGGGTTGTTAGGATTACAAATTACAATTGCCTTTGTTTTTGGAGTCATCAATTTTTCAAACTCTTCGATTGAAGGCAAAGCAAAATCATTCTCGATGCTTGAAGTAATAGGTACAACCTTAACACCAGCCGAAATTGCAAAACCATTGTAGTTAGCATAGAATGGCTCTGGAATCAAAACTTCATCACCTGGATTCAAACAAGTCATCAATGCAAAAGTAATTGCTTCTGATCCACCAGTTGTAATCAACATCTCTTCTTCGTTAACATCAATACCAATATTTTGGTACATTTTAGCCAACTTTTTACGGTAAGATACATTACCTGCAGAGTGAGAATACTCAATAACTTTCTCCGTACAATTTCTGATTGCATCCATTGCAACTTCCGGAGTTTTAATATCAGGCTGACCAATGTTCAAGTGATAAACTGTTCGGCCTTTAGCTTTTGCGCCTTCTGCAAAAGGAACCAATTTACGAATTGGTGATTCAGGCATCAATCTTCCTTTATCTGATATCTGTGGCATTTGTTATAAATATGTTTAAGTGTTTGATTTAATTTGTTAACAAGTGCCTAAATTACTTAAAATGCCTAAAGTACTTAAAGTTGTATAATCCAATATAAAGATGGATTCCTTTTCGATCATTTTTAACTTTAAGTACTCATAAATACTCTAAGTACTTAGAAACTTAGTTTGCCAAAAGTATATAAAAAAGCAGGTAAAAAAAATGATTTTTAATGCTTTTCAACATTGCTTTAAAAAACTGACCGCTAGGAAGAAGCAGACAATTGGTTTTAATGATAAAACGATTGCGGACTCTTATTTACTATTTCCCTCATTTTATTGTCATTCAGTGAAGTAATATCCCATAGAATTTCTTAATTTTGACCCAAATTTTTTTGAAAATATAGAATTATTAAATTATAGTTAAACAAATGGAAATCCCAACTAAGTACAATCCTGCAGAATCGGAGGACAAATGGTATAAGTATTGGATGGATAAAGGATTCTTCCACTCAGTACCAGACGAGAGAGAGGCGTATACAATTGTAATTCCGCCACCAAACGTCACCGGTGTGTTACACATGGGGCATATGCTAAACAATACAATTCAAGATGTATTGGTCCGCAGAGCCAGATTGCAGGGTAAAAATGTCTGTTGGGTACCAGGAACCGACCACGCATCAATTGCTACCGAAGCTAAAGTTGTAAATAAACTAAAGCAGGAAGGTATTGCCAAAGCAGATATCACTCGCGATGAGTTCATGAAACACGCCTGGGAGTGGAAAGAAAAGCACGGTGGAATCATTTTGGAGCAATTAAAAAAATTAGGTGCTTCATGTGATTGGGAGCGTACTGCTTTTACTATGGATGAATCTTTATATGAATCAGTAATTGATGTATTCATTGATTTGTATAAGAAAGATAAGATTTACCGTGGTGTTCGTATGGTAAACTGGGATCCTGCGGCGCAAACTGCTGTATCTGACGAAGAGGTAATCTACAAAGAGCTACAGTCAAAGCTTTACTATTTAAGATATAAAATTGAAGGAACGGAAGATGAGTATGTAACCATTGCTACCACTCGTCCGGAAACCATTTTAGGTGATACTGCGGTTTGTGTGAATCCAAACGATGAACTTTTTACTCACCTAAAAGGCAAGCGTGTAATTGTTCCTTTGGTAAATCGTTCTGTACCTATCATTCAAGATGAATATGTAGATATGGAATTCGGTACTGGTGCATTAAAAATTACACCAGCTCACGATTTGAATGACTACGAAATTGGCGATCGTCACAACTTGGAGTCTATCGATATCTTTAACGACAATGGTACCATGAGCGAAGCTGCTCAAATGTACATTGGTAAAGATCGTTTCGAAGTTCGTGATTTGATTATTCCTGATTTGGAAGCTGCCGGTAACCTGGTAAAAATGGAAGATTACGTGAACAAAGTTGGTTTCTCAGAGAGAACCGATGCAGTAATCGAGCCTAAGCTAAGTATGCAGTGGTTCTTGAAAATGAAAGAACTTTCGGCACCAGCATTGGAGCATGTAATGAATGATGACATTCAATTACATCCTGCCAAATTTAAAAACACTTACCGTCACTGGATGGAGAATGTGAAAGACTGGTGTATTTCTCGTCAGTTGTGGTGGGGACAAAGAATTCCTGTATACTATTTGCCTGAAGGCGGATATGTAGTTGCCAAAACTGTTGAGGAAGCTATTGAAGAAGCAAAAGCGAAAACAGGTAAAGAATACAAAGCTGAAGACTTGCGTCAGGATGAAGATGTATTGGATACATGGTTCTCTTCATGGTTGTGGCCAATTTCGGTTTTCGATGGTATTCGCAAGCCAGGCAACGAAGAAATTAAATACTATTACCCAACCAATGACCTTGTGTCTGGTCCGGATATTCTATTCTTCTGGATTGCACGTATGGTGATTGCGGGTTATGAATATATCGGCGAAAAGCCATTCAGCAATGTTTACCTAACAGGTATCGTTCGTGATAGCCAACGTCGTAAGATGTCTAAGTCGTTAGGAAACTCACCAGATCCATTGGATTTGATTGCCAAGTATGGTGCTGATGGTGTTCGTGTAGGGATGTTGCTTTGTTCGCCTGCAGGTGGTGACTTGTTGTTTGACGAGAACTTGCCTGAGCAGGGACGTAACTTTACAACAAAGATCTGGAACGCATTCCGTTTGGTGAAAGGTTGGGAAGTTGCAGACATTGAGCAGCCTGAATCAGCAAGAATTGCAACGGAAGTGTTCCATGCACGTTTGAACAAAACCATGGAAACACTGGATGAGCAGTTCAAGCAATACCGTATCAGCGAGGCATTGATGACTGTTTACACATTGTTCCGCGATGAGTTCTCATCATGGTACCTTGAAATGGTGAAACCAGGATATCAGCAGCCAATCGACAAGAAAACTTACGAAGCTACAGTTGGCTTGTTCGAAAAGTTGATGCAGTTGTTGCACCCATTCATGCCATTCTTAACTGAAGAAATCTACCAGTTATTGGCTGAAAGAACTGAAGAGGATAGCATCATGATTTCTGTAATGCCTAAACCTGAAGCTTACGATGCTGCATTGTTGGAGAAATTTGAACAGGTGAAGGAAGTTATTGTTGCAGTTCGTAACATCCGCAAGCAAAAAAACATTGCATTTAAAGATGAATTGGCAATGAACTATATGGTGAAAGAAGGCAATTACGATTCTTCTTTTGATACTGTAATTGCTAAGATGTGTAACCTAAGCGAAATTTCTGCTGCCAACGGAGAAATGGCTGGAGCAATGTCATTCATTGTAAAAGCTGTTGAGTATTTCATCCCTCTTGGAGATTTGGTTGACGTTGAAGAAGAATTAAAAAAAATGGAGGAAGAGTTGAAATATACTCAAGGATTCCTTGCTTCTGTTCAGAAGAAAATGAGCAACGAACGCTTCGTAAACAATGCTCCTGCCAAAGTGGTTGAAATGGAGAAAAAGAAAATGGCAGATGCTGAAGCCAAAATCAAAGTTTTGGAAGAGCGTATTGCTAGTATGAAATAATTGAGATCGTCTCAAGATATACAAAATGCCGTTCCATTTGGAGCGGCATTTTTTTTATACAACTTCCTTTAAACTTGATCCTTTTACCTTTCTCCTTTTTTTATATCTTCGCCCCACAAAATAACTTAAACATTAATCAAAATGAGTATCAAAAGAATCGATTCAACTCCAAGAATGAGCCGTATTGTAGAGCACGGCAACACCATTTATTTGTGTGGACAAACTGCTAAGGACGCTACCAAAGATATCAAAGAGCAAACGGTAACTACTCTTGAAAAAGTAGAGGAGTTATTGGAAAAAGCTGGTTCTGACAAGAAGCATATCCTTTCTGTAACCATATATGTGCGTGACATGAAAGATTTCGCAGCCATGAACGAAGTTTGGGATGCCTGGGTAGAAGATGGATACCAACCAGCTCGTGCTTGCGTTGAGGCTCGAATGGCTCGTCCTGAATTATTGGTAGAAATGTCTGTTGTTGCCGCTAAGAAAGAAGATTAATCACAGTAAAATCATAAAATCAGATCCGAAATACCTGCCTGGCATTTCGGATTTGTTGTGTTTTATATCTTATCCAAGCAATTTATATCATCTATCAGCTCATAAAACTTTTCGATGAAAACGGTTGTGTGAATTGGTGCCCTAGGATAATAAAGAATTAATTCTTTAATTTGTAAAAGATAAAAGAGTCTTTAATCCGGATAGCTAAAAAGGAGGCCGATAAAATGGCGAATTTTCTTAATTCAAATACAAAAATGGATACCATAAAACACATTCCCGAGAATGGGAAAACCAGAGTAGTAATTATTGGCGGAGGATTTGCAGGTTTAAAACTTGCAAGACAATTAGCCAATACAAAATATCAGGTAGTACTTATTGATCGAAATAACTTTCACCAATTTCAACCCCTATTTTATCAGGTAGCAACTTCGGGACTTGAGCCAAGTTCTATATCATTTCCTTTGCGCAAGATATTCCAAAAGAAAAGTAATGTCCATTTCCGAATGGCTGACTTATTGGAAGTAAATTCAGAGGAAAATGAAATCTATACCAGTTTGGGAAAATTGAAATACGATTACCTGGTATTGGCAACCGGTGTGAGCACGAATTACTTTGGAAATAAAAATATCGAAGAGTTTTCCATTCCAATGAAATCTGTTTCGGAAGCCATTTTTCTTCGAAACTCAATTTTGAGAAATTACGAAAAGGCCTTGAATGAATCAGATCCGGAAAAAGCAGCCAATTACATGAACATTGTACTTGTAGGAGGTGGACCAACAGGTGTTGAGTTGGCCGGAGCTTTGGCCGAAATGAAATCTGAAATTCTTCCGAAAGATTATCCTGAGCTTGATTTTAGCCTTATGAATGTGTACTTGTTCGAGGCTTCGGATAAACTATTAAATGGTATGTCGGAAAAAGCATCAGTTAAAGCTCAAAAATTCCTCGAAAAACTTGGCGTAATTGTTAGAACCAATGCTAGGGTTGCTGATTACGATGGTTTAACCATTCGTTTGGATGATGATGAAGAGTTTAAATCATACACCATGGTTTGGGCAGCTGGTGTTGCAGCAAGGCCGATTAAAGGAATCAGTGAAAATGCGAGTGTCCGCGCAGGAAGACTTCAGGTAGATCAATACAATAAAATAGTAGGATTAGATAATGTATTTGCTATTGGAGATCTTGCGTACCAAACCGAAGGTAAATTTGAAAATGGACATCCTCAGGTTGCTCAAGTAGGTTTACAGCAAGCTGGAAATCTGGCCAAGAATTTTAAAAGATTACTGCTGAACAAAGAGATGAAAGCATTCCATTATATGGACAGAGGATCGATGGCTACCATTGGTAAAAACTTAGCAGTAGCTGATCTTCCTGGAATGAAAATGCAAGGATTCTTTGCCTGGGTGTTGTGGTTGTTTGTACACCTTATGGCAATTGTTGGCGTGAAGAATCGTTTCTTTATTCTTATCAATTGGGTTTGGAATTATTTCACCTCCGATCAATCCTTAAGAGTTTTAATCCGCCCTAAAAAAAGAAGCTTTACCGATAAGGCCAGTCTAAAAGTAAAAACAGATAATGCAATAGTCTAAAAAATTGAAAACACCACATATACAAAAGTGCCAAATACATAGCTATTTGGCACTTTTGTATTTTTTGGCACAAGCTTTGCAAAGATCTAGTTAAAGTATACCGGTTATTTACTTTACGGATTCATCCCTACCAAAGGATGACGATATTTTGCCAGAAACATTTGCAAACTTATTACAGTTTGCTACTGCCACTCAACGGAGAGCAGAATGGCTTTCACCATTAAATACCAAAACTATGAAAACGACAAAATATTTCAAGTTGCTTGCCAATGTAGTATTGGTTTCAACACTTACCGCATATACAACCAGTTCATTTGCTCAAAGAAGATCATACAACGAAGAGGCTAGTCGTTACGAAGAAAGAAAAAGGAACAAGTCTTTTCATGAAAACCATAATAGAGATCGATCTAAGCGAAGCAGTTACAACTATAAAGATGATCGCAGGTCACAAAGACATGATCACAAATACAATAATAAGAAATCACATAACCGTAAACACGATCATTATTCACACAAAAAATACAAGGGACATAAGCATCACAAACACCATAAACATGGGCATGTAGAACATAGATCCTATCATGGAGATCATTATAGAGCTCATCATGGATATCACCATAAACATCATGGGCAATATCATAGACACAAGTACTACTACAATAAACATGGACACAGTTGTTACAATCACTCAAAATATGGTCAAGTAATTTGGAGATTTTCTTGTGAACCTAGAGTAATTCATCATCACAGTGGTGATTATTACTATACCAATGGATGTTATTACAGATACTATCCTGAGTTTGGCTTTATTTATGTAGAGCCACCAAGAACAGTTTACTTCTCTCACCTACCCAATGATTGTCAAAGGGTTAAAGTTCATGGAGGAATTTATTATACCGATGGAGATTTGTGTTTTGTGAGACATAGAAAAGGATTTAGATTAGTTACTATGCCTGAAGGATTTCATTTTTCGATACAATTCTAACTATTATTTAACAGTATTAAATTGCAATGAAATATTTAAAAGTTGAAATAAGGGGGTTGAATCTAAAATTGCATTAAAATTCATGGCAATTTTCACAAAAACTATACCCCTAAGATGATAAAAATGACGTTTTGAGCATAGGTTGATTAAAAATAGGGCATTTAAAAAATCAAAATATATTCTTTTAAATGCTACCTCAACAAAAAAGAGGATTCATTGAATAAATAATGCTGATTTTTAGTTAGGATCACCTTTGAAAAGGGGGTAATTGAAAAAAATAAAAAATTGACCGTCGAAAACGGTTTCGAAAAGCTGTTGCAAAACAGCTTTTTTTGTGCTTCACAAAAAGGATAAAACCTCTCTAAACGCCTTATTTTATTGACAGTTTGATAGATTTTCAATCATCATTCTAAAAACGCAAAACTTTTTGGAAAATAAATGAGTTCAGATCTATTTTTATCACAAGAACTAAAACACAACAACAAATATTTATAAAACGCGGTATTATGACTAGGGAAGATTATAGATTAGATCCTAACAAACTTGTTCAGTTTCTTAAAAAACCAAGTTCGGAGTTTACAAAGGAAGATTTGATTGAATATGTAGTGGAGAATGATATTAAAATGATCAACTTCCGCTATGTTGCTGAGGATGGAAAATTAAAAACATTAAACTTTATTATAACTGGTTTAGATCACCTTGATAGCATTTTATCAACAGGTGAACGTGTTGATGGATCAAGCTTGTTCTCATATATTGGGGCAGGATCAAGTGATTTATATGTAATTCCAAGATTTAAAACTGCATTTGTTAATCCTTTCTCTGAAGTTCCAAGCTTGGATATTCTTTGTTCTTTCTACACTGCAGAAGGAAAACCTCTTGAAAGTGCTCCTGAGTACATTCTTAAAAAGGCTAACAGAGAGTTTGAGAAAACCACAGGTCTTAAATTTAAGGCAATGGGTGAGTTAGAGTACTATATTAAAAGTGCAAACCATACACTCTACCCTGATGTTGATCAAAAAGGATATCACAGCTCACAACCATTTACAAAATGGGAAAACTTGCGTCGTGAAGCAATGGTATTAATTGCTCAGTGTGGTGGTAAGATCAAATATGGTCACTCTGAGGTAGGAAGCTTTACAGCAGGTGAAGAGGGGTATGAGCAACATGAAATTGAATTCTTGCCTGTAGAAGCTGAAGATGCAGTAGAACAATTACTAATTGGGAAATGGATTGTTAGAATGCTTGCTGCTAGAGAAGGTGCTTTGGTAAGCTGGGCTCCTAAAATTACCGTAGGTAAAGCAGGTAGTGGTCTTCATATTCACATGTTGGTTGAAAAAGATGGTAAAAACATCTGTATTGAAAATGGCCAATTAAGCGATACTGCGAAGAAAATGATTGCTGGTATCATGGATCTTTCGGGTGCATTAACTGCATTTGGTAACACTATTCCAACTTCTTATTTAAGATTGGTTCCTCATCAAGAAGCTCCTACTTATGTATGTTGGGGAGATAGAAACAGATCGGTATTGGTACGTGTTCCTCTTGGATGGGTTGGCGCAACTGATATGATTAAAGATGTGAATCCACAACAGGATGCTGATCCAAGAGATTTCTCAAGCAAACAGACATTCGAATTTAGAGTTCCTGATGGATCCGCAGATATTTATCAATTGATGGCAGGTTTGATTGTTGCAGGACAGCATGGATTGCAAATGGAAAACAGCTTGCAAAAAGCTGAAGAATTGTATGCTGATGTTGATATTTTCGCTCCACATTACAAAGAAAAATTAGAGAAATTGGAACAATTACCAACTTGTTGTTGGGAAAGTGCCGATTGCCTATTGGAGAAGAGAGACATTTTCGAGAAAAATGGAATTTTCCCACAAGGAACAATCGATTCTGTTGCTAAGAATTTAAAACTTTATGAAGACAACGGCTTAAATGATAGAATTCTAGGCAAAGTAGATAAGATTATGGAAATCGTTGAAAAATATATGCACTGTATGTAAATGCATTAGATTAGAAATTAATTATACATTAAAAGATCTGACAGGAAATTCTTGTTGGATCTTTTTTTATGAATTGATTTATGGATAAGTTCAGCTTTGATGCTATCTTCGAAAAAAAATTATCCTCATGAATGTGCAAATTGAAGAATCCTGGAAGGAAAAACTAAGTAGTGAATTTTCGAAAGAGTATTTTCAACAACTGGTTCATTTTGTAAAGACAGAATATCAAAGTAAAAAAATCTATCCACCAGGAAAATTAATTTTTAATGCCTTTAACAAATGTGCATTCGATAATGTGAAATTGGTGATCATTGGACAAGATCCATATCACGGATTTGGACAAGCTAATGGCTTATGCTTTTCTGTAAACAATGGTGTTGCCCTCCCTCCTAGCTTACAGAATATCTATAAGGAAATAAATTCCGATTTAGGATTGAGTATGCCCAAAAGTGGAAACCTAGAAAAATGGAGCGCACAAGGTGTAATGCTATTGAATGCTACACTCACCGTGAGGGCTAACCAAGCTGGTTCTCACCAAAACAAAGGTTGGGAACAATTTACCGATGCAGTTATAAAATGTCTTTCGGAAGAAAAGGAGAATCTTGTTTTTCTACTATGGGGATCATATGCCCAAAGAAAAGGAGAACAAATTAATCGATCGAAACATTTGGTTTTAAAATCGCCTCATCCATCACCATACTCAGCTGACAGAGGATTTTTTGGAAACAAACATTTTAGCAAAGCCAACAAATATTTGGAGGAAAAAGGAAAGGCCCCAATCAATTGGAGCCTATAGTTAATCTTTTTCTATATGGAGCTGGTGAATAATGAATTTTCCGTTTTGTTTCTTCGAAAGAAAACTTAATCGGAAGTTTCCCTTTTTGGTGATTAATTCTCCAGTTGCATATCTTGCACCGGTTTTACCCCCAGCATGTTTCTTTTTAAAATCAGTTGGTGGATAGTCTCTAAAAAACTTATCAAGAATCTGTTTTGCTTGAGATTTGCTATAGTTGCCTTCTTTGTCTTGAATCGAAAGTTGGATTCTATCGCTAAAATAATTGGACAAACTTGAACAATTTCCTTGTTTGAAAGCAAGCATTAAGTTTTTCGGCAAATCATTCTGAGTTTGCGAACTTACATTCGTAGCAGAAAACAGAACAAATAGAATTCCAACAAATATGTATTTAATAATTCTCATCTGAATAATTTTAATTCATTATCATTTACCTTTACACAAATTCTGTGCGAAAAACATATCGCAAGATAAAAAAAATCTAATCGAGAACCTGATTTCAAGCAGATAATTGATTATACTCTGTTGATGAAGGACATGTAATAGTGCGGTATTGCAGAATTTAAGTTTAATAACATAGGGACTACCATATCGTGAAAAAAAGATACTTATGAAAGCAACTCTCTTGGTAATTGGTAAAACAGATAAAGACTTTGTAAAAAAAGGTATTGACGAATATCAAAAACGTCTTGTACATTACCTTCCGTTTGAATTTAAAATTATTCCCGATTTAAAGAACACAAAAAATCTTTCTGAAAATCAACAAAAACAGAAAGAAGGTGAACTAATTCTGGAAAAGCTAAAACCTACAGACACATTAATTTTATTAGATGAAAATGGCAAAGAGTTCTCATCAGTCGGATTTTCGAAGTTTATGGAACAGAAAATGATTAGTGGGACTCGAAATCTTGTTTTTGTAATTGGCGGTCCTTATGGATTTTCCGAAGAAGTATACAAAAAGGCTCAAGGCAAGGTCTCTTTATCAAAAATGACATTCTCACACCAAATGATTCGTATGATTTTTACGGAACAACTTTATCGTGCTATGACCATTATAAAAGGAGAACCTTATCATCATGTTTGATGGTTTAATTGAATTATGCTAATTTGTGAGAGGTTTAGCATGAAATTTGTTAATCCAAACAAAAAATTCAAAACAGTCAGCATTGAAAAACAAACTTCTCAAATACATTCTAGGAATATCAGTACTGATATTTTTCGGGTTGGCAATCACTTCTGATTATCTTTTTAATCGCGAAGATAGCTTACAGCAATCGGCAAAAAGAATACAACATGTTTTTAGCGAAAAAGAACCTTCCTTAAAAAAAGATTTAAATGAGTTACGCAATGCCATTGTCAGTAAAAATGGTGGCCTAAGTAGATATGACAATTTCACGGAATTTGAACATGACCTGAAAAAAGATGGTTTTGTTTTACTAGCATTTAAAGAAGACACTTTAGGGTTTTGGAGTGATAACTCATTCATAGTTCCTAAAGTAGAAAATCTTAGAGAATCCCATGGGAGTGTTAAAAGATTCGAGAATGGCTGGTACTATATTCAAAGACAACAGTTAGACAGTATAGATTTGTATGGTTTACTTCTTATAAAAAAGATTTACCCATACCAGAATAAATACCTAAAGAATCATTTCGATCGTGAATTTGATATACCCGTTGAGTTTGAAATATCATTAGATAAAGAAAAAGGAGTTCCGATTTTTGATAAAGATCATAACTTTCTGTTTTCATTACAAAACAGTGATTATGTACATAGTGCTCCAAAAGCTCAACATCGTATTGGAGCCTTTTATGCTATCTTCATTCTTCTCCTTTTAATTCTGGTTAGCATTCTAATACTTGAAATTAGAAATGTAAAAATTGGCTTAAGCGTACTTTTTATTTGGGGAATATCATTATTGTGTCTACGATATTTCATGATACAATATTCCTTTCCAGCTGTCTTTTCCAATTTGGAAATTTTCTCACCAACACTTTATGCACGCTCATTTTTCTTCCCATCACTGGGGGATTTTCTGCTCAATGTTTTATTCCTCTATCTTTTCATTTACACCTACTCATCTTATGGATGTAAATATCATATTCTTAAGGGAGTATCAAAAACAGGAGCAAGCATACTATTTGTTTTGTACTTAATATTGTATTGGGTATTTTTTTACTCAATACAAGGCTTAATAAGCAGTTTGGTACTAGACTCTAGCTTCAGTCTTCAGATGTTTGTGTTCCAGGATTATGGAATTTATGTATTTGTTGGATTTCTGATTTTGCTTTTACTAATGTATGCTTTGGGGCACTTTGCATATCTCATTGCGGCCTTATCAAGATCAAGATGGAATTTATGGAAATACTTGATATACGTGTTTGCAATTTCTTTTCCAGCCATCGTATATCTTTTCCTTTATTCATTCGAACCCCACAGCTATCTCTTTTTAATTTTACCATTAATCATTCTGTTACTTGTAGGATTTGCAAGCTATAAAGTTGCAAAAGGAAGCTACTACTCATTAATGATTGTTTTACTGCTGTTTGTTGCCATAGCCGTAACCGGAATTATAAATGTTCTATCAGAAAAAAAGGAAGCTCAAAACCGATTGGTAACGGCAATGAACCTTTCTACAGAATACGATCCTACTTCTGAAAATTTGTTGCTTCATTTGCAAAAAAATCTCGATTCAGATAAGAAATTAAAACAAATGTGTCAGTATCCATTCAGGAATGAAGTACGCATAATGGATCACATTCAAAATCGATACTTTTCAGGATATTGGGATCAGTATTATCACCAGATCACAATTTGTAACGAATCTGACGATCTAAGTATTGAACCAGACAATAATGTTAGAAATTGTTTTGAATTCTTCGAAGAAATGATTCTTCAATCGGGAGAAGAAATTCCAAATACAAAATTCTATTATTTAAATGATTTTGATGGAATGGTTTCCTACCTAGGGAAACTGGAATTTAAAACCAAAAGAATGGGCTTGGTTCGAATATTTATTCGTCTTGACTCCAAACTTGGCAATGAAGGAATTGGATATCCTGATTTGTTACTCGATGAAAAAGTTACGCTAAAACAAAGAGGAAATGAATATTCTTACGGAAAATATAGCGATGGTAAATTGATTGCTTCCTCAGGAAAATTCAACTATTACATGAGTGAAAAGGTATTTGGAACCAACAAAGAGAAATCATTCCATGTAAAACTTGACGATTACGACCATCTCGTCTATCGATTCGATAACAATACTGTTGTAGTAAGCTACCCTCTTGTTACCTGGTACAATAGAGTAATAACAGTTCCATACATTTTTGTATTTCTTTACTTATTTGGCATGCTAATTTGGTTTTTGAGCCGATATCCATGGAAATTTAAATTCAACATGAGCTTTAAGTTTAGAATACAATACTCTATAGTAGGATTGTTAATGCTATTCTTTTTACTGCTGGGAGGAGGTACAGTTTATTATACAATTGAAAGAACTGAAGAACTAAATAACAGAAAATTAGAAGAGAAGTTACAATTGGTAAAACAAGAAGTAATTTCGAGCTTAGGCGAAAATTTAAATGTCGACTTTCTAACAGATCGCTTACGAAGACTGTCCAGTCTAATTTATGCTGATATTCATTTGTATAATTTATCAGGAGAACTGATTACCTCATCGCGCCGTGAAATATTTGACAAAAAATTACAGTATAATAAAATGAATTTTGCGGCCTATTACCAATTGTTTTTTAAAGAAAAAACAAGCTTTATTCACAAAGAAGAAATTGGTAAAATGTCTTATTTATCGGCCTACGAAACCATAGTTGATGAGAATAATAAGATTATAGCATTTGTAAACCTTCCTTATTTTACCAAGAGTCAGGAGTTGGAAAAAGAAATGTTCAATCTTATTTTAACAGGGGTTAATTTGCACGTATTCATGATCTTGCTGGCAATATTCCTTTCAGTTTTTATTTCCAATAAGATTACATATCCGCTAAGGATTATTCAAAACAGGTTAAAAGCGACTCGATTTGGTTCGTATGGTGAAAAAATTGAATATTCAAAAGATGATGAGATTGGAAGTCTGATTAATGAATACAACCAGATGCTGGCTGAGCTTTCCGAAAGTGCAGAAAAATTGGCTCGCTCAGAAAGAGAATCTGCATGGAGAGAAATGGCTCGTCAAATTGCTCATGAAATTAAAAATCCTTTAACTCCAATGAAGCTAAGCATTCAATTTTTGCAAAAACGCTTCGAAGAAAAATCGGAAAACAGAGAAGAGCATTTGAAACAAGTAAGCAAAACTTTAATAGAACAGATTAATGCTTTGTCTTCAATTGCAACAGCCTTTTCAAACTTTGCAAAAATGCCAACGGCAAATAACGAACCATTGAATCTTGTTGACATATTAAATCATGTTGTTTCCTTGTTTAGAAACGATGAATTGGATTTAAAACTTCAGTTAAATGGAATTGAAACAGCCAATGTATTTGTGGATAAAGAGCAATTTATTCGCGTATTTGTGAATTTGATAAACAATGCCATTCAATCCATTCCTGAAAATAGAAATGGACAAGTAATTGTTGAGCTTGAAGAAGAAAAAGAATACTTTAAAGCTTGTGTAATTGACAATGGTAACGGAATTAGCGACGATGTAATGGAAAGGTTATTCTATCCTAATTTCACTACCAAATCGGCTGGAATGGGATTAGGTCTGGCCATTGTAAAAAACATCGTTAAAAACGCAAAAGGTGAAATTTGGGTAGATTCGGAACAAGGAGTCGGCTCATGCTTTAACCTTAGAATTCCTAAAAGAAAAGATGAACAATGAAGCTGAAAATACTATTAGATAATACAGCTGCAGAAGGTTTTGAATCGGTTCATGGATTTTCGGTACTTATCGAATTTGGTAAGAAAGTTTTATTCGATGCAGGTCCAAACGAATTGTTTGTAAAGAATGCCGAAAAGTTAAATGAAGATTTTTCTGATATCAATACTGTGGTTCTAAGTCATGGTCATTGGGATCATGGAGATGGTTTAAAGCATCTATCTGGAAAAGATCTGATATTACACCCTGATTGTTTTATTACCAGGCATCGAAAACGCAACAACACTAGTGTGGGTTTATCGATGAACAAAGGCGAACTTTCGAAAAATTTTAATATTAAAGAAAGCAAAAAGCCTTTTTGGATTTCTGAAAATATGGTATTCTTGGGAGAAATTCCTAGAGTAAATGATTTTGAATCGAAAAAAAGTCCTTTTCTATTGCCTGATGGATCGCCTGATTTTGTTCCTGATGATTCGGCAATTGCCATCACTAGCAGCAAAGGCTTGATTGTGATTAGCGGTTGTGCTCACTCGGGCATTTGCAATACGGTTGATTTTGCAAAGAAAGTATGCAAAACCAATACTGTTTATGCCGTAATTGGCGGCTTTCATTTGAAGGAGATAGACGAACTTACCATTAAAACAATTGAATATCTAAAAGCTGAAAACATTAAAATTCTTGGGCCAACCCATTGCACAAGTTTCAAAGTTCGCGATGAATTTGCAAAAAGCTTCAACCTGTTGGAATTGGCCGCAGGTGTAGTTATAGAATTGTAATTACTTTACCTCATCCATGGTAATCAAATTGTTCAGAATTGCATATACCGTTAAGCCAGAAACAGATTTAATTCCAAGTTTTTGGGTTATGTTTTTACGGTGGGTAACTACGGTATGTATGCTGATAAACAACTGATCTGCAATTTCTTTATTGGTTAACCCCAAGGCAATGTGCTTTAATATATTTTGCTCTCGCGAACTTAAAGTTTCATTCGACTTATTGGTTCGTTTTTTTTCTGCCTTTCGATTCACTATCTCTTCTAAAACATCAAGAATCTTAGATTGATTATCCTTATAGTGAATAAAAGCATCGGCATTGTATTTGTCCTCAATTGACTTATCTTCCGATATCAATACCAAACTCATTTTGTTGGCTGTAATAAAATGCTTTTTTAAATCTTCACAATCTGAATCAAGCATATTCGAATTGGCAATTAAAATATCAGGCTTTAACCGGTTCACAATATCGCAAAGCTCTACTTTATTCGAAACAGACTGAAGAATTTCAACATTCCCAAGCTTTTGAATTACTGCACTAAGTCCTTTTCGAATCAAACAAGTGCTTTCTGCAATTATTATAGAAATTCTAGGCATAAACGATCATTAAAACAGGTTCTTAATTGATTTTTCCATTAAAATGATTTTCGGAATTAAAACCTTATCCTCAATTCTGGAATGATAATTCAAATCTTCCTCTAGCCTAAATAAGTCTTGAATAATACTGTGATATAGGTTGGTATTGGCAGGTGGAGCAACATATTTAATCATGATGGTTCTCAAATCCATAAGTTTCTCCTCCACATCATCGTGCTCTTCCTCATATTCCTCAATCGAAAACGACTCAAAAACCTTTTTATTCTTATCAGTAAATTGTTCTGATTTTATGATTTCATCAACAGCTAATACGTATGGAAACACAACATCTTCCTCACGCATAATGTGCTCAGTAAGCTCCGATTTGTAGCCTTCAAAAAAGTTTCTAATTAGGGCAATGTATTTTTTATCCTCATTACCTTCCAATTCCAGACTTTTAATTTTTTGCTCAATATCAGTAACTGTATTATTTAAATAACTGGCATGAGTCATTTTTAGATAAGCTACAATTTCCCGTACTGGGATACTTTGCAATTCTTCTTTGGGAAAATAATCCTGGTCATGATAAGCATTTACCAACTGTAGAAAAAAGTTCAAATCAACTTCATTCTCTTCACAAACCTGATCTACGGTTTTATCTCCAAATCCCAATTCAATTCCAAAACGATGAATAACAGGTATCAGCATGTAATTCATTTGAATCACATCTGCCATTTTCATACTTTTCTTTATATGCATATTCGTATTTTAATTCAATCTAAATTAGTAAAATTTTGGAGATCTAATAAGACATGCAACAAAAAAGCAATCGAAAACCGAAACCAAATGAGTAAAAACACTAAAAAGAAATATTATGGCAAAAGATTTCTCGAATTCATCTGGCCTCAGTTCCGGGAGCTCGTTTTTAAGTCAATACAAACTTAGCCTGCTTAACTGGTGTTCGCAATACCAACAATTAGGTATTCTTTTACTTTTCGAAGTGTATTTTCTCTTTAATGTGAAGGATTCTTGATTTTGCATACTCGTAACGCTCACCTCCAATATCATCTGTTTCTCTAATGTATTGCGAATAATATTTCAGCGCTTTCTTTTTGTTATCGCCAAACTCCTCGTAAGTAGTAGCAATTTCGTATAAAACTTCTGGGTTTGAACTATCCATTTCAAAGTGATTTTTATATTCAATTACCGCTTTTTCAAATTCGCGTGTGGCATTGTAAGCTTTTGCCAAATACAAATGCATTGATGATTTAATTGGAGGTATGATATAATCTAAGGAGTTCTGTAAATATATAATTCCTTTTTCATAATCATTTAAGCGCGAAAAACAAACACCTAAAAAGTAATTCAACATGGGATCTTTTTCGAAACTTGCGCCCATATTAGGGTCTGTCATACAAATTAAAAATACGTCAACAGCTTTCTGATACTGTCTGGTTTGCATGTAACAAATTCCCAATTGCTTATAACCTACAATATTTAGTTTTTTTCTTGTTTCAAGATCTTTGTAAATGTTTAAAGCATTCTCATACCATTCTAGGCCCATTAAACATTGAGCTTTCTTTTTTTGTATCAAATGGTTGTTTGGGTACACTTCAAGTCCTTTATTACAATAATCCAAAGCTTGTTCGAAAGCTCCCATTTCAGAAAATTTCTGAATCACATTAAGAATCACAGATAAATCTTTCGGATTAAGTTCATATGCCTTTAAATAGGAAGCCAATGCACCAATGAAGTCATGCATTTTACCTTTTAAATTGGCAGCTTGCTTGTGCAAGTATGGATTTAGAGAGTCGCGCACAATTAATTTCTTATAAGTATCCAATCCTTTAGAGTAATTGCTAAGGTTAGCATATGTTTTTGCCAATAATAAACTGCCTTGATAATGCATTGAATCCACAGCTTGAAGTTTTAATAGTTGTTTTTGAGATTCTGGATAATTTCCTGATGAATAAAGGCAATTGCTGTAATTAAATAATGTGGCAGTTGAATTGGGATGCAATTTGTGAGCTTTTTGATAATTCTCAATTGCAAGAACATACTGATTTAAGCTTTGATATGCTTTCCCCAAACGAAAATATAGCTTACTATTGGTACTATCCTTTGCAATCATTTGTCTAAGAATTGGAATGGCGCTTTCATATTGTCCATTAAAAAGCATTTGATCTACCTTATTGGTACGTTGTGCAGATGCATTGGGGATAAAGAAAATACTTGCAAGTATTAGGGTAAAAATAAATTGTTTCATTGGGTTGTAATTTTATAATTATCATATAAATATAACTAAATGATTAGTTTTAAAAAACAATTACAAAATTTAGATCAAAAAAAACCGACTCAGAAATTCTGAATCGGTTGATATGATTGCTTTGTAGCAATTATTTTTTTCTCATAAAAATCTGAATCGGAACACCTGTAAATGTCCAGTTTTTACGAATCTGGTTTTCAAGGTACCTTTTGTAAGGATCTTTAATGTACTGTGGCAAGTTACAGTAAAAGGCAAAAGTTGGAGCCAAAGTTGGCAATTGAGTTACGTACTTAATCTTAATGAATTTACCCTTTACCGAAGGAGGAGTAAACGCAGCAATGGCTTCCTGCATCACCTTATTCAATTCTGAAGTTTGGATCTTGCGAACTCTATTTTCATGTACTTCCAATGCAGATTCCAACACATTTAGTAATCGTTGCTTAGAAGTTGCAGATGTAAAAATGATTGGTACATCATTAAAAGGAGCAATTTTATTTCTGATTTCTTGCTCGAACTCTTTCATGGTGTTGGTTTCTTTCTCAATCAAATCCCACTTGTTCACCATGATCACAACACCTTTTCTATTTTTGATTATCAAATCAAAAATACTCAGATCTTGTGCTTCCACACCGCGTGTAGCATCGAGAATCAGAATACAAACATCAGCCGTTTCTATGGTTCTAATCGATCGCATTACCGAATAAAATTCCAAATCCTCATTTACCTTTGGCTTTTTACGAACTCCGGCAGTATCTACCATCATAAAGTCGTGACCAAATTTCTGGAATCTTGTATGAATAGAATCTCTGGTTGTTCCTGCAACATCAGTAACAATATTTCTTTCGATACCAATTAATGCATTTACCGTTGATGATTTTCCTACATTAGGACGACCTACAAATGCAAGTCTTGGTAAATCGTTGTCTTCTTCTTCAGGTTTTTCTTCAAAATCACCCACAACCGCATCAAGCAAATCTCCAGTTCCAGAACCATTCACCGATGATATTGGATAAACAACATCTCCAATTCCCACTGAATAAAACTCATTCGCTGCAAAAATCAAATCGCTGTTATCTGCCTTATTGGCTACCAGATAAACCTTTTTTGTAGTTCTGCGAAGAATTCTGGCAACAGCCTCATCCAAGTCTGTCATTCCATGCTGAACATCCAGCACAAATAAAATGGCATCGGCCTCATCAATAGCCAACATTACCTGTTTGCGGATTTCTTCATCAAAAACATCTTCCGAGTTGAATGAATATCCACCAGTATCAATTACCGAAAACTCTTTTCCATTCCAGTCTGCTTTCCCGTAATTACGATCACGGGTTACTCCGGCAGTTTCATTTACAATCGCTTTTCGGCTTCCTATTAATCGATTAAAAAGTGTAGATTTTCCAACATTTGGACGACCTACTATTGCAACAATATTACTCATAACTGTTAATTGTGATCTGTTTTACTGATTGTACCCGAATCCTTTTAATTTATTCTCTTTATTTCTCCAATCTTTGGCAACTTTAACGTATATCTTTAAAAATACTTTCTTACCAAAGAATGCTTCCATGTCTTTTCTGGCTTCGGTTCCAACTTTTTTAAGTGCTTTACCTTGATGACCAATGATGATCCCTTTTTGCGACATTCTTTCAACATTAATCACCGCCATAATGTTAATAATCTTAGGTTCATCTTTAAACTCTTCTACTTCAACTTCCACAGCATAAGGAATTTCCTTATCGTAGTTCATCAATACTTTTTCTCTAATGATTTCATTCACAAAGAAACGGGCTGGCAAGTCAGTCATTTCGTCCTTAGCAAAGTAAGGAGGTCCTTCTGGCAATAGCTCTAAAATTCTATCAAATAAATTAGAGACATTAAAATTCTCTTTTGCCGACATAGGGAAGATTTCTGCTTTTGGCAGCTTTTCTTTCCACACGTCCATCATCTCAACAAGTTTATCCTGAGTTGTCAAGTCAATTTTATTCAAAATCAGGATAACCGGAGTATCAGTGTTCTGAACCTTTTTTAAGAAATCTTCATTCTTATCAATGGTTTCAACAACATCGGTAACATATAAAATAATGTCAGCATCAACCAATGCAGATGTCGAAAACTTCATCATCGATTCCTGAAGTTTGTAGTTCGGTTTCAATACTCCCGGAGTATCAGAATATACAATTTGGAAATCTTCACCATTTACAATTCCCTTAATTCGGTGGCGAGTGGTTTGCGATTTCGATGTGATAATCGAAATGCGTTCACCAACCAAATTGTTCATTAAGGTTGATTTTCCAACGTTCGGATTTCCAATGATATTTACAAAACCTGACTTATGAGGCATACTTACTCCAATTTAGTGATTTAAAAATTTTTGCAAATATAGAACAATTAATGCCATTTACGAAAATGTCTAAAGATCATTAAGCTTGATACTTGTATTTTTTCAGATAAAAAATCTATAATGAACTGTTAATATTGTTTAAAGCATATCAGCTTCATTTGTTTTTAAATCTTAAAGATCTATATTTGTAGCAGAAGCAGTACTTAAAAACTCTGTTTCCACATATTTTTATTGTTTCTTCAGGGCAGGGTGAAATTCCCGACCGGCGGTGATAGTCCGCGAATCTGTAAAAGGATTGAACTGGTGAGATTCCAGTACCGACAGTATAGTCTGGATGGGAGAAGAAAAATAATTGATCGATTCGATTAATTCATGTCATTGGAAAAATTGGTTCCAATTGGCAGACCGTATAATAAATGCCCTGAATAGTGTACACTGTTCAGGGCTTTTTGTTTTTAAATATATGAGCAAGAAATACGAATACATGCACAGAGCTTATGAGCTTGCCCAAAAAGGAGTGGGAAGAGTAAGTCCAAACCCTCTGGTTGGTGCTGTAATTGTAAAAGACGATAAAATAATTGGGGAAGGATATCATGAATTTTATGGTGGTCCTCATGCCGAAGTAAATGCTTTCCGTTCGGCCAAAGAGTCAGTTGAAGGTGCTACCATGTATGTAACGCTAGAACCTTGTTCTCATTACGGAAAAACGCCTCCTTGTGCCGAAGCCATTGTAAAAAATAAAATTGGGAAAGTGATTATTGGTATGCTTGATCCCAACCCTTTGGTTGCTGGTCGTGGTGTGAAAATTTTAGAAGAAAATGGCATTGAAGTTGATTTTGGCTATTTGTGCGAAGAGTTGACCGAAATGAATCGCACTTTTCTAAAATTCATACAATCGAAAACACCTTATGTGGTAATGAAAACTGCCATGACACTGGATGGAAAAATTGCCAGTAAAATAGGTGATTCTCGTTGGGTATCGAATGAAAAATCAAGAGCTAAGGTTCATGAATTAAGAAACGAATTGGCAGGAATCATGGTTGGTGTTGATACGGTTATTGCTGATGATCCTATGCTTACCACAAGACTGGAAAATGGAAATGGTAAGAATCCGATTCGAATTGTTGTGGATAGCAAGGCAAGAATTCCATTAGATTCAAAGATTTTAAATACTTCAGATCAAGCAAAAACCATTTTAGCTGTTACCGAAAAGGCAGATCTCGATAAAATCCAGCAGATCGAAGCCAAAGGAAATCAAGTTTTAAAAGTAGATGCATTAAATGATAGAATAGATTTAAATGTTTTGATGAAAATGCTGGGAGAACAAAACATCGATGGAATATTATTGGAAGGTGGAGCTACACTAAACTTTTCAGCATTGCAATCAGGCATTGTTGATGAAGTAGTTTCTTTTGTCGCACCTAAAATAATTGGAGGTAATGCTAAAAGTCCGGTAGGCGGAGAAGGCATTGAATTGATGAAGGACGCCATAGAATTAGATAATATTAAGTTGCAACAATTAGGAAATGACCTAATGTTGTCAGGAAAAATAAAAAAGTAGCAGTTTCTGATTACTGTTTACTGATAACTGATTACTGAAGAATGTTTACAGGATTAATAGAAGAAATAGGACAAATAAAAGCCATCGAACGAGGAGCAAAATCGATTCGTTTAAGCATTGCTGCCAATAAAATTATGGATGATGTAAAATTGGGCGATAGTATTGCCACCAATGGAATTTGTCTTACGGTAGTAAGTTTCGACTCTGCCGGTTTTACAGCTGATGTTATGCCGGAAACCATGAACAGAACCAGTTTTGGTACACTTGGCAATGGTAGCAAGGTGAATTTAGAAAGAGCCGTTCGTGTTGGCGATCGATTGGGTGGACACATGGTAAGTGGTCATGTAGATGGCTTAGGAGAAATTGTAGGGCAAGAAAAAGATGACAATGCCATTTGGGTGAGTATTGCTGCTCCAAAAAATATCTTGAAATATGTAATTGCAAAAGGCTCAATTGCTATTGATGGGATCAGCTTGACTGTAGCTTATGTGGATGAGAAGATATTTAAAGTATCAATCATTCCTTTAACTCAATACGATACAACTTTAATCTCTAAAAAAGCTGGCGAGAAAGTCAATTTGGAATGCGACATGACAGCAAAATATATAGAGAAATTCATGTTCCACAGAGAGGAAGATGAAAAATCAGAGAAGTCTGATATTTCAATGGATTTTTTAAAAGAAAACGGATTTGCATAAACAAGACAACAAACTAGATAAGTAATGGAATTTCATACTATTGAAGAGGCGATTGAAGACATCAGACAAGGTAAGATGATTGTAGTGGTGGATGATGAAGATCGCGAGAATGAAGGTGATTTATTAATGGCTGCCGAAATGGTAACCCCTGAGGCAATTAATTTTATGGCTCGTCAAGCCGGAGGATTAATTTGTATGCCAATAGTAAAAGAGCGTTTGGACGAATTGAATATCGATATGATGGTGTACAACAATACCGATGCCAAGCAAACTGCTTTTACTGTTAGTATTGATGCCGCCGATTGTACAACTGGAATTTCTGCTCATGAACGTGCTCATACTATTAAAAGAGTATTGGAAAATGATGCCAAACCTGAAGACTTTACTCGTCCGGGACACATTTTCCCACTGGTTGCTCGTAAAAATGGTGTATTGGTTCGTGCTGGTCATACCGAAGCTGCTGTAGATTTAGCTCGTATGGCAGGTCTGTATCCTGCAGGTGTAATTTGTGAAATCATGAACGAAGATGGTACCATGGCTCGTGTTCCTCAATTGAAGGAATATATCGAAAAGCACGATTTGAAAATGATCACCATTGCTGATTTAATTGAATATCGTCGCCAAACAGAAACCATGATTGAAAAGATTACTGAAACTGCTATGCCAACGCAGCATGGAGACTTCAGAGCTCATGGTTATGTGAATAAAATTACCGGCGAACATCATGTTGCTTTGGTAAAAGGTAATGTAGATACTGATGAGCCTGTTCTTACACGAGTTCATTCCGAATGTTTAACCGGTGATGCTTTTGGTTCGCTTCGTTGCGATTGTGGAGAACAATTACAGGAAGCTCTGAAAAGAATTGAAAAAGCTGGACGTGGTGTATTGTTGTACATGCGCCAGGAAGGTAGAGGGATTGGTTTGATAAATAAACTTCGTGCATACCAATTACAAGATATGGGAATGGATACCGTTGAAGCTAACCTTGCACTTGGCTTTAAAGCTGATCTACGCGACTATGGTATTGGGGCTGCAATTCTTGCTGATTTAGGAGTTAAGAATTTAAAACTAATGACCAACAATCCACTAAAAGTGGCAGGCTTAAAAGGTTATGGTATCAAAATTGTTGATCGTGAAGAAATTGAAATGACACATCACGAAAAAAATGAATTTTACATGATGACCAAAATGAAGAAAATGGGTCACATGTTACATCAAGATGTGAAGTGGAATCTTCAAAACGATGATAAAAAAGTAAAAGGAATTGAATAAAAAATAATCGAAAAATAGATAATAAAATGAATACAATTGAAGGTAAATTAGTTGCTGAAGGTCTTAAGTTTGGAATCGTAGCGGGTCGTTTTAACGAGTTTATTGGAAGTAAACTGTTAGGTGGCGCATTGGATGCAATCAAACGTCATGGTGCATCAGAAGATGATGTTGATGTTGCTTGGGTTCCAGGTGCATTCGAAATTCCATTGATTGCAAAGCGCATGGTAAAAAGTGGAAAGTATGATGCTGTAATCTGTTTAGGTGCTGTAATTAAAGGTTCTACTCCTCACTTCGACTATGTATCAAATGAAGTAACTAAAGGTGTAGCACATGTTTCATTAGATTCAGAAGTTCCTGTTATTTTCGGTGTTTTAACTGTTGATACAATCGAACAAGCTATTGAACGAGCAGGTACAAAAGCAGGTAACAAAGGTTACGAAGCTGCAGTTTCTGGTATTGAAATGGCTAACTTATTAAAGCAATTGTAATTCTGAATTACGGATAAAAGTACTTCTTACGAAAAGTACAAAAGCAAAGAGGCTGTCTTTTAAAAGATAGCCTCTTTCTATAAATCATATTTTCTTCACACCAAATCACATGCATCTGCAGGCATCCAGTGTTTATCTTTTCCATCCCATTTAACATTGCAACCAATTGGATTAGTTACTGGGGTAGAAATTTTCTTTCCATCCAAATGCTCAATAATTGCTCTTTCCAAATCACGTACTGTAACTTTCGAAGTATCCTTTGGATTGTCAACCGCTCTTCCCGTATAGATTAATTCTCTCTTCTCATTAAATAAATAAAAGTGCGGTGTTCTTAAAGCTCCATAACTAACAGCTACCTCTTGAGTTTCATCATGTAAGTAAACCCAAGGAAAATCATTCTCTTCCATTCGTGTAACCATATGGTTATAATCATCTTCTTCGTAAGTATTAGGAGAATTGGAATTAATTCCAACAAATTCAACTCCATGCGGTATAAACTTGTCTGCAATGGCTCTGGTATCCTCATCCGATCCAACAACATAAGGGCAATGATTACAAGTAAAGAAAACCACCAGTAATTTCGATGACTTAAAATCATTTAATTTATATCGAATACCATCAGTTGCAATCAAATTAAATTCGGGAGCTTTATCTCCAATTTGTAAGGTAAATGCCATTTCTTTCTAGTTTAAGGTTGTTACTCCCTTAAAAATACCGATTATTTTGATAAGTTCTAAATTATCAAGTCTGATTTTTAGCATTAATCTTCCATTAATTTAACATTATCTCCTCCATTTTTCTCCTTTAATATTAACACTCATTTAATAGTGTTTTTAGATACATCAGAGCTGTTTTTTTTATACTTGCTATAACAATTTTCAAGAAAAAAGATCTTATGGAGAGTACTTTTAACAGGACGAAAAAAGCAAATGATTTACATACCTTTCAATTATCTGAAATATCGAAAAAATACGCACAGAAAGAGATTGAAGCAAGTAGTTTGGTTTATTTGATGAGAAGAAAACTGAATTCTCTTTACCACCAGGATTTAAGATTGATTAAACCTGTTTTGAAAAGGTATCCTGATTTTTGGAAATCTATAGAAGAGTCAGAAAAAAATGCCAAAGCATTTATGGGTTGGCTAAATCATATGCGATCGTTTTACAATCTAATTGTGAATGATTCCAAGTATAACAAAGCATTAATCAATAGCTCTATTAATATTTCAGAATTAAAGCATGCCTACATTCTAATTCCTGAATTGCTTCAGGCCTATCGAAAATTACAAAAGTGTAGTTTAGAAAAAAGTATAGTGGTTAAGCGCTTAAAGATTTCATCACATGATTTTGATTCAACCAGTTCGAATCATGATATTGCAAACCATTATAGTTTTAAATAAGAAATCCCTTAGAAACAGGTCGTCGGGTTTGTCAATTATGTCGATACTACTTTCCTTTCGCCACCGACGATTCTGTTTCTGATTTTACTCCCAATCGGGATAAATCAGATATTTTTTCCGAATATTTTCAAACTCTTTCAGACCTTCTTGCCAGGTAGCTCTAATTTCTTCTTCGCTCATTCCCTTTTCTATTTGCAGCCTTAATTGATTTGTTCCTGCAAGATTTCTAAAAAAAGCATTAAAGAATTTTGTATTACCATGAAGTTGTTGGTAAGCCGTTATTAGAAAAGACAGATTAAGGGCTTTTCTATTTCTAAAATCTTCCAAGTTGTAATTGCTCAAATCATATCCATAACATACTTTGCCTTTAAATTTGGGATACTTGCTAGCTCCAGGAATACTTCTTGGAGTAAATGAATAGCCTTTCTGCTTCATCTTTGGATGTCCAAAACATTGGAATGGATAATCAGTTCCTCGTCCTGCACTTACAGAAGTGCCTTCGAAAAAGCACAAGGAGGGATACAAGGCAATCGAAAGAGCATTTGGAAGATTGGGTGATGGCTTAACTGGTAAATCGTACATTTGATTTCGATCCCAATTTTTGCACGGAATCACAGTAAGATCACACTTTAAACTTCCCTTTAACCAAGCTTCACCATTAATCATTTTTGCATACTCTCCAATCGTTAAGCCATAAACAACAGGTACCGGATGCATCCCAACGAATGAAGCGTATTTTTTTTCTAAAAGCGGTCCATCCACGTAATGGGCATTAGGGTTAGGTCGGTCTAAAACGACAAGTGGTATATTTTGCTCGGCACATATTTCCATCACATAATGCAAGGTTGAAATATAAGTGTAAAAACGAACACCTACATCCTGAATATCAAATACCATTAAATCTATGTCTTTCACCTCCTCCTCGCTTGGCTTAAAATGTTTGCCATATAGAGAAACTATGGAAATGCCTGTTTTTACATCTTTGCTGTTTTTAATTTTTTCTCCAGCATCGGCAACACCACGGAATCCATGCTCCGGACTAAATATTCTTTGAATTTTGATGTTTCTTGCAACTAAAAAATCAATTAGATGCTGATGTCCAACCAAAGAGGATTGGTTTCCCACAATCCCAACAGATTTGCCTTGAAGCAAAGGCAAATAATCATTATAATTCTCAGCGCCTGCCAATGTTTTTAATGCAATCTGTTGTGCACAAGATGTACTTACAAATAACAAGCACATCAAAGTTGTATATAAATAAGCTCTCAGCATATGATTCTTTTCAATTTTAAACCAGATAAAGCAATCAAGAATTTCTAAGTTCTCGTTGTAGAATATTTAAATTCATGAAGCTCCCATAACATTCGCAACCAATTGCAAATAAAAATAAATTTTAATCATTCGAAATTACTACTTTTGTGCTAATCTTAACAAAAAGAATATCAATTTGAATCTGGAATTATTTATAGCTAAAAAAATTACCACTGGTGAAAAGGGCGAAAAGAAAATGTCGCGCCCAATTATAAAGATTGCCAAACTTAGCATTGCACTTGGCATTAGTGTTATGATTTTAGCTGTAGCAATTGTAACTGGCTTTAAATCTGAAATTACCAATAAAGTAACTGGCTTTGGTTCACACATTCAGATTACCAACTACGATAATAATTCTTCCTTTGAGACACAGCCAATTGATAAAAGCATTATCGATACCAATCTGATAAAGCAAATTAACGGGATTCGACACATTCAATCTTTTGCAACAAAGCCAGGTATTTTAAAAACCAAATCGGAAATTCAAGGAATTGTTTTAAATGGTATTGGCAAAGATTACGACTGGAGCTTTTTTAGTAAAAATTTGGTTGAAGGTGAAATATTCAAGCTAGAAGAAAAGAAAAGCAATAAAATTCTGATTTCAGAGAAATTATCGAAGCTGCTTCAAGTTAAAATTGGCGATAAAATATCAGTTTACTTTATTCAACAACCTCCTCGCGAAAGACGATTTGTTATTTCAGGTATTTACAATACAGGAATGGAGGAATTCGACAAACTGTTCCTAGTTTGCGATATGCGACATATTCAAAAACTAAATGATTGGGAGGATAATCAAGTTAGCGGATATGAAATTTTCATTGATGATTTTAATGAAATATCGGAGCTTACCTACTTGGTAAAACAAAATACAGCAAGTTCTTTCACGCAAGATGGAGGCAGTATAAAAGTTCGAAATATTGTTAGAAAACATCCACAAATTTTCAGTTGGCTCGAAATGCTGGATCTTAATGTTTGGATTATCCTTTCGCTAATGATTCTAGTAGCCGGTATCAATATGGTTTCAGGCTTACTGATCATCATTCTGGAAAAAACCAACATGATTGGAATTTTAAAAGCACTGGGAACAAAAAATTGGTCAATACGAAAAGTATTCCTTTACCAATCGAGCATGGTAATTGGCAAAGGAATGTTATGGGGTAATGTTATCGGTATAGGCTTGTGTCTTTTGCAATATTATTTCGAAATCATTCCATTAGATCCTACCAACTATTACGTTGACACTGTACCAGTTAATTTAAAACTTAGTCATTTACTTTTATTAAATGTTGGAAGTTTAATTGCTACAGTTGCCATGTTGCTAATTCCATCCTATTTAATCACAAAAATTAGTCCGGCTAAAGCCATTAAATTCGATTAAATCATTTCTGCCAACTGGCAACTGCCAATCTCTTTTTACCATCCATTTTAATACTTAATGGCTTGGCAAAACGTACATGCTTAACTGCACCATATTCAGCTATCAAATCCTGTTTTCCTAGCAAATGGTAATCTACAAAAGAAGTTTCGGAATGATGATGAACAGAACAATAGCCAATATTCATTGATGTTACATTATGGAAAAAGTGTGAACCTGATGAAGCCTCCAAAGGGTAATCTGCAAAGCTAGTTTCCACAATCAGTTTTGCGTTTGATATATCCTTCCATTTCACAGGAATCCCAATCCATTTGTCTCTTGTTCCCCACCTTCCAGGACCAATGAGCACATAGTTCTTATCTTGTAATCTCATTTTCTCATTCACCGAAGAAATAATCGAAGCAATTTCAGATGTCATTTCCTTTTTGAATAACTCCGGAGCAACATAAATTACATCACTTACCTTATCAATTAAACCATTTCCCATACTCATTTCAGAAAGCAACATCAATCTGTTTCGGTCAATCTCTTCCAAATCAACATTATAGTCATCAACATTTCCGATTAAAGGTTTTATCTGCAACAAGTAAAAGGACGCCTTTCCCTCTTTATCTTTGGTCAAATCAACCGCAAATTCAATTTCTATTGGCGATCCCATTGCCTCTTTCACGATATCCAAAACCAATTCTATTGTCTTTGCCAATGGAATGTAATCGTACTTCAGAATATTGGCAAAATTTACAATTCGAGGTCCATAAGCATCCAAACCAGGACTAATTGTATCATTAACCGAATTGTAAACCGATGCACAATGGGTAAGATTTCCATGCTCTTCTGCATCATCAATTTCTAGTCGAATTAAACCTGCTGTTTCTCCCTCTAATAAGTCAACATTTTTTTTCTTTAAATCAACTGCATAAAATTCAACCTGCGAATTTTTGAATTGATCCTTAGGTGAATTGTTCTCGATAGTTGGAAAAACTGGAGAAAATCTGCAGGCCTTTTCTCCATCCACTACGTATTTGCCCAAACCTACAGCAATTACAGCATAACCTTCTTCAGGTTTCATATGTCCGTAAGGGTAATAATTGTAGGATTGGGCTACGCCTGAAATATGTGGATAAAAAGTATCTTCATATCGATTACCAACCACTTCCTGAATAACAACAGCCATCTTCTCCTCTTCAAGTTTGTAATTTAGAGCCTGAACATTAGCACGTGATTCCTCAGAAAAAATAGAAGCATAAACCAGTTTTATTGCATCGGTAACTTGCTTTACCCGTTCATTCAAATCCGGATGATTGTTAGGAACCAAATAGGTTTGAAAAACTCCCGCCACAGGCTGCAACAATGAATCTTCAAATAAGCCAGAAGAACGAATGGCCAATGGTTGATCAAAATTCATCAACATGATCCTGATTTTCTGAACCAATCTTAATGTAAGATCCGATGCCAAAAACAATCGTTGTACTTCCTTATAATCGGGTAAATCTTTGGTTTTATCCAATAAATTATTTCTATCAATAAACGATTCATATTCATCAACACCAATTACTGCAGTCATTGGTGCTTTTATATTGATATCCTTGATGTATCGACTTAAATCAAGATTAAAAAGCATTGAATTGATAAAAGCCAAACCTCTTCCCTTTCCTCCCAAAGAACCCGTTGAAAGTGTAACGATATTATTGGCATTTAAAACCTGATCAGAATTAAACTCAACCACCTTACCTTTGTTCTTCTCATTCCTGTAGTTTTGAATCACATTAATTAGATACTCGCGAACATCTTCGGCAGATTTAAAGTCACTAATATTGTAAGGGGCAATCATTTTTGCAATACGTATCTCTCCTCGCGCCATCAACCAAAGTGAGAAGTGATTTTTATTGGCATGATAAACCAAAGACTCTGCAGGAATATGATACAAATACTCTTCAAACTCCCTCAAAGATTTTGCTGTAGCAATTTCATTACCATCAGCATCTTTGTAAACAAAATCTCCAAAACCAAGAAATTGTCGGATAAAAAGGCGAATATCATGACGCAATGTTTCAGAGTTTTTGTTTATAAAACTGCACTTTAAATTAAATGCGTGTGCAGCATTGGTAACATCTGAAGATTGCAAGATTACAGGTAGATTTGGATATTCATCCTTTATTTCCTTTACCAATTGTATTCCGGCATCTTCTTCAAACACTCCTTCTTTTGGAAACTTTACATCCGAAATTAAGCACAACAGAAAATCTTTAAACTTGTAATAAATATTCATGGCCTCTTCGTAATTGGAAGCCAGCAAGATTTTCGGACGAGCTCGTAATCGAAGAATCTTATATTGAGCATCGGTACTTACATCATCAATAATTCGTTGGGTTTGTGCCAGTACACTCTGGTATAGCATTGGCATATATCGTGAATAGTATTTGGCAGAATCTTCTACCAAAAGAATTACACGTGAAAGTCCTATTTTCGTATCATTATCAACATTTACCTTGTCTTCCAGTGATTTGATCATTGCAAAAAACACTTGCGATTCTCCGTTCCAAACGAAAATTTTATCCACCGTTTTTAGCTCGGTTCGCTGTTCTTCAAAAAGAGCAATATCTGCATCGTTGTTTAGCAGGAGGAAAATTGAGATGTATGGAAATTCACTATTAATCTTCTCACTATATTTTATCGGAGTTTTTTTATCCACACCAACCATCAGAATGATCATATCAAAGTGCTTGCTGTGCAATTGCTCCATGGTTTCCTCCAAGGTAGAAACTCCAGTTACACGCGGCATTGAAGTCAAATTCAACTGCTGATATTCACCTGAAATCTGCTCTGCAAAACGCCCTTCTCTCTCAATACAGTATGCATCGTACAAATTGGCAACCAGCAAAATTTCCTTCACCTTAAATGGCATCAAATCATGATAAATATCTCGATCAGCATTATTCTTGTTTAGGAAATTTTGAAGCAGTTTTCTATTGGTAACTGGTACGTAAGGTCCAATAATTTCCTTTTTTGCCTCACTCTTATATTTTACTTGTGATAAAAGCTGCTTTCCTGTTTCGCTATTTATATATCCAACAATAATGCTCGCAAGATTCTCAATCAGGTGTCTCTCCTCCTTTAAGAAAGGTCCCTCATCCAAACTTGGAAACTTCTTCACATAACAGATCTCAATTCTTCCACTTTTATTATCAATGGTCATGAATTCCTGAGTCATGGTCCATTGCGACAACCTAAAGCCTGAACTCAAGTATTCGTTCCCATCAAAAATAATTCGTGCCACTGTAAATTCCGGATATTGCCATGCTTTGGGTAGTATAAAGCAGATTTGTTGCAAAGTATCTTCAATAGATTTTCCTTCCTTTATTATTCCTGTAGTTTGGTTTATTGCGGCTAGTTCTTTTAGTCTTTCAACATTCTCCGCAATGATCTTGTTAATTCCTTGATTTTTATCAGATTCTGAATTCATAGGTTTAGGGCTTACGTAGATACAATAAAAATTAAGTGCAAAAATTCAATATTTAGGCACTAATAATGGGCTCTTTTAAATTTAATGAATTTAAACGAATTCTAACAGCTTGACCTTGAATGAATTCTTTCATACCTTTAATAAGGTAAGCGGTTATCCAAAAGACTGTTTACTAATTACACCCAGAATAAATCATGTCTAACTTAAACTTTTTGCATCATGACAACCATGTTCAAAGCCCCATCCAGTAAGGAATTTATGGATAATTTAATTAGTAAAACTCCTGGTGAGATAGAATTTCATCAAGCAGTTCACGAAGTTGTTGAATCCTTAATGCCATTTCTGGAAGAAAATCCTAAGTACAAAACAGCTAAAGTTCTTGAGCGTATTTCAGAACCCGAGCGAGTAATCATTTTTAGAGTTCCATGGGTTGATGATAAGGGAGAAATACAGGTAAACAGAGGATATCGCGTTGAAATGAATAGTGCAATAGGACCATACAAAGGAGGTCTGCGCTTTCACCCAACAGTAAATCTTGGAATCCTTAAATTTTTAGCTTTTGAGCAAGTATTTAAGAACAGTTTAACTACACTACCAATGGGTGGTGGTAAAGGAGGATCTGATTTTGATCCTAAACAAAAATCCGATGGTGAAGTAATGCGTTTCTGCCAAAGTTTTATGACAGAATTATCGAAACACATTGGACCAGACACCGACGTTCCTGCAGGAGATATTGGTGTTGGCGGACGCGAAATTGGATTCATGTTCGGCCAGTACAAAAGACTTCGCAATGAGTTTACAGGAGTTCTAACCGGAAAAGGTGCCGAATGGGGAGGAAGTTTAATTCGCCCTGAAGCAACAGGCTATGGTAATGTGTACTTTGCCGAAGAAATGCTTAATGCTAAAGGAGACAGCTTAAAAGGCAAAATTGTTACTGTTTCAGGATCTGGAAATGTAGCTCAGTTCACTGTAGAAAAAGTAAATGAACTTGGCGGTAAAGTTGTTACCCTTTCCGATTCTTCGGGATTTATTTATGATCCAGATGGAATTGATGAAGAAAAACTGACCTATGTAATGCGTTTGAAGAATGTAAAACGCGGAAGAATTGAAGAGTATGCTAAAAAGTATAAAGTAGGTTATTTCCCAGGAGAAAGACCTTGGGGAGTAAAATGTGATGTTGCCTTACCAAGTGCTACTCAAAATGAAATTAACGAAGATGAAGCAAAAACTTTAATTGAAAATGGTTGTATTTGTGTTTCCGAAGGAGCTAACATGCCATCTACTCCAGAAGCCATAGAGGTTTATTTGGAAAATGAAATTCTATTTGGACCGGGTAAAGCTGCCAATGCTGGTGGAGTTGCTGTTTCAGGATTGGAAATGTCGCAAAATGCAATGCGAATCAGTTGGACTCGGGAAGAAGTTGACAATCATCTGAAACGCATCATGAAAGACATTCATTCAACTTGTATTAAGTATGGTAAAACTTCGAATGGGTTTGTAAACTACGTAAACGGAGCAAATATTGGCGGATTCGTAAAAGTTGCCAATGCCATGATTGCACAAGGAATCGTATAGATAGATTTGTAACATTAAAAATGAGCTTGCTTCAAATATGAAGCAAGCTTTTTTTTGAAAGTCTTGGAAAGTTTAAATACGGAAAAAATAGAAAAGTTGTGAAATCCCATGAACAATGGATTCGGATAGATTTAATTCCTCATTCACACTACCGATAGCTATCTGTATACAAAGAACTTTCATTTCTGTTGGAGATTCTCATTACAAACATTGATAATATCCTTATCAAATAATGAAGGTATGAGAAAACTAATGACATTCGGGAGTAATTGTATTTCAATTTTAGCCTGATTATTGTTTCAAATAAAATGCATTTCTTAAGTAGAAGCTAACATGTTTTAAATTATTCTGTTAATTTTAACCCTCTCAATAAATCCCATTCAATTATGACCCAAATGAACTCAACCCCAGCCATCAAACAAGGATGGCTTCGTGCGATTTTAATTATTATTCCCTTTTATATTGTATTTGGAATTTTTCAGGTAATTGGAGTTATTATTCATGCTGGTGCAACGGGCCAACTTGATATTACAAACCTTCAAAATATCAACATGTCAAGTGGAATAATGTTAACAGGACAGTTTACTGGAACTCTTGGCACTTTATTTATAGTTTGGATATTCACGAAGTTTATTGATCGACAAAAATTCGTTAATCTGGGATTTTCGATAAAGAATAGAGCAAAAGATATCATTTACGGACTTCTTGCTGGAATAGTGATGATGGGCCTTGGTACTCTTATTCTTCAGGTGAATGGTAATCTGACTATTGATTCTGTTAACTTTGCATTCCTTGGCCTCTTGCAGTCTGTGTTTCTATTTATACTTGTTTCTATAAACGAAGAAGTATTTGTTCGCGGCTATATCCTTCCAAACTTTATGGATTCAATGAACAGATACCTGGCCCTGGTTCTATCATCATTAATCTTTACGGCATTGCACTTATTGAATCCTAATGTATCATTTTTAGGAGTTACAAATATCTTTCTAGCCGGTATTCTTTTAGGAATTGGATACATTTTTACCAAAAACTTATGGTTTCCGCTTGCCTTACATTTTAGCTGGAACTTTTTTCAAGGACCAATTTTTGGTTTCGAAGTAAGCGGAACAAAAAGCGATACTTTAATTTCTCAAACCATTACTGGAAATGAAATTCTTACCGGAGGTAAATTCGGTTTTGAAGGTTCCTTACTTGCCAGTATCCTTTGCACAGCTTGTATCATTCTATTTTGGTTTATCTACAAAAAGCAGGATTATAAATTGCAAAAAGCTTAACACGATGAAAATAATTGCACTCTTATTCATATCGTTGATATTTCTTGCTTGTACCAAGCAAAAAGAATCCATTCTTGATGCATACAAAGCAAATGACCTACAAGAAATATTCGATCAAGCAAACGTAAATGGTTGTTTTGTTATTCATGATTTTAAAAATAATAAATCACTTGCATACAATCCTGCACGATTGGATTCTGCTTTTCTTCCTGCATCTACCTTTAAAATCATTAATTCGATGATTGCATTGGAAACAGAAGTAATTAAAGACGAAAATGAAATGATTAAATGGGATGGAAAAAAACGTTTTATTGAATCATGGAATCAGGATCACAACTTGGCATCCGGAATAAAAAATTCTGTTGTTTGGTTTTACCAGGAGTTGGCAAAACAAATTGGTGAAGAGAGAATGAAATATTGGGTTGAAAAAGCTGATTACGGAAATAAAAACATTGGTGGAAAGATTGACCTTTTCTGGCTGAATGGAGATATAAGAATCACGCCAAATCAACAAATTGATTTCCTAAAAAAACTGTATTTAAACCAATTGCCCTTTCAAAAGAAAAATCAGGAAACTGTAAAAAAGATTTTACTTGTAGAACAAACAGATGACTATTCAATTCGAGCAAAAACAGGATGGGCGGCACGCATAGAACAAGAAATTGGTTGGTACGTTGGTTATCTTGAAAACAAGGACAATGTTTACTTTTTTGCCTTAAATATGGATATCAATTCATCAGATGAAGCAAAATATCGAAAACAAATAACAACTGATATTCTAAAAATTTTAAATTTGACAAAATAATAATCAACTAAACCAAAATACAATACAATGAAAATAATAGGGACCAAAGTATTTTTATTGATACTGCTTTTTACAGCGAGTACTTGTTTTGCCAATCAAGGTGTAAATGACGATGAATATGCGAAAGATGTAAAACATCTTTTTCAGGTAAATGGATCTGCCAATAGCTTCAAGCAGTCAATCAAAACCATGATTGAACATTTTAAATCGCAAGAATCCAATGTTCCGGCAAGTTATTGGGAAAAAACAGAAGCTGAATTTTTAAAAACTTCTTTTGATGATTTATATGATATGATTGTTCCCATTTACCGAAAAAATCTATCACATGAAGATGTAAAAGCAATGATTGCTTTTTTTGAATCGGATGCTGGTAGAAGAATTGCTCAAAAAACTCCTGCTATTACAGCGGAAAGTATGCAAGCCGGTATGATTTGGGGGCAAGAAGTCGGCAGAAAAATTCATGAAGACATCCAAAGCAAGGGATTTAAAATAAGATTACCATTCACACCATAATTTATTTGACTTTTAGATTGTAAACCTGTCATTTATCATTTCTTATCCAATGAATAATATGTACATTTTGGGGTTACCAATTTAACCCGAAATGAGTACTAAAATTACACCCAAACAAAACTATGAACTCACCCGACAACAAATTGGCTATATAGACAGAAGGCTCGCCACGCCTGAAGACTATCGTAGAATCGGATTTAAGTCGGGTTTAGAAGTTCATCAACAACTTGCCACAAAAGAGAAGTTGTTTTGCCATTGCCCTTGTGGCGTGTTTCAAAAAAACGGAGATTACGATGCCGAAGTAATTCGCCACATGCGACCTGCTATGAGCGAATTAGGTGGATACGATGGAACAGCTCTTATGGAATTTAAAACCCGAAAGAACATCATTTATCGAATCAACAACGAAACCGCATGTACCTACGAAGTAGATGATACTCCTCCGTTTAAAATTAACCCGGAAGCTTTAGAAATTGCACTAAAAATATCTTTGCTTAGCAAACTCAACGTAGTTGGTGAAGTTCACATCACCCGAAAGCAATATTTGGATGGAAGTATTCCTACAGGATTCCAACGTACAGCAATTCTTGGCGTAAATGGCCATATTCAACTTCGAAATAAAAAGGTAAACCTGATACAACTGAGTATAGAAGAGGATTCTTGTCGAGAAATCGCAGATGTTGGTCATGAAAGATGGTACAAAACCGATCGTTTGGGAATGCCCTTAATCGAAACCGTTACTGCACCTGAACTCGTAACCCCAGATGAATTAAGAGAAGCAGCTGAATACATTCGTTTCTTAAACAGAAGCACAGGTTTGGTTAGAACTGGAATGGGTGCCGGACGCGAAGATGTTAATGTAAGTTGCCGAGGCGGCTCAAGAGTAGAAATAAAGGGAGTTGCACACAACAAATGGATTCCTGAACTTTCTCACAACGAAGCATTCCGTCAATGGGCTTTGTTACATATCCGAAAACTATTATTAGAGAGAATCAAGAAAGAAAAATGGCAAGTGAATCATATGGAATTGGACCCACATGAATTTAAATTTACCTATCTGCCTTTGGTTGAGTGCAAAGAGAAAAAGCATAAAATCATTGCCATCAATATCCCTGAATTTAAAGGATTCCTTTCCCATTTTACTCAGCCAGATCAGGTTTTTGCTGACGAAATCTCTCAAAGATTAAAAGTGATTGCATGTATCGAAAAGCCAAATATGATTCATTCAGAACAAGAAGATCTAAGCATTTCTGATCATGATTTTGCTACTATTCGCACATACCTTAATGCAAAAAATAATGATGCACAAATCATTATTTGGGGGCCGGAAGAGGATATGGAAACTGCTATAGAAACAGTAGTTGAACGTTGTGAAATGATTTTTGATGGAGTTCCTAACGAAACCAGAAAATCACTTCCAAACGGAACAACCATATTCGAAAGAGTACTTCCTGGCGCCGATAGAATGTATCCTGATACTGATTCTTGTCCAATTCCTTTATCTAATGAATACATTGAAAAATTGGGGAAAGATTTGCCTCAAGATATTTCTGAAAGAATAGAATTATTAAGCAAATGGGGGGTACCTGAGGATGCTTATCATTTCATTCTTAGTAAGAATATTTTCCCTGTAATAGAAGAAATTTGCGAACGCTTTAAGTTCGATCCTAAACGTGTTGCAATATTCTTTGGTCATACCTACAAGAATATTGCTGGTAAACAAAAAGCACATACCGATTTCAACTATCGAAAATTGATAGGACTATTTAAGTTCATACATGAAAAAGGTCTGCACATTAATATTGCAAAATACCTACTTCCAATATTGTTCCAACATCCAAGCATGGAATTTAACTCTATGCTCACAGCTTTAAAATTTAAAAAACGAAGCTTGGATGAATTGGCTGCTCCAATAGATTTCTTAACCGAGAAATACCGTGATATCAGAAAAACAGATGATAAAGAAGAAGCTGCAAACTGGATTATGGGTCAACTTCACAAGCAAGCTATTGGCAATATAGAGTTAAGAGATTTAAGAGAAATCATCGATAAACGATTACAATAATGGAAGATCTTTTTCAAGGATATAAGGGTGATGCTCTGGAAACCCTCAAAAAATATAATGTAAGAGTATGGGGAAAAACTCATATTGTAACAACCAGAGGTGAGTTTGATGGCACAATTTTACCACGTGCCGAGAATGATGACGATCAACATATCGTTCTAAAAATTGATACTGGCTATAACATTGGGATCAATATTACTACCATTAAGGAAATGAAGGAAACAGGCTACAAAAAAGCCAATTACAAAGTTCCTGAAAAAGAATTTCCTTACACCGAAGGACAGCCAAAGGTGAAATTATTTGGTACTGGTGGAACCATTGCTTCTCGCCTTGACTACCGAACCGGAGCTGTTATTCCAGCTTTTTCTCCAGGAGAACTGTATGGGTCTGTTCCCGAATTGGCAGACATCTGTAACTTAACTACCGAGAAAGTTTTTGCCGTATTTAGTGAGAACATGGGACCACAGCAATACATTTCTTTAGCCATTGCCATTGGCAAGGAAATAGAAAATGGAGTTGATGGAATTATCATTGCTCATGGAACAGATACTCTGCATCATACTGCAGCTGCACTTACCTATATGGTTCAAGATTTACCTGTTCCCGTGGTTTTAGTTGGCTCTCAACGATCGTCAGATAGACCTTCTTCTGATGCTGCTTTGAACCTAATGCATTCTGCCATTGCGGCAGGTCATGGAGACATAGCCGAAGTAATGGTTTGTATGTTCGGTCCAACTTCTGATGAATATGGATTCCTTCACCGTGGGACTAGAGTTCGTAAAATGCATTCGAGTTATCGTTCTACTTTTAGGACATTAGGAGATACTCCATTAGCAACGGTTACACGAAAAGGTGTAAATGCAATTAAGAAAAAATACAATCATCGCCGAAAGGATAAGAACGTTAAGATTCTTCCCTATTTTGAAGAAAAAGTAACCATTCTTTACTATTATCCCAACATGCAACCGGATATAATTGATGCATTGGTTAATTGCGGATACAAAGGAATTATTATAGCAGGAACCGGACTTGGGCACGTCAATAAACCAGTATATCCAGCTTTAAAAAGAGCTGTTGAAAAAGGTGTTCATATCTTCATGACAGTTCAAACGCTTTGGGGTTATACTCATATGTTTGTTTACGATACGGGTAGAGATTTAATGGCAATGGGTGTAGTACCATTGGATAATATGTTACCAGAGGCTGCATACATTAAATTAGGTTGGGCTCTGGGTCAAACTAACGATCGACAAGAGGTTATTGATATCATGGAAACACCAATTAATGATGAAACCACAAAACGAGAACCTTACAATGGATATTTGCTTTACCAGGGAGGTGTACCTGAGGTAGAACAATTTGTTAAGAATTTTAGAAAGTAATTTGAACCCGGTGTTTAGCCGGGTTTTTTAATGAATTTCCATAAAGTTTAATCTTTTTTTGACAGCTTGGGGAAACATTATTTCTATCTTTAAGTAAGATTTGAAAAAGGATTATATGAGTTTATTAGATACTACATTTGATTTAGAACAATTCACACAACAATTAAATAATGAGCTAAATAATGGTCTTCCAGGCTTTGATGCTCAAAAAATAATGTCGCCTTCAATTCGTGAACATGCTCTAAAAACAAGTGATCCTTCGATTGCAAGAGACAGTAGTGTTCTATTACTCTTCTATCCTAAAGATGGTCAATTGTACCTTCCATTTATCAAAAGAACTTCAGGAAATACCAGTCACAGTGGACAAATTAGTTTACCTGGCGGAAAGTATGAAGAAACCGATTCCAACAGAACAGTTACTGCAATTCGTGAAACCAACGAAGAACTTGGTGTCGATTGTAAAAAAATTAAAATATTGGGATTCCTAACCGAATTGTATATTCCGGTAAGCAATTTTATGGTACTTCCTGTTTTAGGATATTGTAAACAAAGACCCGAATTTCAAATGAACCCTTTTGAAGTGGAAGAAGTCATCGAAATGCCTGTACAGCAACTTCTTTCTAAAGAAAATATTTTGAAATTTAGTTTTACCAAAAATGATCTCACAATAAACGCCCCATATTTCAATGCCAAGGGACACAAAGTATGGGGAGCTACTGCAATGATTTTATCTGAATTACGTGAGATATTCTTAAGAGCTGGTTTGATCCGTTAAAGCCATATTTTTGTAGTGCTTGTATCGATCTAGGATCTTAATTACATACCAATAAGGTTCTTGTCCACGACAGTATCCATACTTTACAACCGGATCATTAAAGAATTCAGGCTTCGATTTATTCAATAAATAATAATCAACACTACCTTTCCATTGATCAGGGTTCTTACCATTCTTTTGCGCTAACCTTCGAGCATCAAGAATATGTCCCAAACCAACATTATAAGAAGCCAATAAGAATTCTAATTTATCAGTTTTATCACCCAATGTTTTATCGAGCTTAGCTTCTAAATATTTTAAGTGCTTCACACCAGCTTCCACATTTTCCTGAGCAGTTGACAAGGAATCAACATCGTATCGATATGCCGTTTCAGGCATTAATTGCATCAAACCAAAAGCTCCAACCCACGAACGTGCCTTGGGATTAAAGTTCGATTCTTGATAAACCAATGCCGATAACAATCTCCAATCCCAATCAATAAGTTTTGCCTTTTTCTTTAGCAAATCGTCATATTCAGATATCTTACCACTCTTTAAAGTAAAGTATTCACTTTGAAGCATCTCTTCAATTCTGCTACTTTTAAAATATTTCCTGTAGATGATTCTGTATTCCCTTGTTTTCTGGAAATCAATCAACCACATATTAATATCTTTCGTAAGCTCATCGGTTCCTTTTCGTAAAGCCCATGCTAAATTTTGCGGCTCACTCAAATGTGTTCGAATATCAATATTTGGATAATAAGTTTGATTCACCATTGCAACATTCTCATCGGCAATCGTATAGGAAATCTCTCTGTTTGCTACTTTAGAAATTAATTCCTCCACCTCCATTTGATCGACAGGAACAATCTCGATATCATTATTTCCAGTATTCGATATTCTATTCAGCCTTTCCTCAAACGAAGATCCCTTCGGGACGTGAATTTGCTTCCCAAATAATTGCGATTTTTCACTCACATATCCAACAGGACGAATAGAATCATTAATCTGTATTAATACTTGACGTGATTGACTATGAGGTACAGTAAAGTTAAACCTCTCTACCCTATCTCCAGTCACTGTCAAATTCATTCCTAGTAAATCAACATCACCGCGTTCCAAGGCTTCAAAAGAAGAAACCAAATCGTTACTTACCGTCAAATCAAGCTTAACATTTAAATGTTTAGCTAATGCTTTCAGCATTTCATACTGAAATCCCATAGTTCTACCTTTGTAAATAAAATAGTTAGTAGAATTATAATCGGTAATCACTCTTAGTTTTCCACGCAGCTTTACATGCTTCAATTCTACAATGGGTTTCTCTTGCATTTGTAACTTCACAAGCTTTCGTTGTTGGTTACAAGTTTGCAAAAACACCATGAAAATCAAAGGCATAAGTAGCTTTATGTATTTAAATTGCGACATAAAATTCTCCCTTCCTAATATTAAATTAGAAATAAACAGGTCTTAAACCAAGAATTATTTGATTTATATTCTTGGCTCCTTTTAAGAATTCTTAATTGTAAAAAGTCCAAATTAATCCGTATTTCAGCATAGACGGATTGATTGGATAATGAAGTGCTGAAAAATAGTTTTTACTTCCAATAGAAGCGTTTGCATGCTCATACATGACAAATAAACGTGTTCTTTTTATTCTAAAATTAAAGTACACATTTACCTTAGGATAATCCCCCAGTTCCTTTTGATCCTGCAAAAAGAACTGTCCAGTAGCAGGCATATAATTTGGAGCGTAAAAACTTGTATTATAATGTATCGATACACCAGTTTGTATGCCTAATGCACCATTAAAGAATTCATTTTTATAATAGTTATTACTATAGATTGATAAAGTTGGAAGAGGTAAAACCTTCTCATTTGAACAATTTTGACCAACCAAGCTTTGGTTTAGATAAAAGTTCCCTAACTTGAAATTTTTCTGCAAATATCCTGTTAAAACAGAAATTCCACTACTGGCTTGTTCAGGTGTTGCCTGCAATCCAAAATAAGTGTAATTATCTATCTGACTGAAACTTGCACCAATTTTTAATCTATATTTCTTATTAAAATATTCTACACCAGCACGTAATTCAGTTTGTTTGTCAAGATTTAAATCCCATTGCTGATGATTTCCGTAGTACTTCTCCATAACGTAATTTGGAGTAGTCGATTCCAATCTTCCAGAAAGCTTAAAACCATGCCCAGAATTCTTTTCACCAAACCATTTTGTTAATTGATAATCCAAATCAAAATCATTTTGGCGATATCCTTCGAACACATATTTACCAACTGCTTTCCAGTTTACAGATTTTCCAGATAAACTAAATAAACTAGCAACAAGTTGATTATTGTGGATATTTTCATCCTTTTGTTGCCAAGCATATTGAGTCACTTTTCTTCTAAGATTATACTTCATAAACTCACTTTCGATACCAAACCTTGCTCCTAAGCGAATCCATTTGTTTTCATTTTCATTAAAAACAATCTGAAAAGTATTCTTAACCGATGATTGTTCAACCTTATCGAAGGTTGAATTCTGATCCAATAAAAATTCAGTAGGATAAAAATTTTTATTTAAATTTTCATCCTTAAACTGCCAGCTATTTTTCTCGTAATTTAATGTATATAATAAATCAATAGCATACGAATAAGTTGTATCTTCTTCCATTACTATTTCTCTTTCCTTACCAATACCATAGGAATGATTCATAAACAAATTAAAATTTGTCAATTTTGATTTCCCTTCGGATAAATTTACCTGGATATTTTCCGGTTCTTCCTCACCATCGGTAACTAAATCGTCATTAACAACTCCACCATTTTCATTTGCACTAATGCGATTCATATTTAGAACCAGGTTCATTCCATAATTTCTCTTCTTATAACTCGAGAAAACAGTTAGATCATACAATTTAGTCTTCTGATTCTGATACTGACCATCACTTGAAATTAAATCATATTTTACACCAAAATTCCAGTTAGGTGAAATATTTTGTGTCTGTAAAACCTTTAATAAATTTTCAGACTGTCCTTTTGGTCCACCGGTTTCATAAAATAATCTGGTATATGGAGTCGTTGTATTAAAATAAATGATATCCTCTGGTTTGGCCATATAAGCTCTATACGCATCGAAAAATAAAAATCCGTCCTTTTCTCTATCAATGTAAATATTACTTTGATAAGCCGCTCCTAAATTTCCCAAATATGAATTAGAAATACTCTTTTGATAGATCGGATTATAGTTTTGAATTTCTCCTAATATTGTATCCAATTTGAATTCTTCAACTGAAGAATTCATATCTATAAGTTTCCATGTTTTAATTACAGACTCAACATTGTAACCTAAACTATCTAACATCTTAGAATCATCCTTCTTTGATTGTTTAGACATTGATTTTCCATCAGGGCCAATGCTAGCACCAGTTAATTTTCTTTGTGCAAAGGAAATTGTGCTAAGTCCAAATACAAGAGCTAATATTATGAAATATTGTTTCATAGCGTACAAAGATATACAAACTGAGACGAACTTAAACAGATTGTTTGAAAATATAGGTTAAAAAACCTTAAGCGTGAGTCAATGAATCTAAATTCAAGGTAAGCGGAAGCTTGTTAAAGCTTCAAATAATGTTATTTAGATATTGATTTATAAAAATCAAAGTATATAAAAAAGAGTCTCACTCCAGTTGGAATAAGACTCTTTAAAGGTTGGCGTCGACCTACTCTCCCACATCTCTGCAGTACCATCGGCGCTAACGGGC
>NZ_JALPNU010000011.1 GCF_030851345.1 Marinifilum sp. D714
GATCTTAAATCAGTTTTTAACTATATTTGAAGAAAGGGTCAGACTAAACATCTAACCCTCTAAATTTCATTTACACACTTTGTGGGACAGTGTCCAAAATATTTTTTTCGAACATCCTCTACTGCTTTATCTTCATTACCATTATACTTTTTCACCAATCCCCAATAAAGTGCTCCAATTTCCCAATCTTCAATCATCATGGTACTCTTCTTTCCTAGGTCATCAAGAAGAGTGTACGTGAATTTATATGGTAATTTATTAACAACCTCAAAAGGATCCTCAGGATGTTCAAATAGGTTTCCTTGATCTCTTGAGGCCATTAATTTTGCAATTTTCTTTTTGTCCCACTCTCTTTCAACTGGAGTTACATTAAAGCTAATAATTTTAGATGGCTTAAAAACCGCCAATGAAGTACATATATCTTTATTTTGAGCTTCTTTTATTAACTTATCCAAATTTGTATATACATTTTTTAATACAATTTCTTTTCGCTTCAACCAATTCCCTTTTGTATCAATAAATTCTCCTCGTATAATTTTGCTATCAATTGAATATGGCCTAAAACTTTCTGGTCTAAAATCACTCTTATTCTTAACCAAATCTAATTCAATCCATTCGTATTTACGATACTGCTCATTATATGATTTTTTTCTAAAAGGAACAGGATATATTCTAATCCAATTTCCATTCTCCGTAAAACCTGCAGTACATACTAATTCATCATATTTTCCTGAAATTGCTGGGTAAGTTTTTACTGTAATTAGAACTTTGGTTAGAGACATTGGGTGAGTTAATTAAATGTGTTCGATTCTTATATCAGGATGCAGCTCCCTTAATGATTCTGCGAGATGTAATCGATGACATTGATGAATATTGGCCTCAAAACATGTTAAGGCAATTCTTTTGTTTTTAGTTAAAATTTGTAATATTTCCTTCCTGCTATTTATATTTCTCGTTAAGTTGTTAAGATTATAATCTTCAAACAATTCATCATAATCCTTTTGTGTATTTAATTCTTGCCTTTTGTTTGAATCAATCCCTACATCGGGAATATGTACGTAAATTATATCTAAACTTTCACAATAACGAGACAGCAGAGTTTTACTAAAACCGTATTTCATACTTAGTGGGTTTCTTCTAACATCAACAAGAACTTTAATATTATTTTTTACTAATCTACTTAAATACTTTTCTAACGAAATACCTTCATAACCTATAGTAAATAAAGTTTCAGTATCATTATTTGGAATAACATCAATAACCCTTTTATATAGCTTTTCATTCAGTACTTTTTGAGCAATCGTACTTTTTATGGCGTAAAATGGGTAATTTATGTAAGTATGCACAATCAATGAATTGGCACTCATTTTTCCATAAATATTTACAACTTCTTTTAGTAAATTCTTGTCTTTAGGTTTTAATAATTCCAAATAATCAACCTTATCAACTATCCTGTAACTATTATCCGTCTCACTAATTATATTCTTTTTGGCAAGTGCTGTTAAATCAGCATTTGCAGAATAAGAATAACATCCAAATTTATAAGGTATAAAATCATACTCACTATTACTTTTCTTTTTACAATATAAAAATAATAATTTTTGAAACCTCAGTTTATCCACCTCATTGTTAAGAAGCTGTATTAAGCTTAACATTATCTTTCTCCTATAAAACATACAACAAATATACTCTATAATCACAAGGATAAAAATCAAATAGAACTAATAATTTTATTAGAAAGTAACATTATTTACTATTCACTGCAACCATTACTACATCCAACCTGTAAACTGAATCGTTTGTAATCATGACTGCCTTTTTAACCGTTTTATAGTTCTTACAAGTAAAGACCAGGTTATGCTGACCAGCAGTTAGGTTTTTGATAAAATAATTGCCCTTTGTACCTCGTTTCACCATCGGTTTTTTCTTGTCTACAGAAAGTCTTGGTCTATGTATTGGACGGCCTTCCTCATCCATAATTGTTCCTGCCAGACTAATCTTCCTTCTGGGGATCTTATTGTACTTCAATACACTTTCCATTCTAGAAACCAACTTGGGATTTTCACCAGCATACTTCCCCTTTACATAGGGAATGATCACATCATTCAGCAAGTTTTGGTATTGCTTTAAGCTTTCCTGAATTTTCTCTCCTGTTCTCTTCAATTTTTTCTTGTTCCTTTTCGGATCCTCCAACAAATCATCGAACAAGGCAATGCTGTTCATCAAGGCTTCTTTCAATGCACTCCCAACTTTAGCCTTTATACTTTCATCAGGATATTCATCAAGAATTCCCTTTAGTTTCTCTGAATTTATTAATAAATTTATTCCTGAGTATTTGTAAAGCTGGTTCTTGCCAAAGCCTTTTAAGGAAGAAAAAGGAATGAATTCATGAAAGTTACCATAGCTTTTCAATAAACTGGCCACCTGAAAACATAGGGTTTCCAATTGTTCACGGCTATCCTGTTTCTTGTAAGCTATTTTACTCTTGCTTCGGTCCTGATTTATATTTAGCTCTTCGAGTTGAGTTACCAGATGTAAGAGTTTTTGGTGAGCCTTCTGATAGAAAGTATCCTTTTGCAACACTGAGCTTTCTGCTCCAAAATGTTGCAAACGTAAAGCTTGTTTAAAGATTCGGTATTGGGCTTTGTCCATGGTGTTTATTTGAGTATCTGGGTTTATTTTGACTTGATGTATTGCTTCTTCTTTTCGCACACTTACACAAGCACACCAAACATCAACCCTTTCTCTTCAACACCTTGCTTGCGCAAGCAAATCATCAACATTCGCTCAACACACATAGGATTTCGCTTTTAAATCATAGACTCCTGCTTTTAAAAGCCATCTTTTCGCGCCATGCACAAAGACATTCGCACTGCAACGGTTTACCTCCGCGTTATTCTCCTTTACCTACTCGTTTTAAAGCTATGCCTTCTCGTTTCTCTTCTGATTAATTTCTGTAGGCCTTAAGCTTGTTTATTTCTCTTCATACATTATTTCTAAGTTCGAAACCATCATTTCCATCATGCCCAAATCGAAAAACAAAAAGCCTAATGGCATTTTTCCTTTGCTTACATGCAATTACTAAGGTAACAATAAGTTTTTTAATACTTTATAAATGTTTTTGTTTTTTTTCAATGGCATTTCTTTGCTCTTTTAATGCATTTCTTAAAGCCTTGACTTTGTTTCACTCTTCTCTCCTTTAGTCTACAACGAAGCAGTAGTATTTTCCAGAAGCTTATGGCTTCTCCCAAACCTGTTTGCGGTCTATTCTTAAACCTACAAAGCTACATTCCTATTCTTTTCATTCCATTCCGGCAAAGCTTTGTGTTATATGCAGACATTACAAAGCTCCTCGCAATGTCTTTTAATACCATATATAAAAAATAGAGAGCTATTTTAAGCTCTCGAATAGTTTAGGTATAATGCCGATATATAATTTGTTAGGCATTAGAAGTGAAACGCATTAGTGGCTTATACAAATTAATAATCGGTATTGCTTGTCAGATTTTGGTTATCTGTTATCAATTTTCAGTTGTCAGTGGTGTCCAATCTGCGTTCACCCTAATCATCATATCAATCTGCGTCCTAATCAAATCCCGTTGTGATCATTCGTATCATCTGCGAAATTCGTGGTTTATTGGTAAGTTCACGGCAAAAAAAGAGACGTACGGCCGTACGTCTCTACTGTATATTTTTATTGTGTTTATTCGTTCGATAGTGGTATCATTCGAGCTGATAGATCTGGATTTTCCATATCTGCATCAAAAGGGAACATTGGACGTTTAATTCGTTTGTGTCCCAAACGGATCAAATCCTGATCAACACCACCTGGTGTTAGCGCCATCAACCAATCACCACGCATGTTGTACAATTCTGGAACCAAATAACCAATCTTCACCATCACAATATCCGATTGACGAGGATTTAATCCCAAGTTGGTAAAATCAGCTTCGTGATGGTATGGTTTACGGATTTTGGTTACAATCACATGCATGCTTCCTACCTTCACTACCACTTCGATTTCGGCATGCTTGTCGCCATGTCTTATCTTTTCAATCCTTCCTTTCAGTTTCACCGGGCCCGAATAGCGTGAATCCACATTTGCACCAGCTTCAGCCTCTATCATAGCTCCCTCGCCCAACTTCACTGCCTTTTCAACGAATTTTGGTCCAGGAATCGATGCGTAAATCAAACTTGGTCCGTCTGCCTTTTTAAATTCTGGTCTCTTTAAAAGTTCTGCCAAAGTCCAGGTTACATCACCCGCACCACCTGCAGTTGGATTATCGCCCATATCGCTAATAATGAATGGCTTCTTGTCACTCTTAATGGCTGCGTTTAAACTTTCATCCAGACTGGCAACAGGAGCTACAAATTCGAATTCTTTTCTTACATCCCAGAAACTTTTTGCCAGATATTCGGCTGCTTTGGCAACCTTTTCCTTGTTATCGCCATAAGCGGTAACCGTGGCAGTGTTTCTTGGCGCATCGCCCCAGGCATAACCAACCCATATGGCAGCATCAATCACACCATCCTGTTTGGTTAAAGGATCAATTTTTGCATACAGGCTTTTTCCTGGTTCAATTCGAGTACTGGTTTTTTCTCCCGGCAATAGAACCGGAACCGGAATCCATGCTTTGTATTTTGGTTTGCCTTTTCCGCTCTCTAAGCGATCCAAAAGGTTCTTCACGGCTCTTCTTCTGGTTTCCATAGCATCCTCGTGTGGAGCCAATCGGAAACAGGTAATTAAATCGGAATGCTTTACCAATTCAGGAGTCACATTGCCATGCAAATCCATGCTCGTAGAAATCATACAATCAGTTCCAACAACCTCTCTAATTCTGGTAATTAAATCCCCTTCCGGATCATCCATTCCTTCCACACTACTTGCTCCGTGAACGTCCAAAAACATGGCATCAAAAGGGCCGTTTATCTTTAGTTTTTCCAATATTTCGTTTACGAAAGCTTCGTAGGTTTCCTTGGTTACTACTCCACCAGGAATTGCACGAGTTCTTAGGGTTGGAACCCATTGGGCTTGCTTTCTTAAGGTAGAATCTACACCAAAGAATGGATAGTAATCGAATATCTCATCTCCTCTTAATTGCTTAAAGGAATTCACATCGCTTTTGGCAGGCGAAAAAGTGCTCGACTCAATCCAGAATCCTGCAATGGCAATTTTAGGCAGATCTTTTTTCTCTTTCTTCGCACATGATGAGATTAAAAGCATGCACAATGCAAAGATCGTGATAACAGACTTGTTGTTCATTAATTTGAAATTTAGGTACTCAGATTTGGCTTTTGGGATACCTTAGTCAATTCAAACTTCGGTAAAAATAGTGATTAATGCGATTCGATTGATGAAATAAGTTAATTATTAAGGTGCACTTTCTTGATTGATCATGGTTCACTCTTAAAACACCCCTCTCCCTGTCGGGATCTCCCCTGAAAGGGAGAAAACAACAAATTTACTGAGTTTTAAATGGAAACTAATACCTTTTAATTGATCATTGATAACTGATCATTGTTCATTGTTTTACCTCATTCTTTCGTATTCCTCTTTCTCCAACTGCCTTCCATTCCTGCAAATCGGGCAGTAGTAGATGTACCTGGTTTTTATTGGGAAAACTGAAATAAAGAACAAACTGGCATAAGTTGCATTCTTTTCCAATGTCCAATGTGTTGTGTTGTTGCAATTGTAGCAGTGTTCTTGCTGGTAAGATTGACGTTGTTCTATTACTTTATCGTTGGCTCCAAAGATGAAGATCATATTTTTATAATATTAATCGATTGTATATCTCATTAAACATTTGTTGTTTCTCACATAGAAATCCAAACTATTGGAATCCTTCTTTATCGAATCTCCCTTACATATATTCTCATAAAAATCCTTGTTATCCTCTCTGGTAACATAGATTTCTATGTATTCGTTCTCCTGATTAATCCCAACTACTCGGATGGCATGATCATGATAATCAATATATGTATTAGACACCACTCCTTTTAACTCTAAGGGCAACAATACTCTTTCAGAATAAGGAGTACAAGCAAATGAAAATAAACAGATAAGTGTTACCAACAGTGATTTAATTTTGTTTATTTCTTGAAACTGCCAATTCATATGCAATAGTTTTATTTCAGAATTCTCCCTTTTTAGAGGAGAGCCCGACAGGGAGAGGATTGCTTTTTATAATTTTTTACCATTTCACCCTTTAGTCTGTCGACAGTTTCCCTTAAAAGGGAAACACTCACCTTTTAATTGGTCATTGCTTAAATATCTTTCAATAGAATTTCTCTTCCCTCAACCGAAAAAGACTTTCGATACTCTTCGATAATCAATTTAAGGTCGGCATAAACCTCTGTTTCCAATACTGGAATCTTGTCAGACCCCCATTTCTCCAACAAATCAATTACCTTGCTTACGGTCATTTCGTTAATATCAAAGGCTGGTTGATACGCCATCTGTTTGTCTTTATCTGTTGTCAATTCAGAAATTAATCCTGCGTTGTTGAGATTGTATAATATTTCGCGTACCAAACGAATTGGCATTTCTAGTTGATGCGATATTTCTTGCGAACACAATGGCTTATTGTCTTGTTTAAAATTTTGAACGATGAGGTTCAAAACATACAAGCTCAATAATCTTTTGTAATCGTAAGAGATCTCTGTGGTTTCAGCTTCGTACTCGTAGTTCTCCACATTCTGCTCTGCAAATGAAATTTCCGCTCCAAACAACACCACCAGCCAACTCAATTGCAACCACATCAAGAACAAAGGCAAGGCAGCAAAACTACCGTATACTGCATTGTAAGTGGTTACCATTCCCTGAAATTCGATATATAACACTTGAAACATCTGATAAATGGTTCCTGCAATAATACCAGCAAGCAAGCCAGATTTAAACTTTACATGCGTGTTTGGCATAAATGTGTACAAAAGGGTAAAAAGAATCCAAACCAAAAAGAATGGAGCCAGGTTTAGCAAGAACATGATGAATGGCCCAACCAATTCGAACAATGCATCAGGTAAGACTCCTGAAATATTTGATTTCAAGAAAACAGTTGCCCCACTTGATCCAATAAGTAAAATCGGAGCAAATATCATCAAAGCAGTATAATCGCTAAACTTTCTTCCCCATGTTCTTGGCTTTTTAATTCGCCATACATCATTAAACGATTCCTCGATATTGCTTAAAACCTTTACCACCGACCAAAACAAAATTATAAATCCTAATCCTGCTATTAATGATCCTTTTGTATTTTCCAACATCTTATTGGCAAACTCAATCAGCCAGGTCAATACTTCTTGCTGGCCTGCAAGATTTGTTTTTAGTTCTGTTTCCAGTCGGGCTTCTAAATTAAATCCTTTGGCTATACCAAAAGCCATAGCCAATACCGGAACCACCGACAGCAATGAGTAAAATGTAAGCGCCGAAGCTCTCAACTGACATTTGTCTTCGTAAAATCCTTTTACCGCCAAAAGGTAAATTCGCAATTGTCTGATCAGGAAATAACGGTGTCCCGATAAATCCTTCAAACGCATGTTCCATACTCCCCTACTCAAGAAGTTCATTGTCAGATCAAAATATTCGCGAATTTTACTCATCAGCAAAGCTTTTTATAATAGTTTTTATAGTTTGCAAATTAATCAAAAGCATATGATTTGACAAATGCTAAACATGACTTAAAATGTAGTATCATATTTGAATTATTTTATAATTTTAACTCATATCCACCAAAACTAAATCTATGAAATTCTCAAAATCTGTACTGACATGCCTTTTGGTTCTTCTTGTATTATCATGCCAGAGTCAAAAAGCAGTGTATGATAAACCAATTAAGCAAGCCATTGAGTTGACAAATGACTTTATTGCTAAGAATCAAATTCCTGGATTGGCAATTACCGTTTCGGTGAAAGGTGAAAACGTTCTTTCCAAAGGATTTGGATATGGAAATCTGGAAGCACAAACAAAAGTAGATCCTGCTAAAACAAAGTTTCGCATTGGTAGCATCTCAAAACCTGTAAGTGCCGATGCGCTTATACAATTGTGGGCTCAAAACAAACTTCAATTGGATTCGTCCATTCAATACTATTTACCCTATTTTCCTAAGAAACAAGGGAAAATTACCAGTCGAATGGTAGCTGGTCATTTGGCAGGTATTCGCCATTACAATGGAAATGAATTTTTAAGTGCCAAACATTTCGACAATATTGATGATGCACTTGAAATCTTCGAAAATGATCCTTTGATCTCTTATCCTGGAAAGGAATATCATTATTCAAGCTATGGTTGGAACCTGTTGAGTCGTATAGTCGAAAAAGCTTCTGGTGAAGAGTTTCTTTCCTACATGCAAAAGCATGTTTTTAATCCATTGGAAATGCACAATACCATTGCCGATCATACCGATAGTATCATAGTCAATCGTACTGGATTTTATCAAAGAACCAACGATAATAGAATCGTAAATGGTCCGTTTGTTGACAATAGCATTAAATGGGCAGGTGGTGGCTTTTTGTCAACATCGGAAGATATCATGCGATTTGCCAAAGCGCATTGTAAAGCAGGATACCTGAGTCAAAAACAAATTGATGAATTAACTCGTTCACAGGAAACAACAAAAGGAAAAGTAACGGAGTATGGAATTGGTTGGGCAAGTGGAAAAGATCATAAAGGGCATTATTACTATGGTCATTCAGGTGGATCGATTGGAGCAACCACCCACATGATTATTTATCCTAAAGAAGAAGTCTGTGTAGTAGTTTTAACCAATCTTTCAAATGTAAGGTTTCTAAACTTCAGTCATGAAATTGCCAATCTGTTTATGAAATAGGCAAGATTTCGAGCAAATTCACGTTTATTTACAAAATAGATGATCCCATTTCTTAATTTCAGCCCCCATGGATAAAGAGATTTTACTGATTGAAGATGATTTAAGCCTGCAAAAAACCGTTGCTGACTTTTTAAAGTCATCAGGTTTTAAATGTATATGTGCCACCAACATAAAAGAAGGGAAACAACTTTTCGATAAAAAGTTTTACCCAATCGTATTACTCGATTTGGGTTTGCCTGATGGCGATGGTTTGGATTGCATTCCCTTTATCAAATCCATTTGGAATGAAACCGGGGTAATTATTATCTCAGCTCGTGATAAGCTGGAAGATCGTGTGGATGGATTAAACCTGGGGGCCGATGATTATTTGGTAAAACCATTCCATTTATCAGAGTTGAATGCTCGCATAAATGCACTTCTACGTAGAAATTTCCATACTCATACTAGTATTATCAAGTTTGAAAACATTGAAATTGAAACACAAGATAGAACGATAAAAATTGACGGAGAGCATGTAGACTTTAGCAAAAAAGAATATGATCTCTTACTTTATTTTATTGAAAATGAGAATAGAGTTTTGACAAAGGAGAGCTTATTTGAACATGTTTGGGGAGAAAACTCCGTTTTCATGGACAACTCCGATTTCATTTATACGCACATCAATCGCCTAAGAAAGAAACTGAAAAAGCATACTGGCGAAAACTACATTAAAACCGTTCATGGCTTCGGCTATAAATTTGAAATTCATTAAAAATGAAGCTACTTAGTAAAATTAACCGTACCTACTTAAGATATGGTATCCTGGTATTTTTAATTGCAGATGTTGTAATCATTCTGATGAGTAATTTTATTCTAAAGGAAGAGATTGATCAACAACTATTACTGGAAGCTGAGGTGATAGCAGAAACCTTTGAAAAAAATGGGAATTTCTTAAATGTATACCCAACTGACATTGTTGAGGAAATAGCATTTTCTAAAGTCGAAAATTCAAGTTCAAAAGATACTCTGATATATGATGCAAAACATGACGATCTTGTTCCTTATAGAGAACTAAGCACTTTCAAATCATTTAATGGAAAACACTATCAAATTATCACTCGACAAATGCTCATGGAATTTGATGATATTTTTTCTCTTTTTACGGCTTTAATTTCTACGGTTCTGGGATTGATTTTTATCCTTGTTCTTCTTTTTACTCAAAAAATGAACACCATACTTTGGGGAACTTTTAATAAAAATGTAGAATTATTAAAAGGATATTCTTTTAGCTCCAATAATCAATTGAAGTTAAAAGATACCGGTATTGAAGAATTTGATGATTTGAATCAAGTGATCACAAAAATGTCTGATCGACTGGAAAAAGATTATCGTTCATCAAAAGAGTTTTCGGCCAATGCAGCTCATGAACTGCAAACGCCACTGGCAATTATCCGAAATAAATGCGAAAACCTATTTTCTGAAACAAATTTAAATGATGAAACGATACAATCTATTCGAGAAATTTATCTTTCAACAGATCGATTATCAGGAATTGTAAAAGGATTATTGCTTTTGGCTAAAATTGATCATGGACAATTCAATGAGACTGAAGAGGTATCATTTAGTAAACTTCTTAAAATACGTATCGATAATCTGGATGAGATTCTTCAAGATCGTAATCTAAGTGTGGATATTTATACCTCCGAAGATTGCAGAATAAAAATGGACATGCGACTGGCAAGTCTTTTGATCCAAAACATTACAACCAATGCTGTTAACCATAGTCCTGCAAGTAAAATTATTGAAATTAAAATATCCAAGACTCAATTCAGTATTTCAAACCATGGTGAAACTGCAATTAAAGATCCCGAATTAATTTTTAAACGCTTTTACAAAGAAAGCAAAAGCTCTAAGTCTACGGGCATTGGTTTGGCCCTCGTAAAAAAGATTGCAGATCATTATGGAATGAAAATTCAGTACTCATTTAAGAATTTTAAACATACTTTTACATTCAAATCGCCAGACTGTTAGGTTTTTGTTAGATCTGTGACAGACTTTTGTTCCATGTTTTTATTAGGAATGGAAGAACTAACAGATCATATCATGAATTTATCGCATCCAAAATTTGAGCTTACCATTGTTGTTCCCGTGTACAACGAGGAAGATAACCTTGCACGAGTTAAAGAGGAATTTAATTCATATTTTTCCGCTTCTCCTTATCGATCTAAGGTGTTATTTGTAAACGATGGATCTTCAGACTACAGTCAAATGATGATTGAAAAAATTTGTAAAGGCTTCGATCGTTTTCAATACATTGAGCTAAGCAAAAACATGGGATTAAGTGCCGCACTTAAGGCAGGCATTGATCATGCAAACACAGAATTTGTAGGCTATATTGATTCTGATTTACAAACAACTCCTTTCGATTTTGATCTACTAATGAAATATCGCCACGATTATGCTTTGGTGACTGGCTATCGAAAAGACCGAAAAGATAGTTTTGTGAAAAATATGAGCTCCACCATAGCCAACAATTTTCGTCGGTTCATGACCAAAGATAAAGCCATTGACACAGGTTGTCCTTTAAAAATAATGCAAACCAAATATGCTAAGAAAATTCCATTTTTTACAGGTATGCATCGCTTTATTCCAGCTCTTATCATGCTGCAAAATGGAGAAATTAAACAAGTTCCTGTTCGTCATTTCCCAAGAATTGCCGGCGAAGCAAAATACCATCTGTTCAATCGCTTGATAGGCCCATTTAAAGATTGCTTTGCTTATCGTTGGATGAAAAAAAGATACATCAATTATGAAATATCAAACCAGGGATGAAAGAAAACTTGTACATCTATGCTGTTGGATTCATGGCTCAAGCCCTATTCTCTGCACGACTAATTGTTCAATGGATAAAATCTGAAAAAGCGGGAGATTCTCTTTCGCCCGCAATATTCTGGCAGTTAAGCATATTGGCTTCCTGGCTTTTATTTGTGTATGGATTATTACGCAATGATTTTGCGATCATCTTTGGTCAAATCATTGCATATACAATCTATATCCGTAATCTTCAATTGCAAAACCGCTGGAAAAAGTTGCCTTTAATTTCGAGAATTCTGGCCCTTGGCACTCCAATAATTGCCATTGCTAACATTCTACTAAACTGGGAATTACATCATACTCTCTTATTTAAGAATAAAGACATTCCACTTTTACTCCTGATTTGGGGTATGGCAGGTCAAATTACCTTCACATTCCGATTCGTTTATCAATGGATTTATTCCGAGAAAAAAGGTGAATCTTGCCTCCCTTTGGGGTTTTGGATCATAAGCATCATCGGATCATGTATGATTTTATCATATGCAATTTATCGAACAGATCCGGTATTATTCATTGGACAAGGATTTGGAATGATTGTTTACGCTAGAAATATCATTTTGATCCGAAAAAAAAAACTCATGGTAAATTCTGAAAATTAAAAAGCAATGAATTTTGAATCAATACAAGATAACAATAGATATGCACATGCCATATTGCTTATTATTACTTGCTATATTTCGTTTTTCCTTTTCAATGGTGAGTTCTTTGTGAATATCATGGAGGCCAGAAACTTTGTTACGGCCCGCGAAATGATTGAGAAAGGAAATTGGCTTGTACCAACGATGAATGGAGAGTTACGATTGGCTAAACCTCCACTCCCTACATGGATTACTGCATTTTTCGGAAACACATTTGGCATGGAAAATTTAAGCATGCTTAGATTTCCAGCTGGAATAATGGGTTCACTAATGGTTTTCTTCATGTATCAATTTACCATTAGTTTAAGCGGCAATCGAATAAAAGCATTAACTAACAGTCTTGTCCTTGTTAGCAGCTTTTATGTACTTTATATGAGCAGAACAGGAACATGGGACATATATTGTCACAGCTTCATGTTAGGTGCCATCTGGATCATTCACAGCGCCTTTAAAAATCATAATAGCAAAAGTTTATGGATTAAGTTTTCGTTCACCGGCGTTTTGTTAGGATTATCCTTTCTAAGTAAAGGTCCAGTGGCATTTTTTGCTCTCCTTCTACCATTTTTAATTGCTTATTTTTCAGTTTACAGATTAAAAGATCTGAAACAATACTGGAAACCCATTGTACTTTGTTTGTTCATATTTGCAATCATTAGTTTTTGGTGGCCAGTTTACATTTCAATTGCACATTCTCAAGAGGCTGCAGCAGTTGCTAAACTAGAGTCTGGTTCGTGGATGAATCGCCATGTGCGTCCTTTTTATTACTATTGGAACTTTCCAATTCAATCTGGAATATGGACACTTGTTATATTTACAAGTTTATTATTCCCGTATGCTTTTAAGAACTTTGAGACAAAAAAGGAATACAAGTTTGCATTGATTTGGACTTTATCTTCAGTAATTCTTCTTTCATTGATTCCTGAAAAAAAAGACAGATATCTTTTACCCGTATTGATTCCTAGTGCTTTATTAGCAGGACAATTCCTTCATCACCTATATATTGTTTTTAAGAATGAAAGTGCTAAAAAAGCAGACCATATTTTATTTGGAATCAATACTTGGACTATTGCCATTGTAGCTTTTTCGCTTCCAATTGTTGCCTTTTTTATGTTTCAGAGACAGAATTTAATGTCTGTTCCCACTTTTGCACTTTTCTCAATCTTTTCAGAACTCGTTGCAATGAGTTTGGTCATTTGTTGGATCAATCGAAATGTAAGAGGTATGGTATTAAGTACAACATCATTACTCTTAATTGTTGTGATCTTCATTATTCCACATACAGGAGGAATTCTAAACAAAAATCCTCATTTCAAGAGCATAGCCGAGGTTCGAAACCTAACGGATTTACACAAATACAACTATTATAGTATTGGGGAACATGATTTCAGAATTGAGTTGGTATATGAAATTGGAAAAGAAGTAAAACAATGGAATACAAAAGAGAAGCTTGATTTGCCTGAGAAGAGTCCATTTGTGGTCATCTCTACCGAAAATCCCAAAGATGTATTCACCAAACCTCAAATGAGTAAAATTAAACTTGATATTATCAGTCGATACGATAATAACATGCAAAGAGTTGGTAAACGACGAAACAAGGAACACTTTAAAAAATACGTCAGTTTGGTTACTCCCATTTCAATTCCTGACAAAACCTGTGAAGAAACTGCGATTACGGAAATGAATAACTCAAAAGACAATGAAAATTGAACAAGTGAATAGAAAGAAGCAGAGCATCCTTGTAACAGGATGTGCCGGATTTATAGGTTCTCACTTGTGTGAAAAGCTTATAAATCTTGGATATCATGTAGTAGGTCTTGATAATTTTGACCCCTTTTATTCAATCGATATAAAGATGAAAAATATGGAAGGATTTAAACGAAACAAGGCGTTTAAGTTTTACCAAATAGATCTTTGTAAAAGTGGTGCTTTAAACAAGATAGAAGATAATGTTTCTCTCATTGTTCATTTGGCAGGAAAAGCTGGTGTCAGACCATCAATAGAAGCTCCTCAAAGTTATATTGATAGCAATATTTCGGCTACGCGAAACATCCTTGATTTCATGAACGAAAGGGGAATTAAAAAACTAGCTTTCGCCTCATCCTCATCGGTATACGGAAACAATTCAACGGTTCCTTTTTCGGAAGAGCAAAATGTAGATCATGTTATTTCTCCCTATGCCTTTTCGAAAAAATCTTGTGAGGTATTGAATCACTCTTATCATCACCTCTACAAGTTTGATATCATTAACCTGAGATTCTTCACGGTTTTTGGTCCTCGCCAACGACCAGATTTGGCAATTCATAAATTTCTGAAATTGATGATGAATGACGAGCCAATTCCTGTATTTGGAGACGGAAGTACAGCTAGGGATTATACTTACGTAGACGATACCGTTGATGGAATTGTTAAAACTTGCAAATATCTATTTAAAAACGAGAATGTATTTGAAACCATAAACCTTGGCAACAGTTATCCTATCACCTTAAATCAAATGATCGAGACCATTTCTAAAGCTTCCGAAATTATCCCAAAAATCAATCGTCTTCCAATGCAAGCTGGCGATGTATATCAAACTTTTGCTGATATAACAAAAGCAAAAAAACTAATTGGATATTCTCCCAAAGTTTCATTCGACCAAGGAATAGAACTATTTGTACAATGGTACAAGAAATTAAATACTAAAGAAATAGTCGCATAAAATTTAGTTTGAGAACGCTTCATTTTATTACTCTTATATCTTCTATTTTGGTAAGGATAATTCCACATTAGCATGTTCATGCTAAATCAGTAAATAATCGGATTTTGTGAGGTAAGCTTAATATTCTCAATAGAACATTCTTTAAAAACTCATTCGATTGAGAGGTATTTTTAAAGTTTTTTAATATTCTTTTTCATGCATCTAAGCCAAGTGTTAGATTTTTGTTAGAACTGTTTTGTTTTTTTGAATCAAATTTGAAATCCCACAATTCAAAAAAATATGAAGTTCAGAAACATCCTACAAAGTCGTTATGGCGGCTTAATCATATTTAGCTTTATTTTTATCGCTTTATCATTTTTGGTAAGAACCATTTTATTAATTAAAGATTTTCAGAATGTTGAATTAAGCATCATCAGATTCTTTCAAATCTATGCATTTGGTCTGTTCTACGATTTGGTGGCCATCTCCTACTTCATCATTCCATTTGTATTCTATCTTTTAATCGTTCCTGATAAAATCTTCAACAGCAAAATACACCGTTGGATATCTTATGCTTTCTTTATCGTAAGCATTGGAATTCTTGTATTTTCAGGAATTGGAGAATGGTTTTTTTGGGAAGAGTTTAGTGTAAGATACAACTTTATTGCAGTGGATTACCTGGTTTATACACACGAGGTGATTTCCAATATCAAAGAGTCCTATCCAATGCCAATTATCATTTTTGGAATGCTTTTGCTTTCGGGAGGAATCTTTGCATTGGTTAAGACGCAGTTTGATACATGCATTAACTCTCAATCCAAATTTGTTAGTCGATTAATCACCAGTGTTGTACTTTGGATGATCCCAACAATGGCCTTTCTTACCATTGATAAAACCTCGGCTGAAATTCAAGAAAACACCTATTCCAACGAATTGGCACACAATGGAATATATCAAATATTTTCGGCTTTCAGAAACAACGAACTAGATTACAAGTCCTTCTATCAATCGATGGATGATAAGAAGGCTTTTACCAATTTGAGAAAACTTATTAAAACTTCAAATAGTGAATTTATCAGTAATGATGTATTTGATGTGACTCGAAAAATCAATTATCCAGGTGAGGATAAAAAGTACAATGTAATGATGATTACCGTAGAGAGTTTGAGTGGATCCTTCTTTACCCGATTTGGTAGAACCGACAATATTACTCCAAACATGGATACCATTGCTCAACAATCACTGTTTTTTACAAACTTTTATGCAACTGGTACAAGAACTGTTCGCGGCATGGAAGCCCTAACACTTTCTTTACCACCAACACCTGGATACTCTATTGTGAAACGCCCTAAAAATGAAGGGATGTTCACTTTGGGTAATGTTCTGAAATCGAAAGGATATGACACTAATTTTATATATGCTGGCAATGGTTATTTCGATAACATGAACTATTTCTTCGGAAATAGTGGTTATAATATCGTCGATAAGAAAGATTTTGAGAAAGATGAAATTACATTCGAAAATGCCTGGGGTGTTTGCGATGAAGATCTTTTTGCCAAAGCCATGCAAGTAGCTGATAAAGCCCATCAATCTGGAAAACCATTCCACAACTTTATCATGACAACCTCGAATCACAGGCCATACACCTATCCTGATGGTAAGATTGATATTCCTTCACATACCGGAAGAAAAGGAGCCGTGAAATATACTGACTATGCAATTGCCAAATTTCTTCGTGAAGCAAAAAAACATGATTGGTTCGACAATACCCTATTTGTAATTGTAGCTGATCACTGCGCCTCTAGTGCTGGTAAAACCTCTTTACCTGTACAGAAATATCACATCCCACTTATGGTTTATGCTCCAGGAATAATTGAAGCTAGAGAAGTAAATACGATGGCCTCTCAAATTGATTTTGCTCCAACTGTTATGGGGTTATTAAATATGGATTATACATCTAAATTTTTCGGTAAAGATATTCTTCTAGATCAACCTGATAGGGCTTTAATTGGAACTTATCAGAAAATTGGATTGCTTAAAAATAATTCCCTAACCGTCCAGTTGCCAACCAAACGAATTGAATCCTATTCCATTGAGAATGATGATCAAAAATCGTGTGAACTAAACAAATCTGAGTTAAGAGAAGCAATTACTTATTATCAAACGGCAAGCTATTTGTTTCACCACAAGGGATACAATTTTAACAACTAGATGCAGAAGTAGATTTCTTTAAGAACCTAAGTAGGCTATCGCATAAAAACCTGAAAATCGCATTTGAATAACAGTATGCAAAACAAATTAAATACACTTGCCATTATCAATCCTATTTCTGGTAATGGCAAACAAAAACATATTGAATGTTTACTGAAGAAATATACAGACAAGTCCCGATTTCAATTGACAATTAAAATGACCCAATATGCTGGTCACGCATCAGAGCTTGCAAAAAAAGCCATAGAAGAAGGATTTGATCTTGTGATTGCAATAGGTGGCGATGGTACAATCAATGAAATAGCAAGCGCCTTGACTTTCTCTGATGTTGCCATGGGAATTGTTCCTTGTGGATCAGGAAACGGATTGGCTAGACATCTTGGAATACCTATGAATGCAAAAAAGGCAATTCAACACCTTAACCAGGCCAAAATCAACTCAATGGATACTGCTTGCATCAATGAGCATCGTTTTGTAAATGTGGCAGGTATTGGCTTTGATGCGCTTATCGCTCATCAATTTGCGAAGATGAATTCTCGAGGATTTACATCCTATATTAAGGCTGTTTTAAGTAGTTTCAGAACATTTGAATGTCAAAAATTCAAATTGACAGACAATAATAATTTTTTCACAGAGGAAGGCATGATGCTTAGTTTTTGTAACTCTTCTCAATTTGGGAATAATGCATACATCGCTCCTTCAGCTAAAATTGATGATGGAAAATTAAATCTATGTCTGTTGAAGAAACCAAGGTGGTATCAAATCCCATCTTTAACCTTAAAAACTTTCTCCAGAAAAATCGAAAATTCCTCCTTGTTCAAAGAGTTTAAACTTGATGAAGCAGAAGTTGTTCAAACCTCACAGTTAGGACATGTAGATGGAGAACCCATTGTTGTTGGAGAAAGAATCAAATTAAAGGTAGATTCAAAAAGTCTAAAGATACTTTCATAGATAAAAGAAAAGAGCTCCAAATTGGAGCTCTTTTTCTTTATAATAATTTCTTAATATCTTCTTCCATGCTTTCAGGCGTGATATTTGGTTCAATTCTCTGAACCACCTTTCCATCTCTATCGATTAAGAATTTTGTGAAATTCCATTTTATACCATCTCCTTCATATATTTCCGGAAATTTCTGGCTTAGAAAGCCTTTAAATTTCTGACCTGATTCTGAATCATCAAAGCCTTTGAATGATTTTTCAGAAGTCAGCATTTTATAAAGTGGATGAGCATTTTCTCCTCTCACTTCAATCTTCTCAAACATTGGGAAACTTACACCATAGTTTTTCTGGCAAAACGCTTCAATTTCCTCAGCTGTTCCAGGTTCCTGTTCTAAAAACTGGTTGCAGGGAAAACCCAAAATCACCAATCCTTGGTCTTTGTACTTTTGGTACATCGCTTCCAAACCTTTGTATTGTGGTGTTAAACCACATTTACTTGCCGTATTAACCACCAAAACCACTTTCCCTTTGTATTTCTTTAGTTTTACCTCTTCGCCCTGCAGGGAGTTCATTTTATAGCTGTAAAAATTTTTGCTTTCACATTTCTTTTTGGAACAGCACTCCTTCTTACATTCTTTTTTCTCTTTGTTTTGGGCAATTGCCTGACTGGTATAAACTCCTACTAAAACCATTAGTAGTAATGCTAATTTTTTCATGAATTCTTGTTTTGATTTAAAAACTAAAACCGATCTGTATTTGACAAAATCAATATCTGAAAATCCTTGATATTGATAATAGTGTACAAGATATCATTAAAAACACGAAGTAGGAAAAATTAAAATACTTATTAGTCTGATTTTAAGATTCCATTAACATTTTTACCTCATCAGCAAGCCACTTGGGAGTAATATCAACCATACATTGCTGGTAAATATTCATCTTACATTTGCCTGATCCATCCTTTGTACATGGGCGACATTTCATATCCACTTCAAGGGTTTTAATGTGATCTCCTGTTGTAAAACCAAATGCGGTTGGCCCCATTAAGGAAAGAGCTGGTATTTTAAATTTATCTGCGGCATGCAAGAATCCAGTATCTCCAGAGATTACCAAGTTTGATTTTTGAACCAGGTAGCAGGATTCCAATAAATTGGTTTTTCCACTCAAATTTAGCACTCGTTCTGGAGCAACATCCTCTATTTCCTTGCAGAACACATCATCCGGACCAGCAAGAATCATAAAATGATAATCAGGAAGTAAATCCACCAATTTTTGCCAGTGAGACACAGGCCAGCGCTTCATTTGCCATGCTGCGGAAGGTACTAAAGTTACCAATTTCGCTTTCTCACCTTTAAGGTTCTCAAAAACTTGCTGATCTATTTTTTCTTTCAATTCCTCAGGAAAGTACCAATCTTCATTCACCTTGGAATAATCCTTAATTCCCCATTTTTCCAATGGCTTACGAAATGAGAGCATCCCCTTAAATGGCATAGGGAAACGATCAATTCTGAATTTGAATAGTAAGATTCTTTTGATTCGGTCCTTGCTCCTCATCGTGAATTTTGGACCTACTCCAAACCAACGTTTCCAACGAGGAACCAAAACGGTTTTTAAAACAATAGAACGAATATTTGAATGCGCATCATACACATAGTCGAACTTTTCCTGTTTAAGCTGCTTTGCCTGCTCTAATAAGCCTTTAAATCCCTTTTTACGATCAAACCCCCAAACCTTATGAATTCGTTGATCCATGGCTAAAAAAGAGGACATATCTTTTCTTGCAATCCAATGGATTTCGGCATCGGGATAATGATTTAAGATCCCATCAACGGCAGTCATACATTGAATAATATCTCCAATGGAGCTAAATCGAATAATCAGGAATTTTTTTGGCATCTTTTTAAGAAAAAGTTTGATGAAATTTAATTCAGTAAAAGTAGATGTGCTTCTAATCTACTGAACGATTGCAAAAATAATTATCAGTGTTGAACTAAAAAAGGAAAGCCCGGAATATATCCGAGCTTTCATATATAATTTACAATTAAGCTTTAATCTTAACTATCTGCCAATACTGAAATTACATTCTTCTTGCATTCAACGACTCCTCCACCAATCTCGAAGAAAATATCATCTCCTTCATATGGTCTCAATTTGATCGTCCCTTTTTCCAGAGTGGATACAATTGGAGCGTGATTTTTCAGTATTTCGAAAGATCCATCCTTTCCGGGAAGCTGAACCAAAACAACTTCGCCTGAATAAAGACTTTTTTCTGGTGTTACTATTTCTAAATGCATATTAATGTTTAATGCTTAATGATCAATGTTCAACGCCACGAATCATTAATAATTAATAATTCATCATTAGTTTAAGCTTCTGCTTCAGCTAGTAATTTCTCACCTTTCTCAATTGCTTCTTCAATTGTTCCTACAAGGTTAAATGCTGCTTCCGGATATTTATCCACTTCACCATCCATAATCATGTTGAAACCTTTGATTGTATCTTCGATTGATACCAAACAACCTTTCAAACCAGTAAACTGCTCTGCAACGTGGAATGGCTGTGATAAGAATCTTTGAACACGACGAGCACGGTGTACTACCAATTTGTCATCTTCCGAAAGTTCTTCCATACCCAGAATTGCAATAATATCTTGAAGCTCTTTGTAACGCTGAAGAATCTCTTTAACTTTTTGTGCACAAGAATAGTGAGCATCCCCTACAACGTCTGGAGTAAGAATTCGAGATGTAGAATCCAATGGATCCACCGCTGGATAAATACCCAACTCCGCAATCTTACGATTCAATACCGTTGTAGCATCCAAGTGAGCAAATGTTGTTGCCGGCGCAGGGTCAGTCAAGTCATCGGCTGGTACATAAACCGCCTGTACCGATGTAATCGATCCTCGCTTGGTTGAAGTAATACGCTCCTGCATGATACCCATCTCTGTTGAAAGAGTTGGCTGGTAACCTACTGCTGAAGGCATACGACCAAGAAGTGCTGATACCTCAGAACCTGCCTGGGTAAAACGGAAAATATTATCAACGAAGAAAAGAATATCGCGACCGCCTGATTTTTCATCACCATCACGCAAACTTTCTGCTACTGTTAGTCCAGACAATGCAACACGAGCACGAGCTCCAGGAGGTTCGTTCATCTGACCGAAAACCAGTGATACCTGCGACTTATCCAAAGCTTCTTTATCTACTTTAGAAAGGTCCCATCCACCTTTTTCCATGTCTTCTTCGAATTCATCTCCATAACGGATTACTTTCGATTCGATCATTTCACGAAGCAAGTCATTTCCCTCACGAGTACGTTCTCCTACTCCTGCGAAAACAGACAAACCATCCTGACCAATTGCGATGTTGTTGATTAGCTCCTGAATCAATACGGTTTTACCTACACCAGCTCCACCGAACAAACCAATCTTACCTCCTTTTGCATATGGCTCAATCAAGTCGATTACTTTAATACCTGTATAGAAAACTTCTGATTCGGTACTCAATTCATCAAAAGCAGGAGGAGTTCTGTGAATAGGATATCCACCCTCTTTATCTACTGCATCAATACCATCGATGGTTTCACCAACAACATTCAAAAGTCTACCTTTGATTTTATCACCGGCAGGCATAATTATAGGAGAACCTGTAGCAATTACATCCATTCCACGGCGTAAACCATCCGTTGAATCCATTGCAATTGCACGCACAGTATTTTCACCAATGTGCTGTTGACATTCAACCACCAAATTTTTACCGTTTTCCATCACGACCTCAAGAGAATCGTAAATCTCAGGAAGCTTAGTGCCTTCCTTCTCAAAACTTACATCGATTACAGGTCCGATTACCTGTACAATTTTGCCTGTATTTTGTGACATTTACTATTAAATTTTTGGATCATTATTATCGCGTGATGACAAATTTAAAATTTTTTGCGAATAAAGGAGAATCTTATCTTAAATTTTAACACTCTTAAACGGAACGATTTACTAATTTCTTCACCAAAGAGTACAATTCCTTTTTCTTTTCGGCTGGAACATTCACCTTATCCAAATACTCTAAACAAAGGCTAAAATACTCATCGATCTTCGCTTGCGATTTGTCTTTCACCTTTAGTTTTTCGTATATGGCTCTAACGGCATTAATTTTTTCTTCCGGATTAAAATCTTTTGCCGAAATCCATCCTTCCAATTCCTTTTTATCATCACCTTTTGCCAACTCAAACGCTTTAATCAGCAGAAAAGTCTTTTTGTTGCAAAGAATATCTCCTCCAATCTTCTTACCGAATACTTCTTCATTGCCAAAAACATCCAGATAATCATCCTGCAATTGAAAAGCCATACCCAAGTTAACTCCAAAATGATAAAGCAACTCAGCATCTTTGGCATCAGCATCGCCCATTACCGCTCCCATTTTTAAGCTTCCTCCAAGAAGAACTGCGGTTTTCAGACGAATCATTTCCAAATACTCATCAATCTGCACATCCCTTCTGTCCTCGAATTCCATATCGAACTGTTGTCCTTCACAAACCTCAAGAGCTGTTTGGTTAAACACGGTAAGTACATCACGCAAGTGGCGATCTTCACAACTTACAATGTATTGATATGCCTTGATAGACATGGCATCACCAGAAAGAATTGCAACATTACTGTTCCACTTTTCGTGAACTGTAGCTTTGCTTCTACGAATTGGCGCATTATCCATTACGTCATCGTGCAATAGGGTAAAATTGTGAAATACCTCTATTCCAATGGCCGGCAGATAAATTTTCTTTAAATCTTCTTTAAATAAATTGGCACTAAGCAATACCAAAATAGGACGAAGGCGCTTGCCACCAATCCCAAGAATGTACTTCATGGGTTCGAACAATCCTTCTGGTGGTGTAGAAAACTCCAGTCCATCAATTTCTTTCTGCACTACATCCTGGAGTTCTTTGAAACTATACATGTGAGCTATAAGTTTAGTGTGTAATTTTTACAGCTCACTAAAATATAAAAAATAACTAACATGAGGTCGACGTAAAATTTTATCCATAGAAACTTATATCGAACTCATGTTAACTAGCCGCTGATTCTTTTTCCTCTTCTTTATTTTCGATTACAGCAATTCGAAGATCGCCCAATTCAATATCTTCTTCCTCATCAAAAATTTGAAGAAGTGGTTCCTTGAACGAACGGTTGGTAATTGCTTTTTCAAGAGTTAGCAACAAGGATGGCAATAACACCAAATTTGAAAGCATTGCAGAAAGCAATGTTATAGAAACCAAAACGCCCAATGATACGGTTCCACCAAACTCAGACAATGCGAAAATGCTAAATCCAAAGAAAAGGATAATTGAGGTGTACATCATACTTTGGCCCGTTTCGCGCAAAGCCAAAACCACCGATGAACGAATGCTCCAATTGGTTGCTTTTAGTTCCTGGCGATATTTTGCAAGATAGTGAATGGTATCGTCCACCGAAATCCCAAAGGCAATACTAAATACCAATATGGTAGATGCTTTAATAGGAATACCAAAATAACCCATTAGAGCTGCAGTAACGATCAATGGCAATAGATTTGGTATTAAGGCTACCATAACCATTCGTTTCGAGGAGAACATCCAGGCCATGAAAGAAGCAATCAAGAAAATGGCCAAAGCCAAACTCAAAAATAAGTTTTTGATTAGGTATTGTGTTCCCTTAAAAAAGACAATGCTCGATCCGGTTACATGCACCGTGTATTTGTCTTTTGGGAAGATCTCATCCACATGTCCTAATATGGTTTTCTCCATTTCGGCCATTCTGGTTGTTCCGATATCTTTCATTCTAAAACTCATTCTGGTGACAGATTGAGTAGAATCAACGAACGTTTCCAATACTTTTGAATCGGCACCTGTTTCGGCCTTTGCCAAGTAGGAAAGAATGATATCCTTGGTTTGGTTACTTGGCAATTTATAGTATTTCTCTTTTCCGTTAAAATAAGCCTGGTTGGCAAACTTTGCAGCTTCTACTACCGATACAGATCCTGATATTTCGGGATAAGCGCTTAAAGAGTCATTCAGCTTATTTAAACGTCGTAAAGTTGAAGTTTTTAGTACACCTGCTTTTTTCTTGGTTTCGACCATTACTTCTAATGGCATGATACCATCCATATTGTTTTCTAAGAACTTAAGATCCTGATAAATTTCGTTATCATGTGGCAAGTCATCTACCATATAACCTGTACTCTTCATTTTGCTAATGCCAAATCCACCAAGAACCAAAAGTGTAATGGCAATGGTATAAACCAAACTCCTGTGATTCAACACAATTTTTTCTAATCTGGCCACGAACCAAACCGTTAGCTTATTGTCGAGATGCTTTGTAGCTTTTTGATCTGGCGGAGCCAAAAAACTAAAAATAATAGGAATCAATAGTAGCGATAGAACAAATACCACCATGATATTTAAAGCGGCAATTACCCCAAACTCTTTTAAAATCTGACTTGAAGTGACAATAAATGTTGCAAAGCCCGATGCAGTTGTTAGGTTGGTAAGAAAGGTTGCATTACCAATTTTTGCAACTACCCTTTGCAGTGCCTTTATCTTGTTATTGTGACGGATGTACTCTCCATGATATTTGTTAATCAGAAAAACCGAATTCGGTATTCCAATTACTACCAAAAGCGGAGGAAGCATCGCAGTAAGCAAAGTAATTTTGTAATCGAACAGAACCATGGAACCTACCGCCCAAATTACACTTAGACCAACCACAAGCATACAGAAAAACACTACTTTAAACGATCGGAAGAACATGAACAAAATAATAGCCGTTACCAAAAGTGAAAGATAAATGAACATGTTCATCTCCCCTTTAATCATTTGAGCAGTTACCACTCGAATGTATGGCAAACCTGAATATTTCATGTTCAGTCCGTACTTCTCGGTAAAAGCATCGGTAATTTCACGAACTTTGGCCACCATTGGCTCACGAGCCTTTGAGTTAATGATTTTTGCATTAACCGTAATGCCCATAAGGTAGGTGTTACTTTCTTTGTTAATTAAGCTTCCATGGTAAAATGGCAACGATTCAGCTACTGCAGCCAAACTATCCAGCTCGGCTTGGGTTTTTACCTTGTGAGGAAATATGGTTCCAAACTCGAAGCGTTTCTCCTTCTTATTCTTATTGATATTCCAGGTATGTGCAATGGATACCACCGCATCGATACCATCTAAAGAACCAAGGCTATCACCAAGTGCAATCCAATCGTTGAATTTATCCAACTCATAAAAATCAGGATCTTGCACGGCAAAAAACATCACATTTCCTTCCTGCCCAAAAGTGTTTCTAAACTTTTCATATTCGATGGATGCAGGATCATCATCGGGAAGTAAGGCCGCATAGGTATAGGACATCTCAACAAACTGAGCCTTATAAGCCATAAATGAAGTTACCAGCCCAACTACCACCAAAAGTAAAATTCTATTTCTCAGAATTAATCCTGCAATCCTATTCCACATACTATTTTATTTATTTCCCTGTTTCTTCAAGAGTTCGGCGAAAATACGACTTAAAATCATTTTTTCAAAAGAGATACACAATCCCATCAAGTCCTCTTTAGCTTTATCATTTAAGGCAATGACATAAAATTAAGGAAAAAGCACCAAACCTTCTGGCATTTAAATCATTAATTATAAAATAGTATCATTCATATCAATTCTTCTTTTGATTATTGTTAACTAATCTGTGAGTTTGTTTACTCATAAACTCGGATATCTCCTATACATTACTGATATACTGCATGATATCGGTGCGTAAAAATCCTTAAATCGAACGAATCTAATTACTGCCTTAACGTTTATTTTTCTATTTTTTAACATTTGCTTTACATTGAAAAAGTTTTACTTTTGCCCACCTTATCAAACTAACAAATTGAAAACAAACAAAATTAGTCTATTATGGATTATGGATTAGCCGATATTTTAAGGCTTATTGGTTCTCTCGGATTGTTCCTTTATGGAATGAAACTAATGAGTGAGGCTCTTCAAAAAGTAGCTGGAGATAAAATGAGATCGATTCTCGCAGCTATGACTTCAAACAGGGTGAAAGGTGTGTTCACCGGAATTCTGATTACAGCTTTAATTCAATCATCATCGGCAACTACAGTAATGGTCGTAAGTTTTGTGAATGCTGGATTGCTTTCACTAGTTGAATCGGTTGGTGTAATTATGGGAGCCAACATTGGTACTACCGTAACCGCTTGGTTGATCTCCATTCTTGGGTTTAAAGTAAGCATGAGTGCCATTTCACTGCCATTAATTGGTTTGGGTCTACCATTCTTATTCTCTCAAAATCGTAGTAAAAAGAATTGGGGTGAGTTAATCATGGGATTCGCTCTGTTATTTATTGGACTACAGTTCTTGAAAACATCTATGCCTGATATCAAGAACAATCCTGAAATCCTTACATTTCTGACTAATTATACTGATATGGGCTTTGCCTCTACCCTTTTGTTTATGAGTATTGGTACATTGCTAACCATTTTGATTCAGTCTTCATCGGCTACCATGGCACTTACTTTGGTAATGTGTAATTCGGGATGGATTAGTTTCGAAATTGCAGCCGCAATGGTATTGGGTGAAAACATTGGTACAACCATTACCGCTAACCTTGCAGCCATGATTGCCAATACATCAGCCAAACGAGCTGCTCGTGCCCACCTTATCTTTAACTCTATTGGTGTACTTTGGATGTTAATGGTACTGCCTTATTTTTTAGATGCAACAGCTTGGGTGAGTCAAAACTTCTTTGGTCAAGGCGATGCATTTACCGATGCCGCAGCTGTACCGGTAACTTTATCATTATTCCATACAGGTTTTAATATCCTGAATGTACTGGTAATGATCTGGTTTGCCAGGTTCATTGTAAAAGTAGTAACTACCTTGGTTCCTGTACGCGAAGATGTTGAAGAAGAATTTAAACTGCAGCACATCAAAACCGGAACTTTATCTACTCCTGAAGCGAACCTATTCCTTGCTAAAAAAGAAATTAGCACCTATGCCAAGAGTACGAAAAAGATGTTCGGTTACGCAAAACAGGCTTTTAACGAAACCAACGATAAATCTTTCAACAAATTATTCGATAAGATCAATCAGCGTGAGGACGAAAGTGATGATATGGAGGTAGAAATTGCAAACTTCCTGACTTCGGTTTCGGAAACTCGCTTAAGCAAAGAGAACTCTGAACGCGTACGTGCTTACTTTAAAATGGTTAGTGATATTGAAAGTGTTGGTGATTCTGCACTAAACCTTGCAAAAGCAATGAAACGCAAGCGTGAACAAAAAGCATGGTTCCCACAAGAATTACGCGATAATATCAATAAGATGTTCGATTTGGTTGACCATGCTTTGGACATGATGCTTGAGAATACCAAAAAAGATTTCTCAGAAGTTAACGTGAAGAAAGCCTGGGAAATTGAGCGTGAAATCAACGATTTCAGAAATGCTTTAAAGGCTGAACACTTGATCAGTGTTGAAGAGAACAAGTACAAGATTCAGGCAGGTATCATCTACAACGACATGTTCTGCGAATGTGAAAAAGTAGGTGACTATTGTATCAACGTAAGTGAAGCAATGAGTGAAGTAAAATAAATTTTTACTTCTTTAGATATTAAGAATCCTCATCCTAATTGGATGGGGATTTTTTTATTTCAAATTCAGATCTAAATTTTGTTTACGACCAAAAATCCTTACATTTGCCGTACTTATGGCTCTTTAGTATCATATCAGAGAACTTTTCGTCCTGAAAAGTTAATTGGGGACTCACCAAACAGTTTTGGTGTACCTATAAGTATCCCCAATTCATTTAAAATTTCAATTATAATTTCAAAAAGAAAACGCAATAGAATTGTTGCATTCAAATGTTAATGATATGGACATTACCAATATTATAGCGCTAAGCAATCGCCCTAAAGTATTTGAAAAAGGAAGCCATCAAATGTGGACAGATCCTTATATTTCAAAAAATCTCCTTGAGATACATCTAAATCCGGAAATCAATTTAGCTAGCAGAAAACCTGATTCAATTCAGGCCAGCTTGGATTGGATTCTTGATTTTAACTCAGATTCTCAACTAAACATTCTTGATTTGGGCTGTGGTCCGGGACTTTATGCCGAAGAACTGGTGAAACGTGGACACAAGGTGACAGGTATTGATTTTTCTGAGAATTCTATCCGTTATGCAAAGGAGCAGGTGAAAATTAAAAAGAATCAAATTAATTACATCTGCCAAAACTATCTGGAAATTGAATATGAGAATCTCTTTGATATAATTATTTTAATTTATACTGATTTTTGTATTCTTCTTCCTGAAGAACAAGAATTGTTGTTGGCAAAAATCAAAAAAGCACTTAAACCTGGAGGTGTATTTGCATTTGATTTTAATAACGATCGCAATCTTGATCAGAAGGTTGGAGCAAAAAACTGGGAAGCAGTTGAGCAAGGATTTTGGAGTCCTAAGCCATACTTATGCCTATCGGAACCTTTTCATTATCCTGAAAAGAAAGTATTGTTGTTTCAGCACACTGTAATACAGGAAAATAAAACTCCAAAAGTGTATCGATTCTGGACTCACTATTTTAGCATGAGTGACATGGAGAAGTTGCTTGATAGAAATGGATTCAAAATTCTGGAAAGCTCGGATAAGGTATTACCTGAAGGAGATTGTTGGTTAGGAAACAATATTAGTTTTGTAATTGCAGGCAGTAAGGAATAATTGCTAAAAATAAGGGATGTCAATATTCAATTGACATCCCATTCTTTTTGTCTTACTGCACACCCCACTTTTTATTTGGCTCAGGGCCCATTTCAAGCTCTAGCTTTCCTCCTTTGTGTAATTCGCTGGCAGGAAATTTAAAGTCTTGCAGGCGCTTGCCATTGAGTTTTGCCGACTGCACATATTTGTTCAGGCGGGAGGTGTTCTTTGCTTCAATCACGAACTTTTCTCCCCTGCCAAACTGTTTGCCTAAATCTATTTCCACCTTCTTGTAGAGCGGACTGGCAATTTCATAGACAGGATCGACGCGACAGCCCCCATCGGTTTGGAACAGGCCAAGAGATGCCATGATGAACCAGGCGCTCATCTGTCCCTGATCCTCATCGCCCAGATAGGCATTGGCAACGCCGTAACCGTAATAACGATCGATGATGGCCCTACTCCACTTCTGCGTTAGCCAAGGCTTTTGCACCCAGTTAAAAAGGAAGGCAAAGTGCATGGATTGCTGATTTCCCTGTACAACGGGATAGTTCCAATACAGGTCGTTCATTCCGTTGAACCTGGTTTTATAGCTTTCGCCAAATCCCCAATCCAATCGCTCCACAAAGCGATCCTTGCCAATGGCTTTTGCCAAAGCAGGAACATCCTGGGGAACGAAAAAGCTTAGCTGCCATGAGTTTCCTTCCACATAGTGGTGGTTGGCTCCTGATTTGTAAGGATCGAAATCGGGAAACCATTTCCCTTTCGAATCTTTCATTCTGGCAAAGCCCATGTCTGGATCAATAATGTTCTTCCAGTAATAGCCTCGCGACAGGAACTTCTTGTAATCTGCCTTCTTACCCAAGGCCTTGGCAAACTGTGAAACCGTCCAGTCGTCGTAGGAGTACTCCAGTGAATTGGAAAATCGTCCCTTGTCGTAGGGCACGTAGCCATATTTCAGATAGCTCACCAGGTCACGGTTCCCGGCAAATCCACCCCCTACTTTTTGGGCAGGAGTTGTTTGCATCTTGCGAACCGCCTCGTAAGCTTTTTCTACGTCGTAATCGCGAATTCCCATTTGGTAGGCACCAACAATCAATGGAATTTCGTGCTCTGCCACCATTACCGGAACATATTCCATTCCGGCAGGACCTTTTGCCAGCCATCCGTTGGAATCGTACATGGCCAGTTGCGATTTCACCCAACGATTGGTCCACTCGGGAGTCACCAGGTTCCAGAACTGGTTCAGGTTCCAGAAGGTGTTCCAAAATGCATCGCAACCCAAGGCAGGAGAAGAAGGATCCTCCATCTTTCGTACCTTTTCGCCTGCATCTCTCCACTCTCCATTTACATCACTGAATATATTACGGCTGCACAATGAGCGATACATGTTGTTGTAAAAACGCATCTTCTCGCGCTGGTCGTTGCTAGATATCTTGATTCGCTCCAGCAATTTATTCCACTCAGACACATGATAAGCTCTTAGGGAATCGAAATCCCAACCGAAAGGATTGGAAACCTCGGTCTTTAAATTCTCAGCGGCATTGTCAATGCTCACATAGGAAATCCCCGTACGCACTTGCACCTGATTGCTTTCCTTGGTGCTAAACTCCACATAACAACCGGCATCCTTAACATCTTTGCCATGAATGGCTTTTGCATTACTAATTTCATCGTTTATCCATGTGCCCATCTTGCCAATGGGCTGATCGAACTCAATCATATAGTAAATGGTGTATTCCTGATCGATGCCTCCGGCCCAGGTATTCTCCGTTAACTGGTGGCTAAAGCCTTCAATTCTGTAATCGCTCACCTGCTTCAGCTCTATCTCCTTGTTCTGATAGGTGTATTCACAAGGAATCTGCAGGTCAATTAAGATTCTTGCACCATCAGAATCTGGAAAAGTGTATCGTTGAAAGCCACATCGTGTAGAAGCTGTTAGCTCCGCCTGAATGTTGTAATCGGTTAAGTCAACACTGTAGTAGCCTATGCGCGAAGTTTCCGTTGCCTTGTCGATTCTCGAACGATAGCCGCTATCCGGATCTTTCTCGTCGCCCACCTTGATTTGCAGAGGGCCGTTGGTTGGCATGATTCCCAATCCTGCCATGGTCCATTCGTGGATATGGCTAAAACATCCTATTGACTCGAAGTTGGGATCGTATCCGGCCTGCCAGCTTGGGTTCTGATTGTCGGGACTTAGTTTCACCATGCTAAATGGCATCCATGGTCCAGGCGCAATCATCCAGCGGGAATGGCCGCTTCCCATTCTCGAATCTACATATTCAGCAGGTGTTCTTTTCTTTTGGGCGGAACGTATCACTTCCCCTTCCTGAATTTTAACGCCATCGGCCCATATCTCGTAGCGGCTCTCTTTGCGAGTTTTCACGGCAGGCATGGGTGCTTCAAATTCGTACCTTCCCTGTTCCACAGTCTCCGAAAAGATATCTTTATTATCAAGGATAACGGTCAACTTGGGAGTTTCCTGCAGGTGTTCCACATCTACCAGCAAGGGCTGGAACGATTTTCCTTCGATGTCTAGCTCATACTCAGCTGCCTTCACACTTCTCAGGTGCACTTTATCATCCGTTATCAAAGTAGCATCCCCGGGAGCTTCCAGCTTAATCTGGTCAAACTTCAACCACGATCCCTGCAGGGTCGTCATGCTAATCTGGTTCCCCCCTTTACGGATAAGGTCGGCAGGCAGAGGTATTTCAATCAGGTATTCCGAAGGATTTGCAGGCAAAGTATCAATGGAAGAGTTCTTGTTGATTGCCGGGATGTTGTATTTCCACGATTTACCGTTTACGATGATCTTGAAAAGGGGCAAGTCTTTCGAATTGCAATCCAGAAGATCTATTGTCAGTTTCCAATCCCCTCTCTTGGGAAGGCTTTCAATTCCAAAGAGGATGTTCAGGGTACTGGACCTCCACCCGGCTGTTCCCCAGGTGCCACCCCAGGTATCGCTAATGCCCGGGATGATGTATGGCCAATCCTTTTTTGCATCCGATTTTCCAATCAGGAAGTACTTGTCTTCCCAACCAAAATCATTGGCGATATAGTCTTTATATCCGCCGGGAGCCAAGGCAAACTCAGCACAGGAATTGTCGTTTTCTCCCAATTGCCAAAGAATCTGCTTGTCCTGGGTACAGGCACTAATAAACAAACTTGCAAGTAGGGTAAAAAAGGCTATTTTCTTCATAGATCTAATACTTATTTCATGAATGCTTTCACCACCATTATTTCACCTTCTTTTTCATTAATGATTTTATAGGATCCCGCAGCAGCAGGAATTACGAAGGTTTCGGCATAATTAAAGCGCTGTCGCATTCCGTTCTGTGTCTCAACAATAATACTTTCCCCTTCCACCAAAGAAAGGACATTGCATCTGTTCTCCGTTTCGATATCCACTTCAGTGTTCAAATGATAACGATGAACATCGTAGGTATGTTTTTCGTGAGTCGGGAGATGATAGTGTTTCCAATCGGCTCCTTCGTTCAATAAAAACGGATGGGAGATCAATTTGTCTTTCACATACTGCCCTTTTCTGTCGAAGCAGAGGTTTTTCATGCCACGTTCAACATTAATCGGACGAGGCTTGCCATCGAAATCTACACGCAACCAATCATACATCTTAAAGGTAAAGATATAGGGAGTGGTACTAATTTCAAGAACCAAATTATCAATCCCCGACCCGTGAATGGTTCCCGGAGGAATCAGGAACAGGTCATGCTTGTTAGAATCGTGAATCTGCACATGTTTGGTGATATCAATCTCCTTTTTGTTCTGATAGCTGTATTGCAAATCGCTTTCGAATGCCTTCGGATCAATCTCTTCCTGAAAGCCCAAATAGCATTTGGCATCCTTTCCTGCATCCAGAATGTAATAGGTCTCCTCTTGTGTGAAGCTCTCGCCGAAATGCTTGTTGATATATTCTGTTTGTGGATGACATTGGATGGATAGGTTTCCTCCATCGAATGTATCCAGAAAGTCGAAACGAATGGGAAACTCAAAGCCATACTGCTGTGAATGTTTTCCCATGACCGCTTCTGTTTCCTGAAACATGATACAGTCAAAGGAAACCTCCAGAAGTTTTCCACTGCTTTCGAACAACAAGCCGTTTTCAGGTACAATCAACTCAAAAGACCAGGCGTAATTCACCACGTCCTTGTTCAGCCCGTCAATCTTATCCATCACCCATTGGCCTCCCCAGGCACCAGGCTCGAACCACGGACGAACGCGGAAAATGTTATTGGCCATCTCGCGTAGGCCATCTCGCAAATCATCTCCCCTCATCCAGGTCACCTCATCGATGCGCTGTTCATCAATTACAATGTCAAACTTAGGCAGAAGCGCCTGCTTGTGCTTGTTCAGAACGATCCAATCGACAAAGTAGAAGCGTTTGTACATGGGTTTGCTCTCCAGGGCTTTGCTAGCCCCCAAATTGGTAATACTCTGTGCGCGGGCTCTAAATTGCAGCTCATTCTTTGGCAGGTCGATGTACAGCAATTTTCCTTCCCAATTGGCCAGGGCAGCACCCGAACCATAGATGATATTCAGGTCAGCGGTGGAGTCTTGCTGCAGGTTCTCCAGTTTCTCCTGATTGAAGAAGTCTGCAAGATCAATGGTCGCCTTGGTTCCAAATATCGGATCGTCTCCCCCCAGAAAAGGCTCTATCATCCTATCAATATCGGCTTCAGCCTTTAGGGCCTCATCAACATGCACCCAATTCACCTTCTTTCCCAGGCTTAGGAACTGATCGTTCAGCTTCTCCCTTATCTTATCGAAGAAAACACCCACATAACCATCAATCACAATGTTTTTCTCATTGCTTAGCTCTTGTGCCAATGTTTCCACCCCTACAAAAACCTTCCCCTCTTCCATTTGCAAGGAAGGATATAGATCGTATTTCCCAACTACCGATTCACTTTGTTTAAGGGGTAGCAAATACTGATCTGACTTTCTTTTGTTCTCCATCTCCATTCTATTTTTCAACTGCATCTTCCAACATTTCAATCGCCTTGTACAACACTCCTGCCGAACCACGGAAGGTTCCCGAGCCTTTTGGCTCATTCTTTTCGGTATACCACTCATAAAAGCCATCATTCACCACCACGCGCTTTGTCATGGGAATCAATTGCTCGTAGGCTTCCTCTACAAATCCGTATTTCACCAATTGCTGAATCATTCTTCCTCCGAACCAGGTCCAGTCTCCCCCATTCTGATAGCCATAAGGGTACATGCCCTTGTTTTCAAAAAATCCTTCCGGATAAGGAGGATACATGGTCAGCCCAATGGATCCGGCACCTGAAGCTTTCACGTTGGCAATCATTTTATCAAGGGAAACTTTGATTTGATCTTTGTTCAGCAAGCCAGCTTCAATGGCTACGGCGGTTCCCCCGTGATAGAAGATCTCATTCTCATTAAAGTCTTTTGGGAAAGGCGAACCATCCAGGTAGACATGAGGAATGAACTTCTGATTTTGATTGTCCCACAGGTATTTCATGGTATTTTTAGCCAACTCATCGTGAATCGTTTGCCACTTCTGCTTTTTGGATGCATCCAGTTCCATAAGATCACCTATGGCAATCAAGAACATGGCATTGTCGTAGATATCAAGACAATATTTGGTATCCTCGGTAATGTAAACGCCCCAAGGGTGACAATGCTGCACATCGCCCCAATCGGAGGTAGTAGCTCCCCAAATCATGCCATGCTCATTGCTCCAACGATGATATAAAAGAAATTCCAGGGACCACTCCATTCTGTCAAGAACACTTTTCTCTCCAATTTGTTCCTGGAGAAAGTCTTTGTCCCCCGTTTTCTGAATGTACTTGTAAACCGCCTGCACCAGTGATGCCTCGTGATCGGTTTCCACCGTATTCTTGTGACCACAGTAAGTTGGCTCCAAATCGTTGTAGATGTATGTGTATCCCCCCTCAACATTTACGGCTTTTTCTTTGGGGATGAAGCCATCAATAATATTCCCGTCGCTGCCCTGAAGGCGGAAGAAAACTCGTAAGTTCTCCTTTAGAATCTCTTTCGGATATACTTCTGCCGACAGTTCAATAAAGGTCGCATAGTCGCGAATCCAAACTTCGCCATAGCCATCCCCTGCATTAAACCCGGTTTTCACAACCTCAAGAGCCTTCTGCTTCACAAACTTAAAGTCAGTATTTTCCATCACCGACTTCTTCAATTTCTCATTTTTTTCTGAGCCAGGCTTACAGCTTACCAAAAGGCTTACTGCAGCCAGAACAATCATTAACTTTCTCATTCGTATATCATTTAGTACAGTTCGTTTGTATTCTTCTTTTCAAACTCCAGCTTTGCTCCCTTTATCAGATCTTGAAAGGAGACTTCCGGTTTTTCCAATACTTTCCCATTCAGTTTTACTGATTTCACCAATAAGCTTTCAGGAGTGTTATTCTTCACTTTAATCTGAATGTATTTGCCAGGATAATAATCTGAATTTAGCTTGATTTTAATTTCATCGAAGGCAGGACTCCCCAATTGCATGCCTGGATTTTCACCCGTCAGACCAGCCACATCAAACAAGCCTATGGAAGCCATAACGTACCAGGCCCCCAGCTGTCCTTGATCCTCATCCTGTCCGTATCCATATCCATGGATGGGATCGGCTCCATAAAACTCATTGCAAATGGTTCTTGTCCAGTATTGTGTTTTTTCAGGTTCCCCTGAGAAGTTGTATAACCAGGGAATGTACAAACTAGGTTGGTTCCCGTGATTGTAAATGGTTTTTACCCCTGCAAAGGCATTTATTTCTTTTCCCCCACCAAAACCGTTCTTACGGGATGTTAGAAAGATAGAATCAAGCCTTTCATTGAATCTTTCTCTCCCAATCTTGCTTACAAGTTTCCGGGCCTCATGGGGAACATAGAAGCTGTATTGCCATGCATTTCCTTCCTGAAATCCCCGCCAGGGTTCCAAAGGGTCAAAATTGGAGATGAATTCCCCCTTTTCATCCTTTGGTCGAATGAAACCTGTAGAAGAGTCGAATATATTTTCCCAGCTACGAGACAGCTGCTTCAATTGATTTGCCTCCTTGCCTCTGTTTAGTTGGCTGGCAAAGTGAGAAACAGCATGAGCCGAGAAGGAGTATTCCAGTATATGAGATGCTGAAAATGCACTCGCCTCGGGTATCTCACCCCAATCTTCCTGGTGGGGTATCAAGCCATTCTCCACAAAACTTTTCACATCCATTTTCCCAGCACCAAGAGGTCGGCCTTCCCATCCCAATTCATTGTTGAGAGCAGCCTGAAGAGCAAAATCGGTATCGTAATTTCTGATTCCACAATTGTATGCCGAAGCAATGATGAGTCCCACATAGTTGGTACCCACGCCAGAAACATACCTGCTATTGGCCAAGCCATCGCTAAACCAACCAGTATCCTTGTATACCTGCAAATGAGTTTGAACAAAATCGTTGTAATATTCCGGCCAGGCCAACGTCCACAGTTGAGTAAGGTTCCAAAATGCGCCCCAAACAGCATCGGTATTGTAGAAGCTAAATTGAGGAGTTCCATCACTTTTCATTGGTAACTGTCCGATGGTACCGTCGTTTTTAGGATAGGCTCCATTCACATCATTTGCCAATCCCCTGCCCAGCAAGGCATGATACAGGCCGGTATAGAATTTAGTCTTGTCAGTCTCGGAATCCCCTTTCACCTGTATTTTATTCAGTTCTGTATTCCAGATGCGATTCGCCTCCTTTTTCGCTTTAGCAAAAGGCATGCTTTCGGCTTTCATATTCTCATACGCATTTTGAACTGAGGTATAGGACAAGGCCACCTGCACCTCTATGCTTTCAGGCTTTTCCGGAGTAAATGAAAAGTACAATCCAGCTCCCTTTCCTGATATGCTATCCTGATTGGGAAAGATTGAATCGCCCTGAAATGTTCCATACTCTTTCATTGCTTTGTTTAGCCTGGCAACAAAGTGCATGCTAACCGTTGATCCTTTTTGGTATTTCTTCACGTATTCAGGGGCTGTTTCTACCCATCCTTCCACGGTATGGTCATCCACCCTTTTTACTTCTGCATTCACAACCGCTCCACTTTCGCCTTGTCGGTTTCCAATGTCGAACAACAAGTTTGCCTTTTTATGGGCTGGATAGGTATAGCGATGAATGGCCACTCTTTTGGTCGAAGTTAGCTCCGCTTTGATGCCGTAATCTGCCAAATCAACCTTATAATACCCTGGCTTTGCTATTTCGGACTCTTTCAAAAAGCGAGATCGGTAACCCAAATCCGGTTGTTCCAGTTTTCCTGCTGTTGTAAGTAGTTTTCCATTGGTTGGCATCAATACAATTCCTCCCAACTGAAACTCATGCACATTGGCAAAACCTTCAATGGATTCATGCCTGTCATCGTAGCCTACAGCTTCCCAGCCCCACTTATTTCCGTAATGACCATTGGTGCTAGGTGCTGGCTTAGCCATTCCAAAAGGAAGTGCCGCAGGAGTGTAAAAGAACCACCTGCTATGTGCCGTTCCAATATTTGGATTAACGTATTTTACCAGGTCTTCACCAGAAGAACAGGACGTAAACAGTACCGTCAGCACTAGTAAAACACGCTGCAGGTTTGTGCTAATGTTTGAACATATGGATTTGTGCATTTTTCCCAAGGATTTAAGTGATGTTGATTATTTGCTAGGTGAGATTCTTCTCAAAAAGAGTATAAAGACCAGGAGTACAAGAATTAACCAGAGTCCTCCATTTAGGTGATATTCCATTGACAGACCAACCAAAAACGGGAAAAAGGCTCCTCCCGAAATGGCCATCATCATTAAGCCTGATATTTCATTTGCTCTTTGAGGATAGTTGCGAACTGTAATGGAGTAAATCAAAGGAAAAATATTGGACACACCCAAGCTGATGATTCCAACAAAAATCCAGGCCAGAATTTCAGTTGAAGTGATAGATAATGCAATAACAGAAAGGATTGCCAGGATACTTGAAATGCCTAAAACCTTTTTGGCATCCCACTTTATAAGGATGATTGCTCCGGCAAATGTCCCTATCATTTTAGCGAAAAAGTATACTGATTTTCCATATTTGGCAGCCTCTTCTCCTACTCCAATCTTCAGGTGTAAAAAGGTGCCAATATTGGAATTCAGCGCCACATCTATGCCCACAACGGCAAAAATTCCCAATACCATTAGAGCAATGTATCGATTAGAAAGAAGCTTAAAGCAGGATGAGATGGACACTTTATCCTCACTTACTGGCTTTTCCTCTATTTTAGTCATGGATAACCACAGGTATGATAAAAGGGAAATCAAGCCAAATAGGTACAAGCCAAATCTCCAGGTGCCTTCTCCCTCATAGTTGAACAAACTTGCCAGAAATGGACCTATAACCGCAGCCACAAAAGGTCCTATCATTGACCCTAAGGATTTGATAAACTGTGAAAGGCTTAAATAGCTTGAGGCTTTCTCTTCTGCTACCACATCTACCAAAAGAGGATTGGCGGCTACCTGCATGATTGTATTTCCCACTCCCAATAAGGAGAATGCGACAAGGATGACAGGCAAATTGTTACCCAATACAGGAACAAATAATCCTATCACAGTAATCAGGATGGCAACATTTAACACTTTCTTCTTCCCCATTTTAGCTTGCCAGATCCCTGCAGGCACCGACAAAAGGAAGAACCAGATAAATGCCACAAAAGGTATTAATTGCAAGAGATATTCAGGCGTATTGGAATTCTGCTTCAATTCATCTACTCCAGTTCCTACCAGATCAACAAAGCTGACCACGAAAAAGGAAAGAAGAACTGGAAGTATCGTATTGGTTTTAGATGTGTTCATAAGGGTCATTTTACTCATTACATGTATTTTAATTGACTTTTCACAAGGCTCCAGAACTCTTCATTGAGCAATTGAGCTCCTCCCACAAATGCAGCAGATTCCTGTAATTCGGAATAGTTGATTTTAACGAGTAAGCCTTCCTTTTTGAATTGTTCATTCATGGTATCATTGAACAAATGGGAAGCTTTGGAAATATTCCCTCCAAACACAATGGCTTCAACCTGAAAGCTTTTGATCCAGGGGGCAAGGAACAAAGCCAGTTTTTCTCCAAAATCGTTGAATAATTCCAAAGCCATAGAGTTCTCTTTGGACAGGTCGGCAAGCTCTTTTACTCCCTTCAACTTTGTTCCGGTACGTTCAAAATATCTATTTACCAATCCTCTGGTAGAGAAATAGTCATCAGCAATACCATTTTCAAAAGGCAAATGCCAAATACAGCCATTTTCAGGCACTTTCTCATCTACAATGACCGGAATTCCATCAGATAAAAAAGCTGAACCCAGACCGGTTCCCAGAGTGATCGCCAATGTATGCTTACAGCCCTTTAGTTGGCCTAAAAAATACTCTCCTATAGCAAAGGCAGTAGCATCATTGATGAATCGAACAGGAATTTCAGGTAAATTCAACCTTTCCTTTAATTCTGATTCTACATTCACCTTATTCAGGCATTGAAATTTGGCATTTTCCCCTGTAAACAAGCCAATTCCTTTTTCGTAATCAAAAGGCCCTGGCATTGCAATTCCAATTCCAACAAGAGATTCAGCACTTAGCTTACCAACACAAGTTTGAATGAGTGTAACGAACCCATCAATAACTTCAGTTTTGCTTCCCTGATTATTCAAGGAAATATGCGAAATGCTTTCAGTAATCAGGCGCTTCTCTGTCAAATCAAAGGCTGCACAACTCGCATGGCTACCTCCGACATCTATTCCTATGGCAATCTGTTTTTTCATACTTTATCTGGTGATGGTAATGGAATAGGTGAATTTTTCGGCAATATAGAAGCCAATGTTGTATTCCAATGGTCTATTACCAGGATCCGATACATAGCGCTCCCGAACCAAAATTGGATCTCCCTTTTTAATCTGCAGACGATCAGCAGTGATCTTTGATGCAAGTTTTGCTTTGATTTCCTCTTTAGATATTGATGGTACTACATGGTATTTATTTTCCAGAATACTATAAAGAGGCTTTGAAAAGTCTTCCTCCCCAGTCATACCTATCCTAGGATGAAAGTAGCTTTCAAAAAACACAAAGGGACCATCGGTAAAACCTCTCAATCTTGACAAGCAGAGAACCTTATCAGACTCATTGATGCCAAAAAAGCTGGCTATTTTAGCAGAAGCCTTCACCCATTTGGCCTCAATCAAGAAATTGACAAAATCAACTCCCTGGTCCGACATCTCCTGTGTAAAACTTTGCCAATTGTCAAGATTCGTAGTAATCCCTTTTTCAGCAACCTTAGTCCCAATTCCTTTTTTACGAATCAACAGCCCTTCATACTCCAGTTTATTGGTTGCTTGTCGCAAAGTATTTCTGGAAATTCCTAAACGCTTCGCTAAATCAACTTCCTTTGGTAAGAACCCTCCATTCTTGTATTCGGGAAGCTCAATCATCTTTCTTAATAATAGCTCCACCTGCGCATGAAGAGGCAATGGACTATTGTGGTCTATCTTTAATTCCATTTTGTACATATGTTTGAACATACAAATCTATTCAATATTTTTTGAATTCCTAAACAAATCTCTTGTTTCGTATTTAGAGCACAAAAAAAGCCCACCCGAAGGTGAGCTTTACAGCAATTATAATTTGTTTAAATATGGTCTTTTTAAGCCAGTATCGCGACTTTATTCGCTTTACTGAGCAAGAGCATTCGCTCCTGAAACAATCTCCAAAATTTCGTTGGTAATTGCAGCCTGACGGGCCTTGTTGTAGGTCAGGTTCAAATCCTGAAGCAAATCAGATGCATTATCAGTTGCTTTGTGCATTGCCGTCATACGAGCACCATGCTCAGAAGCAAATGAATCCAACATTGCTTTAAAGAATTGAGTCTTTAATGATTTAGGAATCAAATCCTGAACAATTTCTTCTTTGTTTGGCTCAAAAATATAATCCGACTGAACATTGTTCTCCTCCTCTTCGTGCTCAACAGGTAAGAATTGTTCGGTAGTTAAAATCTGCACACCAGCATTTTTAAACTGGTTGTACACCAATTCTACCTTATCGTATTTTCCTTCTACAAATTCTTCCATGATCGATTCTGCTAATACCGAAACATTTTCAAAGTTCAAATCATCGTACAAGCTATTGCGTTCCCCAATTACTTTATGAGTCTTCTTCAATATTTCATTAGCCTGCTTACCAATACAAAGCACATCAAGATTCCCTTTTTGGTTTTGCTCTGCATACACTCCATCAGCAAGCACATTAACTTGCTTGATTACATTTGAATTAAAAGCACCACAAAGTCCCTTATTCGAAGTAATTGCGATCAATAATATTTTGTCGGCTTTTCGCTGCACACCATACAAATTATCATCAGGATTTAAACTTCCTGTAAGATTCGAAAGAATCTCATGTAATTTATCGGCATACGGACGAATTTGTACAATGGCATCCTGCGCTTTTTTCAATTTAGCTGCAGAAACCATTTTCATCGCTGCAGTAACCTGTTTGGTTTTCTGAACCGACGAAATACGAGTACGAATTTCTTTTAAATTAGCCATTTGATTCAATTAGTAATTAGTAATTAACAATTAGTAATAAAACAATATTCATTACTAATTGATAATTGTTAACTGATAATTATTTATACTTTGCAGCTACTTCTTCAGCTACTTTGCGCATAGTATCCTGAGCTTCCTTGGTATATTTTCCTGTACCAAGTTCAGTCAATACATCTTTATGCTTTAATTCCATAAACTGAATGAAATCATGCTCAAATTCTTTCACTTTGTCAGTTGGAACATTTCTCAATAAACCTTGAGTACCACAGTACAGAATCGCAACTTGCTTATCCACTGTAACAGGAGAATATTGTCCCTGTTTCAAGATCTCAACGTTTTTGGCTCCCTTATCTAGTACCGATAAAGTTGCAGCATCCATATCAGAACCAAACTTCGCAAATGCTTCTAGTTCACGATACTGTGCCTGGTCAAGCTTCAATGTACCAGCAACTTTCTTCATCGATTTAATTTGAGCATTACCTCCCACACGAGATACCGAGATACCTACGTTAATCGCAGGACGAATACCAGCGTTGAATAAATCTGATTCCAGGAAGATCTGACCATCAGTAATCGAAATTACGTTGGTTGGGATATATGCAGATACGTCACCCGCCTGAGTTTCAATAATTGGAAGTGCAGTTAATGAACCACCACCTTTAATAATTGATTCTCCATTTTCATCCTTGGCATTCTTCAAGCTCTCAGGAAGATCGTTCATCTGACGTGCAATTTCATCAGAGTTAATTACCTTAGCGGCACGCTCCAATAATCTTGAGTGAAGATAGAATACGTCTCCTGGATAAGCCTCACGTCCCGGTGGACGACGAAGCAATAGTGATACCTCACGATATGACACTGCCTGCTTCGATAAATCATCGTAAATGATCAATGCAGGACGACCAGTATCACGGAAGAACTCACCAATTGATGCACCCGCAAATGGTGCGTAGAATTGCAATGCAGCCGGATCTGATGCGGTTGCAGATACAATTGTTGTATAAGCCATAGCTCCGTTTTCTTCCAGAGTTCTAGCAATATTCGCAACGGTTGAACCCTTTTGTCCTACTGCCACATAAATACAGTAAACAGGCTCACCTTTGTCGTAAAATTCTTTCTGATTGATAATGGTATCAATTGCAATTGCAGTTTTACCTGTCTGACGGTCGCCAATGATTAACTCACGTTGTCCACGACCGATAGGAATCATCGCATCAATTGCCTTAATACCGGTTTGTAATGGTTCGTTTACAGGCTGACGATAGATTACCCCTGGAGCTTTACGTTCCAATGGCATTTCGTAAGTTGTTCCTGTAATTTCGCCTTTGCCATCAATCGGTTCACCAATGGTATTGATAACACGTCCCAACATGCCTTCACCAACATTGATTGAGGCAATACGCTTGGTACGTTTTACCACGTCACCTTCTTTAATACCTTGTGTTTCACCCAAAAGCACTGCGCCGACATTGTCTTCCTCCAAGTTCAAAACAATACCCAATACGCCATTTTGGAATTCGATCAACTCGTTTGATTCTACATTCGATAACCCGTAAATGCGAGCGATACCATCACCTACTTGCAATACGGTTCCGACTTCTTCCAGTTCTGCTTCGGTTTTTAAACCTTCTAATTGCTGCTTTAGAATTTCCGAAACTTCTGCAGGTTTAATACTAGCCATATTTAATTCTTATTAGACTGATTTATATTCTTAATAAGCTATTAGCTTTTAGCTAATTCTGTTCGTTAGTAATTCTCGTTTGATTTGATTCAATTGATTGGCAACAGAAGCATCCAATTGCTGATCTTCAACACGAATTACAAAACCACCAATGATATCCTCATCGATCACTTCTGTTAATTCAATTTTAGAGTGGAATGATTTTTCAAGTAGATCAGATATTTTCTGCTTGCTTGCGTCTTCAACTTTACTTGCCGAGGTCAATATGGCAGAAAGAATTCCCATATCTTTTCTACAAAGAGCCAAGAAGTTTCTGGAAATATCTTTGATATAGATTTCTCTTCTGTTTTGCAAAACCAAATCAAGGAAATTCAACACCATTTCATCAATTTTACCAGAAAATATCTGCTTCACTGCCTCTCTTTTCTGAAGAGTTTTCACCACCGGACTTTCAATCATCAACCAAAAATCAGAACTTTCTTTAATCAGATCATCAACAACTTTAATATCTGATATAAAAGTTTCGATCATATTCTTCTCTTTTCCTAATTCGAAAAGAGCTTTGGCATATCTAACCGAGATTTTACTTTCGTTCATGTTTTTTTTATTAGATAAGAGATGAGAGAATTACTATCTCATTAACTCTCCCGATACTATCGGGATACTAATTAAGCTTTACTTCGTCCATTAACTTTTTGAAGTATTCTTTTTGTTGCTGATCATCTGCAAATTGCTGACGAAGAATTTTCTCTGCAATCTCAACAGAAAGATTAGCCACCTGAGCTTTAATTTCGTTTAATGCAGCAGATTTTTCACTCTCAATGTTCGCTCTCGCTGATTCAACCAGCTTATCCGCTTCCTGAGTAGCTTTTTGCTTTGCTTCATTCACTATCTTAGAACTCATTTCTTTTGCCTCTTTAAGCATTGCTTCACGCTCTTTTCTAGCCTCCTGAAGAATTCTTTCATTGTCGGCTTGCAATTCAGCCATTTCCTCTTTGGCACGATCAGCAGAACGTAATGCGTCTTCAATCGACTCTTCACGCTCTTTTAAGGCATTCAATATCGGTTTCCAGGCAAACTTTTTAAGGATAAAAAGTACGATGGCAAAAGCCAAAAACATCCATATAAAAGTTCCTAATTCAGGTGTTACCAAGCCCATATTATTCTATTTTTTTCACCTTCCGGTGGATTTTAATAATCAATTGTAACCACAATTTGCCTCAGGCAATCCCTTTTTGGCAAATTGTGGATAATGCTATTACAATACGATAGCCAACAAACAGATGATGATAGCAAAGAAAGCAGCACCTTCAATAAGAGCAGCAGCTACAATCATGTTTGAACGAATATCTCCAGATGCTTCTGGCTGGCGAGCAATACTCTCAAGAGCAGAACCCCCAATTTTACCGATACCGATACCAGCACCGATAGCAGCCAAACCAGCTCCGAATGCAGCACCCATTTTAGCAACTGCCATACTAGCTGCAGCCTGAAGAAGAATTGATAATGTAATCATAGTGTTTTTATATTAATGATTAAAAAACTATAAATAGCTCCATTTAAGGAGTTGAAAAATTCTTAATGATGTTCTTCCGTTGCCATACCAAAGTAAAGCGCAGAAAGAAGCGTAAATACATATGCCTGGATCAATGCTACAAGTAGCTCCAACATATCCATAAAGATCACAAACAATACAGAGATAACCGATGTTCCGTATCCTAACATTGGACTAATTTGTCCGAATATGAAGATCAAGCTCACAAATGCCAATACAATCATGTGACCTGCTGTGATGTTTGCAAACAAACGGACCATTAAAACGAATGGTTTTGTAAATACCCCCATAAGCTCAACCAATGGCATCAATGGTACAGGGAATTTTAACCACCAAGGAACTCCTGGCGTATTAAAAATGTGAACCCAGTAATTTTTATTTCCACTAAATGTTGTGATGATGAATGTAAATACTGCCAATACCATTGTAATGGTAATGTTCCCAGTAACGTTAGCTCCTCCTGGAATCAATGGAACCAAGCCCATTAAGTTATTCAACCAGATAAAGAAGAAAATGGTTAAAAGGAATGGCATGTATTTTTCGTATTTCTTTTCACCAATAGCAGGCTTTGCAATCTCATCACGCACAAATAAAATTAGTGGCTCCATTAAAGACTGCATACCTTTAGGAGCTTGTCCTTTTCTTCGAGTATATGCTTTAGCAACAGATATGAAAATCCACATCAGGAATATCATACTAATCAGCATGGCAACTACATTCTTTGTCATTGAAATGTCGAATGGTCGAACTTCATGACCATCAATCTTTTCCACTACTTTACCTCTAAACTCACCTTCCTGTGCAATGTAAAATCCTTTGTAAGCATCATGCCCATGATGAAATTTACTAGACATGAACATATGAAAACCGGATTGCTCTGAAATCACAATCACTGGAAGAGGAACCGAAACGTGCTTGTCTTTATAGGATAAAATATGCCAATCATAAGCATCGGCAATATGATCCATGATAAAGTTACCAGGTTCGAATTTTTCCTTTTTGTGAGTATCGTGGTGAGCATGCTTGTCATGTTCATCAGATGCAAACGCAGTAAGTGCGCTGGCAATAAAGAAGACGATTAGTAGAAATCGATGAATACTTTTCATACGTAGAATGACTTGCTTTAATGTTTTGTCTTTCGAAACCTACCGAAAGAGATTTAAAATGGAATTATTAGGGAAATCCCCCATGTTTATAATTCCAATAATTAATTACTTCGCTCCAAATTAAAATAAGGATAAATTACAATGTAACTTGAGAAGTTTTTTCTCTTATTTTTTTGGTCCCTCAAATTTAATAAAAAAAGTTCTCCACAAAACTTTTTTAAGCTATTTAATATTTCCCGACCTTAAAGTCTTAGATAGTGTTATTACTTCAAAGGTTGTATAAACTACATAACAAAACGCAAAGAAAAGCACAAAACTCAATGCCTGCGCCCTATTCAGCAAAACGTAAACAATTACGAAACTAAGGTTGAGAAATAATTTTATTCCAAACCAAGCCATATAATTGGTATGGAAAATTCGAGGATCACCCTTTGATAATTTTAATAATTTGAAATGTTGAAAGGAATTGAATAAAAAAAAGTACAAAATCACGAAAGGAAAAATATAATTAAACCACGGTTTTAAAACTGTTAGGAACAATGCAATAGACCCAATTAGTAAAAAAACTGATATTAAACCTAGCCTAAGAATGTACGATTTGTATTTTTTTTCCATATCTATTATTTCATTTTCATAAAATCTTTCAGAGCGAAATAAAGGGACAGAATTACGCCTAAAAAAGCTCCTATAACGGTAAATAAGGGAAATTCTTTTTGTAGATATTCATCCAGTTTCATACCTCCGTATAAAACCACCAGAATTACCACAATCATTTGAAAAGCCAAGCCAGAGTATTTAATAACTCCGCTTAGCTGTTTTCTTTTTTTATCCTTTTCCGGATTATTTTTTCTTTTCATCCTTTGCAGGTGCCGCTTCACCCATTTTACAAGATCCGGTAAACTTAGCACCAGGCTCAACAGAAATCTTATCTGTAGCAATATTTCCTAATATTAATGCTGTTGATTTCAGATTCACCATTTCTGAAGCAACAATATTACCTTCTACTCTACCTGAAACATCAATTGTTTTACAATTAATATCTCCCTCGATTTTACCGGTGTTTCCTACAACTACCTTTCCGTTTACCTGCATTTTCCCATTTAAATACCCATCAATACGAATATCTCTTGATGCTTGCACATCTCCTTTAATTGATGTTCCATCACAAATAAGGTTTACTGCGGTTGGTTGTACGTCGTTGTTTCTGCTCATTTTATTTTTTTTACTAAACATGTTTGAAATCTTATTGATGTGGACAAGTGCAATTGGAAATTCATAGAATATTAGTCTAGTATTCACCTCTTTTATTGCCCCGAATTGACATCTATATCAACTCAATTTTTCTAAAAAAAGTATACGAACAATCTCTTTTATTATTCCAATCTACAGCACCCATGTTCGCGGACCATACAAATATAAAAAAATGAGGCAGAAATCCCACTTCTATGTCAAGTTTGAAAGCAAAAAAAAGGCTTCCAAATGGAAGCCTTTATAATATCTTGTAGTAATAAAATTCTATTTAGGATCGTAACCCCATTTCAACAGAATAGATCCCCAGGTAAAACCTGCGCCAAATCCTGAAAGAATAATATTATCTCCTTTTTTCAATTGATCTTCCCACTCCCATAAACACAATGGAATGGTAGCAGAGGTTGTATTACCGTATTTCTCGATGTTAATCATCACTTTTTCCTTGGCCAAGCCCATTCTTTTAGCTGTAGCCTCAATAATACGATTATTTGCCTGATGTGGAACCAACCAAGCCAAATCATCAGCTGTCATGTTGTGTTTTTCCATCATTTCTACTGAAACATCCGCCATGTTAGAAACCGCATGTTTAAATACGTGGTTACCTTCCTGATAAATGAAGTGTTCGCGAGCATCAACAGTTTCATGAGAAGCTGGCTTACATGAGCCACCTGCTTTTTGATGCAAATGCTTACGACCAAAACCTGCTGTGTGTAACATTTCATCCATTACACCTACTTCTTCTGTTGTTGGTTCCAACATAACTGCTGCCGCACCATCACCAAAAATAGGACATGTTTGACGATCAGTATAATCAACTATTGAAGACATTTTTTCTGCACCAACAATTACAACTTTCTTATACATACCAGACTGTACGTATTTTGAACCAGTTGCCAATGCAAATAAAAATCCTGAACAACCTGCATTCAAGTCAAAGCTAAATGCATTGTTAATTCCGGCTTTATCACTAATAATGTTTGCTGTAGCAGGGAATTGCATGTCAGGAGTTACTGTTGCACAAATCACCAAGTCAACTTCTTCAGGAGAAGTTCCTGTTTTTTCCAGCAACTGATTAACAGCTCTCACACCTAATTCCGAAGAACCAAGTCCTTCACCTTTTAGAATTCTTCTTTCTTTAATACCAATGCGAGTCATGATCCACTCATCAGAAGTGTCAACCATGGTACTTAATTCGTCATTGGTAAGGATATAGTCGGGAACATAAGCCCCAACTCCTGTTATAACTGCATTAATTTTTGACATTGTTTAAGCTTACTTAGTGTTCATCAGATAATTCAGCTTACAAGTATACAGATTTTTCTCTAGCAAATCATGGATTTTAAAGGTTAATCTCACACCTCTAAGATCAACAAACAAGGATAAAGCAAGAACGATCATGTATAACGCAAATTTGCCCCTAAGAAAAATCTGAGGAGCAAATTTATATAGCTTCAAACCTGAATAATTGTACTCAGGTTATGCTGTAACTTCTTTTTCAATAGCTAATTTGCCTCTGTAATAACCGCACTCAGGGCAAACAGTGTGATATTTAACAGTTGCTCCGCAATTTGAGCAAGATGCTAAAGTAGCAGGAGTTGTTCTAAGATGACTTCTTCTCTTATTTCTTCTCTGCTTCGACGTTCTGTGTTTTGGATGTGCCATTTTTCAACCTATTTAACTAGTTATTATCAATCAATTTTCTTAAATCATTCCATCTCGGGTCAATCTTCTCTTCCTCATTCACCGAGAGGTCATTCAATTTTTGAATCATTTTTTCATTACAAGTGCTGTTTCCTTCTTCATCATCCGGGTGAACAAAGCTATAAGGTAAGCTCAATTCAAACAGCTCATAGATGTATTGTGCTACATTGATCTCGTTTTCCGATTCTGCTAGAACAATTACATCATCTGCCAACTCTTCGTGTTCTTCACCAAATTTCAAATGTAGAGAATTTTCACCCTCAACTTCAATCTCCAGCTCCTCCAAACACCTGTCGCAGGCTACGTTTAATTTTCCTTTTATTTCAAACTTTAAAGTAGTTACCAGAGTTTTTTTATTGAAAGTGATTTTTACATCAGCTTCTCCCTGATAAATATCTTCCTCTTGAAAATGCTCAAAGAACTCATGATCTATCTTGAAATCAAATTCATGTAAACCGTCCTTTAACCCCTTAAAAGGAATCGTATATTTTGTTGGATATTCCAAAATATTCAAATAAAACTTTGCAAAAGTATAAAAATTAATCTTACGAATTCACAAAAAAATACATCTTTTTTGTCAATTTCAAGCAATTACTGATGCTAAACAAGCAATCAATAAGCAATCCCGCCTAAAAACGGGCTGCAAAAATAAGGAGTTCTTTTTTGGTTTCAAAACATTTCTGGTGATTTGAAAACCAGAACTTTCAGTTTAGAGGCAAAATAATTCTAAAAACCGTGCCTTTTCCCACTTCAGAGCTGGATACAAAAATTTTTCCACTATGGTAATTTTCTATAATTCTTTTGGCCAATGATAATCCTAAACCCCAACCACGTTTCTTTGAAGTATAACCAGGTTTAAATACAGTTTTAAATTGACCTTTGGCGATTCCCTTTCCAGTATCTTTGATATCCAAGACAATTTTTTCTTTGCCTTCAGTTAAAGAAAAATGCAACACTCCCCTTCCCTCCATGGCATCAACTGCATTTTTTGTCAAATTTTCTATCACCCAGGAAAACAACTCTTTGTTTAAAGGCACCAATTCATTTTTTAAATCAGTATGGGCAAAAATAAACTCAATTTTATCTGAAGTTCTTTTCTTTAGATATTCTATACTCGTTTCCAGAATTTCATTCAGATTATGAGGTTTTAAGATCGGCTTTGATCCAATTTTCGAGAATCGCTCTGCAATTACCTCCAACCTGGTAACATCTTTCGACATTTCTTCAACCATTGCAGGACTTGGATTTCCCGACTTCATCAATTCCATCCAGGCCATAAGAGAACTAATTGGTGTCCCCAACTGATGAGCTGTTTCCTTCGACATACCAACCCAAACACGATTCTGCTCTGCAGATTTTGAATAAGAAAAAGCCAAAAATGCAATGATAATGAAAGTAATAATCGCTCCTAACTGAATGAATGGATACCAGGCCAGGCGCTTTAGAATATTTGAATCATCGTAGTAAATGTAATTTTTGCTGTTAATCAAGTCGATGGTAATGGAATGATTCTCATTCTTCATTTTAGTCAACTCCCTTGACAGTACCTTTGCTTCTTGATTCTCTGGAAAATTAATATTCCTGTGAGCAATTATGCTATCATTTTCATCGGCTATAATCATTGGAATGGTCTCATTGCCTTCCATTATCCTCTGAATTAAAGCAACATCCTGGTTTGGATTGGTATCCAGACTCTTTAACCCAATTGCCCAAAGCTCTACTTTCTTTGCTTCTTCGTGGGCCAGTTTCTTTACCAAACTATTGGTATAAAGCAATGACGCAGCCACAATCACAACTGCAACAATTAAAAAATGGTATTTCCAATTCCGATTATTAAGGTAAAAGTCCAATGCTGAATATTAATTGGTTTCTGATAAAGGTAACGACAAATCGATTTAAATCTTATTCCAGAGTTAAAAAATATATCTCTATTACAGTTCATTTTAAACCCAACCCAATATTACCATTCAAAATTTAATTTTGCATTGATCATCCTTTATGGATTATATTTGTTTATAAGCAAGGGTTTTACACCTTTTTCAAGTATTAACTCCATAAAAGCATATCATATGATCAGAAGGTTGATGTTATTGGCAATGATTATTGGAGGGATTCATTTTACATGTTCATCCCAGAATATTAATACCGAAAAATCCAAAATTGAGTTTCGAGTGGCCAATCTTGGTGCGAACAAGGTAAAGGGAAACTTTTCGGGCATGAAAGGAAATGTAAATTTCGACCCCAAAAACATCTCCTCGACCTCTTTTGATGTCTGTATTGATGCAACAACATTCAATACGAGAATGAAGAAAAGAGATAAAGTAGTAAAGGGAGAAAAGTACTTAGATGTTGCCAATTACCCTGAAATTTGTTTCAAATCAACCGGTGTATCCCGTAATGGAATGAGTTATAAACTTAGCGGAATACTAACAATGCATGGCGAAAGCAAAGAGGTAGAAATCATTTTTAATTACTCTCGCCAAACATTTACCGGCAAACTACAAGTGAACCGCCTCGATTTTAAAGTCGGTCCTCAAAGTGGTGTTTTGGTTGGCAAAGTAATAGACATTACAATTACCTGTGTAATTGAATAGGCTATTTTTTAAGAGAATTGTAAAACTCAATTACCTTCTGAGCATTTTCTGCTGGATTGTCTTTTTCCAACTCCAAATAATGAATGGTTTGGCCTTCTCTTTTCGATAAACCATGCCTATAGGCTTTATCGTAGTAATTCAATGTAATATCTGCAACCGTGGCATAATCTCCATTCTTTAGACTTTCCTCTGCTAGTTTTACATTTAGTCCCCCTAATCTTTTCCCAATTTTAGAGATCATGTGAGCCAGAATTTCAGAGTCGAAACAAGCATATTCTTCCACAAGCCGTTTTATTCTTTCAGATTTTGGAATTAGAATTTTTACCACATCGGTTTGTCGCATTCTGTGAAATAAAGCATCATTAATCCATACAGAACCTATTGATTTGCTTTCATCTTCTACCCAAATTGGTTGATTCGGATCCAAATCCAACCATACTTTAGCCAATTCATTCTCAAAGTTCTCATTGCTTGGCTGATCGGTTTGTCCTAAAGCCCCAAATACAGATCCCTTGTGATGGGCTACTCCTTCCAAATCGAGTATCTGAGCACCTTGCTTCTGCATTTCGTGTAAAACTTCCGTTTTTCCGCTGCCTGTCATGCCTCCCAAAACCACCAATTCCGATTTTTCGGCAAATTGCTTACGAATGTATCCTCGATATGCCTTGTAGCCTCCTTTTAGTAAATAAACCTTAAATCCTGCTGTTTCGAATAACCATGCCATGCTGCCGCTACGCATTCCACCACGCCAGCAGTGAACCATTATTTCTTTTTGCGGCGCAAATTTCTTAGCCATTTTCACAAATTTGGCCAGTTTAGGACCAACCAATTCTAGCCCTAAAAGAACCGCAGCATCCTTACTGGCTCTCTTGTATTTGGTGCCAACCTTAGCTCGTTCTTCATTCGTAAAAATGGGAATATTTAAAGCATCAGGAATGTGTCCTTCTTCAAATTCTGCTGGTGTTCTTACATCAATCATTGGAAGTGATTTTCCCAATTCTAGGAATTCTTCCGGGCTAAGTACTTTTGCCATTTTTTTGGTTCTTTTCAGCTATTACCTGATCAAAAAAGCACGTAAAAAATACGTGCTGAATTCTGTCTTTAACAGTGATCTATATTGAAATTAAATTCTGTATTTACTATCCTCATCCTCCATTACCATACCCAGATAACTTTCGTAACGAGTAATGCTAATTTCGCCTGCTTCAACTGCAGCTTTTACGGCACATTTGGGTTCATGAATGTGACTGCAATTGTTGAATTGACATTCTTGTGAAGTTTCGAATATTTCAGGAAAAAAGTGCGACATCTCTTCCTTCTCCATATCAATGGTTCCGAAACCTCTAATTCCCGGAGTATCGATAATATAACCTCCAAAATCTAACTCAAACATCTCTGAGAAAGTTGTTGTGTGCTTTCCTTGAGAGTGAGCCTCGGAAATCTCCCCGGTTTTCAAATCTAAACCTGGTTGAATGGCATTGATCAGCGTTGATTTACCAACACCAGAATGCCCTGAAAGAAGATTAATATTATCCTTTAAGGCATCTTTAATAATATCAAGATGGGTTCCGTTCTTTGCAGAAATTTCGTAACACTTGTATCCTATTTTCTCATAAATTCCCTTCAGCTCATCCAGTCTGTCCATATCATTCGGTCGATATCGGTCTATTTTATTAAAAATCAAGCGAACCGGAATGCGATAAGCTTCGGCGGCAGCCAAGAATCGATCTATAAAAGTTGTGGTGGTTAAAGGATAATTTACGGTTACAATCAAGAATGCCTGATCAACATTGGAAGCAATGATCTGACTGTGCTTCGACAGGTTTGATGACTTTCGAATGATATAGTTCTTTCGATCGTGAATACTTACAATCACTTTCGACTCCTTATCTTCCTCAAAATTTACTCTGTCGCCCACCGCAATTGGATTGGTGGTTCTAATTCCCTCCATTCTGAATCGCCCTTTGATACGGCAATTGTGAATTTCTCCATCGTTGGTCTTAACAGTATACCAACTTCCTGTCGATTTTATAACCAGTCCTTCTTTCAATGTCTATCTATTTTTGTACAAAAATAGTTGATTTTAAGGAAAAGAGCGCATTTTAAAGAATTTGTTATTAGCCCAAGTACAAATCTGGTGCTTATCTTTACTAAATTGCATTTTAATTCATTTGTTAAAATAAACACACACGAGATACATGAAGAAAATTATTAGCTACAATGTAAACGGCATTAGAGCTGCATTGGGAAAAGACTTGGTTGGATGGTTGAAAGAAGAAAATCCTGACATTTTATTGATTCAGGAAACCAAAGCACAACCTGAGCAGATCGAATCTCATTTGTTTGAGGAATTGGGATACCACTGCTACTGGTTCTCTGCCGAGAAAAAGGGATACAGCGGTGTTGGTATTCTAAGCAAGGAAAAACCTGATGCCATTGTTACAGGAGTGGATAACGACAAATACGATATTGAAGGAAGGGCAATAAGAGCCGATTTTGGCGATATTTCGGTATTTAGCACCTATCATCCATCGGGAACTACCGGAGGGCCAAGACAGGACTATAAAATGGAATGGTTGGCCTATTTCCAGGAATACATCAACGAACTGAAAAAGGAAAGACCCAATCTTGTTATTGGTGGCGACTTTAACATCTGCCACAAAGCCATTGATATCAGCAGACCTGAAAAGAAAAAAGGAGTTTCGGGTTTTTTACCTGAGGAAAGAGAATGGGTAAGCCAATTTCTGGAAAGTGGTTTTATAGATTCCTTCCGCGTTTTCGATCAATCGCCAGATAAATATAGCTGGTGGAGCTACCGCGCTGGTTCCAGAGGCAAAAACCTGGGTTGGAGAATCGACTATCACATGGTAAGTGAAAGTTTGCAGGAGAAGCTTAAAGGTGCCTCTATCCTTGCTGATGTTGTGCATTCCGATCACTGCCCTATTGTTGTTGAAATGGAATTTTAAAATACTTTTATAATTGATGCTCTCACTACAGTGAGGGTATCAATATATAAGCCAAATTGTAGTTTTTTAGCTTTTTCTCTACTGAGAGAGCATCACTTGGAGTGATACCCCCATGAATGAATCGCTTGATTCCCTAACCTCATAGCTACCATACAGTAAGTACTACGAAAAAGACAGTAGTAAATCCTACTCTTTGGTCTTGGACCAATAAAAACCTGTCTTGGAGGCTCCGACTGCATGTCTTGGAGCAGTTCACTCTTGTCTTGGAAGAAGTTTTGATGTGTCTTGGAGCACTTTACCTTGGTCTTTCTGCGCTTCTTCCATGTCTTGGAAAATCTTCCACATTGTCTTGCTAACAATACTTGTTGTCTTGTTGATTCATATTCTAGTCTAGCACCCAACTTTACAGCATGCTTAAAATCTGTACACAAACAATTAAAAACACCATTGCAATAGGATAAACCGTTGCATAGGCTATGGATTGTGCACTGGAATCGGACATGCCATCAACCGCAGCCAAACCAGGAGTACTGGTCATACTGCCTGTTAGTGCTCCCAGTAAATTGAGAATGTTCATTTTTAAAACAAAGTGCCCGATAAGGGTGGTTATTATCATTGGCAATAAGGTAATTGCAATTCCAATTGAGAACAGTGCCAATCCCGATTCCTGAAAGGTTTTTACCAAATGAGCTCCCGCACTGGTTCCAACTACGGCTAAAAACATAAGTAATCCAAGCTGTCGAAGCAGTTGGTTTGCCGATCCAGACATGGTCCAAAGGATAGGTCCTGTTTTACCGATTCTACTTAAAACCAAGGCCACCATCAACACTCCTCCCGTTAGTCCAAGGCTGAAGGTAAACTCATCGGAAAAAGAAATTTTTAACTTCCCTACCAACACCCCCAGTACAATTCCTGTTGCAATTGGAAAGAAATCCGTATCAGATAACTTCTTGCTATCGTTCCCAAACAGGTGACGTACGTTGTTGATATTAGCGGTTCCACAAGCTACAACCAGTTTATCACCAAAACGGATTTCCGATTTGGAACTGGCTACCATATCAATACCAGCTCTACGAATACGGGTAATACGAGCATTGTAATTGGCCAAAACATTAAGTTGTCCAATGGTTTTATTCACCACCTGTTTGTTGGTTACCAAAACCGACTCAACCACATAATCTCGGCTTAATGGGATCTGCTCCTCGGTCTCTTCACCAATAATCATTTTGGCCCTCTCCAAGGCCTGTTCGGTACCAATAAGCTTCACAATATCTCCAGTTTCTAAAATGGTATTGGGCGTTGGAACAATACTTTCCCCATTGTGCATGATTCTTGAAATATTGGCTTGAGTCATCGATCGAATTTTAAGATCGGAAATGCTTCTGCCAACAATATTTTCATTCTCAACTACAAAGTTCTTATTGAATAGTTCAGGAAAGTTCTGTTGAGCCTCATCTTCCAACTTTTGTGCTTCCTTTTCAATATCCACTTTAAACAGCTTAGGATACATTCTCACAAACAAAATTACCCCGATAACTCCAAAAGGATAAGCAATACCGTAGCCAATTGATGCCATTGCTGATTGGGTAGATTCTATAGCTGCAGCAAGTCCAGGTGTACTGGTTAGCGATCCTGTCAACAATCCAATGGCAATATCGGTATCAATTTTAAAAATCAAGGCAAGTACAATGGTAATTAAGGAGGCGCTTCCAACCAAAATAAAGGCCAGTACGATTAGCTCTCTCCCATTCTTTTTAAAAGATTCGAAAAAACCAGGTCCAGCCTGTATTCCTATGGTAAATATGAAGAGGGTAAGCCCAATTTTTTGGATATCTGTAGGAATGCTAACACCAAAGTGTCCAAATACCAAGGCAACAAAAATAACTGCCGAAACATCCAATGAGATTCCTTTTATCTTGATATTTCCCACAATAAATCCGATGGCAACAATAAGAAATAGAACAAAATAAGCCGATGAAAGTAAGTCCATGAGTAAGTGTTTGTTTAAACTTTTATTTCGGGCACAAAGGTAGAAATTCAAAAACAAAAAAAGCGATTAAGTCTCCCTAATCGCTTCTTTATATTTTAGTAATGATCTTATTTCAACAAGAAATTGAAATCATCATTTGCACTTAACTCGTAAGCTTCTATGCCATTTTTAAAAATTCTACATTGCCTGTCACCAATCAATTTGATGTTGTTATCCTCCACCAAAAACATTGTTGCTTCGCGCAAACCAGCAATGTAAACATCAGGATTCAAAACCATGAATTCGTTGATACGATCTTCGCGAGTTTCTCCTCCATGTCCTTCAGGGTTTTTATCCAAATAGTGTGGGTTGATCTGGAAAGGAATCAAGTTTAAAGCATCAAATCCCATAGGATCGATAATTGGCATGTCGTTGGTTGTTTTGATGGTAGGACAAGTTAAATTTGATCCTGCACTCCAACCAATGTATGGAGCCTTCTCATTGATCACTTTGTTGCAAATTGGTTCGGTAAGGTTGTACTTGTGAATCAAATGAAGCAGGTTCCAAGTACTTCCACCACCAACAACTATTGCCTCAGCTTCTTCAACTGCCTTTACCGGATTTTCGAAATGGTGAATCGAAATGATATCATGTCCCACTTCGTTGAATCTTTCTTTTACTTTAGCTTCGTAATCATCGAAAGATACAGTTACTCCTGCGTAAGGAATAAATAGTGCCTTTACTGGTTTCTCTCCTAAAAACTCTTTGATATTGTGTTTTGGATAATCCAGATACGCTTCCCCTGGATTGGTAGAATTACTGATCAGTAATAATCTCATTTGTATTTAAATTTAGTTTATGCTAATGTGTATTTCAGCTCTAAATTTAACTATTAATCAAGAAAAGAAGAGGCTCTTTTTCTACTAATTCCAAATATTTTTCATGATTCATTGGGCGACGTGGAATAATAAAAGCAAAAGTACTTCCCTTATCCACTTCACTGCTAACAATCATTTTACCATGATTTTTAGTCAAGAAGTCGCGACAAAGAGTCAATCCTAGGCCGGTACCTTTCTCAGCAGCCGTTCCATCAGTGGTTTTTCCATCGAAGATGTTATCCACCTGATCAGGCAACATTCCAATTCCATCATCAATTACCGAAATCTTAACAAAGTGTTCTCCAATTTCTGACTTAATCTCCACATTACCACCTTTATTGGTAAATTTAATGGCATTGGAAATCAGGTTTCTCAAAACGGTGTTAATCATGTTCCAATCAACAAACACCTCTATATTCGGGTTCTCTGAAGTAAACAGATTAATGGATTTAATTTTAGCCAAATCACTCAATAAGCCAATGTTGGAATTAATAATAGAACAAGCATCAACCATTTGTTTATTGGCCGAAAGTGAAGAGGTTTGATTTTTGGCCCAATACAAAAGATTTTCCAAAAGTTCATAAGCATTATCTGAAGAATGAAACAAAGCTTGTAAAAACTCCTCCTTATCTTCCTCTGAAAGGTCTAAATCTTCCTCCCCAAGGTACATTCTCAATCCATTACTAATATTGCCAATTGCACCTCTTAAATCGTGCGCAATTAATGAAAACATTTTATCCTTGGTATCGTTGGCAACACGAAGCTTATCTTCACTCACTTTGATTCGTTTCATGGCTTCAATCAATTCCTCTTGGTGCTGGTGAACCAAGCTGTTCTTCAAATGCAATAGTTCATTGTCTTTTAGATTGTTCCTATACCTGATAATCAAGATAAAAATCACCGAAATGAAAACCATTAAAATCAATAATCCAATAATATACTGGCGAGTAATTTTTAATTGCTGTTCCTGATTCTCATCCCTCAACACCTGATTTTCCTGATTCTTAATACTAATTGCATGGCGCGAATCCAACTCTTCAATTTTACTGCTTAATTTATCATCTGCAATCGAATCCTGGTACTGTTGCAACTTTTGAAAAGCCAATACAGATTCTTTTTGTTTGCCATTCTGGATGTGATAATTGGCCAAGATTCTGTAATAATCACGGTATAAGCGTTTAGATTTAAGGTTCATCGCAATGGTGTATCCTCTATCCAAATGTTTTTGAGCTTTGGATAACTCTCCATTTTGAATATACAACTGAGATAAATCTAACTCGAATGCCCCACTTTTAAAGGTTGCTCCATTGGATTTATGGTATTGCAATGCATCTTGGTAAATTTCAATAGCCTTATCCGTTTCACCAATTTCTGCATACATTGATCCTAAATCATTTAAAACGGATTGTATTATTCTTTCACGAGATAATTTATTCCCAATTTCAAGAGCTATTTCAAAATGTTTTTGAGCTTCATCGAATACACCAATCCCCTTATAATACAAGCCCAATAAGTTCTCACAAGCAGCAATTCCTCCTTCGTCACCAAAGTTTTCGTAGATATTGAATGCTTGAATGGTATAGGAGTATGATTTATTTAAGCGATTGGTTTCATAATAAACCGTCGCCAATTGCTTGCTGATATCAGCTATTTCTTTCTTAAAGTTGTTTTTTTCGGCATGATGATGTGCTTGAAGAAGATAATCCAAGGAATTATCAAGTTGGTTATCGTAGTAGTAGGCAGTCCCAACATAAAACATCGCTTTTATAATTTCGGGGGTACTCTCAAGCGATTGTGCTGTACCCAGCGCATGTTTTGATTTTTCTATTGCCTGTGCAGGATCTACATTCCAATAAAATTTACTAAGATCCAGTAAGGCATTCAATTTATTTTGCCCTGCAGATGAACCATATCTCTTTTGTAAGCTATCCAAACTAACTTGAGTTTCAAAGCTGTCAAAACCAAAAGATTGAAAACATAATATCAGCAATATGTATAAGGGGGCTTTTTTCATGCCTCTAATATACTATTTTATGCTAAAAATATCAACATTGGTCAAAATGGCAAATTCTATAATAACAACAAGGCCAGACTTTAATAAAATCTGGCCGTTTGTCAAAATTAGAGTTTTAACTTTAAAAGCTAACCAAGGTAATTCCTACTGTAAATGGTGTTAAGTCGGGTCCTTTGCCACTTTCAAATAATTCGGTTAAACCATAAGTTGCAAAAAAGTTCAAAGAACGGTAACCAATGCGAGCATGAGCTGCATATCTCAATGTTTTCAACTTAAAATCATCATGATCTTTATCTTTATCGCCTCCATGTTTGATTTTGGTATGAGAACCTAGTCTTAATCCTCCCACAACACCAGCAGACATGTGAACTCTTCTCTTCTTGTATTTTACTGGAATTTGAAATTCCATTAATAATGGAACCGTAAGGTAAAGCGTTGTTAGTTTTGTCTTTTTAATATTCCAATCAGGATGTTGAACAGACAAATCTAGAGGTTGAATAACTCCATTCACTTTTTGCAAAGTAATATCATTATCAAATCTGTAGTTGTTCCACTCTAAACCCAGACCCGTTACCAAACCAATTGTATTTCTTTCTTTTTGTAAGCTGATATCGTACTGTAAAAAATTTAGGTTAACGGCAATAGATTTTGCCATATCCAATTCCATAAAATCATAGGAATACCCTGTATAATCTTCGTTTGCAAAACCATTTATTCCCATTTCAAATCCTGCCCAGTGTCCTCTAAATTCAGGTTCTTTTTCCATAAAGAATTTATCTTGGTCTGGATCCCAAGGGTGCACTTTCTCAATCTTAATTCTGGTTCCGTGCCAACCATCTATAATGTTAATCTGCTTTCCTCCAATTCTTATTTTAGTAGTATCCCTACCTTCCTGATAAGCAAATTTTCCAATCCTACCTACCTTAACCTTCCCTCCCTTTTCGGTTTGTACAGCCTTAACAACATCTTTGTTCATGAACTCCACTTTCATGGTATCCTGGTGCTCAAACTGCTGAAAAGTTTTCTTGGTTTTGGCTTTTTTCTTTTTATTGGACCAGCTATCTTCAATTAAGATTTTTTTCTTCTTAAGTGTATCTGTCTTTAAAGTATCGATTGTATTTTGAGCGTAAGCACTACATCCAATTGCAAGTGCAAAATACATTACAAGTAATTTCTTCATAATAATGTTTTTTAGGTAATTCTATGGGTAAGACGAATCAACACTCCATTAGTTACAGGTAATTTTTATTTTATTGAAGTAGAAAAGCCTAATCCTTTGGTATTGAATCTTAAACGCGTTTTTTCTGTTTCTGAATCGTATTGTTTTTCCAACTGCACTTTCTTTCCAGCAATCTCTCCTATCTTGTCAACTCCCATTTTTGCAACCGCATAAAGCAATGAATTGCTTTTTCTTTTCGCTTTTACGCTTGACTTCCACGACATGCCTAGATTATCCAAACCAGAATTAACAGGAACCTCATTTATTTCCTTTTCCTGATTTGAAACCTCAATTTTTTGCTCTTTCACTTCAACATTGGCTAAAACTTTAAACTCCGCTGTTTTAATGACGTTAGGCAAACTAACTATCTGATCTGTAACTTGCTTGTTTTCTATTGATTGGCTCTTTGCAATCACTTTTTCAACTTCTTGATTGTCTATTTCAACCGATTCTTGCTTTGTTGTTTTCGATTCCGAATTAATTCCTACCAATTTTTCCAATCTATTGGAATCTTTTGTTGGTGTAATCACCACCTTCTTTTTTACAGAATCATTATAAGCAACTTTTTTAGTTGAAACCTGCTCTGCATTTTTATCAGAAATAGAAGTATTCCAAACTGAAAAAAGAAGCAATATCGATGCTGCAATTCCCACTCCGGAAATCATCCAGTAAGGAATAATCTTACGTTCCTTTCTCTTTAACTCTTCCCTATCGGGATAAATGATATCAATATCAGCTTTAAGCTTGGTTTTTTCATACAATTGATATTGAGCTTTACCAATAAGATTATCATTTAAATATTTCGTGAAGGAAATCTCTTCTTCTCGTTCTAAATCACCTTCCAGTTTGGCTACACAGAAATCCTCAAAATCTGTTTCAAAAGGAATCTGTTTCAATGATGATTTATCGAAAGTAATGTTCTCCTCCTCTAACTCAATCAGGCACATTTCTTCCAACTCCTCCTTTAAATCAGGATTAAGCGCAAGGAAACTTTCCAGATTTTTCTTCTCTGAATCGTTTAAATTTCCTTCCAAATAATCAAGAAAGAATTCTTCGTAATTGTGTCTGTCTATTCTTCTCATCATCAATCTTGCTACACCAATGTTTCTATACTACCAATGAAACTTTTCAAATTTTTCCTGGCTCTGTAAATGTAAACTTTCACCTGCGATTCACTTAAATCTGTAATCTTGGCTATTTCTGCATAGGAATATCCTTCATAATCTCTCAATAGTATTACAGATCTTTGAACATCTGAAAGTTTCTCCAATGCAATATTTAAAACCTCTTTTAAATCGCTATACTGTTCCGAATGTGAATATTCTTTTACATCAACATTCTCAAAATCTTCTTTTCTTTTCTCTTTTCTTATCAAATCGATCATGGTATGATAAGCCGTTGTGAAAAGATATGACTTTACTTTCTGATAATTTACATTCTCAATATTACGCCACAACTTCTCGAAACTGTCTTGTACGATATCACGCGCTTTATCCTCATCTTTAATGTTTTTGAGGATAAAGCGAAACATGCCATCGGCATACTTGTCTACGCTTTTATTGTACTCTACAGTGTTCATTTAGGCCAGTTTCATATCTAGGACGGACAACATATTTGAAATGTTACAGCTATTTTTTATTATCTTCGAATTTAAACCATTTATTTTTCCTTTCCGTGTAAATCCGATCACCAAACGAAGGTGAAAGTTTAAAATTATAACACAAACTCACATGAGAAAAATATTTTTTGCGATTCTAATCGCTTCCGGCCTGTTTGCATGTCAGCAAAATCCTGCGAACAATAAGGATACACAAAACCCAAATGAACATTTGGTAATGGCTACCATATGGTATCAGAGAGCATCAGAGTGCAGAGCTTTATACTATCAGGCATTTAACGCTGCCAAACTATCTTTAGACAAACAGTTGGCAAGTTATTCGGGTAATAAGGCGAAAGCGGTTGTGGTTGATATTGACGAGACAGTTTTAGACAATAGTCCATTCGAAACTAACTCTATAAGAACTGGTAAATCTTATTCATCAGCAGCTTGGAAAGAGTGGACCGATATGGCAAAAGCTCAGGCTACTCCTGGATCTTTAGAGTTTTTAAAATATGCAGAATCGAAAGGAGTTGAAACTTTTTACATCTCAAACAGAGATACTTCTGCCGCAAAGAAAACATTACAAAACCTTAAAAAACTAGGTTTTCCTTTTGCAGATGAAGCACACATTCTGCTTAAAACCAATACAAGCGTAAAAACTGTAAGACGAAATAAAGTGAGCGAAACTCATGACATTCTGATTCTTGCTGGTGATAATATTGGAGATTTTGATGAAATTTTAGAAGATCGATCGGAAAATTATGGTTTCGGAAAAGTTGATGCCATGAAAGATCTTTTTGGAGCGAAATTTATTGTACTGCCTAACCCGATGTATGGTTCATGGGAAAGACAAGTATTAAAGAGTGATAAAAAACTCAATGCAGATGAAAAAGAAAAGCTTAGAGTAAAACGCCTCATTGGATACGAAGAAATATAAACTCAATAGCCCGTAAGAAATTTACGGGCTTTCTTTTGCTACATGCAAGAGCTCAATAAAATAAAATTATCTTTGTAATTAATTAGTGGTAATGGTACACGAATTATAATGGTTTTCATCAACTCATCAGTCTCTCCCGTTCATAAAACGGCATTTCAAGATTCTTCTCTTCAAGTTAATTTTAAGCTAGATAGCTTAAATAATGGGAAAGATACGACTGGTCAAACAGCCGAAATTATTGCAGATAGTACCATAACAGACTCGATTCACCTGAATCACATCTCACTTAGAGATTCAATTTCAACTGATAGTATTGAACGACCTTTAATCAAAGAAGGAAAATTAATTGAAACCTCTCAAAGTGATTGGATGGTTGGAGTTAGTCTTTTTGTAGTGATTCTGATGGCAATTATTCGGTTTTCATTCGGTAAATACCTGCAACGTCTTATTGATGCAATTGTAAATTACCAAGTTTCGAACAATTTGTTCCTGGAAAAAAATATGAGAAACCTTCGAGGAAGTATCTTCTTGAATGGATTGTTTTTTATTAATGCCTCATTTTTTGCAGTACTCTATTACAACTATTGGTATTCCGATTTTGGTATCAAAACAAACTTGCTTAGCTTCCTTTATACTTTAGCTGTTTTCCTGATAATTTACTTCGGAAAATTTGTCGTTATAAGAACATTGGCATACATTTTTGATGGTGTAAAAGAGGGAAAAGAATACCTTCACAACGTTTTTATCTACAATAAAAATCTTGGAATTTTTCTTTTGCCCATTACCTTAAGTGTACCTTTCATAGCTGATTTTGCCGCATATTTACTACTAAACGCTGGTTTAGTTATTGCTTTAATATTTTATTTATTCCGTCTATTTCGAGGGATTAAAATATTATTTCGCAAACATGTTTCAATATTTTATATGATTTTGTACCTTTGTGCCTTGGAAATTTTGCCCTTACTTGTGATTTACAAACTGTTAAAATCATTGGTATAAGGCGGTGTAATGAATTGTTGAACTAAACTCTAGTGTTTTGAGAATCAAGACTATACTGGTATCGCAACCCAAACCCCAAACCGAAAAGTCACCGTATTTTGATTTGGCAGAAAAATACAATTTGAAAATTGATTTTCGTCCTTTTATCCAAGTTGAAGGTGTATCAACCAAAGAATTTAGACAGGAACGAATCAATATTTTGGATCACACAGCTGTTATTTTTACTAGTAGAACAGCTATTGACCATTTTTTCAGAGTTTGTGAGGACTTAAGAATTACAGTTCCTGATGATATGAAATATTTCTGTATTTCTGAATCAACTGCATTCTATCTTCAGAAGTATATCGTTTACAGAAAACGAAAAATCTTCTTTGGAGAAAAACGTTTTGAAGAGTTAATGGATATTATCGTGAAGCACAAATCAGAAAAATTCCTGATTCCACTTTCAGATATTCATAAACAATCAATCCCTGCATTGCTTGATAAAAACAAAATCAAGTATACGAAAGCAATTTTGTATCGTACCGTAAGTAGTGATTTATCTGATTTAGCAGATGTAAATTACGACATCTTGGCTTTCTATAGCCCATCAGGTATTGCTTCTTTGTTACAAAACTTCCCTGATTTTGAGCAAAACAATACAATTATTGCAGCATTCGGTCCTGCTACTTCAAAAGCAGTAAACGATGCGAAGTTAAGACTTGATATTCAGGCTCCAATGCCACAAGCTCCATCTATGACTATGGCTTTGGATCAATTCATCAAGAAATATAACAAAGACAATAAAGACAAATAGTCTTTAACAACATAAATAAAAAAAGGGGAATTTGTTTTCCCCTTTTTTTGTCGATTTTTGTAGTATAATCCAGAACAGAATGACACGTAAGACACGTTTTACTTTTGAAAAAGCTGAAAGACTCACTCACAAGATTCTTATTGGCAAACTATTTTCCGAAGGGAACGGATTTACCTGTTATCCTTTTCGAGTGGTATGGAAAGCTGCTAATCTTCATTCCGATTATCCGGCACAAGTTGCCATAACAGTCTCGAAAAGAAACTTTAAACATGCGGTAAAAAGAAATCTTTTAAAAAGACGAATTCGGGAAATTTACCGTTTAAATAAGCATAAGCTTTACGAAGAATTAGAGAAAAAAGAGGTTCAAATTGCTTTTATGCTTGTATACCTTCCTAAAAAAATCATGGAAACAAAGGATATGGAAGAGCAATTGAAGAAAGCATTGCAACGAATTCCTAGAGAATATGAAAAACATTCTAAACCTACTGAAACAGGCAGCTCTGTTCATCATGATTCTGCCGATTAAGTTCTATCAGTATTTTATTTCTCCTCTTACTCCTTCTGCTTGTAGGTACACTCCTACCTGTTCTTCCTACGCCATTCAAGCTCTAAAAAAACACGGTCCTTTTAAAGGATCTTATCTTGCTATCAAAAGAATTTTGTCTTGTCATCCCTGGGGTGGGCATGGTCATGATCCTGTACCTTGAAAGGATTTTTATTACTTTCTAATCTACTTTTATTGAACCATTTCACTTCACAACCGTAATACCACTATAAATCACCATGCACATTCATTGTAATTCAGTACAATAGGGTTAAGAAATGTTAAAGGTGATAGATTTCCAATGGGATTAGCTATATTTGTTATTACCTACTAATAAAATTATACTGCTAAGTGATTAGTGTTTGATAGGGAAATCTCCGCAAGGGTTAATTAAAAATATCAATTAAAACAGAAATATATGAAGCTTCGAGGAAAAAGAGGAGCCATTTGGATGCTGGCTATTCTACTGTTTTGTAGTGCAGCATTTTTCGGGTTCAGCAGGGACGAGAGAAATTTTGAAATCAGTAAAAACCTGAATATCTACTACACCATGTTCAGAGAATTGAACTTGTTTTACGTAGATGAAATTGATCCGGGTGACTTGGTAAAAAAGAGTATGGATGCCATGCTAAAAACTCTCGATCCATATACCACATACATATCAGAATCAGATATTGAAGATTTTAAATTGATGACAACTGGTGAGTATGCTGGAATTGGAGCTTTAATCAGTAAACACAAAGATGAAGTCATTATTGCAGAGCCTTACGAAGGATTTCCTGCATATAAAGCTGGTTTAAAAGCTGGGGATGTAATGCTTGAAATCAATGGAACATCCACCAAAGATAAAAGTACCGATGATGTGAGCAATCTGTTAAAAGGCCAGCCTAACGTTCCGCTTACCATTAAAATTAAACGCCCAGGAGTAAAGAAAACCTTGGAGAAAAAGTTGGTTCGTGAAAAAATTCAGCTAAAATCGGTTCCTTATTATGGCATGATTACCGACTCTATCGGATACATTCACCTTAACCAATTCACCAACAAATCGGCAGGTGAGGTAAAAAATGCATTGAAAGAATTAAAGGAACAAAATGCAAAATCGATTATACTTGACTTAAGAGGAAACCCAGGAGGTTTGCTTGATCAGGCCATTGAAATTACCAACCTTTTTGTGAACAAAGGTGAAGATATTGTTAGTACCAAAGGGAAAGTTTCTAAATGGGACAAAAGCTACAAAGCAACAAAGTCGCCTGTTGATTCAGAAATTCCTATCGCTGTATTGGTAAACAGAGGATCGGCTTCGGCATCAGAAATTGTTTCTGGAGCAATTCAGGATCTTGACAGAGGTGTTGTGATCGGGAATAGAACATTTGGAAAGGGATTGGTTCAAACTACGAGAAATCTTACTTATAACACCAAATTAAAGGTAACTACAGCCAAGTATTACATTCCTAGTGGAAGATGTATTCAGGCTTTGGATTACAGCAACAGAAACGAAGATGGTAGCGTTGGTAAGATTGCTGATTCATTGATTACTGAATATCACACTAAAAATGGTCGAAAGGTTTACGATGGTGGGGGTATTCTTCCTGATGTAAAAATAGATCCTGATACCTATAGTATTTTAAGTGTAAATATGATACGTGATTTCATGTTCTTTGATTTTGCTACGTTATATGCTAACAGCAACGAAAGCATTGCTTCAGCCAAAGAATTTGAAGTCAGCGATGAGCTTTTTACTGAATTTGTGAAGTTTGTAAAGGAAAGTAAAGATTTCTCTTACAAATCGGAAAGTACTGAGATCCTAAAAGCACTAAAGAAATCGGCCAAAGAAGAAAAGAACTTTGATATTTCGACTGATGAATTTGCTGCTTTAGAGGCTAAATTAGCTCCTAATTTAGATCGAGACATGCAACGCTTCAAAGATGAATTAAAAGAGCTCCTGGCTCATGAAATAGTGAAGAGATACCATTATCAAAAAGGAGGCATAGAATTCAGCCTACGAGATGATAAGACTTTACTTCGCGCCATTGAAGTTCTTAAAAGCAATGATGAATACGCAGGTATTTTAAATGGCAGCATTGGATTGCATGCAATTAATAAGTAAAAAATAGATAAGGCAAAGGATAAGATAATTGCCTGAAGCTAATAAAATTGATATTTAAAAATCTCATTCTTTCTTTAGAAGGAATGAGATTTTTGTTTGTTAAGCTTCTTAATCAATACAGACACTTAAGCAATAAAGATTTCAAGATTAGTTTTAATATTTACTCGATTGAGATGAATACTTTTTTATTTGTAAATGCTCCATATTTTTCCCTGCCAGAATTTTAGAGCCTATGATTTCAAAACCTAAGTTTAAATACAATCTTTTTGCTTTTGGATTATCATTATCTACCAACAAACCAATTGGTACCTGTTTTTTACAAACATATTCCTCAATCAAAAATTGAAGTAATTTAGTACCTAAACCTTTACCTTGCCAATCAGGATTTACTCCAATACAGTCAATATAAAACTCTCCATTTTGTGTTTCATCCTCTGGATTGAATTCCCTGTTAAACATCACCTTAATTTGATCAGCAACGGGTTTTCTAAGATCATATAAACTCCCTCCATCGTAAATATTGGCTACTGCAACAATTTGCTTGTTTTCTTCTACTATCCAACAATTCTCATAAGAATATTGATTTGCTTCTTTTCTAACCAGGCATTCTATAAGTTGAATTGCCTTTTCGAATGAATTTTCACCAATAAACCCATAAACAATATCCTCCATTGCCAACATCATATACGATGCAATTACTCCGGAATCTTCTGCCCTCGCTTTTCTAATTCTCATATTATTAGATTCCAACCTTTAATGTGCTTCCAGCCAATTCTCTCCTACTCCCATATCAACGGTAAGAGGTACCGAAAGCTGTACGGCATTTTCCATTTCTTCACGAAGGATTACCTTCATTTGTTCCAATTCCGATTTTAGGCAATCAAAGTTCAATTCATCATGTACTTGAATAATCATTTTCGATTTCATTCCCTCCTTTTTCATACGCTTGTCGATGTTGATCATGGCAATTTTGATTACATCGGCAGCCGATCCCTGGATTGGCGCATTAATGGCATTTCTTTCGGCCACTCCACGCACAATAGCATTGCTCGAATTGATATCCTTTAAATATCTTCTACGTCCCATCAAGGTCTCTACATATTCATCCTCACGTGCTTTCTCGATACTGGCATCCATAAAAGCTTTTACCTCAGGATAAGATTCAAAATAGCCATCTTTAAGCTCTTTTCCTTCTTTTCTCGAGATGTCCAATCTTTCGGCCAATCCCCAAGCTGAAATACCGTAAATGATACCAAAATTGGCAGTTTTCGCACGAGATCTCATGTCTTTGCTAACCTCCTCAATTGGTAGCTTATAAATTTTTGCTGCTGTTGCCTGATGGAAATCTGCTGCGTGATTGAAAGCATCAATCATGTTCTTATCCTTACTCATATGTGCCATCAAACGCAATTCTACCTGCGAATAATCGGCAGAAAGGAATATGTGCTGATCCGATGAAGGAACAAATGCCTTACGGATGTATCTTCCCTGTTCTGTTCGAATTGGAATGTTCTGCAGGTTTGGATTGGTAGAACTCAATCTTCCCGTTGCGGCTTCAGCCTGATTGAATGATGTATGAATTTTCCCAGATGCCTGGTTGATATAGGTTGGTAAGGCTTCCACATAGGTCGAAATCAATTTCTTCAGCGATCTGAAATCCAATATTTTTTGGATGATTTCGTGCTTGCCCTTGAGTTTGGCCAGTACAGCTTCGGAAGTTGAATACTGTCCTGATTTGGTTTTCTTGGCTTTGCTGTCCAATTCCATTTTTTCGAACAAGACCTCTCCCAACTGTTTTGGTGAAGCTACATTGAATTCAACACCTGCCATTTCTTTAATTTCGGCTTCTATCCCATTAACCTCTTCGTTTAGCACTTTTGCATAATCATTCAAGGTTGGAACATCAAGCGACACGCCATTGAATTCCATATCAGCCAGAATGCTCATAAGAGGCATTTCTACCTCATTAAACAACTTGATTAGGCCATTGTCCTCCATTTGCTTTTCAAGCTCTGATTTAAGCTCTAAACATAGTACAACTTCTTCGCAATACTGATCGTGTTTTATAGGTTCAGGTTCCATCATCAAACTCAGTTGAGCCTTTTTGCCTTTCCCCTTCACCTCTTCCTGAATTACATTGTAGTTCAATACTGAATTGGCAACAAATGAGAATTCGTGTTTCAATTCCGGTTGAATCAGGTAATGCGCAATCATGGTATCGAAAATTGGAGCCTTCACTTCACAGCCCAACCAACGAAGTGCTAAAATGTCTTTTTTGCAATCGTGACCAATTTTGATGATATTCTCATCTTCGAGAATGTATTTGAATTCCTGGGCCACTTTTTTGGCTTCTTCCAAATTTTCCGGAAATGGAACAAAAAAAGACTTGTCACTCTTAAATGAGAAGCACAGTCCTCTCAATTTTGAGGTGTTTGGATCAGAATCAGACAAAATTGTTCTAAAAGCAAATTCTTTTTGAACACATAATTCTGCTTTCAAATCAGATCTTACTTGCTCATTATCAAGAATAAAAAACTTAGAATTTAGTGATTTTACATCTCTGAGAATCATTTCTTTTTCTCCTGTCGAAATACTATCCGTAGATTTCTCAGTCTGAGAGACAAAAAGATCAGTTTGGTTTTTAAATACTCTTTCAGCAATTGTAAAAAATTCCAATTCCTGAAAAACAGCTCTTAACTTGGCTTCATCGAAATCTATCAATTTAAATTTCTCTTCATCAAAATCTATAGGAGCATTCAATGCAATTTTTGCCAACTCTTTCGAAAATCGAACCTGCTCTTCAGAAGCCACAATTTTTTCTTTCTGCTTTCCTTTTAACTGATCGGTGTTCTCATAGAGTCCATCTATTGATTTATACAATCCAATCAATTTTTGTGCAGTCTTTGGTCCAATACCTGGACAGCCTGGAATATTATCGGCAGAGTCTCCCATTAATCCCAAATAATCAATAATTTGATCTGCTGTTTCAACTCCAAAGTTTTCACGAACTTCCGGCAATCCCCAAACTTCCACTTCTTTTCCAGATCGTTTCGGTTTGTACATGAAAATATTTTCACTCACCAACTGGGCATAATCCTTATCGGGTGTCATCATGTAAACTGTATAGCCTTTCTTTTCAGCTTTTTTTGCAAGTGTTCCAATAACATCATCTGCTTCAAAACCTTCCACATCCAATTCTGGAATATTAAAACCTTGAATAATGCTTTTAATGTAAGGAATCGATTTGCGAAGATCCTCAGGCATAGGAGGTCGCTGAGCTTTGTACTCTTTGAACATCTCATGTCGAAAGGTTGGTCCAACAGGATCAAATACAACCGCAATGTGCGATGGTTTTTCTTTCTCCAAAACTTCAAGTAGAGTATTGGTAAATCCAAGCATGGCAGAAGAATTAATGCCTGTTGAAGTAAATCTTGGATTCTTGATAAATGCGTAATACGATCTGTATATCAAGGCAAAAGCATCTAATAAGAATAGCTTTTTGCCAGAGTTGCTAGCTGATGAGTGCATAAAAAATATATGTATTAAATGTATCCAAACAAAAGTACAAGATAATACTGCTATCGCAATTATCAATGAGTAATTATTAATGAATAATTACAGGATGTATTGCAAACTAATAGCAATAAAAAAGCCCGAATATATCATTCGGGCTCATCCTATATTTTTAAGATATTATTCATTATCAGAAGCATACCACTCTGCAAATGAAGTTGCTGTTTCGTGCAGTTTTAATGAATGAAGCTCCACTCTTTCAGGTAGTCTTGCTTTTATTCTTTCTGCAAAATCCGCAATCATATTTTCACAGGTTGGTTGATAATCCATTACAAAAAATCGATCGAACATTTGTGGGATATTTAATTGATCGATATTTGGCGTATCCTTGCTAAGAACCAATGCATGATCCAACTGATCAACAACCTCCTCTGATACAATCCCCTTCAGTTCTCCAAAATCCATTACCATTCCTAATTTAGGATTTGTTTTATCGGTTATTGGTTCTCCAATTACCGTAACAAATAAAATATAAGAATGACCATGAATGTTTTTACACAATCCATCATAGTTCCATAGGGCATGTGCCATTTCAAATCGGAACTCTTTTGTTAATCTAATCTTTGCCATTGTTTATATAATAAAAAAACCGGTTTTATCCGGTTTTAATTCTTTATCCATGTGTGCAATTGCTGATACAGTCAACAATATTACTCAAACTACAGTGTTTTAAGAAATAATAAGTGTTTTTTCCCTCACGCTTTGATGAAAGAACACCTTTATCCTTTAAAATTCCCAAATGATGAGAAGTTGTAGATTGTTCTATTTTTAGTAATTCATGAATTTCAGTCACCGTCAGTTTCTTACCGTCTTCCAGATAACCCAAAATCGCAATTCTCATTGGATGGGCGATTGCTTTTAGCATATTCGCCGCCTGCTCCAGTTTTTCAGGTTCTAATTCTTTAATTTTCATACACTAAGATTAATCACGTAAATTATCAAATGCAAATATATAAATATATTCGTGAATGAAAGGCATAATCATATCGAAATATTTAAATTTCTCGTTTTGTATATAATTTATTTGTAGTCTTAATAAAAACGAGATATTTGTATCTGAAAATTTAGATCCAGCAAGGCTTCCATGAGAAGTTTAAATTATTAACTTTGGTTTCTATGAGTTTGAAAAAAAGCAGTATTAGTATTATTAAAGCTCCTATTGAGAAGGAAATGAAACAGTTCGATTCTTACTTTAAGGAATCGATGAAAAGTAAGGTTCGCTTGTTAGATATTATTAATAATTATATTATTAAACGTAAAGGTAAGGAAGTAAGACCTATTCTTACTTTTCTTAGTGCCAAACTAATAGGTGATATTCAAGAATCGACTTACGTTGCTGCTGCATTAACTCAATTACTACATACTGCAACACTTATTCATGATGATGTTGTTGACGAAGCCTACGAAAGACGAGGTTTTTTCTCTATTAATGCACTTTGGAAATCAAAAGCCGCAGTTTTGGTAGGTGATTTTTTGCTTTCAAAAGGCTTGCTAGTTGCACTGGAAAATAAGGAATACGATCAGTTACAAGTTGTTTCGGATGCTGTTAGAGAAATGAGTGAAGGGGAACTTCTACAACTGGAAAAATCACGTAAGCTTGATATTACAGAAGATGTTTATTTTGATATCATTTACAAAAAAACAGCAAGTTTAATTGCCTCTTGTACTCAACTTGGAGCTTTATCGGTTGGAGCAACAAAAGATCAACAAGAAAAATTAAAGAGATTTGGAGAATGCCTGGGAGTTGCCTTCCAAATGAAGGATGATTTATTCGATTACGAAAAACAGGGTAATATTGGCAAGCCAACAGGTAATGATATTAAAGAAAAGAAGCTCACTCTCCCATTGATATATGTTCTTAGAAATGTTTCTGATAAGGAACGAAAATGGGCTCTTAAAATCATTAGAAAGCACAACAAGAATTCTGAGAAAGTGAATGAATTAATTCAGTTTGTGAAGGAAAAAGGTGGTATTGACTACACACGAGACAAAATGCTGGAATACAAACAGAAATCATTAGAAATATTGTCTAATTTTCCTGAATCTGAAGCCAATACATCTTTGAAAGAGCTGGTAGAATACACCATCTCGAGAACAAAATAATTAATTAGCTTTAGGCAAACTAAAAGTGAATGTACTGCCTACAGCTACTTCACTTTGCACTGTAATGCTTCCTCCATTTTTTTCTATAAACTCTTTACAAAGTATAAGCCCTAAGCCTGTACCTGACTCTTCTTTGGTTCCCAATCGGGTATAATTGGTATCAATTCTGAATAATTTTTGCTGATTTTCAGGACTAATGCCTATTCCACTATCCTGAACACTACAAATTACTTGATTCTTATCCTCTGTAATTTGAATTTTTACACTTCCATCTGTTTCGGTAAACTTTAATGCATTAGAAACCAAATTTCGAATTACGGTTTCAAGCATATATTTATCAGACAAAACATTGGCTTTCGGATTACCATCTACTTCAATGGAAATATTTTTACTCTCGGCTACTGCCCTATGAAGAAGTAAATTTGAATCAAAAAGATCTCGAAGCTGAATGCTCTCAGGTTTTAATTTAATTGCTCCTGTTTGTGCTCTTGACCATTCCAAAAGGTTTTTCAAAAGATTGTATTCCTGTTTCACCGAAGAATCAATTAATTCAATCATTTCAGAAAGCTGTTCTCTTTTCATATCAATATGATTCTCCTTTAAAATATGCACGATTGGTAACATCGCGTTAAAAGGATTTTTTAAATCATGAGCGATAATTGAAAAGAATTTATCTTTTGTTTTTACAGCTTCTTCCAATGCCCTTTCGTTCAATTTACGAGCGGTAATGTCTCTGGCAACTGCTAAAATAGTTTCAGTTTGACCTTCTTCGTCAAACTCTGGAATTAACTGCCAATCAAAATATTTGTCTTCTCCATCGACCTGAATTGAAAACTCAACAGCTTTTAACTTTGAACTTTGAAAAACCTTATTCATCTCTTCCTCCCAAAACTTACACATGTGTTCTGGAAAACCAAGTTCATCGTGCGTTTTTCCAATAAACTCCTCAGGTTCAATGTTCAAAAGTGTTTTCGTAGCAGAATTAACAAACAAATGTTTGTAGTTTTTGTCGAATCGCATAATCAGATCCGGAGCATTCTCGACTAAAGTTCTGAATCGCTTTTCACTTATTTTTAAATCTTCTTCTGCTTTTTTACGTTTCTCTAAATTTCGAAGAGAAACGAAAAATAGCCTTTGCCCTTGTAAAGGGATAAGCGTTGCACTTATTTCAACTGGTATTCTTTCTCCTGATTTACGAATCAATTCAGTTTCAAATAGCAAATGATCTTTCTCTTTCATATGCTCTTGGCGACTACCAAATTTCATGGAAAAACGAGGATCATCAATGTCAATTACCGATAATCCTTTAAACTCCTCCACGCTATATCCTAATAAAACAGGTAATTTGGATCCAAAATCCAAAATATTACCATTGGAGTCATGAATTAAAAATGCATCTCCAGCAGATTCAAAAATATTTTTGAAAAACTCTTCTCTTTGTCCTACTTTATCTACAAGTTGATAATAACCACTAATATCCTTACTCTCAATAACCAATCGTTCAACTCCACCCTCTTCATTTAAAATTGGGCTGACCGATTTTTCCTCAAATTTAATGGCATTATTAAGATCGTATGATTTTAAAAAGCGACTTACTTTTCTTGAATTTATAACCTCTTTAACAGTACATTCTTTACATTCTTTATCTAAATCGTAAAAAGCTTTATAGCACTTATTACCTATTATTTCGTTTCTCTTTTGGGAAAGTTGTTTTAAACGATTTTGATTCACTTCCACAATAGTAAAATCAGTATCAATTACAGATAAATATTCTTGAGTTTGGCTTTTGGCATTTCTTAATAAATGTTTTACCAAACCAGATTTTGCTCCAAATGATTGTTTAACAGCTTTTAACTCAGCTTCAAGTTCTTTTATTCTTAATAACAGATGTTCTGAGGATTCTTTGTACATCGAGTTAAAATTAACAGCAGGGTGATTTATATTATCAATATTTTTTCTGAAGTTAAACGTTTTTTTACATTAAACGAAAAAAGTCGGAAAAAATTTCCGACTCTTATATAAAATTATATTCACAATTTTAAAAATATGTGATTGTCTTTTCCTCTCCTGTTTCCAATTTATGAATCTCGGTAAGAAGATTGTTTGCCAAACTTGATGCACCAATTCTTAGGTACTCATTGTTCAACCACTTCTCTCCCAAGTTTCTATTAGAAATTGAGTAAAATTCAATGGCATCTTTCGCTGTTGAAATTCCCCCTGCAGGCTTAAATCCAACCATTCTGCCAGTTTTCTCATAATATTCAGCAATTGCTTGAGTCATGATATGAGCAGCTTCTAAAGTTGCATTAACAGGAACTTTACCTGTTGATGTTTTAATAAAATCTGCACCAGCTTCCATTGCTAATATCGAAGCAGTTCTAATATTCGTTGCTGTTTTTAACTCGCCAGTTTCTAGAATCACTTTCAAATGTCCTTTTCCACAAGCTTCTTTTTGAGCTACAATCTCATCGAATACTGTTTGATAATCACCAGCAAGGAATGCTCCAATCGAAATAACAATATCAATTTCGTCGGCTCCTTTTTCAACAGCCATTTTACATTCTAATGCCTTAACTTCAATGTATGATTGAGAAGATGGGAAAACACCGGCCACAGAAGCAATATTTACTCCTTCTGCTTTTAAGTTTTCATTTAATGTTGGCACCTGGTATGGATATACACAGATGGCAGCAACATTTGGCATGTCAAAATCATTCCGGAAGTTATTTACATTATCAGCAAAACTTTTGGCTCTTTCGTGTGTATCTGTAGAATTTAAAGTTGTTAAATCGATTAACGAAAAGTTCTTCTTTAAATTCTCTACACTGTACAATGAATCATAATCAGAAGCAATAATCTCTTTAACTTGATTTGCTACTTCTTGATCGTTCAATTCCAAATTGTACGTTTTCAAGATCTCTAAAATGTTTTTCTTCATTTTTTGACGTTTCAAAAATGTAATTAATTAAATTTTAACCGGTTGCGAATACATTCGCTGATTTTTCCATTTCGTACTTTTCAGTACTCTTCGTAAAGCCACAAAACTATATAAAAAAACAGTTCTTTGTGTCTGATTTTGATCTTATTTAATTAATCCGTAGAAAGTTTCGTGTTTTCTTTGTGCCGATTCGCATCTCGATTTGTTTTCTTATCGAGATTTTTAATCAATGCTTCGTTCAAATCAACACCAGTTTGATTGGCCAAACAAATCAACACCCAAAGCACATCGGCCATTTCATCTGCCAGATCAATTTCCTTATCTTTTTCTTTGAACGATTGCTCACCATATTTCCTAGAAATGATTCTGGCAACCTCGCCTACTTCCTCAGTAAGAATAGCCATATTGGTAAGCTCATTAAAATAGCGAACACCGTACTCCTTAATCCAGTTGTCCACTCTTTTTTGGGCTTCTTTAATCGTTAAATTATCCATCTATTCTTTGTTTTTAGTATCTATTAAAATCGTAACTGGTCCATCGTTCACCAAAGCAACTTCCATATGAGCACCAAATTTTCCTGTCTCTACATTTGCTCCTGATTCATTTTTTAATTTATCCACAAAGTACTCATATAGAGGAACTGAAATATCAGGTTTAGCAGCTGCTATGTATGATGGTCTGTTCCCTTTCTTGGTCTTGGCATGTAAGGTAAATTGACTAACTGTTAATATGTTGCCTTTTACATCAAGTAATGATTTGTTCATTACACCATCTTCATCATCAAAAATTCTGAGATTACAAATCTTTTTACTCAACCAATCTGCATCTTCTTTCTTATCATCAATTTCAATTCCAACCAAAATCATCAGGCCTTCATCAATTTTACCAACAACTTTGTTCTCAACTGTTACAGATGCTTTACTTACTCGCTGTATTACAACACGCATAACTAAATATTTATTAAGATGTTATTATCTATTTTTGATTTTAAAGATAAGTTTCTCTGAGTAAGATTCATTGATGAAATCGATACCATGTTCAAAAAAAACAACTTATTAAAATTGAGTCTAAATTAAGACATTTCACAAAATATTAATCATATTTGTGTTAGCAAAACAAAATCTAAATCATGAATTATTTCATTAGCAATTCAAACGATCCATATTACAATCTTGCCTGCGAAGAATATCTTCTTAAAAACTATGATGAAGATTTCTTTTTCTTATATATTAATCAAGACTCCTTGGTGGTGGGAAAACATCAGAACACACTTGCAGAGGTTAATCTTGATAGAGTGAATGAAGAAAATATTCCTGTAGTTCGTCGTTTATCTGGAGGTGGAACCGTTTATCATGATTTCGGAAATTTAAACTATTGCCTGATTAAAAAAGGTGAAAAAGGAAAGTTGGTCGATTTTAAAGGCTACAGTTCTCCTATTATCAAAGCACTGCAAAAACTTGGTGTAAATGCAAAATTCGAAGGAAAAAGTGATTTAACGATCGATGGGAAAAAATTTTCTGGCAATGCATCACATGTATACAAGAACAAAGTTATGCAGCATGGCACAATGCTTTTTTCAAGCGATTTAAAGCGTTTAAACCAACTATTGAAGGTAAATCCATTGAAGTTCAAAGATAGAGGTGTAAGATCTATTAGAAGCCGTGTAACCAATATCTCTGACTATCTTTCCTCTTCGCTTTCCATTTCTGATTTTGCAAATAAGGTGATTCATGAATTTGCTCTAACCTATCCAAATTCCAAACTATTTACTTTTTCAGATGAAGACATTGCTACCATTGAAAATTTAAAAACAGCTAAATTCGAAAGTTGGGAATGGAACTATGGATATTCCCCGAATTACAAGTTCGAAAAAATTTGTAATTACCCTTCAGGTAAAATTCTAGAAATCGAAATGCAAATTGAAAAAGGAATCATTACAAAACTTGACATTTCAGGTAATTGTATCAAACCAAAAAATTTTGATTGTTTTTTAGAAAACATTAAAGGTGAAAATCATATTAACTCATTGATTTACAAAAAACTTAATGATATTAATTTAGATTTATACTTTAATAAAATAAGCTCCAAACAACTATACCAGTTATTTTTCTAAATACTTCTATTCTTGTAAATGTCTATAAAGGAGTAAATTACAATCTATAATTCTATTTAGATAAAACATTCTAATTAAAGTATTTCCAAACACTTAAGGCTTTTGAATTCCCAATTTCTTCTGAAATTTCATTTAATGTTGCCTTCTTCACATTTTCAACAGACTTAAACCTTTGGATTAACTTTTGAACAGTCTTTGGACCGATTCCATCAATTTTATCCAATTCGGAACCAATGAATGCCTTCGAACGTTTTTGCCTATGGAATGTAATAGCAAATCGATGCGATTCATTCCTTAAATGTTGAATGATTTTTAATGTCTCTGAATTCTTATCTAGGTATAATGGATAAGGATCACCAGGGAAATAAATCTCTTCTAATTTCTTTGCAATACCTATTACAGAAATTTTACCTCGTAAATCTAATTTACCCAAACTATTTAGAGCTGCACCCAATTGCCCTTTTCCCCCATCAATAACTATTAACTGAGGTAATGTCTGATTTTCATCCAGCAATCTTTTGTATCTACGATAAATGATTTCTTCCATCGAGGCAAAATCATTAGCACCAACAACTGTTTTAATATTAAAATGTCGATAATCCTTTTTGTAAGGCCTGCCGTTTCGAAATACAACACAAGAAGCAACTGGGTTTGTTCCTTGTATATTGGAGTTATCGAAACATTCAATGTGAATCGGTTGATCTTTCAGTCTCAAATCGTTTTTCATTCTTTCCATTATTCGATCTGAATTTGATTGTTTTCTCGACTTTTCCCCCTGTTTTAACTTCTCGAGACGGTAATATTTGACATTGCGTAAAGATAAGTCCAGTAATTTTCGTTTGTCACCGCGTTGAGGAACCAAGCATTTTACCCCAGTATAAGGCAAATCTATTTCGAATGGCACCAATATCTCCTTGGCTGTGCTATATATCTTTTGTCGAATTTCAGTAATCGCCAGAAGTAATAAATCCTCTTTACTCTCCTCTATTTTCTTTTTTAACTCAATTGTGTGTGCTTGAATAATTGCTCCATTTACCACTTTTAAGAAGTTAACGTAGGCAGATTCTTCATCCTCTAAAATAGAATAGACATCAACATTATTAATAGATGGATTTACAATAGTAGATTTGCTTTGATATTTATCTAAAAGTTCAAGTTTTTCTTTAATAGTATGTGCCTCTTCGAACTTATACTCCATTGCTAACTCATTCATCTTATCTTTAAGATGGGAAGTAACCATTCTAATATTTCCTTTGAGAATATTCCTTATCGCTTGAATCGTTTCGTTGTATTCTTCCTGATTGATTTTACCTTCACATGGAGCCTTACAATTGCCAATATGATATTCCAAACAAACTTTAAATTTTCCATTCAAAATCCCTTCCGAATTCAAGCTTAAATTACATGTTCGAAGTTTGTACAAAGATCGAATCATATCCATAAGGGTTCTCACCATTTTCACACTCGTATATGGTCCGAAGTATTCAGATCCATCTTTCACAAGATTTCTCGTAACAAACACTCGTGGAAAATTCTCTTTTTTTATACAAATCCAAGGAAAAGACTTATCATCTTTCAACAATACATTATACCTAGGTTGATGCTTTTTAATAAGGTTATTTTCTAAAAGCAATGCATCCTCTTCAGAGTTTACAACAATGTGTCGTATCTCAAAAATTTTTCGGACCATGATATTGGTTTTAGCATTATCATGTACCTTATTAAAATAAGAGGCTACTCTTCGTTTTAATCTCTTGGCCTTCCCTACATATATAATGGTATTATTCTCATCGAAGAATTGATACACTCCTGGTTCTTCAGGTAAAGCTGAAATCAGAGATTTTAAATGGTCAATGTTTTTGTTTTTAATCATCAAATCAAAAAGAGAGAATTACTATTCGTTGACAAATAAATCGACAACTTTAAATTGGTCAACATCAAACAAACCTTTATCGGATAACTTTAGTTTTGGAATAACCAGAAGTGACATAAAGGCAAGTGTCATAAAAGGTGATTCAAAATCAGATCCCAATTCTGACGCAAATTCCGACAAGTCTGAGTATTCTTCCAAAAGTTGACTCCCCGTTTTATTTGACATCAAACCTGCCACTTCAAGTCTTACTGATTTACTATCCCCATTATTAACTGCTACAATCCCTCCTTTCAAATCAATTAAAGTATTAATGGCATGTACCAGTTCTTTATCACTAGTTCCAATGGCAATAATATTATGACTGTCATGTGCTATACTTTCTGCAATGGCGCCTTTTTTTAATCCAAATCCTTTAACAAAACCAACTACTGGTTTCCCATTGTCATACCTACTCATGACAACCATTTTTAAAATATCATTCTCTACATCAGCAACTAGATTTGAACTCTCAACTTTTGGATCGCATAGAATAGAATCAGTGATAAGATCTCCATCCTTGGCCACCATTACTTTTATTTTACCATTCTTAGGTTGAACGGAAATCTCAGATAAACTTATTGGCTTCCGACTAAAATTATTCAATAGAATTTCGTTATGAACCTCAAAAGAAGGATTGCCATTTCTTAATATGCACTCCCCTTTTCGATATGCCTCCATTACTGAAAATTGTTCAAAGTTATCCACCACAATGAAATCGGCAGAATCCCCAATTCGAAGTAATCCTAAATCCAAACCATAGTGGTGAATTGGATTGTAACTTGCAGCACGAAGTAAATTAAAAATATCATATCCCTTATTCAGCCCTTTCTTAATTAAGTAATCGATATGACCATTTTCTGCCATATCATCCGGATGAAGATCATCTGTACACAACATCACCTTATCAGGATGCGATTCGAATAAAGAGCATAAAGAATCAAAATCTCTTGCAGCACTCCCCTCTCTAATTTGAATTATCATACCTAAAGCAATTTTCTCTAATGCTTCCTCAATGGTTGAACATTCATGATCCGCTGAAATTCCTGCAGCAACATATTTTTTCAGATCTGTACCTTTTAAACCTGGTGCATGACCATCTATCTTTTTTCCTAACTTTTTACAGGCAACTATTTTTTTGAGTACTTCAAGATCTTCCTCTACTACTCCTACAAAATCCATTACCTCTGCCAGGCAAACTACCTCTTCTCTTTTGAGTAAACTTTCAACAATGTTACTATCTAATACAAAGCCTGAGGTTTCATGTTTTGTTGCCGGAACACAAGAAGGGACTCCGAATTTAATTTCCAACGGAACCTTCTTTGCATCATTAATCATGAAGTCTACACCTATTTCACCTAATACATTTGCAATTTCATGAGGGTCGGTAACCAAACCCAAAGTTCCACACTTTACCGCTTCGGCTGCAAATCGACTTGGAATTAACAAAGAACTTTCGATATGCATATGAGAATCGACCAATCCTGGCAATATATATCTGTCGGGAACATCTTCTTTTGGAACAATTGATTTTATGCATCCATCAACTACTTCTATTTCACCAGAAATAATTTCTCGTGAAATTACATCTACGATTTTACCCGATATTTTAAAATTTTGATCTCTCATGATAGAAATTTTAAGAGCATAAATACACTTACAAAAAGGCCCGAAACTATCCCTTTGTCTAAAACAAGAAGATCGATTTCGGGCGTTTTAAGGAGTAAACTTTTTAAAAATACTCCTTGGTTCCACGTGGAACATTATCGTCCCATAAGGACCAAAAGAACGTTTATATCACTTGGTGAGACACCAGAAATACGTGATGCCTGCCCTATTGTTTGCGGCTGAATCTTATCCAACTTTTGTCTGGCTTCGGTAGATAAAGATTGTAATGTCATATAATCAAATCTACCTTTTATATCGATATTTTCCAAACGCGTAAGCTTGTCGGCAATTAGTTTTTCTCTATCTATATATCCGCTATACTTTATTAAAACCTCGGCAGCTTCGATTATTTCCTCTTTACGATTTGGAATTTCGTCTACTACCTCTTTTAATGGTATTACATCTTCAATAAGATCTTGAATACCTACTTGAGGACGTAAAATAATATCATATAACTTAACACCTTGTTTCAAGGGACTAGTTCCTAATTTCTCCAATACAGGATTTAAGAATTTTGGTTTACAACTAAACTCTTTACAAAACTGATACAACTTGTCTCTGTATTGAATTTTCTCTTCCAATAAATCCATTCTTTCCTTATCAGCCAAACCCAACTCATATGCTTTTGGCGTTAATCGAACATCTGCATCATCTTGGCGAAGTAAAATTCGATATTCTGCTCGAGATGTAAACATTCGATATGGTTCATCTACCCCTTTTGTAACCAAATCATCAATTAAAACTCCAATGTAAGCTTCATCTCTTTTAAGGGTAAATTCAGGTTTACCTTGCACAGATAAGGCTGCATTAATACCTGCCATCATTCCTTGAGCACCGGCTTCTTCATATCCTGTAGTTCCATTAATTTGACCTGCAAAATACAATTTTGAGATAATTTTGGTTTCCAAAGTATGGAACAATTGAGTTGGAGCAAAGTAATCATACTCGATTGCATATCCAGGACGATACATTTTTACATTCTCCAATCCAGGTACTTTTTGCAGTGCTTTCAATTGAACATCCCAAGGCAAACTTGATGAAAATCCATTAATGTAATATTCATGGGTATGCTCCCCTTCCGGCTCCAAGAATAACAAGTGTTCATTCTTTTCTGCAAAAGTTGAAAGTTTTGATTCAATACTTGGACAATATCTTGGACCTGTACTTTGGATGGTACCATTATACATTGGTGAATCTTCAAATCCTTCTTTTAAATTATCATGAACTTCTGGATTCGTGTAAGTAATATAACAAGGTCTCTGACGAAGTATTTTCTCTACATGATTATTCAGGTATGAGAATTGATAAAAACCTTTTTCACCTCCCTGCTCTCTCATTACAGAAAAATCAATTGTTCTTCCATCTAATCGAGCTGGTGTACCAGTTTTCATTCTTCCTACTTCGAATCCAAAGGATTTTAATTGTTCACTTATACCGAACGATGCTGGCTCTGCAGAACGCCCTCCTGTTTCTTGCTTTCTTCCAATGTGCATTAACCCATTCAGGAAAGTCCCATTGGTTAACACAACCGTTTCAGAATATATGTCAATTCCAAGTTTGGTTTTTACGCCTTTTACAACACCATCTTCAACAATAATTCCAACAACAGCATCCTGCCACATATCTAAATTGTCGGTATTTTCAACAATTTTGCGCCATTCAGCCGAGAAAATCATTCTATCACATTGAGCTCTTGGACTCCACATTGCCGGTCCTTTTGATCTATTCAACATTCTAAATTGAATTGATGAACGATCTGTAACAATACCGGTATATCCGCCTAATGCGTCCAGTTCTCGAACAATCTGACCTTTCGCAATTCCACCTATTGCAGGATTACAAGACATTTGAGCAATCTTGTTCATATCCATTGTTATTAAAAGAACAGATGAACCAAGATTAGCTGCAGCAGTAGCTGCTTCACATCCTGCATGTCCAGCCCCTACTACTATTACATCATATTTAGGCAACATACTATTATAAGATATTTGTATACTTTATTCCTTATTTACCTACAAAGATAAATAAATTAAAACTAATCCACTGAATATCAAAATACTAGAAAACAACAACGCTCTCTAACATCTTGTAATCCAGCAAAATAAATTAAAAAATTTCACAAAATTAAATAATCTTGGTAAGTAATGCTAATGATTCATCCTCCTTTTGTGTCATGATTGCCTGATCTTCATCAGTTTTATCATCAATCCCTAACAAATGAAGTACGCCATGAATAATAACACGATAGAGTTCCTCTAAATACTCACATTTGTACTCTTCTGCATTGTCACGTACTGTATCAACACTTATAAAAAGATCTCCTGAGATAATATTAGCTACTGTGTAATCGAAGGTTATAATATCCGTATAATAATCATGATTAAGGTGTTCTCGATTCATTTCCAACAAGTAATCATCGGAGCAGAAATAATAATTTATCTCTCCTATCTCACTGCCATTATTAACGACAACGCGATTGACCCAATCGCTAATACGCTTTTGATCAATCGCGGGAATTTCTGTTTCACACGAATTATATGTAATCAACATCTATGCAAATCTAAATTTCATATCAACTAATGCGCCATTTTCGCAAAATTCAATATCATCAGCTAAATGATTCATAAGGAAAATACCTCTACCATGTGTTTTTTCTATATTTTCTGGTAAGGTTGGATCAGGAATATTTTCAAAATCAAATCCAGATCCTTCATCTTCAACAATAAACTGAATGGCTTCTTCATCGATATTGAATTCAACTTTTACTTTTTTTGATACATCTAATCGGTTGCCATGAAGAATGGCATTATTTACCGCTTCTATGATAGCTACCGAAATTTTACCGTAAATTTCCGAGCTTAAATTGTAGGAGGATGAAATATCATCTATCAATCTTTCAACCCTACTTATATTTTCTAGTTCAGATGGAAATACCAACAAGTTATCAGATTTAGTCATTATTAAGTTTTATCATATAATCCAAGTACAACTTATTATAATAGTCGAACAATTTTACATTTGAGTCATAAAATACTCCTTCAAAATCTGTTCGTACTCTTTTATACTCAAATATTTCTCTAGGGTTACTCAATTTTAAAATATTTCCTGATTTACTTTCTCGTTTCTTATCAAAATCTTTTTCCTTATGGGCATTTTCAGCTTCCAATAATTTTGAAAAAATCCGATTTTGGCGTAAAATCATATTCGAATTTATCGAAAAATTAGAAATGTCCGACTCCATTTGGTCAAGCATTTTGGTAACTTCACGTAAGATTTTCTCACTTTCGTATCCAAGGCCTCCATTTCGAAGCATTTCTTGCAAATTTTGACGATACATTTCTTGTTGCTGTAAAAATTTCCCCAACCTCTCTTTTGAGTCTTTTCCTGAGTTACCTTTTTTCATATCAGAAATTAATTCTTCCAGCATTTTTTTTAGTGATTTTTGATCAGATTTCAAACCAGAAAAAGAAGGTTGCCCTCCTTTCTTATCTCCCATTTGATCTCCAGGCATAGCATTTGCCATTTGCTCCATCATCTGTTTTAAGGCTTCCGATAAAAAAACACTTAACTCATTAACCTCAGTTAAAACTTTATGTTGTGCTGTTGCTGCCTGTATTTTTCTTCTCTCACTTGCATCAGCAATGACTTTTTCCAGTTCGTTTTCAATATTGAAAATTCGATTACCAATTAATGAGGCAACCTGAGGTGATCGGGCTGATAAGGCGGTTAAAGAATCTTGTATAAGAGCATATTCTTCTTTTAAATTACCTTGTTTTTCAATCATTTCAACATACTTTGGATTTAAATAGCCAATTCTTTTAAAGCTATTTAAAACCTCTTCTTGCTGAAAAGAAAATTCAATCAAATTATTCATCAATCGAATTAAGTTTCCAATATCAGCAATCATTTGCGCTGATATATTGTTGGCAATATTATCATTCAATTTTTGAGCGAAACTTCTCTGTTTAGAAGAGGTTTTTTTCATACTCTTTGCCCCTTTACCAATTTTATTGTTCTCAAAAAATTGATTTGATTCTTGTATCATTTTATCAATTTCGTCTTGAAGCTCGTTTAAATCCTTATCGAAATCGTATGGTTTCTGAATAGAGGAATTTTTATCCAGAACATCTTTTAAATCATCTTTCAATGCATTCCACTTTTCCTCTCCCAACTTCTGATCTTGCCTTATTTTTCCAGCTTTTCTTCGATTCTTATCCGCAGATTCATCTTGTTCTTCAGCCAATTTATTAATTCGATCTGTCAATTGCTGAACGCGAACTTCAATCTCATATCTTTCAAGTAATTGCAGATTTCTATCCAATTGTTTTTGAAAATCATCAACCGACATTTTTAGCTGATTTCCTAGCTTATTGATGTCTTCAGATTTAAGATCCTCGGCTAATTTATTGAACTCATCAAACAACTTCTGCAGTTCGGGATCCATTATTTTTTCAAGCAAATCTTCTATTTGCTTTTGCTTTTCCATTAAAAGTGGATCATCCATTCCAGCTGAGTTCATCAAACGATTTTTACGCTGATTTTCTTGAATCACTTCTTGCAGCAAATCATCCAGTTGCTTTTTCTTATTTCCTATTTCATTAAGCAATTGTTCCTGTTGCCATTTTTCTGCCGATCCATCCAAAGTATTTTTTTGCATGCGTAAAATATCTTGTTGAATGGATTCGCTTAATTGGATACTCTTGTTAATTTTACTTCCAATGCTATCCTGAACAACTGCATTCAAATCATAAAGTTGTTTCGAATCAGGAATGTAATAATTGAATTGTTGTGAACTTGCTTTCTTTGCACCATTAATACCATCATTATCGAAAACTTCGAAATAATATTTTACGTTACTTCCCTCTTGAAAATTTTCGGATGCAAAATCGAAAGAAAAGAAAAACTCCTGAGCACTCAAATTTCGGTTGAACGATATTGGAATGTAAACCGGAGATAAATTATCAGCTTCGTAAACAAATCTCAATTTTGAAAATCCATAATCATCTTTTATCTGACCTCGAAAATAATATCCCGATTCAATCAATGAATCTTGAATGCTTGCAATTTTAATTTGTGGATACAAATCGGGAATTACATCGACATTGTATTTTGCATAGGATTCTCTATTAAATTCTTTATTACTTAGATAAATTCTATATGAATTTTGTTTCCTGATTTTTCGTGAAAATTTAAGCCTACTTCCATCTAAAATTACCGGGCTAGGATTCAGTGAATCAGAAAAAATTAATTCTCCTGTACTTGAAAAGTCAGTTTCGAACACCCACTCCAAGTTCGAACCTTCTGGTACACTGACATCTCCGATGTTTTTTTCAATCCGTAAAGGCAATTTTGTATAGGCTGGAGATTTTATTGAAATAGAAAAATTTTTAATGCCAGGCTTGGAAATCACCTTTATTTTAAATTCTTCAGAAATTACTTTTCCCGATTGTAGTCGAAAACTAATATCTGAATTGATATTTCGGAATAAATAGGAAAATTCTATCGAATTTTCTTTTTTCATCAAAAACCTCGAATTATCTGTAAGCAAGTACACTTCGCTTGGAATGTACTTCCCTATAGTGTGAGCTTTTAAGCTAAAATTAGAGCCTTTTACTGCTATTCCTGTCCAATTATCTAACTTAAACGAAAAATCGGCAGGAGGAGTGTATTTTGTGTCGTAATTTACAAGTCTTTCCGTACTGTTTAAGTACATATCAGGGATTAAAAAATGCACTAGAGCAATTATAGTTGCAAGAGCAAACAAGTACTTTAAATATTTATAATTTGCCTTAAGCGAAACTGCTTTTCGGAAAGGAATAATTTTAACCGATTCGATTCTTTGATTGATACTGGCCAATAGTAAAGAATTCTCTTTTTGATTTATTTGTTCTGCTTGCTCGGTTAATTCCAGGGTATTAATTAGTTTATCCTGAAGGTCAGGAAAATGTGTTGAAATAATATCAATTGCTTGTCGATACGAAATTCGTTTTCCAATTTTTAATAGTCCAACAATTGGACGAATTAAAAACTGATATCCTAAAACAATAATGAATAAAGCAGAGAAAAAGATTAATGTTGTTCTAACAGCAACGGATAAGTATAAGAAATACTCGAAAAAAGAGATCAGGAAAAAATAAGATAAAAACAATACAAGGCATAGCAGAAATCCACGTAACAGTAAATTTTGGTAGTATTTGCGAATAAAACGATCAAGTTTCGCAATAAAAATATCCCGATTATTTTCCATTACTTATCTTCTACGCAATACAATCAGTTACGATACAACCACTGTACAGGATTTAATTTGGTACTCCCCTTCCACAATTGAAATTTTAATACTGTTTGGTCTTGTGCATTATCGGTGTATACAACACCAATTTTTTCTTTTGATTGAACTACATCTCCCTTTTTTACAATCACACTGGCCAGATTTGAATATACCGAGAAAAACTCACCATGGCGGATAATCACGACATTGTTTAAACCAGGCATTGAAAGAATATGAGTAACCTCGCCTTTAAACACCGATCTACAATCCGATTTGGAATCTGTAGTAATATTAACACCATCGTTTCGAACAGTAACATGCTTTAAAACCGGGTGTGGATGCTCTCCAAACTTTTCTGAAATAAAACCAGTTTTGGTTGGCCAAGGCAATTTTCCTTTATTCTTATCAAAGGATATGGAAAGTGTTTTGTCCTCTGGAGTAATGGCATATTTGCCTGAAGATTTGTTTGATTTTTTTGCCAATCGCGCCTGACGTTCAATAATCTTTTGAATTTCCTTTTGCAATTTTTGAGCGTATCTTTTTTGTTTTCTCAAATCATCGCGAAGTTGTTTTTCCCTCTTTTTTAATTTCTGAACCAAGGCGGATTGTTGTGACTTTTCAGCAGACAACTTGTTATTTTCCTTTGTTTTTTGTGCCAGAAGATTAACCTTTTCTTCCTTAACTTTATTTAATTCGACAATTTTTGCCGACAAGGAATCCTTTTTAACTCCAATAGTTTTGCCTTGTTTTCTACTATATTCGGAAAATTGCTGAAGGTATTTATACCTTTTATAGGCTTGGTTAAAATCCTTGGAAGAAAGTAAAAACATTAATTTTTCGTAGGAATTCCTTTGCTTGTGTGCATACACAATAACCTTGGCATATTGCTTTTTTAATTTCTCTAACTCATCTTCTAATTTCGAAATATCTTTATTCTTTTGATGAATTTGATTACCAATATAGCCTATTTCAGTTTCAATAGAACTTATTAATGATTGTCTTGATTGGATTCTTTGGTTCAGTAGATTCAATCGACCCAAACTTACCTTCTTGTTTTTTATCGTATTCTTTATGAGTGTATTGGTGTATGCAATATCTTTTTCATTCTGCTCTTTTCGCTTTTTTAGTGTCGAAATGCTTGTCTGAGAAAATCCGTCTATAGATAAAGTTATCAGTAGAATAATTATAAATAGCGGAAAGTTAAAGATTTTTTTTCTTGAAACACCCATAATCTATTTTAAGGATATATTCTTTCGTACTTACTTGAAATTTTAAACGAAAACTTCAATTTTTCGTCGAAAGTGATCTTATTAAATTTAACACTACAAGATAATAAATGTTTTGGATCAGCCACCTCGAAACTTAATCGCTGTGGAAATTTACGATCCTCATACATTTTAAAATCCCTGTATTTTACACTTAAATCCTGTAAAACATCAAAATCCTTAACCAAAACATCTGTAATTCTCATTAATGATGGATCAATGTCAACTCTTTGGTATCCAAAACGAGATAACCTTTTTAACTTATCCTTGCGAAGTTTCCTATCAACTTTTCGCGATTTTTCCGAAGTAAAAACGTACATATTATCAATAATCCGTCCATTAAAGCTACGAATAAAAGATTTTTCTTTTTCACCATTTGTTGTCTGAAAAACCGAATTGGTAAGAATGGCTTGAAGAGATTTAAAATCAAAATCAACATTCAATTTTTCTCTAAAAAAATCATAGTCATCTATGAAGTATTTCTTTTTCAATCTATCTATCATCTTAACCGAATCCTGACTGATCATTAAACGTGCCACCTCTAAACCTCCAACCGGAGCGGTTATTGAAATCCAAATCAGACTATCTTTTTGAATTTTAATTGCACCTTTAAAGCTCTTCTTTACACCATCAACAGTATAATTAGCCGAGAATTTCTTAACGAACAAGGTTTTGTAATGTATACTGCTATCTATTAAATTTCTATACAGTTTTGCATCCGACATTGGTTTAGCCTTTATCACTCCAAGATCGTAGGTTGTTTTACACGAAAACTGAATAAAAGCCATGATTAAAACCATGGCTCCCAGGTATATTTTTGAATTTAATTTATTCTTCATCTTCTTGTTCTTCAGGAATTGTTCCTGTTTTTACTTTTTCTGCAAGGTATTCTGAACCTTCGCCCAACTCCATTGCTTTCTTCCACTCTTCCATGGCTTTTTCACCTTCTCCTAACCTGTAAAGAATGTCCCCATAATGCTCTACCTGTACAGCTGAATCATTACCACCAAATTGCAAGGCATTTTCCATGGTTTCCTTTGCCTCTTTGTATTCTCCTAATCGGTATAAAACCCAAGCATGAGTATCCAAATAAGTTGGGTTTTCTGCCTCTAAGGCAATACATTTTGAACTCATTTTTTTTGCCTTTTCAAGTTGTTCTCCACGAACCGAAAGGTAATAACTGTAATTGTTTAGTACAATCACATTATCAGGCTCAAACAAAAGAACTTCATCGTAGGCTTTAAATGCCTTATCAGCATTACCGTTTTGGTAATAAGCATCACCCATATAAGTTCTGAACTGGATACGCAACTTTACATTATCACCAACATACATCATTCCATTTTCGAATGCACTAATAGCAGTATTGTAATCGTTCCTTTGAGCTGCTGCTACTCCTTTAAATACATACAAAAGTGGTTGACTTGGGAAATATGTTAATGCTTCAGAGCTCACTTTTAACATACCATCGAAATCCAATAGTTCATTATAAATCAGCAATAATTCCTCCCAAACTATATAATTGGATTTTTCGTCTTCCAATACCTTTTCCAGATGATATTTTGCCCCTTCATTGTCTTTTCTTTTTCTTAAAAAATCAGCATATAAGGCATGCACACGAACGTGTCCAGGATGCACTTTAACCAAGGTGTCAAGTAAAGATTTTAAATAATCATCGGATAATTCAGGTTGATCAGGGGCCATTAACATGGCAATTAAATATTGAATTTTCTGATCGGCCTGTACTTCTTCTTGGGCAAATGCTTTGGCCAATGAAGCATTCGCATTTTCTAGTTCCCCTTTTTTTCTATAAAAATCAGCAAGGTAAAAATGAACCAAACCATTATTTGGATCAATTTTCAAAATTTCCTGATACTGTTTAAAGGCTTTTTCCTCTTCGTTATCGGCCAAATATAAATCAGCTAACATTCCATAAAAATCGGCACGATAAGGATATTTCTTAATCAACTTTTGCACTTCTGCATAGGCCGATTTCTTATCTCCCATTTTAATGTAAAGTCTCTCCTTTTCAAGAGAAACTCCTTCCTGAATTCCTTCTTTTTTCTCTAAGCGGTCATAAACCTCTATTGCTTCTTCAAACTTCTCAACCGAAGCATATAAAGCTGCTTGTAGGTAAAAGAAATCATTTCTTTCCGGATACATTTCAATCAGTTCATCGTATACCTTACAGGCATGATCAATCATACCCTTCTTCTGGTAAATATTTGCCAATTGAATCTGATACCAAAGGTTACGAGGTTGCTGTGCTACAGCACCACGAGCCAATTCAAGAGCACTGTTGTAATTTTCTTTACTTAGATAAATGTTTGCTAATTCGTATCGTACAACAGCACTCGAAGGATCTATTTTAAGGCAGGAAACATACAAAGAAATCCCTTTTTCTACCTCACCAAGTAAAATGGCTTTGGTGGCCTCAGCAAAAGCGTAATCGAACTCCAACTTTTGCTGTTCCGTAAGTTTTACTTCTTTTTGAAGCTTATCCTTTTTGGTAGATTTTACACTCTTTGCATGAGAAGGAATGCTGCATAAAACACAGCCTCCAACCAAGATTGATAATAACAATTTTCTTCCCGCCTTCATCCTTTATCTATTTTGTGAAGCTCGCAAAATCGCCAACATTTAACTCTGCAACATCACCTTGAATATCTACATGATTTCCAATCATAGAATTTTCAAGATTTAAATGTTCCAGGTTCGAATTGCGTTGAACAATTGTATTGCGAACCATTGTATTACTAACTACTGTTCCTGCTCCCACAGATACGTGTGGCCCAACAATAGAGTTTTTTATAATCACATTTTCTCCAATGTAACATGGAGGAATAACAATTGAATTCTCAATATTCGATGAATCACATACCAATTCATCATCTTTATGATATTCAAGAATTCGTTGATTTGTATGAACTGTAGCATCCTTGTTTCCACAATCCATCCACTCGATAACTTGACCTGGCTTAAATACCAAACCTTTATTTTTCATATTTTCTAACGCATCGGTTAACTGGTATTCACCGTTCACAACCACTTTGTTATCCAACAAGTACTGTAATTCACTTCTTAGGTTTTCACCATCTTTAAAGTAATAGATTCCGATAATTGCCAAATCAGAAACAAACTCCTGAGGTTTCTCAACGAAATCAGTAATTCTATTTTCACCATCAAGTTTAACTACTCCAAATGCCGATGGATCTTCAACTTTCTGCACCCAAATCACACTGTCTGCCTCAGCATCAAGTACAAAATCGGCTTTGAATAATGTATCAGCAAAAGCAACAACAACTTTTCCCGATAAAGATTCTGCAGCACAATGAATTGCATGTGCAGTTCCCAAAGCTTCATTTTGGTAATAAATGCTCGACTTTGCTCCAATATTTTCAGCTATCTCGCATAGCTGATTTTCAACTTCCTTGCCAAAATCTCCAATAATAAAAGCAATTTCTTCGATGCTTTCATTCGAAACTTTTGCAATTTCTTCAACTAATCGTTGAACAATAGGTTTTCCTGCAATAGGAATTAATGGTTTTGGCACTGTTAAAGTATGAGGGCGCATGCGCTTCCCCATTCCTGCCATAGGTACAATAATTTTCATTGCTTTGTAGTAGTAATGTTTAAATTAGCTAAAATTCGGATCAAATTTAAGATTTAGGCTTGATAATCAATCCGAATTAATATTTTTTAACGATTAAGCTTTTCCTGTGTGACCAAATCCACCAGCTCCACGTTCCGATACTTCTAGATCTTCAACTGATTCCCATTGCACCGTTTCATGCGCTGCAATAACCATTTGACAGATTCTATCTCCATCGTTAATTTCAACAACCTGATTGGATAGGTTTACCAAGATAACACCTATTTCGCCACGGTAATCAGCATCGATAGTTCCTGGAGTATTTAAAACTGAAATTCCCTCTTTTAATGCCATTCCACTTCTTGGGCGAATTTGAGCTTCGTAACCAGCTGGTAATTCGATAAATAAACCAGTAGAAATCAATTTTCTTTCCAATGATTTAAGAAAAACCGGCTCGCTAAGATTTGCTCTTAAATCCATACCTGCTGATAATTCAGTGCTGTATTTAGGTAAATCGTGTTTCGATTTATTAACGATTTTTACTTTCATGTGCTTTTATTTTGAAGTTTTTACACTCTATTTTATCGATTCGCTAAGATACATTATTCATCTCTCTTATGAAAGATAAATTAATGATTACGAAAGTATGGTTTTTATTTAATTTGAGCGCTTTTTCAGCATTCCCCATAATTGTTCTTTGTGTATTACAGCAGCAATAAAAGCCAATAATAGTGGTGTCTTGGCAAGCATTTTAAGCCATTGGCTTTCAATTCTTATTTGAGAACTTACTGCAAAAAGAATCATCGCGAAAATGAAATAAAAAAGGATTCTTTTAATATCGTATGGAACTGGATAGTGTTTTTGTCCCAATAAATAAGAAACAACCATCATTAAACCGAAACAAAGAAATACTGCATAGGCTGCTCCTTGATATCCTATTTTAGGTACTAGAATAATATTTAGAGCAATGGTAATTACCGATCCTATAATAGCCATAATGGCTCCATACCTTGTCTTATCGCTTAACTTGTACCAAAGCGATAATGAAAAGAAAACACCAAAGAACAAATTCCCAAGAAGTACATAAGGAACAATGCTTAAACCCTCATGATAATTCGATCTAATCAGTAGTTTTACAATGTCGATGTAGAACATTACACCCAAGAAAATCAATAAGCAGAATAGCGTAAAATACTTCAATACGTCAGCATAAACCTGCTTTGAGTTTTCTTGCTTTGATTGAGCAAAAAAGAACGGTTCAAAGGCATATCTGAATGCTTGAATAAATAAGGTCATGATAACAGCCAACTTGTAATTCGCACCATAAATACCAGTTTGATACATTGGATCCATGGATTCCGGAATTAGGTTCGGCATCAACATTTTATCCAAATTTAAATTGATTTGCCCGCAAACACTTACAATTAATATTGGCCAGGAATAAGACAAAATTTCCTTTAATAAACTAGAATCTATTTTGAACTTTAAGGATTTAAGATCTGGTAACAACAACAGAAAATTGATAACTGATGCAACACAATAAGCAATAAAGATATAGCCAACGCCTATATTCGGATTCCAGATTGATTCAATTGAAACATTTGGGAAATTTTTGTGTATCCATGGGCATAAAACCAAGAAAAATAAGTTAATACCTACATTAACAAATATATTTATCAGTTTGAGTCCTGCATAACGGAAGGCTCTATTTTGTAGTCGAAGTTTAGCAAATGGTAAGGCAGTTATGGCATCTAAGCCTAATGTAGCGGCCAATAATAAAATATACTCTTTGTGCTCCGAGATTTTTAAATAATCCGCAAGAGGATTCAAAAAAACAAAAATCAATAACCAAAAAATAAGTGTAGATGCACTTAAACTAAAGAATCCGGTTGTAAATGTGATATCCGCTTTGCCTTCCTTATTTGCAAATCGGAAATAACCGGTTTCCATTCCGTAGGTAAGTAGAACTAAAAATAAGGCTACATAGGACATTAAATTAGCTACAATTCCATACTCTTCAGGTACAAAAATATAGGTGTAAACCGGGAATAATAACCAATTTAAAAATCGACCAATAATGGAGCTTATCCCATAAATGGCTGTTTCGCCAGCAAGTTTCTTAAGTGGATTCAATTTTGTGCAATATTTTGATTAAAAATGCAAAGATATTAGAAAATACCATTTATGTCTTTATTGTAAACCAACTGAAAATGAATTAGAAAAGGTTTAAAGAATGTTCCACGTGGAGCAATTTTATTTTTTGATCGAAAAAAAGACTTGTCAGTATTTAAATTGAAAATAAATAAGGTTTATACAAACGTTTTCGGTGTAAGTATTTGATATTTTTGACATTATAAAGTCCTATTCATTTTCATATCCAAAATATTTTTCTCACATTTGCTCTCCATACGCGTTAAGGAACGTTTATGTTAGTGTTTGTTGTTTAAGTATTTTGTGATTATCCCGTGCCTCTCCGGCCGGGATATTTCTTTTTATAAAACTTTGTGTTTTTAATCTATCGAATACTTTTTCCAAACGGTGTAAGAGCAAAACCAGCTAACTTTACATGCTGAGCAGCGAAAGGTATTCCAATAATGGTTATTGCAAAAATCAAAGCAAATACCAAGTGCGTTAAAGCTATCCACAAGCCTCCAATAAAAATCCAAATCACATTCAAAATAATACTCAGGCATCCACCTGCGTGATCGTTGTACTCAACTTTCTGACCAAAAGGTGCCAATCCCAAAATAGACAATTGCATAATTTTAATTCCAAAAGGAATTCCTACAATGGTAAAGCACATTAAAAGGCCAGCAATTAAATATTCAAAGAATATAAAAAGACCTCCAAAAATGATCCAAATGATATTTCCAATAATACTCATAATTGTAATGGGTTAAAGTTTATATGACACACCAAATTGCAATACAAAATCTGGCGCAGTATTTACTATTAAATCCTCTGAAAAAGAGAGTGATAGATTTAAATTATCCGAAATGAAGTAATCAGTTCCTAATACCAATTGTATGGATTCTCTGCCCAACTGTTTGGTAGCGGACTTTTTATAAAATCCAGAATGAAAATCAAACTGAACCTTTGGAACCCAACTTTTACTTAAACCAAAAGCACTTCCAACACTTCCAAATACAATATTCTTGGTTAATATATCGGATAACAGTGCACCAGAACCAATGTGCATGTACCCAGCAGAATAAAAATAGGTAAATGTTTTTTCTCTATACGTAGGTACAATTTTACCTGATATATGACCACCTAAATCATTGGTGCCACTTCCTATCAACTGAGTTTTATTTCCTGTTGAAAACTTAAAAAAAGCACCAACGGATACTACATGTATTTTATTATTCAATACAGGCATATCTAACTTCAAAGCAATATCACCAAACTTCAATTTGCTTTCATTCATTAGAATATGGGTCTCTTCATTCTCTCGATACAAATAGGTAAGGTCAAAATTTGACATCACTTCCCTTGATTTACCGGGTAATCCAAAAGTATCGTGCCATCCAACTATTATTGGGTCCATAACTCCAGTAGAATGTCTTACAAGAGGAATAGTCATTTCAATCTGTAGGTAATCTAATAATCCGTACCTCAGAATTAGATCATTACGGTACATTTCTCCATCAAGATATATCGCCTCAGTAAGCAGTTCGGATGATGTTGCATTGTTTGCAATATTTAGATAACTGCCAAACGCAAAATCATTCTTAGATAATACTTTCCCTCCATAATGGTTGGGCAAACCAAAAAAGTGAATTAATGGACTTTGATTATGGCTTGGATACGGCTCCACAATTTTTTGAGCATAAGTATTGCTCATGAAAAAAAAGAGAATAATGCTAACTAATCGTAGGCTCATCTATTGTTGTCTGGCTTTAATAGAGTAAAAACCAAAACTACAAATAATTAAACAAGATTCCATATCATCGCTGCTGAACCTAAAATTCCAGAATTTCCATTGACGGAAGTTATTTTCAAATTGGTTTTACCTTTATAAACTGACAGCAGATTCTCTTCCATATGATGTTGAGTAGGCTTTAACAACAAATCTCCAGCTTTAGATAATCCTCCTGCCAAAAATATTGTTTCCGGATTATTAATCGCAACCACATTTGCCAAAGCAATTCCTAGAATTTTCCCCGTAAATTCGAAAGATTCAATAGCAATTTTATCACCTCTATAAGCAGCATCTGCAAGCTTCTTTGCACTCATTCGATTAAATGGAATTCCGCGCAACTCACTTTCAAAAGAATATTTGGCTAATAGTTTACTAACCGTTCTTTTTATACCCGTAGCTGAAACATATGTCTCCAGACAACCATATCTTCCGCAACCACATTGTCTACCATTAGGACGAGCTATTATATGCCCTAATTCGCCTGCAAATCCAGAATGACCATATACAATATCATTATTAACAACAATTCCACTACCTAGACCAGTCCCAAGAGTTAAAACCATAAAGTTTTTCATACCTACTGCACCACCATATAGCTTCTCTGCCATTGCTGATGCATTGGCATCGTTGGTAACCTTAACTGGTAAATCGAAATTCTCACGAAGTAAATTACCTAGCGGTAAAATCCCTTCCCACGAAAGGTTTGAAGCATTTTCTATAGTTTGTTTCTTGTAGTCGGCATTGGGAGCACCTACACCAATTCCTATTATTTTATAATTGGATTGACCAGGAACTTCTATAGACTTAATTTTACTTGATAAAATGTTAACAAAGTCGGGGAATCGAACAAAATCCTTAGTATACATACGGTTTTGAGCCAAACAATTACCCAGCTTGTCCACCAAGCCAAAAACCGTATGTGTACCACCAATATCAATTCCAACAGCTAGTTCTTTCATATCACCGATTCTAATTTACGGGATAGGAACTTACAACCTTTCTTTTAACAATGCTCGTATTGGATTAAAAATTCGTTGAAGTAATCTTAAATCTTCAGTGATAATTTCAGCATCACCTTCAATTTTTTGAGCAAAATCGAGTTCAATACCATAATTTGTTACCAGACCATTTGGAAAATTCACATCCAAACTGTACTTCTGATCTTCTGGTATTTTAGATATTGATTGTATTGTTCCTTCCAACATCCCATATTCAAGATAAGGATAATTATCCAGTTTTATATTCACTCTTTGTCCTACCTTTACTTTACCAGCCCCGCGAATACCCAATTCTACCCGGGCAACCACTTTTGTCGAATCTTCGGGCAAGACAGTAAACACCCTTTCCCCAGATTTAACATTCTGATTAGAGCTATAAAACTTGTTGAAAGTAACCTTACCATCAATTGGAGTTTTAATGAGGTATTTTTGCTCCCAGATATCAATTTGTGCTTTTAACTGATCGAAGGATTGAATCATGAAGTTTTGAAGATCCTTTCTTTCTCTCTCCTTCTTCAATTCAAGGTCGATAATTTGTTGTTCAACATTGGAAATATTGATTTGCGTTGAAGCCAATGCCGATCTGGCTCCATGAAAAGAATAGGAACTCTCAAGATACTTTTTCTTCGAATTTTGAAAGTTTTGCTGAGATATTACACCTCTTTTGAATAATGAAGAATCCCTCTCGTATTGTTTCTTAGATATCGCCAACTCGCTTTCCAATATTTTCTTTTGCTGATATTGGCGATCGTAAAACATATTGTATTTACTAATCTGCTTCTTGTAGGAGTCAATTTTTCTGTCATAGTACTCCAATTCAAAAAAACGTTGATAATCAACACACGATTTTAAAAAGGTATTGTAGTAGTTTTGCACTTCACCCAGTCTGAAAGTTCCCTCCACAATATTAGCATTTACACTTTCAGCACCTGTTAAGTGCCCCTGAAAGGTTTCCAGTTTTTCTTTAAGTTCAAAAACATCCTCGTTAAAAGCTGGATTTTCAATAATCGCAAGCAGGCTCCCCTCTTTTACTTCTTCATTATCTTTTACATATAAATCTTGTATTTTACCGCTTGATCGGGCAACCAGTTCAGCAGGAGGATTCAATGTTGTTAAAACCAACCTTGATCCAATAATATCTGGATATCGGAAAAAATAACTACCAATAACAACGGCAGCTATCACAACAAAAAACAAAGTAGTTCCACTCCTAATAATCCAGTTTGGAACTCTTCCAAGTATCTCTTTTACTTCATCTGATCTTAATTCTATATTCGGGTCTTTCTCCATGTTATTTAAACTTTTTAGACGCAGATTTTTATGATTTCATATGATCATTAAGATTTACTTTCCTGCTATTAGCAAAAACCTTGCGTTTAATTTGAGGTTTATTACCAAAATTTAAAAGTAACCCAACTTCTATATTAGTTGCTCGTAAATAATTTACCAACTGAACTTCATGCTCAAAACGGATTGATTCTACGGCTTTTAATTCAATTATGACAGACTCATTTACTACTATGTCAGCATAATAATCACCAATTAACTGACCCTCATAATATACTTTAATATTCTTTTGTTTTTCACAGTCTAAAAGTCTTTTGTCTAATTCAATTAAAAGAGCATTTTCATATACTTTCTCTTGAAATCCAATTCCAAGTTGATTATAAACTTTATAAAATGCTTCAATAATCTTATCTGTAAGCTCAGTATATTTATAATTCTCTATCATGTGCAATTCCATATCATAAAAATCATAATCATCTTATAAAATCAGCGTCTAAAAAAATTAATTACCTAGTTCTAACTGATTCTTAACCAACTGATAATATTTCCCTTCAAGAGAAGTAAGCTCTTCGTGTGTGCCTTGCTCTACAATTTCTCCTTTCTCCAACACTATGATTTTATCAGCATTTCGCACGGTGCTTAATCTATGTGCAACTACTACAACCGTTCTGCCTTTATTAAATTCATCGAGGTTTTCCATAATGGCCAACTCATTGTTTGCATCCAATGCATTGGTAGCTTCATCAAAGAACAAGAATTCAGGATTTTTATAAACCGCACGAGCAATCAGTATTCTTTGCTTTTGTCCCTGGCTTAATCCGTGACCATTGGCTCCAATATTGGTATTGTAACGCAATGGTAAATTTTCAATAAACTGGTCGATACAAGCCACTTGTACTGCATACAACAATCTCTTTTTATCGATATGCTCAACCCCTACCGCAATGTTCTTGGCAATGGTATCCGAGAAAATAAATCCATCCTGCATTACTACACCACAATTTTGGCGCCACATGGCAGAGCTGTAATTTTCTATGGTTGTTCCTCCCAATGAAATTCTACCTTTTGTAGTAGGATAAAACCCCAACATCAGCTTAATTAAAGTGGTTTTTCCACTACCCGATGCTCCCACAATTGCAGTCGTTTTTCCCTCTTCTACCTGTAGGTTTACATCGTTCAAAACCATTTCTGAATGCGGACCTTCGTACTGGAAACAAACATTTTCAATATCAATGGTTTTCTCATCAGGGATTTCTGTAAGTTTCTGATCTTTTACATCCTCCTCCTCTTTCATTTCGTGGATTTCACCCAAACGTTCCAAGGAGATTTTTGCATCCTGCCAGGAGTGAATTACCTGTACCAAATTATCGAGCGGAGAATTCAACTGACCAATGATATATTGAACCGCCAGCATCATACCCAGTGTCATTCCACCATCTAAAACCGCTTTTGCTGCCAAGAATGTGATTATGATATTTTTGGTTTCGTTAAAAAATACCGATCCTGAAATCTGATACTGATTTAAAGCCAAGCCTTTGGTTCTAACCTGGAACAATTCGGCCTGAATTTGTTCCCACTCCCAACGTTTTTGTTTCTCACAGTTGTTCAATTTAATCTCCTGCATTCCGGTGATTAACTGCACCAACGAGTTCTGATTGCTAGACATTTGAGCAAATCTTTTTCCATCCAATTCTCTACGCTTGCGCAAGAACAGGTTCACCCAAAGTAGATAAAGTCCTGATCCCAACATGAAAACCAAGAAAATTTGCATATCGTAAATTGCCAATACAACCCCAAAAATCAAGAGGTTCACCATAGAGAACAACACATTTAAGGTTGAAGATGTCAAAAAGTTCTCAATTCGGGTATGATCTTGAATTCTTTGCAACAAATCCCCAATCATTTTAATATCGAAGAATCCAATTGGCAACTTCATTAACTTGATCAGGAAATCGGATATCAAAGAAATATTAATTCGAGTTGAAATGTGCAGTAAAATCCAGGAGCGAATAAACTCTACCGACATTCTGGATATGAACAATACCAGCTGGGCTATGAGTACCAGGTAAATAAAACTCAAGTTTTGGGTGTTGATCCCAATATCAACAATGGATTGGGTAAGAAATGGAAAAATCAGCTGTAGCAAAGATCCAAATAGCATCCCCAATACCAGCTGAATCATGAATTTGCGATAAGGCTTTAAGTATTTTAGCAGAAAACCTATGCTTTTCTTTTGAGAAACATCTTCGCCGTTCTTACTGTAAAAATCAGGTGTTGGTTCCAACAACAAACACAAACCTTTCAGCTCTCCCTGGCTTTGTGTACTTGCCCATTGCTTAATGAACTCTTCTTTGGTAAATTTCAGCAAACCCGATCCAGGATCGGCAACATGAACAATGGTTTTGTTGCGCTTCTCCTCTACCTTGTGCACCACTACAAAGTGGTTTTGTCCCCAATGACAAACTGCCGGAAGTGGAGCCTCTTTCGCCAACTGATCGAAAGAAATACGAACGCCCATACTTCGCATTCCAATACTTTCGGCCGCATCAGCAATACCCAACATCGAAACGCCTTCGCGGGTAATGTGCGATTTATCGCGTAATGATTGTAAAGTGTAATTCTTGCCATAGTGCTTGGCAATCATGCGCAAACAGGTTGGGCCACAATCCATGGCATCCAACTGTCGAAAGTGTGGAAATCGTTTTTTCAAGGTAAGTAGGAGTTAGATTTAGTTCCAAGCCTAAAAATAAGGAATTTTATTGATATCTAAATGAATTGTACTTTTCCCAAATAAATCGAATTAATACATATTCTTTTCCAATTTCATCTTATTCAAAATAACTATATCGTCTCTCCCTTTTACTTCCAATTCTATTTGTTTTTTACCTAATTCTTCCTTTACAATTTTTTTGAGCTCACAAGTTTCCAAATTGTTTACCTCTGAAAAATCTATACTATTAATTCTTAATATTTGCTGATCTGGCATTAAGCCTGCACGTTCAGCATCCGTGTCATTCCAAACAAACCGTATGAACATTTTCTTTTGGACAATCCTATACTCGAATCCGCAGTTAAAAAATTTAGATACATTAAAATTCTCGTTTTTCTTTAGTACGTAAAGATGTCTTTTAGGAAAATCAAATGTAAGCTTAAAGTTGTTTAATATTCCTGCACCAATTGATGCAATATTAGTATCGCCTATACCTGGACCAACATAGCTTATAACATTTCTAAGAGTATCATTTTCAAAAATGAAGCCAGGAAGGTGTACAATTTTACTTGTAGTTGTATCCTGTATATCTCCTAAAACAGTAGTATAAAGGCTTCCTTTTCCTCTTCTTATTTTTTTTGTACGTAAATATTTAAGATAATTGTTCTTAACTTCGAAAGTGCCATTGTCGCCTAAATCAAATAACATAGTAGCTCTAAATCCATCAACAAAGTGTCCAACAACAAAGGGACTATCTCCTTTCGAAATCTTTTCTTTTTGCTTTAACCCAACAGACTTAAGGTTACTCAATTTATTTGTTATCACAACCCCTTTTGAATCCAAACTCCAAATGCAGGATCTCATTAAATTATATCCAATTATACCATCAATATTGCTACAATCCCAACTGGGGTTTAAACTACTGTTTGATAGCACAGAAACTCCGACCTTATCAAAATGTATATCATTGAACGATACATCCAAGAATGAAAATTTTACATGCATTTTTGAGATGCCATCGCTAATGCTATCCGAAAAACAGCTTAATAAACCAAGCTCATCGTGGACTTCCTGTGAAATGCAGCTACTTTGGGCTCCTGTATCTAGTAAAAATCGATAAACTTTTTTACTACCATTTAATCTAACATTTGGCAGCACATATTTATTATTTTTAATCTCTACCGGTAAATTGATGGTGAAATTCTTATTTCTAAGTTTTGCTACAGATTGTACTTTTTTATAATTGTTACTATAACAGACTACATTAGTACAACAAAAAAACAATATTAATAATACATACTTCATCTTATAAAATTTTAAAGGATAAGCTATTTGCATAACTTATCCTCTTCATTTTTGGCATTAAACAGGTCTAATAACTCTCTTTATTTCTTTACCATCTTTTTTAACTATTTTTTCGTCCCAACGCCCATCGCCATCATGATCAATTTTTTCAACTTCTCTTTTACCACCTTTAACAGTAACTAATTCTAAATTAGTAATCGCGTCTTTTAATAAATCTTTCATACAATTTATCTATTTTCTTGTTTTAGTAACTATAGTTCCATCATTTCGAGTGATTATTTTGATGTCCCAATTTCCATCGCCATCAAGATCTTTTTTATCAACACTGCGTCCTCCTTTTATGCATGACAGCATTAGACTATTCAATACTTCAAAATTTTTCATCATATAAAAATTTAACTATACAATCCTTCCTCACACAAACATTGCATGAATCCTCTCATTTAGCTAGCTTTGCCCTTGATCAGAGTAGCTCAGCTACCAAAGTCGTTTCCGGGATGAGAACGGATATCGATTAATTTGTTCCGGAACGACTTTTTAATGCGCATTATTATTATAAGTCGACTAAATTAAAAACGCTCACTGCCAAAAATGGCAGTGAGCGTTTTTAATTAAACCATATTCACTATTTATATTTAATCTATAATATATGATTTAAGCGGACGGGAATATCTAATATTTATTCCTTCATCTTTTATAGCCTCAATTATTCTGTACAAATTTCGCTCACAAACACTCAATATATCAGCTAATTCCTTTGGTCTACCCGTTGATTTATGAATTGCCAATTTTATCAATTTTCTCTTCACTTCTTTATTCTCCGTAATGTTCATTCTGTGTGGTTAAATAGGTTTTATATACCTATTAATTCCTAAAAACATAAAAAGGTAACCTTTATTAATGTTAAAAAATGTAAATAAATTTAATTTGTGATGTTAATTAAATAGATATACAGTATACTATCATATATTTATAATCACAAGGAAAACAAGCCAAACCTCTTCTTGCATTGATCCCAATCAAAAGAATCCGATAAGGTCATTTTCGTAATTGATTTGTTGATATTGAAAAACTCCATTCTTATAAATCCCAACTCTTTATTGAACACACCAATCCATTTCGATTGGATTAAAGGATGATTCAACCATCCCTCAACCTTAAAGCAGTTAATGTTTCGTTGCAAAATGTTAGAATACTCCTCGAATTGCGATACTACTTTGTAGTGATGTTTCACTTTAACGCCATTTGGTATATTTAATTCCTTGCTTGGCCAAACATATCCAAAGTCCGTTGTCCATTGTTTACCCACTGTCAAGGGAAATCTTACCTCTGGAAAAGGAGTAAATTCATGTACAAAATAGATATCATGTCTTGGTGGATGCAGCCAAACTGTATCTCCATTATCGATAACTCCTGTGCTACTATTAGGCGAGGATATATCCTTTCCTTCGTCAACCCAACCAACTGAAAATTGCTTTTGAGGATCGAAAACCCAAGCTTTACCATTACATACCAAATACATGATTTGCTTCTTCTTTATTCCTTCAGCCGAGGAATTTTCAACCTGGTATTTATAGATGATTTTTTTGCTATAAACTTGGCTATACAAACTGTAATTGCCTAACAAACACAATAAAATCAATACTAAATGCTTTATTAGGTTGTGGCCCTTATAAAACTCCATAAAACCTTTATTTTACATCCGCCGTAGGCAAATCTTTAAAACCATAAGAATATTTTTCTTTTACCTGAGAGTAATCATCCAGATAGAAATCATCCAATTCGGAATGCGGAAATGAATTGTATACCTGTAATTCTATTTTCTTCGAAAGCATAACCTTATCGAGCAAACTAGCCCCTTTAGTTTTGGCAATTGAATCCTTAATAGCCTTAAATGGATATTTAGCATACCAAGTATTGGCTAAAATATCCTTATTATCATCGGATAATGGCATTAAACCAATGGCTAACCTATTTGCGTTTTTCTCAGCAACATCTTCGGGTTTTAAACACATAAAAGGGGAAACCGTTTCCTTATCGAAATCAATTTTAATGGCAGGCTTTCCAAAGGGGTTACTATAATCGTTATACATTACAGCATCAGAGTAAAACTGGGGATTGATATTTCCAACTCTTAATTCCTTTAACAAAATTTCCTTCCAATTCAATGCATCAATCTCTTTATAGATATTGGATTTATTCTTAATCTCAGGCGTGTTGTCGGCATTGTTTTTCATCCCAAAATAATGACGGTACAGTATAAAATACTTGGTATACATACTATCACTTTGATGGATAAAATCTGGAATCCCATCCTCTTTATAATACTCTTTTAAACGCTTGGATAATGCCAACATGGCGCTGTCATTTTTAAACTCACCATAACCATATTCATTTTTGGCAACTTGTTGATCTTCCACGTAAAGCTGATGATACTTCTCTCGCAAATCGTGGTTTAAACCGCTCTCATATTTCAATCGTAATTTGGGATAAGATTTCTCGAATACTTTCCATTCAGAGCTATTTCTGAACGATTCGAATGCTTGTTTTTCAAATCTAACTAAACTATACCCTAGACTTACTAGCTCTTGTGCCAACTTTCTTGCCTCTTTAAACTTTTCACATTTTATGGCACAAACACAAGCATTGTGAACATCTTTATAAAAATGCTTTGGATACTGTTTAAACACTTTTTGATGGATTTGCAAAGCTTCCTCAAATTTCGATTGTGCAATCAATAGCTTGGCTTGGTTCAATTGAGTGTGATAATCGATGTAATCTAATTCTTGATTTTTTTGTGCTAAGCCACTAAAAGTAATTGTTAGCAATAATAGGGTGTTTAAGATTTGTTTTTTCATTTTAGTTTTTTTGGGTAGAGCCGTAGCATGCTACGGCTCAGTAAGAGTTTTGGTATATTTTAGTCCTTACAAAAAAGAAAGCCTCCTTCGCATAAGTAATCTTTCCTTACACAAAGTAGGCATCCCTTAGGTATAAATTTGCTTTCCTTCTTAAAAGTACGTTTCCCTTACAAAAAGTAAGCTCTCCTTCGGCCTGGGAAGCTCCCCTTACAAAAAGTAAGTAGTCTTCTCGGGCGTTTCAGAAGGTTAATCCTGTTCTTCAAGCTTAGATTCACGTTCTTCTCTAAGCTCTCTAAAATATACACTAGCATACAATTCCGCCTTTTCCGGATTCTTCCAGAATACGAAACGACCAGCATCACGAACTGCATCTACAGCTTGTTTTAGATAAGTAAATGCTCTATCGCGCATTTCTTTTGCAGGCCTATCATTTTCTGCCTTATCCCCATTCACACTCGATAGTATTAAACTACACTCTTCGGCAAGAGCTTGTGCTTTTGTTGCTTTAGCAGGATCGCCACCTACCGCCTGAAATGCCTCTGGCTTGCTTTCAATCAATTTTGCCAATTCCGAAAGATCCTGAATCATGTCGGTATTGGTATAACCTTCGGCAACATGATATACAATTTGCATTGCCATATTATCTTTGCGGTAGGCATATCTACAGAAATGTAATAACTCATCTCTGGTCTCGAAAGCTTCTTTCGAAAGTGTGGTCCACTTTTCTTCAGCTTCCGATCTTTCTTTGCGCACTTGTATCCAATTACCTTGTGCTTCTCGCAAACCTTTTGCACGAATTGGTAAATCTTCTATTGTTGCAATATCCAAATCTGTTGCCGTTAATGCATCTTTATCAATTGTAGCATAACGATACAAATCAAAAGCTTCGCCAACTGCAATATTAATAGGCAAATTGGGATCTTTCACATCATCCTGTTCAATTAATAAATAATTGGGTTTTAGGGCTTCAAAACTTTCTTTGTCACTCATTTTTAAATGATTTTTGGATTAATAAAATGGTTAGCTTTATTATAATATTCTTTTAAAAACGAGAATTAAGTTAATTTATTTTGCAAGCCCCACCAAAATGTAAGTGTTAAATATTGTTAATCTTAATTTCAGATATTGTTATTAATAAGTGCAACACCTAACTTTTGCAGGCTATTCAGAAGAATTAATTTTATGAAAGATTATTTATTGGTATCCGCAACTATCCTTTGTCTAATATTTACATTATTTGTATCATTCCGAATTCCCGAAACCGATGGTTACATAACATTCGCAATTGGCACGATAGTGTTTATTTTACTGGTTCACGCAACAATAAAAAGCATGTGGGAGAAATACTAGCGACACTCTTAAAAAGGGATAATACCGATTACCTAAGCTGTACAATAGAAAATTTGACTGTTTGACTATTCGACTGTTTGACTATTCGACTGTTAGACCGTTCGACTATTAGACTCGTTGACCTTTCAAAACTTTCAGTAAGCAAAAAACCCGCTCAACAAATTGAACGGGCTCCTTACATCTATATCTTATTTTCTATATCAAACCGCCGGTTTTTCGAAGCGATTCGCTATTTAATATCTTTATTTTTCTACCGTTTAGTTCTATCAGTTTATCCGATTTAAACTCCGACAACAATCGAATTACCGATTCGGTAGCTGTTCCAACCATATTGGCCAATTCCTCGCGCGTAAGCGATATTTTTAGGGTTCCTTCTTCATTTAAACCGAAAGTGTCCTCAAGGTGTATCAATACTTCAGCCAATCGCTCTCTTACCGTTTTTTGTGCAATATCGGTAATGTAATTGTTGGCTTCACCCAATTCGGCACAAGTAACTTTCATTAGCTGCAAGGCAAAATTAGAGTTCTCTTGTATCAGTTTGGTAAGAACATTTGATGGGATAAAACATACCACGGCATCTTCGATAACCTTTGCGGAAGTGCAAAAACGTTCATGACTTAATACCGATCTAAATCCGATTAAATCACCCTCTTTTGCAAAACGAATAATTTGCTCTTTTCCTTCCAATCCGGTTTTAAAAACCTTTAAAATACCCGAATAAAGAAAGAAGCAACCTTTGGCAAAGTCTCCTTCTCTATAAATTACACTTCCACGTTTAAAGAATTGTACCTCTTCACCCCAAAATAAAAGATTTTGATCGTCGACACCCAGATCAGGAAACTTAAGACTGAATTTCTCAGCCAACTGATTGCAGTTTGGAAGATTAATATTTTGCTTCATTTCAACGCTTACTGAATAAACTTGTTATAAAATAGCTTTGTTAAACATCCTAAAAAAACATGCCAAACCAGCAATTTTTACAGATGTTTTAATCATTTCTTAATTCTAATTTCACCAACTTTAGAATCAGGTTTAAATATAGTAATTTAAGTTATATTTCTCCAATAGCCATTTACACACTTGTTTGATTTTCCTAACAAATCCAAATCTGTTTACAGCTTCATGTTATAACATTTAATAATTAAAATGTTCTGGTATAATGCCGATACATGTTCAACGTGATTTTAGAAGTGAAACGCACTAAGGGCGCGTTTGAGTAGTAATCGATATTACAAGTTTTAAGCTACAATATTTTTTAATAATTTTGATTGAAATCAATATTTCTTTGAATTACGTACACATAAGTTATAAGCTGTGACCTTCACTAACCTGAAATGCACTACTTGTAACCTGCAACTTTATAAACAATGAAACACAAAGTAGAAATGGACTGGCAAGGCAATTTTGCCTATAAAGCCAATATGGATGGACACGAATTGATAACCGATGCCAGCAAACAAGTTGGGGGTGATGGCACTGGTGTTAGTCCTAAAAAGTTAATGTTAACAGCACTCGCTGGCTGCACCGGTATCGATATCGTAATGATCCTAAAAAAGATGCGTGTTGAAGTTCGTGATATCAAAGTTTCGGTTGAAGGTGAATTGAGCGAGGAACAGCCAAGTTATTATAAAAACATGCACATTATTTATGAATTCTTTGGTAAAGATTTTCCTCATGCTAAGATTGAACGAGCTGTAAAACTATCGGAAGAAGAATATTGTGGAGTTAGTGCTCTGTACAAAAAAGTAATTCCTGTTACTTCGGAGATTATTTACCACGAAGAATAAATTGGATAGAGACCCACGGCCGTGCGTCTGTATATTGCAAAAAATAAAAAATGCCTCCCTTTATGGAAGGCATTTATATTTTAAATCTATTGTGATTTTCTTAGAATCCTGCTGCAGTAAATTGCTCAAGGAAACGGATATCGTTCTCGAAGAACAAGCGAAGATCTTTAATACCATATTTCAACATGGTAATACGCTCAATTCCCATACCCAAGGCAAAACCTGAGTACTTCTTGCTATCAATACCGTTTAATTCCAATACATTTGGATCAACCATACCGCAACCTAAAATTTCAAGCCATCCGGTTCCCTTACATACATTACATCCTTTTCCGCCACAAAGCGAACAAGTAACATCTACCTCTGCTGATGGCTCAGTAAATGGGAAGTATGAAGGACGCAATCTGATTTCAGTTTTCTCACCAAAGAACTCTTTTGCAAAATAAGTAAGCGTTTGCTTCAAATCAGCAAAAGAAACTTTCTCATCTACATATAAAGCCTCAATTTGGTGGAAAATACAGTGTGCACGAGCCGAAATTGCTTCGTTACGGAATACTCTACCAGGAGTTAAACAACGAATTGGCAATTCCATTTCCTGTAAATCATGAACCTGTACCGATGATGTGTGAGTTCTTAGAATTACATCTGGATTTTTTTCGATAAAGAAAGTATCCTGCATATCGCGTGCCGGATGCTCATCAGGAAAGTTCAATGCCGAGAAGTTGTGCCAATCATCTTCAATCTCCGGACCTTCAGAAATGGTAAATCCTAAACGAGCGAAAATTTCTGTAATCTCATTTCTTACCAACGAAAGTGGGTGGCGAGAACCTAATTTTACAGGATCGCCAGACAAAGTCAAATCCAAACCAGACTTGCCAAATTCAGCACCGGTAAAACTTTCCTTTAAGGCATTTACTTTATCCATAGCCACTGTTTTAAGCTCATTTAAAGCTTGTCCCACAGCTTTTTTCTCCTCGTTTGGAACAGTTTTAAAATCGGCAAACAACGAAGCAATGCTACCTTTTTTACTAAGGTGTTTAATTCTGAACTGTTCTACCTCTTCCAGTGTTGTAGCTGAAAATCCATTCAACTCATCAAGCAGGTTTTTTATTTTGTCAAGCATGATATAACTTCTTTATTTATTGCAACAGTCGGCAAAGTTACAAAAACTTTTTTCTCATTGGCTAAAAGCAAATGGCTAAATACCAAAAGCCTTTAATACTTTAAGATTTTTACTTTCATCTTAACATCAGTATAAGGTCGATCATTGGAATCTGTTTTTAGCTTTACAATTTTATCTAAAACCTCTAATCCACTAATTACCTCTCCAAAAACTGTATAATTATTGTCTAAATGTGGTACTCCTCCTACTGTAGTATATGCTTTTCTTTGCTCAGGAGTAAATTCCAATTTTTCAGATGATGCAGTGTAATCAAACTCAATTGATTCTTTTATTTTTTTTGCAATTTCACGAAACTCCGCCACCTTTTTGGCCTTTTTCAAAGAATCCAGAATTTGTCTTTTCTTTGGAGTTAAATATCTCTTTACGATTCTTTTTCGTAAAGGCACATTAACCTCTTTCTCCATGGCATCCAATTCTTCATTAGTAAATACCCTACCATGTGCAATATAAAACTGCGATACATCTGATTCTTTAAAAATATTCACCTTATCGGGCTGACGCGGAGAAGCAAGAGCTCCCTTTTTATGGAAAAACATTTTATTAAACTCCGATTGTATGGTTCTATTTGCATCCCCATATCCAATAGCTTTACCAGCTGGTGCATTTCTCGAATCTTGCGATCCTCCCTGGGCAACAAATCCTTTGATTACGCGGTAAAAAAGAGTGCCATCGAAATGATCGTTCTCCACCAATTGTAAAAAATTTTGTCTGTGTTTGGGTGTTTCCTTGTAAAGCATCACCTTCATATTACCCAAATTGGTCTCAATCAGGATTATTGAATTGGTTCCTTGGGCAAAAGTATTCTTCGCAGAAAATTGAAATAAAAATAAAATCAGAAGTATAACTAATTTTCTCATTGTTACTCTTTTTAAAAAACTGAACTAAGATAGATATCATTAAAATTCATCACAAAAAAAGCTCCGAAATAATTTCCGGAGCTCGCTATTCTTTTTAATCAATTACTGAACAATCTTTATTTTCATTGTTACATCCTCCAATGGCCGATCAAATTCATCTCTTTTTACTTTGGCAATACTATCAATAAACTCAATACCTTCAATTACTTCACCAAATACTGTGTAATTGCCATCTAGGTGAGGAATCCCTCCTACTGTTGTGTAAGCATCAATCTGATCCTGCGTAAACTTAACTTGCTGAGTCGCAAAAACAGAGTCAACTTCAACTTGAATCTGATCTATCAATTCTGAAACCTTATCCATATCACCTTCCGATTGAAATTTCATAATCTCAGTAGCCTTATTTTTTTGAGCCTTTTCAAAAATTTGATTTTTTACTCTATCATTCAATTTCATTAACAAGGTATCCAATCCTCCCTGAGTATATACTTTACCTTGAGCCAAATAAAATTGTGAACCAGATGATTTCTTTTGTGGATTAACTGCATCACCTTCTCTTGCCGCAGCAATAACCCCTCTTTTGTGAAATAAAGTAGGATTGAACTCAGCATCTATCTGATATCCCGGACCACCTTCTCCCAGTCTAACACCAGGTTTAGCTGCTTTAGAGTCAGGGTCTCCTCCTTGTATCATAAAACCATCAATCACTCTGTGAAATAAAGTTCCATCAAAATAATTTGCATGAGCCAATTTTACGAAATTATCGCGATGCAAAGGTGTTTCGTCATATAGCTTAATTTTGATATCACCATATTCAGTTTCAATTTCAACAATTCTGTTTTTCTTTCCTAATTCCAATTTTTGTTGACAAGATACCATTGCAAGTATAAAGGTCAGGTAAAGTAGTTTCTTCATTTTAATGTGTATAGGTTTGTTATTTAATCATTCAAATATCCATTGTCTTTAAAGTATTCCACAATCGATGATTTTAACAATTGAGTTTCTTTGTCCTTTGAAAAGCGCGGAACCATTTTGTTCTTTACAAATATAGGCCAATTGTCTTCATCATATCCATCAATAGAATAGTAATTCCATTTCATAAGTAGTGTACATGTTGCTAAATCGATGTGATCCCACTTTTCCTCTTTTGAATAACTTTCCTGAAAGCCTAAACCTCGCTCTTGTATACCAATTAAAAGTAAAGTTCCATTTAAATCGGCATCAACATTAAATTCTTCAGAAATTTTATATAACAAACTATTCCAGTCTCTCTCTAAATTATTATCCATAGTATCAAATTTTTACGAATGCTAAATTTAAAGCTTTCCTCGAATATTAGGGTCATTCAGAAATATTTTTTTCATTTTTTTGAAAATTATTCTTGCAGATAAAAATATTCCACCTTATATTTGCATCGCTTTTAAGGGCAAGGGCGATTAGCTCAGTTGGTTCAGAGCACTTGGTTTACACCCAAGGGGTCATAGGTTCGAATCCTATATCGCCCACAAAAAAGCAAAATTTCCCAATAACAGGGGCGATTAGCTCAGTTGGTTCAGAGCACTTGGTTTACACCCAAGGGGTCATAAGTTCGAATCTTATATCGCCCACAAAAATCGGTTTTCATTTGAAAGCCGATTTTTTTGTTTATACCCTTTCTCGATTGAACATTTATTTTTAGTAGAATAAATTGCTTATACAATCCTTAGAAATCCAGAATATTAAAATCTATAACTTAAATTTGTATAAAATTTAAAGTATAATTGCTCAACTAGGCTACAGTATAATGAGGCATTCACTTCCTTTTTTAGTACGCTTACACCACTTTTTTATAATTTCATCATAAAAAAATAGGCTTTAGCAGTAACCAAATTTGAATATAAGTAGTATATTGCTTTGGTTTATGATAACAAATAAAAAAAAGACGAAAAAAAAATAGTTTTTTTGTTTTTTATTTATCTAATTTTCAATTACTTACATGTAAGATTGATATTTTTTTAATTTTTTTTCACTTTTTGAGGGTTACCTTTTTGCCATAAAAGGAATAAAGGGGTAGAAAATATGGATTACACTACTGAAGCGATACTTGAGGGAATAAGTATGAGCAATAATGATGTATTAAATTACATCTACAAAAAGTTCTTTCCAAGTATTCGCAATTTTATCGAGAACAATAATGGGAACGAGGAGGACGCACGCGATCTTTTTCAAGAAGCTATTATTGTAATCTATCGTAAAATGAAAAAAGAACCGTTGGTTCTTAGTTGTAACTTTAAAACATACATCTATTCCATTTGCAGACTTTTGTGGTTAAAGCAACTTGAAAAGAAAAAGAACAGCAATGAAATCAATTCGGAAGGAGTTCTGGATAATCGATTAGACGAAGCTTCTGAGACTTATGACCAAACTGAGAGGTATCGACTGTATCAGAAACACTTCCAAAAACTTGGCCCGGATTGTAGAAAAGTTCTTCAACTTGCTTTAGACAAAATCTCACTTAAAGAAATTGCCGATATCATGGGCTATAAGAGTGAGAAGTACGCAAAGAAAAGGAAATATCAGTGTAAACAAACTCTGATAGAGAGTATTAAAAGTGATAATGAATTTAAAGAAGTATATGATGAGTGATATGAATTTTGACCGTATTGAGGATTTCCTGGATGGTGGTTTATCTGACGACCAACTAAAGGAATTTGAGAAGGACCTTCTTGATGATACAGACTTACAGATGGAACTGGATTTACATCAAGAGGTTGACGAGGCTATAATGGAAAATGACATTATGGATCTTAGAAGCAAGCTGGAGGCAATAGAAATACCTCCTAAAGAACAAGAGAAGCGCAAATTTAAGTATCTAACCAAATGGAATATTGTTGCAGCTTCATTAGCATTATTTATTGGTTTAGGTAGTTTAATGTTCCTTGTAAACAACAAGAGCTCCTATTCGAATGAGAAAGTTTACAGCAATTACTACAAGCCGTATGCGATCGTAAATAATTCTCGTTCGGCTGATGCTAATATCGATAATATGCTTGTAACAGCATTAAAGAGTTACGAATCCAGGGATTATTATACAGCTTTAACCCTTTTTAAGAAAATATTAGACAAGGATAGTACAAATATTACGAGTAACTTTTATTCAGGTATTTCTAATTTAGAAATTAATGAATATCATAAAGCAAACAAGAATTTTACAAGAGTAATAAAGCACAAAAACAACTTGTTTATAGAACAATCTGAATGGTATTTAGGATTTTGTTACTTGATGACAAACGAAAGAGATAAAGCCATTAAACAGTTTAATACAATTGCAAAAGGAAATAGCTTCTATAAAGCAAAAGCACAAGAAATTCTTAATAAATTGGAATAGATTACACTCATTCATTAACACATATATAAAGTCGTTCAACTAAATTGAACGGCTTTGCTTTTTTCTAAAATCTAACATATACTTAATATAGGAGAATAGTGCATTATCTATTACTAAAAATATTAAATCATATCTAGTCAACGGTGTTTCTTAAATTCTAACGTTTAATATTAAAGGAATTTATTCTTGGCTCTATTAGAATTTTTAGCTCATTGGTTTTATGATATTATCATATCTTTCATTTACAAATAGATATCATAAACATAAAATGTAAATTCAAATTATCAGATATTTACCATTGAAGAAATAGCTATATTTGCCTTATAATGCGATAGTTATTAAAAATACAAACTTATCTGAAACCGAAAAAGTAAAAAAGCCTAAAACAATATCTTAGGCTTTCGGATCATCTCTATTTAATACTTAAACAACTCTTCTCCTAACTCTTCTTATTCTAAATACGATAAGAGCAATTAATGCAAAACCACCAAAACCGATATAAACCATATTATTTTTGAGATCGAAATCATATAATGGCTCAACATCTCCCATAGTTACATAGCCTGACCAGAAATAAGGATGGGACTTGAGTGGATCGGCAGTTTCTAAATATTTTAATTTAGCTTGACGAAGAGCTTCATCCTTCTCGAATCCTTGCGAAAGATAACCATAAAAATTAGTCATTAAATTAGATCCGGTTTGGTCTTCAACTGTCCATAAGGTCATAATAATACTAGGACAGCCAGCATAAAAGAACCCTCTAGCTAAACTCATCACACCCTCACCCTTTAAAAGTTTTCCATCTCCTGTGTTACAAGCACTAAGAACTACCATTCTAGCATTAAAATTCATGTTATAAATTTCATGCGTATTCAATAATCCGTCCTGAACTGTATCACTTGTTTGAGTAAATACCAGTTTCGAATACATTGGATTCTCATCATCTATAATTGTATGCATAGCCAGATGCAAAACTTCATAGTCACTGGCATGATCCTTAAAGTTTTGTTCAGTTGCAAATTCATCCAAATATAAGTCCCCTTCCATTACATTAGAAATATTATTAACTTCTTCTTTTGTATATGGCAAAGGATACAATTTATCTCTGTATGCTCTTTCTGTGTATAGAATAGAATCATCAATACCCTTATAGGATGGAGCAAAGGCCAATACAGATTTACTTGTTGTGAAACTAAATCCTGCTGGTTCAATTGAGAATCCAATTGTAGCAGAGTTTTGGTAAGTTATTGTATTTGATTTTATTAAATAATCTAAATCTCGATAATTCATACGTTCGGGATTTGCTTTTTGCATTATCAAGACTCCGAAAGGAACATAAGCCATCTTACCATCTGGAACTATAATTAATTTCTTATTTTGAATTAGCTCACTATGCGGAGCAACAAAAGTTTGGTATAAATAAAATGCTGATTTAGTATAACGTTGATAATATTCTGAACTGTTTTCTGCAAAATCATTTGTCTTCAAGGAGCTTCTAACTTCCTCTATATGATGATCTAAACTATCTGAATTGATTTTTTGTTTTTCTATTTCAAATGAATCTGAAGTAATAATGAAAGTGAAAAGAGAAGAATCTGAAATTGAATACTCTATTAGTAATTCATCCGAAGATAGTCTTTTCTGAAGTTGAGATATTTCAATTGTATTATTTCTATACTTAAGATCATAATACTTAGGGTAATCTTCTTCGAAACGAAGTACCATTTGGTTATAACTTTCATTCAATGAGAACAATTCTCCCTGCCATTCCGAAATCTTTTTTCGATCTGTTTGTATCTTTTTTCGTTCTTCGTAAATTTTTTCACGATAGCTTGCAATATCTTTTCTTAATTGTTGTTCCTCCTCCTGCAATTCAAGCGGAATTCCTCCAACATTTTTGGCATTCACATCATTTAAAGAAGACATCAAACTAGCTGCTTTCGATCGCTCTGCATATTTAAAAGCTCTTTCCTTATAACCAGCATCTTTGGTAAGATTATACAATTCCACAGCAATCTCAATGGCAGCCGTATAAGTATCTTTTTCGTTCTGTGATAAAGCAAACTTACTTTGCTCATCCTGGTAACCAATTCTAATTTTATCAATAATATTTAGGCATAAGTCATATGTATCTAAGCTAAAATCCAGATCACTAATTTTCTCATTTTCCTCAAACAAATTATAAAATCCCTTTGCCTTACCTTTTAAAATACTAAGTATTGATATTTGCGGTTCAATTTCATTTAAATCAGGATTAGCATAAATTGTACTATCCGAAAAGTTATCCAATTCAGAAATAATAGCTTTTTGATAATACTTTAAAGAAGTAATATTTTGCTTTTGTTCCCCATAAAATTCACCCATATTCATTAAACAGTTGGCAACATCAGGATGTTTAGGACCAAAATTACTTTGATAAATACCATAAGCCAATTCTAAATATTTCAGTACATTCTGATGATTCTTTATTTCATTTTGGAAGATTCCATAATTTAAATAGAGATGTCCTAAATGGTAATGATTTGAACCACCAATTGATTTTATATTATTTATACTCTGTTGATAATACGAATCCGCAAAACCATATTCTTTTAAATTCCTATAACAATTAGCGATTCCATTAAGAGTGGTTGAAATATTTTTATCATTCGCTTCCTTTTTTTCTAATAAAGACTTTTTTAAAAAATCTAATGCTATTTTATATTCATTCCTTTTATAATGGATATTTCCAAGATTATTATTGATTTGTGAAAGATATCTTGAATCACTATTATCAATTAAAGACAATGCTTTCTCATAATAAGTCTGAGCCTTAAATAAATCTAATAGTTCATTATAAATATTACCTGTATTTACATATATAGGAACCAATTTTGCCGATTCTATCCCGTAATTATTAAGTGTAAAATCCTCCGCAAGTTTAAAATATTTGAGCGCATCTGTTATTTTCCCCAACCTTTTCTTAATCACACCAAAATTTACAAAAGTTCGATAAATCATATTCTGATCAGTAACGCCACCACTTTCAATTGTTTGTATCGCATTTTCGAAAGATTGTACAGCATATTGGAATTCACGAGTCTGATAAAACTCTAATGCTCTATTCACCTGATTAACAAGAATTGAATCAGGAGATAAATTTTCAGTTTTCTGATCTTCAGAAAAAATAGATGTAAGTGCTAAATTCTTGTTTTCGCCTGCCAGCAAAACAAGTAAAAGAGAGAAAAGCAGAATTTTTTTTAGGTTTTTTTTCACGCTCAAGTAGTTTTTCTTAATCTTCTTAGAAACAATGCTTTATATACGCATCCTTTCCTAAAAGGATTTAAATATATACAGTTTTTTTCACTTTTTTTTAAAAAAACTTTCAATCTCAGGGTTACCTTTTTCTAAAAACCGGAATAAAGGGGTGTAATTGTTTCCTAAAAAACTAAAAAAAGAACCCGTAGCAATGAAAAATTTTGAAGTATTAAACACTGAAGATTTAAAAAACATTAAAGGTGGATACCAAGACAGAATGATCAATGACGATATCCTGGTATAATCAACCTCGACCCTAAGTAATCCAAATTTTCCAAAAAGTATTTTCCTAGTTATTAACGACCAAATTAAATAGCAATGAAAAATTTCGAAGTATTAAACACTGAAGATTTAAAAAACATTAAAGGTGGTTATCAAGACAGAATGATTAATGACGATATTCTGGTATAATCAGCCTCGACCCATAGTAATCCAAATTTTCCAAAAAAGTATTTTCCTAGTTATTAACGACCAAATTAAATAGCAATGAAAAATTTTGAAGTATTAAACACTGAAGATCTTAAAAACGTTAAAGGTGGTTATCAAGACAGAATGATCAATGACGATATCCTGGTATAATCAACCTCGACCCTAAATAATCCAAATTTTCCAAAAAAGTATTTTCCTAGTTATTAACGACCAAATTAAATAGCAATGAAAAATTTCGAAGCATTAAACACTGAAGATTTAAATAACATTAAAGGTGGTTATCAAGACAGAATGATTAATGACGATATCTTGGTATAATCAACCTCGACCCATAGTAATCCAAATTTTCCAGAAAGTATTTTCCTAGTTATTAACGACCAAATTAAATAGCAATGAAAAATTTTGAAGTATTAAACACTGAAGATCTTAAAAACATTAAAGGTGGTTATCAAGACAGAATGATCAATGACGATATCTTGGTATAAAAAAAATTTGAATAAGTAGATAGTATTATTTATATTTACTAATCTCTTATCCTATTCACTATGAACACCTTTGAAGAATTAACAACTCAAGAGTTAGACAATACACTTGGTGGTTACCAAGACAGATCAATAAATGACGATATTTTAGTCTAACAAATTCCCATACCATATTTTTATAATTACATCATTTAAAAGATGTACTTGGTTGAACCTTGTAGTGTAGGCTATAATCAAGAGATGTAAAGAAATTAAAGACTAATTCATTTAAATGGAGAAACGTCCTACATATAAAGAATTGCAACGACAATTAGCAGAAGCTCGCGCTCAGCTCGAAAAGACCGAGAAGCTGAAAGATGCATTTCTAGCCAATATGTCGCATGAAATTCGAACGCCCATGAATGCGATTGTAGGAGCTTCAGAACTTCTTCGTGATGATTCTTTATCGAAAGAGGATCGAAATGAGTTTACAAAAATACTGTCATCGAGCAGTAAAGAATTACTGGATCTATTCAATAGAATCCTAGAACTATCGCAATTAGAGAGCGGTGCATTAGAATACAACGAATCAGAAATTGAAGTACATGATTTACTGGTTACATTGTATTCAGCCTACGGGCAAAAAATTAACATGAGCGGTAAAAATTTGGTTTTAAACTATACCGAAGATTTACGTGATAATAAAATATTCACTGATCAGAAAAAACTAACCAAAGTACTATCTTATCTCCTTGATAATGCATTGAAATTTACAAATTCAGGAGAAATTGATTTTGGCTGTGCAATTCAGGACAGACACAATATTCTTTTCTATGTAAAAGATACTGGACCAGGAATAAGTGATCAGGAGCAAGCAAAAATATTTAAGAAATTTACCCAAGTTGATAATTCATATACCAGAGAACATTCAGGTGCCGGTTTAGGATTAAGTATCAGCAAAGAATTGGTTGAATTTCTTGGAGGCAAGTTATATATAGATTCAAATTTGGGAGATGGTTCTATTTTCTACTTTACCATTCCATTTAAATTCTCAGAATCAAATCTTGTACTCAAAGAAAAAATTGAAGCTATATTAAAACAAAATATTAACGAAATATATTCTTCGTCTAATACTCGAAAGAATATTGCTATTTAGGAAAATTACTAGGGATGTTAAAAGGAGCTTGCTGGTCACAAGCTCCTTTTTCTATTTTGTTTTAAGAGATATTTCTTTATAGTTGATTATAACATCGAGTACAACCGAAAAAATCATCATGTTATACTTTTGATCATAATCTGTGAAAATAAGTATACATGCTACAAGCATTAAAAGAATTCCTAATACTTTTAAGAGTTCAGAAAATTTTAATTGATTTAGTTTTTCAGTGTTCAAACTAAATATTCTGTAAACTATATTTAACACCACACCCGAAGCCAAAATGGCTACTCCATATGATTCAGCTTGTAAAATAAAAAGTGCACCTACAATAATTAACACCGTTGCAAGTGTATAAAGAATTGATAAAATTCGTTTCATTTTAAAATATTTCTAGAAAAGTAATTCCGGATCACTAAAATTGTTTTTTCCAAGATGCGAATAAGCTAAAGGAGTAACTTCTCTTCCTCGCGGAGTACGTTTAATGAATCCTTCTTTAATTAAAAATGGCTCATAAACCTCCTCAATCGTACCACTATCCTCGCCTACTGCAGTTGCAATGGTTGAAATTCCAACTGGTCCTCCACTAAATTTATCAATAAGCGTATTTAAAATTCTGTTGTCCATCTCGTCCAAACCATGCTTATCAATATTTAAAGCTTCAAGTGAAAATTTGGTAATTTCTATATCAATGGATCCGTTTCCTTTTACTTGAGCAAAATCTCTTACTCTTCGCAAAAGAGCATTTACAATACGTGGTGTTCCTCTGCTTCTTGACGCAATTTCTCCAGCTGCTTCATGAGTAATTTCAACATCAAGAATACTTGCACTACGCTCTACTATTTTAGATAATATAGGCAGGTCGTAATATTCAAGATGACAATTTATACCAAATCGAGCTCTTAAAGGTGAAGTTAATAATCCGGAACGAGTTGTTGCTCCAATTAAAGTAAAAGGATTTAATTCCAATTGAATTGATCTTGCCGCAGGACCTTTATCAATCATGATATCAATTTTAAAATCCTCCATTGCAGAGTATAAATACTCCTCTACAATAGGACTTAATCTATGAATTTCATCGATAAAAAGAACATCATTTGGTTCCAAATTGGTTAACAAACCTGCAAGATCACCAGGTTTATCGAGAACCGGTCCTGAAGTAACTTTTAATCCAACTCCTAATTCGTTGGCAAGAATATTTGATAAAGTAGTTTTTCCAAGTCCGGGAGGTCCATGAAGCAAAACATGATCTAATGCTTCCTCACGCATTTTTGCAGCAGCAACAAATACATTTAGATTCTCAACAATCTTCTTTTGTCCACGAAAATCTGAAAACTGAAGTGGTCTTAGTTTATTATCTAATTCTTTTTCTTTATCCGAAAAGTTATGACTTCTTATGTCCAGGTTATCATCCATGCGACAAAAATAATCTGAAAATCTTTAATTCGAGTAGAAAACCTCACTCAAATGTAAACAATGCTTGTTAGAAACTTTTTTAAATAACTGGAATAGTACTTACAATCCTAGATTTGTTAAAACCTTAAATAAATGGTCTACATCGAACGGTTTTGATAAGTGGGCATCCATACCATTCTCTAAACATTTTTCTTCGTTAGCGACCATTATATCGGCTGTGAGGGCAATAATTGGAATATGCTCTTGCCCATTTTCAATTTCTCTTATGATTTTAGTAGCTTCTAATCCGTCCATTTCAGGCATCATTACATCCATTAGAATAAAATCATAATTCCTCTCTTTATACATATCGACAGCTTCCAAACCATTATTAGCAACATCGATTAAATAACCATATCGCTTTAAAGTAAATTTAACTACCGTTTGATTCAATTTGTTGTCTTCAACAAGAAGTATCGAATATTTTTTAGTTTCCCAACTCATTCTCTTCAGTGTGGATTTTCTATAGATTGCAAGATAACAAAATCATTGAAATAATTAAGTAAACATACCAAACAAATCACAGTTGAATTTTAATCTATATTTAATCCCTTTTTGCAATTATCAACACTCATATTATTAATATTAATTTTTTAAAAATTTCTAAAAAATAAGATGATTATTATATCCTGTTAATAATGTTGGTAAGAGAGTACGAATTTTATTGTTTTTCTGTATGAAAATAGTCTAATAACAGGATATCAACACTTATTGTTAACATAGAGAGATTGAATTATAGAGGGATACATACTTTATTAACTTCCTGTTAATAACTCTGATTTTTGATAATTTAGTTTCTTGCGGATATTAACAGAGTGTTGAAAACTGGTTGAAAGCTTTGATAACACTGGTAAAAAATAAAATTGGTATCTGGGAAATATTTTTCTATACAATTTCAATTTTGTTAGTTCCAAAAAATACTTTGGAATTTTTAATAAGGAAAAATCAACAGTATGTTAACTGAATGTGAACAAATCTGTTCATAAGTGAAAAGGTTCTAGCTAAACTGTTTTATTTCAGATTGATGTGTTTCAACAATTCATTTGATAAGCAGTTTTAGACAAAATGCCTGATTTTAGGCTTGGAAAATTGGTCATTTTAAAAACAACTCATATAATTTACTTAGTTTTGTACTCCACAAATTAACTTGAACAAAAACCACATAAAGGCAACACTGTCTTTAATAATTTTAATAAGATGAAAAAACTAAAAATTGCATTGGCTGCTGATCATGCAGGATTTCAGTTTAAAAATGATTTGGCTGAAATTTTGAAAGCAGAAGGATATGAAGTAAAAGATTTCGGTACTAATTCTGAGGAAAGTATGGATTATCCTGACACAGCTCATCCATTAGCTGCAGCAGTTGAAGCAGGAGAGTTTGATTTTGGCTTTACTCTATGTGGAAGTGGAAATGGTATTACCATGACAGCTAACAAACACCAAAAAGTTCGTGCAGCTTTGTGTTGGACTGCGGAAATTGCTGGTTTAGCAAGATCGCATAATGATGCAAATGTATGTGGTATTCCTGCCAGATTTATTTCTTTTGAAGAAGTAAAAGAAATTGCAAAAATCTTTTTAAATACTGAATTTGAAGGTGGCAGACACCAGAAGCGAATTGATAAGATTCCTTTGTAAAATGGGGCTTTTATAATAAAAAGAATCATAATAAATAAGGAATTAAAGAATTAAAGATGCTTAATTAGTTGTAATTATTGTTATCTTTGACCTGATTGTTAGATAAATGTGGAGTAAAAATAAAAATTAAAGATGTTATCGAATACTTGTAAATATGCAATTCGCTCAGTAATTTATTTGTCGATAAATGCAAAAGAAGGCAAAAAAATAGGAATAAAGAAGATATCAGAAGAGCTGGAAATTCCAACACCATTTTTGGGTAAAATTTTGCAAAGTCTTGCAAGACAAAAGTTACTTACATCAACTAAAGGACCTCATGGAGGATTTGGAATGGGAAAAGATCCAAGTGAGATCACCCTGATGAATATTGTTGAAATAGTGGATGGATTGGATATGTTTGAAAATTGTTTAATTGGAATTCGTCCATGTAAGTCTGATGATAAAGCACAAGCTGCTTGCCCTGTTCATAATCAGTTTGGACATATTAGAAAACAGATTTACGATCTGTTTAAAGGAAAAACAATAGGTCAGTTAATTACAGAAATGGAAAATGCGAATGAGTATATTACTCTATAAGATTTTCTTTAGAAAAGATATTTCACTAAAGGGCTTGCGATTCAATAGCAAGTCCTTTTGTTTTTTTATCCATGGATAAAGTAAAATTGCAACAATTCCTCCCAAAATATCTGCTGCTAAATCAATATAATCACCACTACGATTTGTAAAATAATTTTGCTGTAAATATTCTATTGCACCACCATAAGCAGCAACTAAAAATACTGTTATCAGAATTATTTGAGATTTTTTCAACTTGGTTTGAAAACTTAACTCAGCCATTAAAAAAATTCCCATAATAAAGAACATTCCAAAGTGAACAAGCTTGTCGAAATGTGGAATGTGAATGGCAGATGTTTTCGGTAAATCGTTGCCTGGAATAGAGCACAAAATAAATATAATTATTGCCCAAATAATATTTCGCCAGAACAATTTTCTCTTCATAAATTTATGTATATCGATAATAGTTGCTCAAAGTTAGCAAGCTATTTTAAGTTATCAAGTTCATAGTATAAATATGTTTGAATCAATATGCTATTGACCAATTTACCAGAATTTCGTAATTTGAATATTATTTGAAATTTTGTTAAACTGAATTCTACCTGTGATGACTATGAAGGCTATTGAAATGATGGAGATGTTGTATTCTGAAAATATTAACACATGGTTCGATTTAGGATTATTTATAGATCGATTTAAGGAAAACAAACCCATTCCCGTAGTTGAGTTTAACCAGAGTTTTGAAAGTTTTAAATCCAATTTTAATAAAAAAGGTATTGCTTTTTCTACTTTCTATTATTCTATTGATGGTGTTAGTATTGAGGTAGAAAAATATGCAAAAACATTCCGATACAATTTTGGCGATGATATTGCTATACATTATATAGCCGGTAAATTTTATACAGAGGCTTCTAAGATTATGGATCCAAGAACTAAAACCTTTACCATTGAAGAAATGCAAGGGTTTGATGATTGGACGCTGTACAAAGATTTCTATTTCACTAAATTGGAACGTGGAAGCAAGGAATACAATGCTTTGATTGTAAAATTTTGGGAACAAACCCTTACCATTTGTGAAAAGCTAAGTTCATATATCGAGGATAACAATATTGGCTTGTTATACTTAATTAATTTGTGTTCAAATCCGGGAAATGTAGCCGCTGCTTTGGCTACAGTTTTGGTTTCAGAATACATGGGTATTCCTGTAATCAATAACAATCACGATTTTTATTGGGAAGGAGGTAATTCAGAAATTACCAAAGAAGTGAAAGGACTGAAAAAAGGTCCGCGTGATTTCTTCTTCCTAAATTCACATCTTGGTGAATTTTTTTCACAATTGGAGGTGTTATATCCTTGGGAATCTCGTTCGTGGATGAATGTAAATATTAACAAAAAGCAAAGTGAATACCTGATACATTATAAAGGACACAATCCTGCAAATGTTGCTGAAATTGGAACGGCTGTTGATACTAATGAATACAACAATATTGATAAGAGAAGAAGAATAGAATCTCTTTTCCAGATGGAGAAGATGCTAAGCCGATATCACAAAAAAGCATTGATTAGTTATTCGGTAAAAGATGTGTTGGAATATAAATTGGTGGACAAGAAAAATCCCGAACCCATTTACATTGGATACAAGACTAAGGCGATGCACAAATTCTTGTCTGAGAATATCATTTTTCTGCAACCAACTAGGGTGATTTCAAGAAAAAGGATTGAATTGGGATTTGATCTTGTTGGTAAAATGTTGGAAGTTGAGAGTTTAAAAGAGAAAGTCAGAGAATCGGAAGATTTAAAAATTACCATATTAATTACCGGACCAATTCCTTTAGGGCAATATCCCTATTTTCAAAAATTGTTAACACGATTTCAAGAGCTTTTAGAGAGTATTGATCCAGAATTTAGGAAGAGAGTATACTTGGGATTTTTGTTTAGTGAGATGGACAAAAAAAGGTTTAGAAATCACTTTGAAAAACCTATTGGTATTCCTGAATTGTATAGCATTTCTTCTTTAATATTATTGCCATCAAAAACGGAGGGCAGAGGCTTACCTATTATTGAATCAGCAGCTGCTGGTGTGCCTATTTTTTGCAGAAGATACCAACCAGAAAATGTTTATGCAGAAGTTATAGGTGAACATCTGCCTGAGAAGGAAAGATTAAAAGTTATTGAGTTTACAGGCAGGAGAATAAACGATTCACATGTGAATGAAACCATCGAAAAGGTCTTCTTTCCTCACATTCATCACCGAAGTGTGAGTCATAATAAAAAAGTGATAGACAAACGTTACAGCATTAATTCTTTAAACTTGTGCATAGAAGAAATCGTTAAGAAACTCTTTTTACAATTGCAATCAAATCAGAAAAGCTTAAACGAAGTTGGGGAATTATACAAGTATTACAAGTCTAAAGTAAAGTTTACAAATAATGATGTAAAAGCTTTATTGAATACTGAGAATAGACATTATTTGCCAGGCTATGGACGATTGGGTTTTATGCTTTATTTAAAATCATTAATTGATCCAAGTTCATTTAGAATGGAAGAGCAAGAAATTAGGGGAGGTACCTTTTATTTTGCAAAGCGACAGATTGAAGACCATTCGGATTCAGATAATTTAAGTATGGAAGAGATTCATAATTTTTACAACTCAATTGATAATCTTTTTGCTGTTCGTAATGGAGAGATTTCAATAAGACATGACCATTCTTTTACCTATCGACATAGAAATAAAAACTATTATCTGTTTCATGATTTTACACATCAGGAATTATCAGGTATGGTAAATCTTCTTAAATCGAAACATTTGCTTCCAGGTATTGGCAGAAAAGTGAGTGGTGCATCAAGGTTTTTTATAGATAAAAATTTGGCTCTTTCTCAATTAACTTCTTCCTCGATGATTTCTATTGATGATAGAAGTTTCCTTTTCAAAAAGATGAAACAGAATATTCCGCTGGCATATTTTCCAGGTAAATATGTGAAATATGAGCTTGAATATTTTGTTCTGAATTCTATAAAAAGTCGATTGGGAATGGATATGCATGATCCGATTACGGAGGAAATTTTAAAGGATAAAAACATTGAGAAGGTATATGTATTTGCTCCGGAAGAAGCATTAACCAATTGGACAACGGCAAGCAACATTCGTGAATTTGTTGAGTGTGGTTCCGATCAGGAATTGAAACTTTTGTATGATAAGAAAATTCTGCAAGTTGTTTCGATTGATTCTCTAACTGTTGGAATTCATATTCCGCAAATGGGAGAGAAGGCTTTATCGATTTTACGAAAAGTAATGGATAAGAATGGTTATTTAATATCGAACAGAAGAAATGCCGCTTTTATGACAGACATATTGAATCTGGATAGATTTCATATTGGAAAAGTAACAACCGAATTGGCAGCAAATATTATGGGAATTCCTAACCATACTGGATACATTCAATTTGTTCCTGCAGGAGTTCGTTCAACTTTGGCTTACCCAACTCCCATACAAACAGCTAAGGATTTTTCAGATTTACTGAATTCAGATTTATTTAAAGAATTAAGCGAAAAGATAGGCGAACAAGAATTGCTGCAATTGATAAAGCAAGATGCCCAAACAAAGGGATCTCCATTAAAATTGGTATTGGCGAACATTTCAAAAACCGACAATCAAAAAAAGGAAGTTGAATATTCAAATGTTACAGGAATTTATGATGATGGATATCCATGGAATGGAATTTTGGCCAAGGCAAATGTGCAAGATGATAATGACAACTGGGAATTTACAGCAGTTAGTTCGTTGCAGACAAAAACGGTAACAAGTTTTGTAACAGAGTTTGAAGAAAAGAGCAAATGTCAAGCTAAAATCGCATGGAATGGTGGTTATATTTTAAATCCGGAGTTGGTTGGTAAATTGGGTTTACCAGAATCTTATATTGGTTCTCCTTTAGGTTTGCTGATCTCAAATGGAAAGTGTTTAAGTACGCCTCTTTTCAACAAGCCAGCATTGTTAATTTATCAATCGGGTAAGCTTGATATTGAAAGAGTAAATTGTAAAAGTGGTATTCGAATAAAAACAAATGATTTTGAATTAAAATTTGATGCTAAAAATTACAATCATTTTGAAGCTGGAAAATGTTCTTATTTCGATTTGATGTACGAAGAAGAAATGATTCCAGCGAAGGATTGTATTGTATATCGATTGGCTGGAAATACAGTAAAAGAAATTATTTATGATATTGACGAAGTAAAACAAATTCCTGTAGGATTAACTTTATGCATTCCATTATCGGTAATGAAATCAGCAATTTCAAATGTTGGCGATGAACTTGAAATTATTGTGAATGGTTTAGAAGATGTTCTACATGCAGTTGAAGCAGGTCCGATGTTGCTAAATAAAGGAAAGCAATGTATCGATATGCAAGTAGAAGGGTGGAAGAAGCAAAATTCGATAAAAACACAGGCCGCCCGATTGGATTTTACAGATATGAGAGGTCCAAAAATTGCAGTAGGAATAGATGAAGCCGGAAATTTATACGTTCTAACCATTAATGGTAGAATTCGTGAATCCGTTGGTGCTACTCATATTGATATGGCTAACATTCTGGAAAAGTACGGTATTCAAAAGGCAATGGGATTCGATCCAGGTGGAAGTTCAACATTGGTTGTAAATGGAGAAACTTTAAATATATCGCCTTACAATTCGAATTACGAACGAAATATTTTCTCTTTACCACCTGAACCACGCGCGGTTTCGAATGCTGTGATCGGTTATAAAAAAGAATAATTTTAATGTAAAGACGGAATTAATGTAGTCTCTACAATGCAAATAAAATAAAAAGCTCTGCAAACATGCAGAGCTTTTTATTTTATATGATATCATATATTAGATCTAATATTTCTTTAAACTACCAAGGAATGAAATATCGCTGGTTACTTTAGGATCTCCTTTGTATTTTACTGAACCAATTCCCGAGATACTTACTCTTAATTCCTCCAATACATGAACTTTTCCGCTACCCACGCCGCTAATATCAATGGTTCCTTTTAGTGCTTTCATATTAATTGCATTCACACTTCCTGCACCAGAAATGTCAATGTCAATTTCTTCTGACTTACCAGCAAGTTTTATGGTTGATGCACCACTATTGTCGATACTTAAACTGTTTGCAGTTAATTCTAAATCGGCAGATGATGCGCCATTAATTTCAATTTCCAATTCATCAAATCTTAAAACTTGATCGGATTTTAGGGAAATTGCACCGTTCGCTTTTATTTCACTTAAATGTTTAAAACCAATATAAAGTTTTAACTCTGTCGATTTGTAAATGCTCTTTTCAGTAGTAATGTACAAAACATCACCTTTCATTTTACTGGTAATCACATCCAATAAATTTTCGTCGGCAACAACTTTTAAGCTGTAATCATCGTCTTGCGATAAGTAAATTGTAAAAGCTCCATTCACCTTAATGGTTTCAAAATTGCCAACTTCTCTTTGTTCAGATTTTACATTGCCATTTCCTCTAATACCATCAGCAAAAGTTGGTAAGGCAGTGGCAACACTAATTAATAAAATCAAAATCGGTGAAATTATTTTTTTATATCCTTTCATAGCTCAATGGGTTTATGTTATTTGTTCTCTGTATTAAAGACGTTGGTACATTGTAAAGTGTTGCATGAAAATAAAATTTGCACCATTACAGTGTGATATAATACACAGAAACTCGTCTATATCGATTATTTGTTCTTTTTACTGCAAATGCCTTACTAATTATATATCGGCATTTAAATTTAATATTTCGCAGTTTCGCTTATAGCTTACTCTGAAATTTAAATGGTATAAATTAAAATCTGACATGGAAAATAAAAGAATTGCTTCTACCTTGCAAGAAAATTGATTTTTATATGTCAGGAATTTATTTTCATATCCCTTTTTGCAAACAGCTTTGTCACTATTGTGCTTTTCACAAAAGTATTTCGCTGCAATCTACCAATGATATGCTGGAATGCTTTAAAAAGGAGTTGGAATTAAGAAAGGATTATTTGGATAAAAAATCTGTTTCGACCATATATTTTGGTGGAGGAACTCCTTCGGTTTACAAGCCAGAACAGATTCAGGTGCTAATTGATGAGTGTTCGAAATATTGGAATATTGATACGGATGCAGAAATTACACTTGAAGCAAATCCTGATGATTTAAATAAGAAATACCTCGAACAACTACGAAATTCTTCAGTGAATCGATTAAGTGTGGGGATACAATCATTTCACGATGAAGATTTAATATTAATGAACCGACGACACACTGGTAAGGAAGCTTATGATACCATAAAAAGAGCACAGGATTATGGTTTCGATAATATCTCGGTAGATCAGATTTATGGTGTACCTGGATTGAGTATGGAAAAATGGGTGGAGAATCTTGATTTGGTTTATGATTTGGATATTCAGCACATCTCTTCCTATCATTTAATGTATGATCCGAATACGGTTTTTGCTAAAAAACTGGAGAAAGGTCAATTAATAGAAGTGGAAGAAGAGGAGAGTTTTAATCAGTTTAAATATTTAATTGACTCGGCTCGCGAAAATGGTTTTACGCATTACGAGATATCCAATTTTTGCAAAGACGGATACATATCAAAACACAATTCGAGTTATTGGAAACAGAAGCAATATCTTGGAATAGGACCTTCGGCCCACTCCTACAATTTAAAAGAAAGAGAATGGAACATTGCACACAATTATAAGTACATGAAAGCCGTTCAAGAAGGAGGAGAATTTTCTGAGAAAGAAGATTTAAATTTCTTTGATCGATTTAATGATTTAATTCTTACCTCGCTTCGAACCTATTGGGGATTGGATTTGAGTTTGGTGAAAGAGAAATTTGGAGATGATTTGTATCGACATTGTGAAAAAAAGGCAGCCAAATATATCCAATCAAAACACATCCGAAAGGAAAACAATGCTTTAATATTAAGCGATGAAGGTGTGTTTATTTCCAATGATATCATGTCTGATTTTTTCTATATAGAAAAAGATTAATGAATAAAAAATAGGGTGCTCTATGAATTAATGGAGAATTCTAAAGAAGTGCCTAAAGTACTTAGAATACTTGGAGTACTTAAAGTATTAGTGCGATAATATTTTTGTTTTTAATCAGTTTATTAAATGGAAGTTTAAATGAGTGATGGTAATGTTTATACCATACATTTTAACTTTAAGTACTTTAGGCACTTTAAGTACTATTTAGTAACTCATCCACTAAAAATCACATAGAATTTAAAATATGAAGTATTTAAAGATAGCACTGATCGTATTTTTTGCACTAATTGCAAATCAGAATGCATTTGCACAAGTTGATACGGTTCAGGTATTAAGTCCAAAGCAATTTTTAAGGATTGCCAAGTTAAACCCACAAGCTGTTGTAATTGATGTTCGATTAAAAAAAGATTTTAAAAAGGGACATATTGATGGAGCCATGTTAGCTGAAACATCAGACAAATTGTATCAGATCATTGATTCGTTGGGAGAGAGGAAGACCTATTTACTTTACTGCAAATATGGTGAGAGAAGTATTGCTGCAGGTAAAATGCTATTTGAAAAATATAAGATTAAGGTTTGTTCCCTAGAGGATGGATTGGATTATTGGAAAGAATTAAAACTGGAAATTGTGAAATAACTTTCGGATTTTCATACTAGCCCCCTGTAATCCAGAATATTGGTAAAATGAGTAGTATCCCATAAAGTGTGTAACTAAAGTTATTCTGATTTTTTCGGAGCCCAAAATTAGCTCAAGAAAAAAATCGGAAATAACTTTAGGTTGA
>NZ_JALPNU010000012.1 GCF_030851345.1 Marinifilum sp. D714
TTATCACCTGTATGGTATTGCCATTGGTAAGTCAGTCCTGTAGTCTTGGTTCCGCTTACTGTGAATACAATATCTTCTCCCTCACATACTACCTGATTACCTGGCTGAACTGCAATCTTATTAACTGCTAATATTGTTAGAGTGGCTAAATCACTCGTTGCACTTGAAAAGCAAACTGTTCCATCACTAACAACAACACATCTGTATTGTTTTCCATTATAAGTTGCTATATCTGCATTTGTGATTTTTAGTTCAGAAGTTTGAGTTCCAGAATATTTATCAACATCATTAATATCTTTCCATGTTCCATCAAAAACCTGCCATTGATAAGAATAATTTGGCTCACCAGATGCAACAACACTAAAGGTAGCATCTGCCCCATCCGTAATAGTTAAATCTACCGGTTTTGTAACTGCAACTTCTTTTATAATAGTAAGAGTTGCTTTTTCGGATGTTGCCGTTCCACAACTTCCAACTGTTCCGGTCACTTCACAATAATAAGTTTCACCATCAACCAAATTGGTTTCGGTATAAGTTGCTGATGTCGCACCAACAATTTCACCTGCACTATTGTACCACTGATAATTTGCTCCACCTTGCGCATCACCTGAAACTGTAAAATCAACTGAAGTTTCTGTTTCACAAATTATTTTATCAGATGGATTTGTAACAGTTGGATTTTTATTTACCACAACATCAAATGATAAGGTTTGATTACCACATCCTAAATCATTATATAATTCAACTTTGTAAGTTCCAGCTTGTGTTAAATCAACATTGCTGATATTATAAGTAGGTTGATCCGACAATGTTGTACCAGGTTCTGTTTCCTTATACCATTTGTAATAAATTTCATCTCCACCAGCATTTGCAGTAACAAATAAACTTACCTCTTCATTTTCACAAAATGTTGTTGTTGCAGGAGATTTACCTATTACATTAATATTATTTCTAACATCCAAATTAATAGAAACCTGATTATCACCACAATAATCAGAGTTTACCTTAGCAACGTAAATTCCATCGTCATCAGGACTTACTGCTGGATTAATTACAAAATCATTTGCAACTGCATTACCATCAATTACTAAAGCTCCATCTTTCCACCAACTAATACCATTATGTTCTCCACTTTCGGTGATTTTTAACTCAACGAGACCAGCGCATTTGTTTACGTTGTTATCAATGGTACTTAATATTGGCTTCTCGTGAACTTGAACAATATACTTTTTCTCCAAATTATCACAATTTCCAAGACTTGTTACTTTTGCTTTGTAAGTATAAATTCCTGGCATATCGTGCTTACTTAATTGCACCTGATTTACATCACCAACCCCAACTAGTGGATTATCAGAATCATCGGTCCAACTTACAGTATAAATATCTCCATCTCCATTCACTTCAATATCAAGAACTGGTTCTTCTCCTTGACAAATATGAATTATTTCATCGGCAGGAGAAACAATAGAAACATGTTCGTGTACAATAAGTTCTCGTTGAATATTCACAACATCACCACAAGTTAAAGTAGCTGCACAATAATATATTCCTGCATCATTAACGTTTACTGGATTAATAGTTAGCGAACCTGTTGATTCGCTTAAGATTGTTACATCTCCTGCTTTATTTTTAAAACTCCACTCAAAATTTGGAGTTCCAGTATAGGCAATATCAATTCGAAAATCGGTGTCGCCAACACATTTTTCAATTGCAGTTCCAGTTGTAGAAGTCGTTACTTTTTCAATACTTAAATTAGCTGTTGCAGTTTTTGAATTTCCACACTGATCTGTTACAATACATTTATATTGTCCTAAATCTGCATCCTGAACATTCGTTAGACTCAAGAAGTTTTTATTTTCTCCTACAATGGTTGTATTTGTATTGTCTTTCCATTCGTAAGTCAATTCTGACAAAGGTGAAACATCATTAACGTCAACCACAAAGTCAACATCTTTTCCAATACAGGTAGCAACATCATTCATCGAAACTGCACCAAAATCAGGAATCAAGTTCCATGTAAGTTTATGAGTGAAATTATCTCCATCGCAATTAGGTACAGCAATAAATTCCCATGTTCCTTCGGTTGTTGTATTCACTTCGAATGTGTATGGATTCGTGATTACAATTTCTGAACCATCTGGTTTTTTAGCCTTATACTCAGCAACGGCTCCATTATCATCAAAAGTAACCGTTACATTTGTTGGACTACAGAATGGACCAACAGCACTTGCTGTAATTCCATTCACAACCATTTTCGGTACCACTGTTAAATTTGCTGTAGATATCTTTGTATCACATCTATTCGAAACAGTAAGCTTATACTGTCCCGCATCTGTAAGATTAATTGGAGTAATAATTTTCTGAGCGGTAACTCCATCGACATCTACACCATCTTTTTGCCATGAAAAATTATAAAATGATTCTGGCTGAGAAAGCGATACGAAAAAAGTATGATTTCCATTTCCTTCACATAGATTTGCATCTTTTAAAGGATCGGTAATTGCTACATTTGGATATACATCCAGATTATCAATTGGGATGGTTAGATCTGCAGGGCATTCTACATTTCCATCAACAGTTGTATAAACACTAGTTGCACTTACTGAATAAGTAAGATCTCTGTGAGCCATTGTTGCCGGAAACTTTAAAATTGAACCTTTTTCAGTCAAATCGGTGGTTCCTTCTTTCCAATTGTAAACTATTGTTCCATTACCAGTTGCATCTGCAGTTAAAATAATATCCTTATTCTCACAAAGATCAGGGTTTACCGTTAAGGAATTTAAAACTGGTGCAGATAATACTTCTAAAGTAACTTCATCAAATGCCAAACCACATCCATTTTCAGCTTCGCATCTAACTGTATAGGTTCCTGCATCATATCCTGAAAACACAAATGGATTTTCCAATGAAACAGGATCTTCGCCTCCATCTACATACCATTTAACCTGACCGGCATCTCCTGTCACTAATGCCATTAAATTAGCAGATGTACCAAAACAAAAATGTGTTTTGTCAGCCTCAATATCAACTGTTGCAGGTTCATCTACTAAAACAGAAAGGTCAACATGTACATCATCTGTCGACGTCCCGCAATTTTTATATTCTTCTTTAAAATTAATTGTACATCTATAATCTCCTTCATCATCCTGCTGTGGATTTAAGAAAATTAATTCATGTGTTTTGGTTCCTGAAAATTCACCAGCAACATCTTCCAGACCAATATAATTACCCGTTTCATCATCTTTTTTAGACCAAGAATAGCTATACCAACTTGTATCTCCATTCGAAACATCCAAAGAACTTTGTACACCTTCACAGAAGTGAAATGTTTTTCCATTATTTGAATAACTATAATTAGGAATTACTTTAGCTTCAAATAAATCTGTATCTTCTACTGCTTGAACAAAACTAATACTGTCAATGGCAAAAAAGGTTCCCTCGCCATTTAAGTTGTTATTTAGAATTTTAATAGATGCATTTCTTGCGCCATTAGGTCTCCACAATGCTGATACTGATTGCCAATCATCCGAACGATCAATTCTAAAGTTTTCTACAATTGTCTCGTTATTAATTAAAATCTTAAGAGATTGATTCTTTGTGGCATCACTTTGTGCCAGTCGACCATACATTTTAAAAATGTAATTAAATTCAGTTTCTACTGCCATTTCAGCTGAGCGGTAGATGGTATCATTCTGGTTTTTAGAATATGCCAATAACATCTTCCATCCACCAATAGGATTAAAATCATTCAATATCGGATTTTCATCCTTAGGTCTCCCCGTAATTGCAAATTGACCAGGATCTACCAAATTATTCGTAACAAGCTCATAATAAGAATCAAAACCATTGTATCCATCTAAAAAATCACCATTAAATAGAATTTCCAAACTTGGATCTCGATAATATGCTCTAACCTGCCAAGTTGTATTTTCATTTGGAGCTGGAATTTTTAATGAACTATTTATAAAATTAGGCCCTTCCCATTCTGTTTCTCCGGAGCCATTTACAACTTCCTTATACCATTCGTAAAAATCAGGATTTCTTCCTGTATTATCTTTTATTGATACAATTATATCATCATCGTAACTTTCACAGATCAAACTTAAATCGGTATCGATATTTAGATCAGGATGAATTGGGGATACTGCTTTTGTAAAACCTGAATAATATCCTGCTGCTCCTAATGTATTCGAACTTGCAGTCCAAGCAACATTAATGGCTTTATCTCCTGTAAAACGACAATCGCCAGAAATTCCTGAAACCTCATAATAAACCCATTCTGTTGACCCTAGAATATCATTGGGATTATTTAGTGTAACGCCATTATATTTAACATTAACATTCTTTTGTGCTAGAACTGTAACTGTTGGATTGATGTAATCTCCACTGGTAATCTGCTCAGCCTTAGGAATCACAACCTCTTTCATTCCCAGTGCTGTTAATGGAGGAATAAAATTAAGCCCAATATTTATCCAATCCTCACTTGTGCCACACATGGTCTGATAAACATATATATCTTTACCTTTTGAATTGATAAATAGTGTTGGAATATCATCAGGATTAACAATATCATCCAGAATCATGAAATCTCCTGGTTCGACCAATGTTCCTTTAAAAACTTCATTCACCCAAATCTCTGTATTGGCTTGAGTGGCAACTACAATGGTTCTTTCTTGACCAGCATGATAAGCCGTAGGATCAGGTTCAGCCTCCCCCTGTCCTTTCATTACAATATACTTGTCCCTAACCTGATCAACAGGAACAATCTGATCGAACCCTATATCCTGCGAAGGTTTAGCACCTGCTGTCCAAGAGCCTGAATTTACAACAATATCCTGTGTTGATGTAATATGCGTACCATTCATTCCATTACGCACCTCTATCGATTCACTTCCAAATTGGTCACTATGTAAATTTGTTCCAAGCGTATAAGTTTGTCCTTTATTTAAATTAACAGTAATTGTTTCATTAGGTGCAATTGACCTTAAAACAACTTTACCTCCCTCATACTTGGTAATATACTTACACTTTATACCAGAAAATGTAACCGTAGTAACACCATCTTCAACCGCCATTACCGAAATAGAGTGGCTTCTGATAGGCCTAGTATCGTAATAAATATCAGACCACCAATTTTCTCTATAATCCAAAGGGTCTCCATTCAATATAGTGTGACCATACAAGTGACCAGAATAAAACTCTTTACCTTTGGCATAAGCTCCTTTGGCTGACAATGAAAATCCATGCGTTAAAGCACCTCCTTCACCACTATTACTATAACCATGTCGGATATTTGCAAAGAATGGACCATCGTAAGAATAAATTCTTAAACCCTGTCCATCCAGAGGTTTGTTTAATTCTTTTGGTCCAATAATACCTAGCGAATAACTACATCCATCTGGATAAGATGTGTTACTATGTTTACTATACGTAGCTCCGTCAGGAGTTTCAAACACATATGTATCACTTTGATTTCTATTAATTGTAAATGGTCCAGCTATAGCATTTCCTTGTCCATCTTCAATATAAACATTGATATCTTTCTCTGAGTTTGTTGATAAAAACACCTCCTGCTTTCCAACCTGAGAAGAACAATAAAAGGGTGGTACATAATGCTCATAATCATACTGTGCAAATCCTGACAAAGGAATTGCTAATAGTATGAAAATTGAAATTGACTTTAAAATTTTTTTAAAACGAGTAAAGATTTTATCATTTCTCATATTTATAGATTCAAAGTTATATTCGTTAAGGCTAATAGAATTCTTTGCTAACATTTCAAACCACTTCTTCCCTATCATTTCGAGACAATCCAACAAAGACTATTTCAGCGCTTTAGAGATAAAGTATTTAATACATACCATTTAATTATTGTACGTATGTCTTATTTTATTACACAAATATACCTTTTAAACTGATAAAAGGGTTTATTTGTTACACATTTGTATAAATATTTAGTAAAGCTAAGAAAAATTAAACAATAGGTCAAGATTAAAAAAAAGCGGTCTCTCCTAGGAGAGACCGCTAAGTCTTATAAATATTGGGTTGTAATTATTTCATAATCGCCTCAACTTCTTCAACCGAAACAGGAATTCTTTTACCAATTAACCTATTACCAGTTTCTGTCACAAGCACATCGTCTTCTAAGCGAATTCCACCAAAATCACGATATTCGTTTACTTTATCAAAATTAATGAATTCTTTATGCAAACCTTCATTTTGAAACTTATCAATTAAAGCAGGAATAAAGTAAATACCTGGTTCATTTGTCAATACAAATCCAGGTTTTAATTCCTTACCCAATCTTAGATAGGCTGTTCCGAACTGATCAATTCTCTGAACTTTATCATCGTAACCTACGTAGTTTTCACCAAAGTCTTCCATATCATGTACATCAAGTCCCATCATATGTCCCAAACCATGTGGCATAAATAAAGCATGTGCACCTGCCTTTACAGCTTCATCAATATCACCTTTCATTAGACCAAGTTTTTTCAAACCAGTTGCCAAAACCTTACAAACCTCAAGGTGAATACTTTGATATGTAACTCCAGGACGAATCAATTCATTCCCTTTGTTTATTCCTTCCAGTACAATTTCATAGATCTCCCTTTGTTTTTGGCTGAACTTACCACCAACTGGAATTGTTCTTGTATTATCAGAAGCATAATGTTTATCTGTTTCAGCACCACAATCAACAAGTAATAAATCACCTGCTTTTAACAAGTTACCATGTTCGTGATTGTGAAGAGTTTCACCTCTTTTCGAAACAATAGCCGGGAAAGATAACATTCCACCTGCTCTAAGTGCGATGGCTTCAACTTCACCTGCTACTTCTCTCTCATACACTCCATCTTTTGCCATTTTCATAGCTGTTGTATGCATTTCGTAACCAATGGCAGCAGCTCTTTCTAGTTCTTTAATCTCATACTCATCTTTAATTTCACGCAAAGCAACTACTGCTTTAATGAATTCAACCGATGCATTTTCTTTAATCGCATCAAGAGGAGTACCAAGCATTTCATGAATCAATATTTTATTCTCTGCTCGATAAACAGGTAAAAAGTGAATTTTACGACCTTCCTTAACTGCTTCTGCAACAAAAGTTTTCAATTCATCAAATGGAGCTGTATTTTCCAAACCAAATTCTGCAGCCTGATCCGCAACACTTGGTTGAGGCCCCATCCAAATGATATCATCAATGTCGACATCATTACCAAAAACATAGTCTTTGTTATTATCTATATCGAAAACACCAGCAAAACCAGGATGATCAATACCGAAAAAATATAAAAATGTACTATCCTGACGATAGTGATAAATATTACCAGCATAGTTCATTGGAGCATCTGGGTTACCAAGAACAATTGCAATTCCATCTTTCATGGATGCACGCAATTTCTCACGTCTGTTTATATAAACTTCTTTTGGAAACATGTTAATAGTATTTAAATTTTAAGATTTTGTAAGATACAAAAATAGCTTGCTTTTAAATTCTTTTTTATGTCATTTATCAGTTTAATCCATAAAAAAAGGCCTCCAAACTGGAAGCCTTTATATTATGATATCAGATCATTATAACTTTATTTCTCTATCAACAGTTTGCTCTAAGGAAATTAGAGTTTCTGTTTTAGATACTCCATCAATATTCTGAAGAGTATTTATTAATACATCCATAAGGTGCTGGTTATCTCTACATAACATTTTCACCAAAAATGTATAATTACCTGTAGTAAAATGACATTCCACGATTTCTGGAATTGCCTCAATACTATCAACAACCATTTTATATTGATGTGCATGATCTAAAATTATACCTACAAATGCACAAACTTCGTAGCCTAAAGCTCGAGGTTTTACAATAAAACGCGATCCATCAATAATGCCAGCGTCTTCAAGTTTTTTTACACGTTGATGAATTGCCGCTCCCGAAATCCCACATTCTCTGGCAATTTCAAGAAAAGGTATACGTGCATTTTTGATCAAATAAGATAATATCTTCTGATCTACTTCATCAATTTGAATCTTCATGTTCTAACAATTAGGGTCAATCTAAATGGCTTATAATCATTATCCATCAGATGAATTCTTTACAATTAACTTGCAAGCATCTTACAAATCATTACAATAATAGCAAAATTAATAATAATTTATAACCATATGAAATCTATTCACCTCTGATTACAAATTTAGAATGAATAAACTCTACATGATTTTATATCAAGAGTATTTAAATCTTACAGAAGATAATTTCATATAGAATGTTTAAAAACCAATTCAACTCACCAATAAAAAGTTATTTTTGCCAAAAACTAGGGAAATAGATTGAGCTTAAGATTTTAAACATGAGAAAACTAAAACCTGTAATGTTCGTTGGAACAGGATCTGATGTAGGAAAAAGTATTGTAAATACCGGATTCTGTAGAATTTTGAAACAAGATGGATACAATCCTGCTCCATACAAAGCACAAAACATGTCGTTAAATTCTTATGCCACTCCAGAAGGTTTTGAAATAGGAAGAGCTCAGGCGGTTCAAGCAGAGGCATGTGGCATAGATTGTCATACAGACATGAACCCGATTCTTTTAAAACCAACAAACGATAAAAGTTCTCAGGTAGTTTTAAACGGAAAACCTGTTGGCACACAAAGTGCATATGATTATTTCATGGGAAATAATAAATCTGCTTTGTTTGAGGAGGCCAAATCTGCATTTCATCGATTAGAAAAAAGATTCAACCCAATAGTTTTGGAAGGTGCAGGAAGTATTTCAGAATTGAACCTTAAAACCAGAGACATTACCAATATGAAAATGGCAATGGAGACTGATTCGGTTACTTACCTTATTGCTGATATTGACAAAGGTGGTGTTTTTGCCAGTGTTTATGGGAGTATTGCACTTTTGGATGAAAATGAACGAAATCAAATCAAAGGAATTCTTATCAACAAGTTTCGTGGAGACATCAAACTTTTTGAAGAAGGCAAAAAAATTATTGAAGATCTTACTGGCAAACCTGTAATTGGAGTTCTTCCCTATTTTAGAGATATTCATATCGAAGAAGAAGATTCCGTAAGTTTAGAAAAGAAGTTTAGCAATGCACAAGAAGGAAAAGTTAATTGTGCTGTTATTCTGCTTCCTAGAATAGCGAACTTTACAGACTTTTCAGTACTTGAACATGATCCTAGAGTGCATTTGTACTATACCAATAATATTCAAGAAATTGAAAATGCTGATATTGTCATTATTCCTGGAAGCAAAAACACCATTTCTGATCTACAAGAATTAAAAAACAATGGTGTGGCAAAGTCCATAATTAATGCACGTAAGAATGGCAAAAAGGTGATTGGTATTTGCGGGGGATACCAAATGATGGGAAGTGTAATCTCTGATCCCAAAAGCATCGAAGGTAATATCAAGCAAATTAGTGGACTTGGATTATTGCCAATTGAAACAGTAATTACAGAAGAAAAATTAACTGAGCAATGTGAATTTGCTTTTAAAAATTATTCAGATACCTGTGAAGGTTATGAGATTCACATGGGACAGAGCAAATCATTGGTTCAAGACAATAGTTTGAATAAATTATCGAACGGCAAACAGGAAGGATATATTTTAGATGATAATTGTTGGGGCTCCTACATTCACGGAATTCTAGACAATCCTATTGTTATCAATGATTTATTATCTGGTTTCGAAGCGATATCTGATGATGAATTCAATTACAAAAACTTCAAAGAAGAACAGTACGATAAATTAGCCGATGTAATTCGAAATAATGTTGACATGAAGCTATTTTATCAGCATCTATCGCAAGATTAAAACATGAAAGTAAATAACAGATATATAATTACCGGCGGCCCAGGTTCTGGAAAGTCAAGTCTTTTAAACGCATTGATCGAAAAGGGATATCAAGGTTTTGAAGAAATATCGCGTATTGTTATTCGTGAACAACACGAAATAAACGGAGATAAACTTCCGTGGAAAAATCTGGCTGCTTTTGCTGAAATCTGTTTTAAAAGAATGGGTAAACAACTTAGGGGTTGTAACTCTTCAAATTATTGTTTTTACGACAGAGGCATTCCTGATATTATTGCTTACGTTCGTCGCGGTGGCCTCAAAGTTCCAGAAAAATACAATGAAAAAAGCAACCAGTATAATCCAATTGTATTTATTGCTCCACCTTGGCAAGAGATATTTATAAACGATGCAGAACGCCCCGAATCTTTCGATGATTCAATGGAAATCTATCAGTTTTTAAAAGAAACCTACAATGAACTTGGTTTTCAAACTATTGAACTTCCAAAAGTTTCTATTCGAGAAAGAGTAAAGTTTATTGAAAATTACTTATCGGCTTGTAAAGATTGAGTTACACCTTCAATTACAACCTTAGCCAATAATTCTCCAAACAAAACATGTTTGCCGCAATAAACTAATTCTGGACCATCTCCACAAGCAATTGCTGCTGAATCGGTTCCTGTTCCTGTTGCGATATTGTCAGAAACACGGCTTTTAATGTTCAAGTCCTGCATGCAAGCAGCTTTGGCTTCCGCAACCATCATTACACATTCCACCATAGCGGCATCCGATAAATTAGCGTTTGTAACGATCAAAATATTAATGGTTCCAACCTTCTCACACTCCTCATTCATGAACTTGTAATCAGCTGGATCACCAGCCCTTCTGGCATTTGAAATTCCTGCAGTAACCAACGCATCTATCCAAACACCTTGTTCCTCGACGCGCACCCTTCGAAACGTTTTCATAATTGCTGCAGTCATCATACCCACACAAACACCACTCCATGAATTTACTTCAGCCATTCTTGCAAGAGTTACCTCCGGCTTTTCAAATTCTGTTCGTTCTCCATTAAAATTAGCGTCAACCTTTGTATTCAGAAAATGATTTGCTTGTTGAAACCCACCATTTAAAATTGCTGAACTAAGTATTTTAGTTGGCGTATCAAATTCTACATGAAGAAATTGATCGTTATGCTCTATATTGTATTTCATCCTTAATCTAATTTCAATTGCTGAGAAAAAGCAAATTCAACAGCTTGCTCATATTTCTTTATTCCTGCCGATTTCTTAATCGCTTTGAATACTTTTTTGTCATTTTCGAAATGTGACGAAAAATACTCCCAATATGGCTTCATTTTTTGCATGATTTGAGAATCTCCTTGCAAATACGAGGAGTACAATTGAAAAATATCATTATGCATTTTTTCAAGTTGATCTCTTCTCTTATCAGAATCAGGCAAAGCAATTCCTTTTAATTTATGTGGTAACCAATAATCCTTCAGTAAACCACGCCCTATCATTACATGCTGTAAATTTGGAAATAAGCTTTTAATCTTATCAAAATCCTCTTTGCAACAAACATCTCCATTGTACCCAATGTAAGATCCATACTTCTCATACAAATCATTAAACCGATTTAAGTTTACCTTGCCTTTATACAATTGTTTTCCAATTCTTGGATGAAGTATTACTTCTGAAACATTATAATCTTTTAGGAAAGGAAGTATTGAATCAACTTCAGAATCATCAACTAAACCCAATCGCAATTTTACGGATAATTCTAATTTATTATGAAATGCCGTTTTTAGAATTTCTTTCACTTTATCAGGATTTGGCAACAATCCCGATCCCTTTCCTTTTTTGGTTACCATTGGATATGGACACCCCATATTCCAATTCATTTTTAAATAACCTAATTCAGAAAAGTAAGTTTCAAAAAAACTTAATTCTTCGGAGCTTCCGCATAAAAACTGTGGAATCAAATCATTACATCTACTTTCGTAAGGCTCTACCTCTCTTTTATGGGCAGTTTTTACGATACCATCATTCTGTAAAACGAGAAAAGGAGTATAGAATTCATCTATACCCCCAATATTCTTTTGATAGGCTTGTCTAAAAACCCAATCGGTATATCCTTGTAAAGGAGCAAGCGAAATTTTCATAAAATCTCCTTATCGTCCAAAACTTAAGACACCCAACAATTGCTTTCGCTGGCGATAATATCTTAAACCATCATCGGTAGCAATACTTTTTACAAACTCATCAATCATTGTATCGTATATCGTTCCAAATTTAAATCGCTCAGGTGGATACAACTCTGGATTATGCATATCCTCCAAACGAGAAAGGTACATACGTCCAACCATCTCACCACTCAAATCGTTCCTATACATTCCTTGCGCAATTCCCTTCTGGATGTTAATCTGAATTTTATTAAAAATAAATTCCATTCTATCTTCCATATGCTTTGCATAAATTTCTGGAAAATATTGCTCAAGCTCCATGGTAATTGAAGGCGTAACATGTTCAAACTTATCATTTATCTCTTGGCTAACGATAAATAAAATATCAATAGCATTCTGACCTTCGAAGTTGTACTCAAGAAAAATTGCTTCAAAACTCTTTCTTTCATACTCCAAAATTTTCTCTACCAATTCTTCTTTAGAATTAACAAATTTTGAGATATCTTCTTGTGTTACACCAAAATCTTTAATTTTTTCAAACGAAAAGTCCTTTAAACCGTTCTTCAACAGAAAAGTTCTTACTTTTTCTATAATCTGCACAAACTCCTTATCCATATACACTTATCCCTATAAATTCTTCAAAATTGTACTAACACAATTCCTCAATTCAATATAGCCATAAAATTAAGAAAATTCACATTGTATATCTAATACAACTTGTAAATGATTTAATTTTTCGAAGAATATTTCACCAGAACAGTAATAGATATCAACAGGAATGATTGTAATTCTAAAACAGTATAAACATGTTCCATGTATTATTCATCAATTAACAGCTCTTCATTGACAAAATGAGTTTATTCATAAAAATCGGAGTTACAATGGGGTTAGATTTAAAAACAAATAGTATCTTTAATGCAGAATGGATACTTTTAATACATAGGGTGATTGAAAGTTCTTTTTCATAAGTAAATTTAAGTAGTAGTTTTTGGGCGGCTAGTCACCGCCCATTTTTTTGCTCTAAAATCAGATATCTCACATTTTTCGATTACTTAATGAAATAGTGTGACATTGCATTTAATAAATAAAAAGCTGCAAGTAATCATCTTGCAGCTTTTTATTTATTTTTTATCCAATTCCTTTTCAATTACTTTTTTCATGGCTTCAAACTCTTCAGGATTAAATAGCCTTGTTAGAAAAATTATTTTTCCATCCCTATCAATAATTACATTTCGAGTCACTCCACTTTTACGATATGCATATTTTGCAAAAATATTAGCTCCATCATCTAATCCAATTGGATAAGTAATTCCCGTTGCTTTGATTAATTTATTAGCTTTTTCAAGCGGTTCATCTCTGTCGATTCCAAATAAAGCAAAGTCTTTATTTTTATGCGCCTTCCAAATATCATTTTCAATATGCGGCATCTCTTTTCGGCAAACCCCACACCAACTAGCAGTAAATTGTAGCATTATCACTTTACCTCTATAATCTGACAATTTAATTGTAGTGCCATCTGTTAATTTCATTTCAAAATCAGGAGCCATATCTCCTACTTGTACAATATATCCACGGCTATCTCTTTCTTGTGAAAAAGATGTAAAAACAAATAGCCCCAACAAAAGTGTAAGCAATTTAAATCTCTTCATTCTATTCAAATCTAATCTATTAATAATAGGCAGTAAACCTATTTAATTTCAACACAATTTCAAATTTTTTAACGAAATTGAACAATGATTGGCATAGTTCATGCCAAAATGCATATGAACTAAAAAGTAAAAACATGAAAAATATCAAATTAATTGTTGTTATAATCTGCCTACTGGCCTCTGCAAACAGTTTCGCTCAGCTTAGCGGAAAGGCTAAAAGACAACAAAAAAAAGAATTTAAAAGGCAAGAAATTGAACAAATGATAAGTAATCAAAAGTTCACATTTATTCCACGTTCGCTTACAACAAGTTCAGGTTACACCAAAGATTTAAACTTTTCATACGAACTGGAATTAAATCAGGACTCTACAAAAGCTTACCTTCCCTTTTGGGGAAAAGCTCACATCGCAAAAATTAATGATGAAGGAGGTATTCTTTTTGAAACAACAGCTAATGATTTAGAAATTAAAAATCTTAACAAAAAGGGCTATGAGATAAAATTTAAAGCTAAAGGAAAAGAAGATACCTATCAAATAAAATTACAAGTTTCGAAACAAGGTTATACAAATTTATTTATTACTTCTAATAATAAAAGTCACATCTCTTACTATGGACACATAGAAGCAATTAATGAAAAATAACTATTGTTTTTTTGAAAACACACCTAATAATTTCTTTTTTACCTTTTCCTTTTGAGAAGTTAAACACATAGTTACAGCTTTGCGCATCAGCTTATCTTTCACAAGAAATTTTCTTAAGAGATAAGCTGATCCGGCATATGGCAATGCAGCTATTAAGATATCTAACGGTTTTACTTTTCCACGTAGATTATGAGTTATATACACCAGTTTAGCCAAAATATTCCCGAATAAAAAAAGGATAGGTGGTGTCAACACTTTATAATCTACAACTCCATGAAAGATTGCATATGCAATGATTCCGGGAAATAAAATTGACTCAATTAGTCCAGCAACAATTGCCCAACCCGCAAGAACCGAACTTACATAAAGGATACCAAAGAATCCGTTATTGGTAATGGTTTTAACCAAATAATGCTTTTCTGAACTTTCAAAGTCCTGCGACTGGCTCACATAAATACAAAAAGTACTTTTTGCACATGAACATTTCTCATCATAGCTTAACGAACCATTCATTTTACCGCATTCTATTTTTAAAGTATTCTCTATATAACTGAGGAAAATTGGCTCTATAGATGAGTATCGCACTAAGTACCAAAGCAACTACAGCCATCGTAAACAACTGTCCATCATCCGAGATTCCATCTACAACGACCTCAACTCCTAAAGGTGTGAAAAGGTGAAAACCAACAGCTCCTATCATTAAACCAGCAGTAATTAATGAGGCAAACTTCCAATAGCTAGGCAAAAAGAAAAGAATTCCAGCAATTAGTTCAATTGCTCCAACTCCATATCTTCCCCAAGGCTCCATTCCAATGGTTGAAAAAATATGAATAGCCTGTGGATGACCAGAAAACTTAAAATGTAAGGTTTGAATTAAAATTATTGCTGTTACAATCCTTAACAATATCTCAACGTTTCTATATTTTCTTTTCTCTTTCATGATATACTTACTTAACTTCAACTTAAAACTACAAAAATGAATCAGTTCTTTGAAATTCATTTTGATTACTATTGCAAGATAGGACAATCATCACTACTAATTTGTGATTCAGATTACAAAATCATCATTTTAATAAAATCTTTGCCCCCCGAGAAGACTACATCCTTTTGCGAAGAACGGCGTACTAATCAGAAGGGATCCTTACTTTTCTGAAGGGAAGATTCACAAGCCGAAAGAATGACTTCTTTAGCCGTAGGAAGCTTTACTTTATGCAAGGAGAGCTTTAAAAGCTGAAAAAAAAGCATTCTAGTGCCGAGGTTTGAAACTAACCTTCATTTTATAATAAATAGCATAAAATGTATATTTGAATTTTGAAACTAAACCTAAAAGATGAATTTGAATAAGCTAAGAAAAGCATCTCTATTTCTGCTTACCGGAAGTATTTTTGCATGTAGCACCCCTGAAAAGGAGCTTCAAAAAGCCGAATCGGTAATTTCTACCGAAAGAATGATAGAATACATTAAGGAATTGGGATCTGACGAGTACCAAGGAAGAAAACCATTCTCGGAAGGAGAAACAAAATCAATCAATTACATTGCCAATCTTTATAAAAAAATGGGATTGGAACCTATAAATGGAGATTCTTACTTTCAGGAAGTTCCATTGGTAGAAGTTACGGTTGATGTTCCAGAAGGCATAAAATTACAATCTTCTAAAGGCAAATCAGAATTAAAATACCGTGACGATTTCGTGATATTTTCGAGAAGGTTGCAAGATGATATTGAGTTGAAAAAGTCTGAAATGGTTTTTGCCGGTTATGGAATTATTGCACCCGAATATAATTGGAATGATTACAAAGATTTGGATGTAAAAGGTAAAACCGTAGTTGTAATGGTTAATGATCCTGGATTTGGATCTACAGACAAGAGCTTTTTTAAAGGAAATGAAATGACCTACTACGGCCGATGGACCTACAAATACGAAGAAGCAGCCAGACAAGGTGCTGCTGGATTATTAATTATTCACCAAACCAAACCTGCTGGTTATCCTTGGTCCGTTGTTTTAAATTCGGCGTCTGTTCCAAAATTATATCAACAACCAAAGGACAATTATGAATCACGATGTGCTGCAGAAGGTTGGATAACTTGGAATACTGCTGAAACTTTATTCAACTCTTGTGGTAAAAATTTGAATGAAGAGTTGGCAAAAGCAAAAAGATCAGACTATAAAGGCTTTAATTTCAACACAAAATTATCAGTTAAATTTCACAACAAAGCTCGTTTCGATAAAACCAACAATGTTCTTGGCGTTTTAAAAGGAACCGATTTGGCAGATGAATACATTTTTTATTCTGCACATTGGGATCATTTAGGAATTGGCCCTAAAATGAATGGAGATTCAATTTACAACGGCGCCGTTGACAATGGCACCTCACTTGCGTGGATGTTTGAGATAGCAGAAGCATTTAAAGCAATGCCACAAAAACCAAGAAGATCAATCGTATTTTTTGCCCCTTCTGCAGAAGAGTCAGGACTAAACGGTTCGGGATATTATGCCGATCACCCGATTTTTCCTTTGAAAAAAACCGTTGCCAATATCAATAATGATTTGATGTTACCATATGGTAAAATGAAAGATGTGATGATTACAGGTTATGGACAATCTGAATTAGAAGATTATGTAGTTGAAGCTGCAAAAAATCAAGATCGCTATATTCTACCTGACCCAAATGCTCAATCTGGAATGTATTACCGTTCAGATCATTTTAGCTTTGCACGAGTTGGTGTTCCTTCATTATTTGTTCGAGGAAATAATGATCATTGGGACAAAGGAAAAGAATTCATGTCGGAAAAGGAGCAATATTGGTTAGCTAACCACTACCACAAACCATTCGATGAATATGAAGATTGGTGGGATTTGCAAGGAGTTGTCGATGATGCCAAACTATTGTTTAGGGTAGGCTGGAAATTGGCTAACGAAGATAAATTTCCGAATTGGAAAGAAGGTTCAGAATTTAAAGCAATCAGAGAAAGCTACATGAACAAATAAAAAATTAAAAGAATGATTTCCGAATCATTCTTTTTTTTTGTTTAGTAATACTTGAAACAATTTTGTGGGCTTCACTAAAATTTCTTAATTTAATAGTACATACTATTAATCAAACACCCAATGAATCAGCCACATATCAACAATATAGCTGAATTACATAAAGAAATTGATAAACTGCGCAAACAAATTGACTTTCTAAATAGTAGAAAACATGATTTCTTTGGTAATTATTATGATATTTTATCTAATGAAAAGGTTGTGGCTTTCTGCTGGTTATTCAATAAAAATCAAATTCTTTGGTCGGATTGTGCAGAAACTGTATTTGGTTTAAAAAACACAACTTTTGGAAGTACAAAAGAAAGTTTTTTAAACTGTATTAAACATGAAGATACCACCAATTTTGTAGATAATCTCTCCGAATGCTTCAGTAATAAATCAATAAATTGTGAATCAACATTCAGACTCTCCGAAAAAAACAAATCTATCGTTTGGATAAAAGCCTCTTGCAAAATAGAGTACGATTTAAGAGGAGAACCAATCGAGATTAGAGGCATTTTAAAAGACATTACACCAATAAAGGAAACAGAAGAAGAAAGACACCTTAATAATCTAAGATATCAAACATTATTCAACTACTCTCCTGTTCCTTTATGGGAAGAAGAATTCTCAGAGCTTTACCAATATCTAGACAAATTAAAACAAAATGGCATAACAAACTTTAAAGATTATTTTAATGAGCATCCTGAATCCCTTGCTCTATGTTCGCAAAAAATTAAAGTAACTGATGTAAACCTGGCAACATTAAAACTGCATGATGCTGGATCAAAAGAAGAACTACTGGGAAATTTGGATAAAATTTTCACTCCAAGATCCTACGAAGTTTTTAAAGATGAAGTTATTGCTCTTGCAAATGGTCAAAAAGAATTTGAAACCGAAGGTGAAATTAAAACTCTAAGCGGTATTGCCAAGCAAATTTACCTTAAACTATCGATAGACTATAACTCCCTTGATAGTGCAAAAGCCATGCTTGCTACAATAGATATCACTGACAGAAAAAAAGCAGATGCAGCACTTGCTGAAAGCGAAAGAAAATTCCGAACCTCTTTTGAAGCTTCAGATGTTGGAATGGCAATTGTAGGTGAAGACAAAAAATTCCGAGCAATAAATTCTGCATTCTGCAAAATGATGGAATCAACGCCTGAGGATCTTAAAAAAAATAATTTTATAGATATCACGCATCCTGAAGATATTGAACTTAGCCAACAACACTATCAAAAATGCAAAGAAAGCAAACAAGCATTTACTATTGAGAAAAGATATCTTACACATAATGGAAATGTAAAATGGGGATTAACCAGTGTAAGTCCAATTTTTAATTCAAAGAATAAATTTCTTTATACTATTGTTCATGTTCAGGATATTACTAATCGAAAATACTCTGAAGAAGAACTTTTAAAAAGCAATAAAGAGTATGAAGTTTTAGCTGAGGAGTATAAAGATCAAAATGAAGAACTAATTAAAGCAATTGAGATTGCCAAAAGAAGCGATCGCTTAAAATCAGAGTTTCTGCAAAACCTCTCTCATGAAATTCGCACACCAATGAATGCAATACTTGGTTTTACAGATTTCCTTGAGTTGGAAAGCATTACTCCAACCAAACGCAAACAATATATCAGCATTATTAAAAACAGCGGATTTCAGCTATTAAGAATCATCGATGATATTCTAGAAATCTCAGCTCTGGAAACAAAACATGTTCAACTAAACGAAAGCGAGTTCAACCTTAACAGTCTTATGACTGAATTATTTACCATTTTTCAACCTCAGGCCAAAAAACAAAATTTATCACTATACCTGCATAAAGATTTAAATGACGAAAACTGTATAATTCATTCTGATGAAGTCAAATTAAGTAAGATACTAGTTAACCTAATTGAAAATTCACTCAAGTATACAAACTCAGGTTCAATTGAAATTGGATACCATGTAAATGAAAATACAATAGAGCTATATGTTAAAGACACAGGTATTGGAATCGATACTACACGACATTCACAAATATTTGAAAGGTTTTCTCAAGCCGAAAGTGAAATTAGTAACAAGCAAGGTGGTTTAGGACTGGGACTTTCCATTGTAAAAGAAAACGTAAAGTTACTTCATGGTAAAATTAAGTTGATTTCTAAAGTTGATGAAGGAAGTAAATTCATCATCGAATTGAAAAATTGTCTTATCCCAAATCAAGAAAGCAACACAAAACCATGTGAGAAGGGTAATAATTGCAATATTTTGATTGTTGAAGACGAAGAAATAAATTATCTCTATTTTGAATCTTTAATAGAGGAAATTGCTCCTGAATGCCATTTAGAACATGCAAAAAATGGACTTGAAGCCATCAAACTTTTCAAACAGAAAGAGTTTAAGCTTGTTTTTATGGATATAAAGATGCCTGAAATGAATGGCTACGAAGCAAGCATGGAAATTATAAAAATCAAACCTGAACAGAAAATTATTGCACAAACAGCCTATTCAACAAGCGAAGATAAAATAAAGGCAAAGCTAGCAGGCTGCAACGATTTTGTATCCAAGCCCATTAGTATAAAAACTATGCAAAAATTACTGGCAAAACACCTAATTTACTAAATAAAGTGAACTCGAGAAAAAAGCAATTGGCTCATTTGTTTTTCATTTAAATGAGCCAGTACCTATTTTATCTATATGTAAAACCTTTTAAACTAGCCAAACCGCCAAGTGAGGTTTCTTTATAAGACAAAGACAAATCCAAGCCTGTTTTCATCATGGTTTCAGTTACCTGATCAAAACTAATTCTATGCCTTCCGTCGGATAATAATGCGTAAGTATTGTGATTTAATGCACGAGCTGCAGCAAACACATTCCGCTCGATACATGGAATCTGAACCAAGCCCAAAATCGGATCACAAGTTAATCCCAAATGATGTTCCAAGCCCATTTCAGCAGAATATTCAATCTGGTAAATGGTTCCTCCATGCAATTGAGTTGCCGCTCCTGAAGCCATCGCACAAGCAACACCAACTTCACCTTGACATCCTACTTCAGCTCCAGAAATTGAAGCATTGAATTTTACAATATTTCCAATTAATCCAGCAGTAGCTAAAGCTTTTAAAATATCCTTTTTCTTAAACTTGTAAAATTTCTTGTGATAGTATAGAATGGCTGGCAAAACTCCGCAAGCTCCACATGTTGGCGCTGTTACAATGGTTCCTCCTCCTGCATTTTCTTCTGATACCGCCAATGCATACGAATAAAGCATCGAACGCTTTCGCATTGGCCCACTATAGGTCTTTGCTTTTAAATGATACAAATGAGATTTACGAGGTAACTTTAAACCTCCAGGAAGTTCACCTTCATTGTTCATTCCTTTTTTTATGGCACTTTTCATGGCAGTCCAAACCTCATCCAAAAAATCCCAAATTTCTTCTCCCTCTCTTAATAAAACGTATTCCCAAAGTTGCTTATCATTCTCTTTACACCATTGCAGAATAGTATCCATGGTGGTTAGATCGTAAATTGATTGTGAGGAATGTTCTGTCTTATCATCTACAATGGCACCGCCTCCAACACTATAAGCAGTCCATTCTTCTACAAGTTCTCCTGAATTATTATAAGATTTTAATCTTAGAGCATTTGGGTGCTTTTCCAAAAACTCCTTTGGTTTCCATATTAAATCAAGCTCTTTGCTCTTAAAAACCTCCTCAATAGCAACACCGGTAAGGTGTCCTTTCCCCGTTGCTGCAAGACTTCCGAATAGAGTTACCTCAAATTTATCATGATCCGAATTTCTTTGCAAAAACTCTTCTGCTGCCTTTCTAGGTCCCATTGTATGACTACTAGAAGGACCACAGCCAATTCTATATAATTCCTTTATCGATTCCATTTCTGTTGTTGTTTAGTTGCGCACAAATTTAATAAATGCAACGAAAGGAATTACAATTTTGGCAGGCATAAAAAAAGAGAAGTTCAATAATGAACTTCTCTTCTCTGTCGGGGTGGCAGGATTCGAACCTGCGACCTCCTGCTCCCAAAGCAGGCGCGATAACCGGGCTACGCTACACCCCGAAAATTCGGTATTTTTCAGTAAATCGAGAAGTTTTTAAACTCTCAAATTTTTCAGTCGGGGTGGCAGGATTCGAACCTGCGACCTCCTGCTCCCAAAGCAGGCGCGATAACCGGGCTACGCTACACCCCGAAAAATTCGGTACTGTTTTCGATAAAAAAAGAGAAGCTTTTAAACTCCTCTGAAAATTTTCGGTCGGGGTGGCAGGATTCGAACCTGCGACCTCCTGCTCCCAAAGCAGGCGCGATAACCGGGCTACGCTACACCCCGAAAACTTAGCGGAGAGAGGGGGATTCGAACCCCCGGTACCGATTGCTCAGTACGCCAGTTTAGCAAACTGGTGGTTTCAGCCACTCACCCACCTCTCCTGATTGCGGAAGCAAAAGTATGTAAAAATTTCTGATGTGCAAAATATTTTTTTCGCAATAATTCAAAGAATTCTCCAGCCCTGATTATAGTAAATTATAAATCAATGAGATTAGATTTTATTTTTTTTGAAATATTTTTAAAAAAAAGCCGAAAAGGAATGTTTCCCTTTCGGCTTTCAATGAAAATTCAATAATTTTTATTTCTTCTTTCCTTTATCTTTAGGGTTTGCAATATTCTCTCTCATGCTTGTATCAGCTTCGATATTCTTCATACGATAGTAATCCATGATACCAAGCTGTCCATTTCTGAAAGCTTCAGCCATTGCTCTTGGCACCTCAGCTTCCGCCTCAATTACTTTAGCACGCATCTCCTGAGCCAATGCTTTATTTTCTTGTTCAGAAGCTACAGCCATTGCTCTACGTTCCTCTGCTTTTGCTTGTGCAATTTTCAAATCTGCTTCAGCTTGATCAGTTTGAAGAACCGCACCAATGTTTTTACCTATGTCGATATCAGCGATATCAATTGATAGGATTTCAAATGCAGTACCAGCATCCAAACCTTTTTCCAATACAACTCTTGAGATGTTATCTGGATTCTCAAGAACCGACTTATGAGTTTCTGATGAACCAATTGAGGATACAATTCCTTCACCAACACGCGCAAGAACGGTTTCCTCACCAGCTCCACCAACCAATTGACGGATGTTTGCACGAACGGTTACTCTTGCTTTTGCTATCAACTGAATTCCATCTTTAGAAACAGCTGTAACCGGAGGAGTATTGATCACTTTAGGAATTACACTCATTTGAACTGCTTCGTAAACATCACGACCAGCCAAATCGATTGCTGTTGCCATCTTAAATCCTAATTCTATATTAGCTTTTGAAGCAGACACTAAAGCATGCGTGACTTGAGAAACATGTCCTCCTGCCAAATAATGAGCTTCTAACTCGTTTCGATTCAATTTTAATCCTGCTTTGGTTCCTTCAATCATTGCACTTACAATTACTTTAGGTGGTACTTTTCTCCAACGCATAAACACCAATTGAATCAAGGATATTCTAACTCCCGATAACAGAGCTGAAAACCAAAGTGCTACAGGAATAAAGACAAACAGGATATAAATCCCGACTCCTACTGCAGCAAATATTAGAATTATAGTTCCAATTCCTTCCATCTGTATAGTTTTATATAGGTTTTACAATTACAATTTTATCCATTAAGCCAATAACTTCTACTTTGCTCTTCTCATCAATATAAGCACCTGTAGATTTCGCCTCGACAACAGTTTTATTAATTTTTATTTTTCCCATAGGCGCAAGTCTAGATAAACAAATTCCTTGGTCTCCTATGTGTATTTTTTCTTCTTCTAGCTTTTCTACTTTCGAATCTACCTCTGCTTTTAGCATTATTTTATTCCAAGTATTAGACTTTAATGCCAACACTAAAGATATTCCACAGAAAATAATAGTAGCCAACACCGTTAAATGTCCAATGGTATTTCCATAATGATCATAGGCCAGGTATATTCCTCCTCCAATCATTAAAACACCACCAATTGCGGCCAATGTAATTCCTGGAATCACCAAAAATTCTAATAATAAAAGAAGAACTCCTAATAGAATAAGTAATACAATAATTAAAGCTGTCATTAATTTCTAAATCTAAAATTATACAATTGTGACCTTTAATCCCTTCTTCGCCAAGCCCTCTCTCATTGGTCTGATAACACTCATTTTTCCATTTTTCACATCACACTTGCCTTTATAATGCGTAATATATGCACACTGTTCTGCCTGTTCCGGATTATGTTTGCAGATATCGACAAGTGCATCTACAACAAAATCAAAGGTGTGATAATCATCGTTATGCAAAAGCAAAGTGTTACGATTAATGATATCATCCAAAACCTCATTTTCCTCCCCTAAATATCCTTCATCGTAATTACTCATATTGTCAAATTTTTATTGTCGAAGAATTTCCAATGCTTGCTGAATGGTAATCTTATCGCTTCCGGAATAAGCCACAGTAAATGCATCGCTTAATCCAGCTTCTCTAAGTTCCATTTTCAATTTACTCACTTTGCTATAAGAATCAAAGCTTCCAACCGTGCAAATTGTATATCCTCTGTAATCATTGGCATATTCAATCTTATATTTCGAAAATGCTCTAAGTTTATCCTTCACATCATTCGGAACATCTTCCGAAAAAGCACCCACCTGAACTTTGAACACAACTTCTCCATCATTTGTTTTTACTGTCTTAGGTTTTTCAATTGGTTTTCGTGTTGATTTTGCCACTACAGTAGGTTGGTAATTTTGATCGGTTATTTTTATTGCCTGTGTAAGATTTGCTTTCTTACCATCCTTATATGCAACTACAAATGCATTAGGAAACAACTGTCTGATTTCAGGAATAGCTGTTTTTGCAGAAGCAAATGTTGGGTAATTTCCAACCATATATTTATACAGTTTGCCATTACCAGCCAATTCTTCCTTAACCGGATTTAAACCTTCAAAAAACTTAGGATCTCTTCTGCTTGAAAATACTCCTACTTGCAAATGATAAACATAGCCTGCAATCACATTCTTTGGTTTTTCAGGAAGTTTCTCCGAAGTCATTACCAAATGTTCTTTTTTGTCCGATTGTGCAACAACATCCGTTTCTATGGTTCCAACAATATGCTTGTTCAAATAATCAGATTCGATAGATCTTGCCTGCATCATTTTTTGCTTGGCTTGATTTCCCAACTCGTACGATTTTTCTTCCAAGTTCGAAATCTGTTTGCTCAATACTGCTTTTGTAGCTTCATTAGCATCTGCCAACTTTGTTCTCAAGTTTTCTGTTACACTATAAAGGCTATCCGAATTAAATTTATCATTTTTCGATTGCATGAAAATATTCTTTGCCTCATTCGATTTAAACTCCGTTAAGTAATGGTAGCTTAATTCTTCACTAATTTGAAAGTTGAAGTAAGGCAAATTAGCGCTGGTAAATTTTGTTGTATACTTTATTTCAGAGGAAGCCATTTCAACTGCAGGTTTTTCTGGCATAACATTTCCTCCTTTTTTTAGCACAGCCAATTCAGGAAGTGATTCGGCATTCATAACCACTTTTTGTTCTGGATATTCCGACATCTTAATTTTATAGATCGTCACATCCGTTTTGCCATTCTCACGGCTCGAAGCAAAGCAAGCAAACTCATCGTTTACATCCGTTGCAAAAAAGAAATCATTAGAAGTGGAATTGATAGGGAATCCCAAATTTTCTGGTTCTGTCCAGGTATCAGTTATTTCATTGTATACCGATTTAAAAATATCAAATCCACCCATACTTGTATGACCTTGAGAACAGAAATATAATGTTCTGCCATCACCTGCCATATAAGGGTAAATTTCATCTAAACCTGTATTCAAAGCACTTAGTGCTTCCCATTCGCCCCAACCTCCATTTTTTAAACGCTTGGCGCGATACAAATCCCTTCCGTTTTTCTTGTTTTTTCCATAGCTGGAGAAATATATGTATCGACCTTTATTTGCCAAACATGCTACATCCACATCTCCTGTTCCATCATATCTTGATTTAATACTCTTTGTTTTCTTTGACAATCGATCATCGAAACCTTCAATTTTATAGTAGCGAAAAAACTCTTGCTTATCTACTACTTTTTTATCTCGAACATCAATCACGTAATAAGAGTTCACCAAAGGCAAACCATTCTGACACATCACAATCAATTGATCAATCCCTGTTGATTTCCTTTTGTAATATTCCTGAAACTTTCTGTAGTAACGAATTGCTGAATTAAATTGATAATTCATATGGAAAGCACGCCCCAAATAATAAGCAACTGACACATTTACATTCTTGGTTGAGGCTATTTTCAGATGCTTAATTGCTTCTGGAATATTTTCATTCAATTCCACCTGGCAAACTCCAAGATAATAATTGTATTCCGGATCCTGAGGATATACATTCATAAGTTCTTGATACAAAGGCATCGCATTTTTGTAGTTCTCCTCATCGAAAAAAGTAAATGCTTCTTCTTCTATTTGCTGTTCGGTTTTTCCTCCACTAAAGCTTTGGGCAAATGATATTTGGGCAATAAACAGAGCGATTAAAAGCAACGTGCTGCGTAATCTCATAGTTTTGTTCATAGAATTAATTTCTTGCTAAAAGACAATCCGAAATATTAATTATTTTATCTAAAGCCTGTCCATATTTTCATCTCTTAAACTCCCCCTATAACAAGGCTTACAATTATAAAATATTAATATAGTAAATATTTATAACAAAGATAATATATAAAGTGTAAGTACGAAATAGCCAGAGAAAGATTGAATTAACAAAATATCAGAGTATACTCTTTAAAAAAAGATCCTCGATTTAATCCATTTCAGACACTTTTTTTTTAACTTCATGGGTTGATAACTTTAGTCGAATTAATTCGTTCGGATATTCGGATTAAGGTATATTTGTAATTCAAATTTCTGAAAAATGACACATTTAAAAGAAGGAGATAAAGCCCCCGATTTCAAGGGATTAAACCAAGATGAAAAAGAATTAAGCTTAGCTGATTTCAAAGGCAAAAAACTAATTCTTTACTTCTACCCTAAAGATAACACACCTGGATGTACTGCTGAATCGTGTAATTTGAATGAAAATTACGATGCCCTTACAAATTTAGGCTTCGAAGTTGTTGGTGTTAGCCCCGACAAAATTGCATCGCATCAAAAGTTCATTGCAAAACACAATTTGGCATTCAATTTAATTGCTGATACAGAAAAAGAAATTCTGGAAGCTTATGGTGCCTGGGGAATGAAAAAATTATATGGAAGAGAATACATGGGAGTAATTAGAACTACTTTTGTGATTTCAGAAGATGGTGTAATCGAGAAAATATTTAAGAAAGTAAAGACCAAAGACCACACCAATCAGATTCTTTCTGAAATGAACCTACAATAGCTTGAAGCCTGAGATTTGAAGCTTTAAAATAGAAAATATTAAAAAACACATATTATGAGCAAAGACGTTGCAGAAATTAATAAGGAAAAGCTGAAAGCCCTTCAGCTAACCATGGAAAAAATAGACAAGACCTATGGAAAAGGTGCTATCATGAAAATGGGCGATGAAGCCATTGAAGATATACCTGCAATTTCATCGGGTTCTTTGTCATTGAATATGGCATTAGGAGTTGGTGGATACCCAAAAGGTAGAATTATTGAAATATATGGTCCTGAATCTTCAGGTAAGACCACTTTGGCAATCCATGCAATTGCTGAAGCTCAAAAGGCTGGTGGTATTTGTGCCATCATCGATGCGGAGCATGCTTTCGATCGATTTTATGCTGAAAAACTAGGTGTAGACACAGAAAACCTTTTGATCTCTCAGCCAGATAATGGTGAGCAAGCTTTAGAAATTGCAGACCAATTGATCCGTTCATCAGCTATTGATCTAGTTGTTGTCGACTCGGTTGCTGCATTGACTCCAAAAGCAGAGATTGAAGGTGAAATGGGTGATTCAAAAATGGGTCTTCAGGCTCGTTTAATGTCACAAGCATTGCGTAAATTAACTGCAAACATCAACAAGACTAATACTACTTGTATCTTCATCAACCAGTTGCGTGAGAAGATTGGCGTAATGTTCGGTAATCCTGAAACAACAACAGGTGGTAACGCATTGAAATTCTATGCATCGGTTCGTTTGGATATTCGTAGAATTGGGCAGATTAAGGATGGCGATGAAGTAAATGGTAACCACACACGTGTTAAAGTTATCAAAAACAAAGTTGCACCTCCATTCCGTAAAGCTGAATTCGATATCATGTACGGAGAAGGTATTTCTAAAACTGGTGAAATCATCGATTTGGGTGTTAATTACAACATCATCAAAAAGTCTGGCTCTTGGTTCTCATATGGTGACACCAAATTGGGTCAAGGTCGTGAAGCAGTTAAAAACCTAATCAACGACAATCCAGAGTTGGCTGAAGAATTAGAAAACAAGATTATTGATGCCATCAACAATCCGGCAGAATAAATTCTGATACCTATTATATAAAGAAAGGCTCTCGCAATGCGGGGGTCTTTTTTTTATAGACGCAAGAAGGGAGACGCAGATTTTTATGATTTAAAGTTCAAATGTGTACCAGGAAATTGAGGCAAGTGATTCTTATTTCACCATTTTGGTTTGCTATCTTTGGAGAATAATGATAAAATATGATCTGGCTGGAGAAACGCAGGATTATTGAGCTACACATATAAATAACAATGAGAAGAACAATATAAAAAAACGATAAGATTTGATTATGCCATTCGCACACCACTGCCCAAATCATATTTTATCTTTTACCAATTACCTTGGCATACTACGATGGTTAAAATATAGTATGCAACCTCAAATTCTAAACATACTTTTAAACATTAAATCATAAAAATCTGCATCTAATTAATTCGTAATTGTTCATTCTTCCTTACATTTACGGTGCTGAAAATAATACAAACAACAAATATCTACAATCATGACAAACAAGTACTTTTTGTTAGGATTGGCTTTTGTAGCAGGATTAACTTCTTGTGAGCAAAAAGCTGAAGAATCAAAAAAGGATTCATCCTACAAAACTCCTGAAACCAAGCTGGCTTCAGACGTTATGACTCCGGAGGTTTTATGGTCTTTCGGACGATTGGGTGGAGAAAGTATCTCGCCTGACGAAAAAACAGTTCTTTACGGAGTAACTTACTTCAACAAAGAAGAAGACAAATCGTACCGCGACCTTTATACAGTTCCTGTAGCTGGTGGCGATGCTGTTCAGATTACAAACACTGCAGGTAAAGAGTGGGGCGAGCGTTGGACCAAAGATGGCAAAATTGCTTTCCTTTCTGCTGAAAGCGGGTCGGTTCAGGCATGGGAAATGAATGCCGACGGAACAGGTCGCAAGCAGTTGACTGATATTGAAGGAGGAATCAACGATTTCAAATTCTCACCAGATGAGTCGAAAATTGTTTACTCGAAAGAAGTAAAGCTAAGAGAAGATGTACACGACAAGCATCCTGATTTGAAAAAAACAAACGGTAGAGTAATTACTGACGAGTTTTATCGCCACTGGGACCATTGGGTAGAAACTTACACTCACCTTTTCGTTGCCGATTTTAATCGCGCAAGCATGTTAAAAGACGGTAAAGATATTATGGAAGGTGAACAATGGGAAGCTCCTGTACGCCCATGGGGTGGCATAGAACAAGTAAACTGGACTGTTGATGGCAAGAACATCGCTTATTCTTCTCGCAAGAAATACGGTGTGGAATACGCTCTTTCAACCAATACAAATATCTATTTCTACAATGTAGAATCAGGCGAAACCAAGAACATGACCAAAGGCATGATGGGTTACGACAACAACCTTACCTTCTCGCCTGACGGAAAATACATGGCATGGGAAAGCATGGAGCGTGATGGTTACGAAGCTGATCAGGTTCGTTTGTTCTTAATGGATTTAAAAACTGGCGAGAAAAAATACATGACCAAAGGTTTCGACCAAAATGTGGGTCACCTAACATGGACCAAGGATAGCAAGTCGATCTATTTTATTTCAGACTGGCATGCAACTGACGAAATCTACCGCATGGACATTGCTGATGGTAAGATTCACAAGATTACCGAAGGGGTTCACAACTACCAATCGGTTCATCCTGTAGGTGACAAATTGATTGCAAAGCGCGTATCAATGAGCAAACCTGCAGAAATTTATAATGTTGATGCCAAAACTGGTGAGGCGAAAGAAATCTCGTTCGTAAACAAGCACATCCTTGATCAGTTAACACTTGCTACTGTTGAAAAACGTTGGGTAAAAACTACCGATAACAAGCAAATGTTGGTATGGGTAATCAAACCTCCACATTTCGACGAGAACAAAAAATATCCTGCAGTTCTTTATTGCCAAGGTGGTCCTCAAGGAACAGTTTCTCAGTTCTGGAGCTACCGTTGGAACTTCCAAATGATGTCGGCCAATGGTTATGTGATTGTTGCGCCAAACCGTAGAGGTTTACCAGGTTTTGGACAGGAATGGAACGAGCAAATTTCTGGTGATTACGGTGGACAGAATATGAAGGATTACCTATCGGCGATCGATAATGTAAAAGCTGAAAAGTATGTTGATGAAGACCGTTTGGCTTGCGTTGGTGCATCGTATGGTGGATTCTCAACTTTCTGGATGGCTGGTCACCACAACAAGCGCTTTAAGGCATTTATTGCACACGACGGAATGTTTAACCTGGAAGCTCAGTACCTGGAAACTGAAGAGATGTGGTTTGTAAACTGGGATCTTGGTGGTGCATACTGGGACAAAAAGAACAAGATTGCTCAGCGTTCTTACGCCAACTCTCCTCACAAATTTGTTGACAAGTGGGATACGCCAATCATGGTGATTCATGGCGAAAAAGACTACCGTATTGTTGCTTCGCAAGGCATGCAAGCATTTAATGCAGCTCGCCTAAGAGGTATTCCTGCAAAGTATCTTTACTTCCCTGAAGAAAATCACTGGGTATTGGGATGCCAAAATGGAATTTTATGGCAGCGCGAATTCGCTAGTTGGTTAGACAAGTGGTTAAAGAAATAAGCGAAAGCTATTTAAATATTAAATCCCTGCCAGCTTTGGTAGGGATTTTTCATTTTAATTACTTAGGATGATACTAACCGAAAAATCCCTAAGTTTGCAGAAAATTTTTAATCCCTATGAAGAAATTCTTCCTATCAACCACAGTATTGGCAATATTTGCCTGCCTGCTATGGGCAACTCCCTTTACCGCAATTAAAATTGGATTGAAATACACTACTCCATTACAGTTTGCAGGCTTGCGTTTCTTTATATCAGGCTTGTTGATACTCCCTTTTATTAAAGATTTAAAGTTTAAGATACTGGAATCGAAAAGAAGATGGAAGTTCGTGCTATGGGTAGCACTTTTGCAAACCACCTTTCTTTACGGATTGTTCTATATGGGAATTAGCTACGTTCCCGGCGCATTGGGAGCCATGTTAATTGGGGCTCAACCTCTTTTTGCAGCCATTATGGCACACCTGATGTTGAGCAACGACAAAATGAGCTGGCAAAAAATTGGGGCCATTCTTCTTGGAATGACAGGAGTATGCATCATTAGCCTGGGACGATCGGACTTTGTTTTTTCTACCACCATTCCACTTGGCGTGGGAATTCTGATTCTAAATAATATTGTGGGAAGCACGGGCAATGTAATCGTATCTCGCGATGCAAAAGGTATGCCTCCACGAGTATTGGCTTCCTTCTCGATGATTATTGGAGGAATGGGATTGATGTTGGCTTCCCTTCCTATCGAAAATCCATCTTGGAATTTTAATTTACCTGGCGAATATTGGATCTCTCTTGGCTGGCTAGCTATGGTATCGGCCTTTGCCATTACCATTTGGTTCGGGTTACTTCAGCGACCAAATGTAAAGGTATCGAACCTAAACACCTGGAAATTTATCATTCCAATATTTGGTGCATTCCTGAGCTGGATGATATTACCCGATGAAAATCCGGATACCGTTTCGATTATGGGGATGATGGTGATTGCGAGTAGTTTGTTGTTGGTGAACTATTTGAACCGAAGATCCATATAATAAAGAAAGACGTAGCAATGCTACGTCTCTACAATTATTTTTTATCAAACGCTGTTAGGTCATACTAACGCTGTCTGGTTTTCTTAATTCGTAATTGATTCTATTTTCTTTTCTTCTCTCTGCGGACCAACTTAATGCTCTCGAAGTAGTTCATCATTTTGCGCAACACATCGGCCCAAAGTGCGAAGAACAGTAGTACTGTGCCCAACCAAACCACAGCCAGATTAAACCAGTAGGTATCAATATAGAAATTTCCTATTCTCTTTACATGCGAGTAGAAATGTGAGCGACCAAACTTCGAATCTGGCGACATGAATATCGGATCTTTCTTTTGAATCAATTGATAATCCACCTCAATCATCTTGTTCACTTCGTTTCTATTCAAAACCAAATCGGCCAAAGCCTGATTATAATAGTTTTGTTTAAACTCATACACTCCATCTCGTCCCAAAGAATCAACCAATCGTGAATACTCAAAATCTTTCTTATAGCCCGATTCACTACTCATTCCCATGTAATATAGCTCAACCTGATCTAAAAAGCTCTTGGTTTGCTCAGCTACATTCAAATTAAAATCTTTAAGGTTTAACTGGTTAACCTCAGGAAAAACGTCCAATCCTGCATTATCAGCCAATTGTGTAATCTCATCCCGAAGCATCTTAAAGTGGGCTTGCGTTTCTGTTGTATCCTTTTCGAACTCCACACTCCTTTCACAATCCAAAAGAATCGATTCCAGTTTAGGAATCAAGAATGAATTATTAAACGAAGCATCACTTATTCCCTTTTCGTGATCGAAAAAGTGCTTTTCAAATTCATTATCCTTAAACTGCGTAACCGCGAGCGCCTCGTAGGTCCAACGGGTTGTCATCATATTCCCCACAATAGGCACATATACTTTATCGGTAACACCATAATGAAGATCATCAAACTTAATCATTGCACCTCCAAGCAAAAGCTGAGGTACCAAGATTAATGGTATCAAAATGTAAATGGTAATCACAGAATTTAATCCTGCGGAGATATTTAAACCTACCAAGTTAGAGAAACAGGCTGTGGTAAACAACACCAGCCAGTAGGCAAAAGTCATTCCTTCAATTTCCAGTATGAAATTCCCCAGCAAAACAAAAGAAATGGACTGAATGGCCGATAATACAAACAAAAACATGATTTTGGATGTGAGATAACTAATTCGGCACAAATTCAGGAACTTTTCTCGCTGCAATATTTTCTTGTCCCTAATTATTTCTTCGGCACTAACTGTAAGTCCTAAGAACATGGAAACAACAACTGCCATAAATAAGAAAACCGGGAAATTTTTGTTCTCACCAAACACATAGGCCCCATTCTCTGTGTATTTGGTAAAATAACCCAGAATAACAGCAAGCAATGGTGCTTCAAACAAGTTGATGATCAGGTATTGCTTATTGGTAAGTTTCGACAAAACATTTCTGATCCAGAAAATGGAGAATTGTTTCACCTTGCCAGGAATCTTAAAATCACTTTGCGGTAGCTTTTTTTCTGCCCTCAATGGCTGGTGATTTGACTCAATATTATCCAGGTATTTCTCGTACCATTTCTCAGGGGAGACCCTTCTATCGCGCGTTGGTTTTCCTTGATCATCAATCAACTTGGTCTCTACAATTTGTAATATCTGATCAGGATTTACATTCCCACAGGTTACACACTCACTTTCCGATGCATTTACCTGCGAATTCTGTGTCTTAAAATAAACAATAGCATCAATTGGATTACCAGTATAAATTGGGTAACCACCTTTATCCAAAATCCAAAGCTTATCGAACATTTTAAAGATATCCGAGGATGGTTGATGAATGTTGGCAATAACCAACTTCCCTTTTAAGGTCTGTTGTTTTAACAGTTTCATTACCATTTCCGAATCGGTAGACGAAAGTCCTGATGTTGGCTCATCAACCAAAAGAATAGCTGGTTCGCGCATTAACTCCAAACCAATATTCAGGCGTTTACGTTGTCCTCCACTTATGAATTTGTTTAGTGGATTTCCTACTTTCAAGTCTCTCGCTTCATACAATGCCAAATCCTGAAGCATTTTTAAAACAGTTTTCAGAATCTGAATCTCACTAAAATCTTTAAAACAAAGTTTGGCGTTATAGTAGAGATTTTGAAAAACGGTAAGCTCTTCAATCAACAAATCGTCCTGTGGTACAAAACCAATTAAACCTTGAATGGCAAGCTTGTTTCGGTGAATGTCAAAATCGTTAATTCTAATTTCACCATTATTAAGCGTAAGATTTCCGTTTAAAACATTCAGTAAAGTTGATTTTCCAACACCACTACCTCCCATTATACCAATCAGCTGTCCGCTTTCTTCTGATAAATTAAATTTCTGTATTCCGTTGTTTGAATTTCTAAATTTAAATTCGATATCCTTTGCCGAGAAAATGATTTTTTCTTGTGTTTCTTCTTCAAGAAATTTGGCAGCAATTTCAGAAAAATAAATTGACTTGATATTGGGGCCCTTAATAATGGAACCATTCCCCAATTGGTAAGTTTTTTCAGAGATAATCTTGTTACCTTCAAGGTAAAGATTTAACTCTCCTTCATATTTAAACACCAACAAATTTACACTTTCGATGTACATTACGATAATTCGTCCATACAAATTTTCACAGTACATGTGCTTGGTTTCGTTTTCACTTTTCTTGGCTTCCTTTTTCATAAACCAAGACAAGTTATCCGACCATTCGGTAACCTTATTATCTATTATTAAGAACTTGCGTTTATCAAAATCATCTACCGTATCGCCCCAAACAAATGCCAGGCAATTGATAAACTCAGAACGTGGAATCTTAAAATTTTCGGCAACAATACTAATAAACTCAAACTCACCTTCGCTAACCATTTTATCTTCGTAAACGAATTCCATCAAGCGCAGCAATACAATTAACCTTTCTTCCTGTATCAATTCCGCTTTTACCTTATTGCAAACTTTAGAAGCCTCGGTTAATGATAGAATATCCGCCTGACGAGCATGAGTAATTGCCTGATACTCCATTTCCCGGCGATAAAACTCCGAATAATTCTCAAACAATCGCAAGTATTCATCCTGAATATCAGAATTCACATAACGACTTAAAAAGCTTTCTACAATAATTCTTCCTTTACCAGAAACTCCTTCTTGTTTTGTATTAGCAACAATTGCAAACAGGTACATTAGAGCATTTAGTATCGATTCCCCCATGTATAAATATGAATTATGGTTTTTTGGCAGATCTGCACTGCTTTTAAAATTACAATTTATTTCTTTACAAAAGATTGCAATTTCTTCTTAATTGACACAAAAAAACTGCCTCCCAAATTGGAAGGCAGTTCTAATATCTTTAATGGAATATGATTACTCCACGATACTGTTTCTTAATTTTGCAACGCTAGCAATAATTTCATTCAATTGTGTTTCAGTCATTTTTCCTTCCACAACTTTGTCATAGCTAGCCTTTAAGCCTGTGAATTCAGAAATCAAAGCTGCAACATTAGGATCTTTCTTCTCTGGCTCAAGCACCTTTAATAATTTCTCTAAAGAAGCTTTTTGATCGAAAATTACTTTTACAATTTCAGGGTTTGCATAAGTATTTTCTGAGATGTGAGTTGCAATGTACAATCCCTCTATAAAGCTACCACTTACAACCAATAGAGATAGGTTCGCTTTTCCATTTTTGTTTAAAAACTCATAAGTATCATAGAAAGAGTTAGTAATTACTTTTACCAACTGATCTTTATCATCAAGATTTTTTTCTACATCATCAACCAAAGTTTTGTTGTATGCACTTGTAATCTCAAGATTATCGATTAATGTTTTAGATGCCTTAAGGAACAACATTGTTTCCTGCTTGCGATTGTAAGTACTTGCATAACTTAAATCAGCACTGTAAACACCAAGGTTAAGAGCTCTTGCTTTTTCTGTGAAATATTTATCAGCGTTATCTGTAGAATTTGATAAACCTAAAATATAGTCAGCTCCAATACGATTCAACATAGAAGTCAACTCGAAAGTAGTTGGCAAGGGATAAACTACATCTTTAACTTCACTTTCAATAGCTTTCTTCAATAATGGTTTTACTGTTTGTTCTCCGCTTTTCTTCTTATCAACTGGTTTACAAGCCACAACACTTATAGCCAAAGCAAAAAGAATAAAGGTATAACGAGAAATAGCACGTCTGTTCATAGTCTTTTAAATTTAATATTGATCGGATTCAATTTATCAAAGCCTAAATTTAACAAATAGCAGCTAATTCCTAGCATAATTGAGCATTATATTTGACTTCTTTTTTAGTTCATACACCTAAAAATTGCGTTCTTCCCTGATTCAGTCTCTTTTTTACAGCAAAAAAAGAGTCGATACTGAAAATCGACTCTTTTACTTACTCAAACAGACTTGATTATAAAAATTACACGGGATGAATCCTTTGGAAGAATCCCTGCTTGTAATTATTTCCTATTGGTATGGTACCTTTATCCATATGCACCATATTTCCCTCTATCGATTTTATTTTTGCCAAAGCCACGATATATGACTTGTGAATCCGATAAAATTTGGCTGAAGGCAATAATCTTTCAATCCCTTTCAAAGATTGATAAGTAACAACATGCCCATCATTGGTAAAGATCTTAACGTAATCACCCAAAGCTTCAACATATTGAATGGAATCCAGATTGATATTAATTGTTTTTTTATTTGCCTTTACAAAAATATACTCCAATTCATCCTTGGTGGTTTCCTGAGGTTCAGCAAGGGCTTTCACCTTTTCTTCCGCCTTCTGTACTGCTTGTAAAAAACGCTCAAACGAGAATGGTTTTTTCAAATAATCCAGCACATTCAGCTCATAGCTTTCCAATGCATATTCGGTATATGCCGTGGTAATAATAACCATTGGTGGATTTTTATAGGACTTTAAAAAGTTTATTCCACTCAATCTTGGCATATTAATATCTAAAAAAATCAGATCCACCGATTCTTGCTGAAGAACCTCCATAGCTTCAATGGCATCGCTACACTTGCCTTTTAACTCCAGACTCGAGAGTTCTGAAACATACTTTTCCAGTACTCTTTGTGCCAATGGCTCATCATCTATAATTAAACACTTCAACTTCATGCGTTTTGTTTTTTGTCAGAGTTTTAAATGTAACTCTAAGCATTTTGCTCCGATAAATCAATTTGTAAGTTCACTTTAAACAAGTCTTCTTGTTTCGAAATATTCAAATCATGTTTATCCGGATACAATAATTCTAATCTACGAGTAACATTCTTTATTCCAATCCCTTTTGCTTTTCGCTCCTCATCTTGCCATTTGTTATCAAATCGATTTTCAATTGACAATTCCATTTTATCCTTCTCTTCAAAGTTAAATAGAATATTTACAAATCCATTATTATTCTTGCCATATGATCCATGCTTGAATGCATTTTCAATTAATGGTTCGAACAACAAAGGCGCAATTTTATTTTGAGAAGCACTTCCCTTTACATTTATCTTTACAGGAATGGTATCGTCTAACCTAATTTTTTGCAGATCCAGGTAGTTTTTAATAAAATCCAACTCTTTATCTACAAATACATACCTATCATTACATTCGTATAAAATATACCTCATCATATCAGACAATTTTAGTACCAAATTTGGTGCTTTATCTGATTTATCTAAAGTAAGTGAATATAGGTTATTAAGGGTATTAAACAAAAAATGTGGATTTATTTGAGCCTTAAGAGCTTTCAATTCCGCCTCCAATTTCTCTCTTTCAATATCCTGAAAATTAGCAGTAACTTTTTGCAGAACAATTAACTCACGTGTCATTGATAAAACTGAAGTAATCCCAACATAAATTAATGTGAAAATTGCAAAGTTTACCCAAACCACAAAGGTCAACTCCTCGAAATACTGTTCTCCTTGAACAAAGCTATTTAAAGGATATACCAGCAAAAAATCGATTACAAAAGCTGCAACAGATATCACTGCAAATACTGATACAACGTAGAGAAAAAAGCGCTGCCTTTTGAATAAAAATGGAATTAAAATCAAAAGATTAACATATACAGCTGCCGCAAAACAAAGATTAAAAACCAAAGTCATCAACACTGGCTCAATCTTTAGTATGTTTTTAAAATTACTGGCAACAAACATGGTTAGCAACCAAAACACAGCCGCAACCACCCAAAAAAGTATATGATAAATTATCCGACTACGGGATATGGTTCTTATGTTGTTCATTTATTGTATTCATATCGATTTTCAAAATTTAAATTAGAAAAGTTCGTCACCACATTAAAATATATTCGTTATCGACTGCAAAATCCATGACAAAAAGCCTTAATTTTCCGATATCTTTAGATTAATTAATCCTATCAATTTTGAATAGGATCGAATCGGTTGTATTTTTATAAAAAAGAAAGACTTACAAATATGTTTACAAAAGATATCTTGTTTTGGAATGTCGATACTCAAATCGACTTTATGAGTAAGAATGGAAAACTTTATGCTCAAAATGCAGAAGAAATTCAACCTACTCTTGCGGCAATTACAAAATTGGCTGAATTCAATAACATTCAGGTAATTAACACCGCAGATTATCATTATAGCAATTCTGCCGAACTATCTTCAAATCCTGATTTTGCAAATACTTTTCCTGAACATTGCATGGCAAACTCATTAGGTGCCGAGTACATTTCCGAAACCAAGCCCGATAAAAACAGTCCAAAAATTCTTTGGAACAAAATATACAACGAAAAAGAATTGAGAGAAGCTACTCTTGAAAGAAACATCATTATCCGAAAAGATGCATTTGATGTATTTGAAGGCAACCCAAATACTGAAAATCTACTAAAAGTGATTAATCCAAAAACTGTTTTTGTATATGGCGTTACCACAAATGTGTGCGTTGATTGCGCAGCTGTTGGACTTGCAGAAAGAGGACTTAAAGTTTATGTAATTGAGGATGCCATCAAAGAACTTCCGAACATCCCACTTCCTTTTGAAAAATGGGATGAACTTGGCATTACCCGCATTTCGTATGATAAGGTTGTTGAATATCTTGCTTAAGCATTAAACAATTCTTTTACCTTGGCAATTTTTTCATCAAGTGGCATGTAACCATCTAACCAATGAATGTTGCTGCCACTTCGTTCCATTTTTCGGAACCAAGTCATCTGGCGCTTGGCAAATTGGTGAATTGCTATTTCTAATCCCGAGAACATTTCATCGTATGTAATTTGCCCTGTTACATACTCGGTAAGAAACCTATACTCCAAGCCATAATAAATTAAATCTTCTGCAGACACACCAGATTTTAACAAACCTTCAACCTCTTCCACCATTCCTGATTTTAGACGCTCTTTTAATCTTAGGCTAATTCTATCGCGTCTGCTTTCTCTGTCGAATTTTATTCCAATCAACAATGGATTCATTTCTGGATATTCCATGTCAATTTGAGGGTTTGCAGCATAGTATCTTTCAATTTCAATGGCTCTGATTGCTCTTTTCTTTGTTTCTAAATCGCTGGTATTGTGCAAGTCTTTATATGAACGAAGTATTACCTCAAGCTCTTCAAGCGATTTACTTTCCAACTCATCTCTAAAATATTGATCTTTAGGAACTGCTATTAATTTATAACCTTTCAGAACTGCTTCAAGGTACATTCCTGTACCACCACATACAACCGGCAGTCTTTTCCTGGACGAAATATCCTCAAATGCTTTAACGAAATCTTGTTGAAATTCAAACACATTGTATTTGTATCCTGCATCGGCGATATCAATTAAATGATATGGTATTTCAACTCCATCCACAACATACTCCTCAATATCCTTTCCTGTACCCAAATCCATACCACGATAAATCTGACGAGAATCAGCACTAATAATTTCACCATTGAAATCTTTAGCCAAATTAACCGCCAAACTTGTCTTGCCCGTTGCAGTCGCACCTAATACTACCAATAAATTGTAACGCATCTTCATTAAATTTTAATCGAAATAACAATCCGATTTTTCATGTGTTTAAATTTTCTTTTAGTTATCACACAAAACTCACCATAAATTAAATAATTATTCAATAATGGACGTTTCATTCTCAGGATAATGCCTATCTTAAATAGGTCGAAAATTTAGAATTCGGCAACAAAATTACTTTAAGTTTTTTGATTTCACTAACCAGACAATCAATATGACAATTCTTGCAACCTACAAACACACTTTTCGATTGCTAATTTCTCCCGAAAAGGAATGGATTTCAATTCTAGATCATGTAAATATCAAAAGCTCCAAACTCCTGTTTATATTGATTGTTCCTTTAGCCTTAATCATGTCTGCATGTAACTTTATAGGCTTTGTTCTTTTTGATAATAATTCAACCAATCATATTGATATGTTTTTGTTTTCTTCCATAACTACATTTGTTCTATCAATTGCATCCATCTACATCTCTTCCATAGTAGTTAGACCATTTGCTGTTCTTCCTACAAAAAAGGAAAGATTCGAAAGAGCATTTATTTTGGTTGCATTTTCCTATACTCCAGGCTTCATTTTTAATTCTATTGCATTCCTGTTCCCTATCATTAACTACCTAACGATTTTCGGATTATATAGCTTCTATATATTATACAAAGGAATTACCCCAATTTTAAATGTTCCCGACAGAAGAAGATCTGGTTATTTTACATTTATTCTAATCGGTCTACTTTCCATTTATGCAGTGTTGGGTGCGCTATTTATAGGTACAGCTAACCTTTTAGGTTTTTAAATTGTAGTATAAATCAATTCTAAAAAATCATAACTTCTTCACTTTTTTAAAAACTTGTTTAATTTTGACAGTATCAAACAAGAAGATTCAAAAATGGAATACAATTCAAAAGGTGTTTTAAATTCGCTCTTTCGAACACGTAATCTGCTACTTACCCCCAAAAAAGAATGGGAAAGAATTGCTCCGGAAAACTCAACAACTAAAGAGTTATTTCGAAACTTCTCCTTTCCTGTAATTACTTTATGCGCAATTATTGCCGCAGGAGGCACCTACATTCATACGAAGGATATTTTAATTGCTGGATCAAAATTATTTGTTGATTTTTTAGCACTTAATTTAGGATTATACTGCGCAGCTAAACTGATTATTTTACTTGCACCAAATTTCCAGCTTCAAATCAATGAAAGTGCGATTTTTAAACTCGTAATTTACAGTGCTTCGATATTCTGCATTTTTCACGGATTAGCTCAACTATTTACCCCATTTTCATTCTTAAACCAGATATGTCTATTGTTGGAACTATACTTCATTAGAATATTGTGGCTGGGAACAACTTCAATTTTACCAATCGCCAATAATAAGCGTCCTGGATTTACTGTTATGGCAAGTCTATTGATTCTTGTTCTTCCTTTGATATTTGAAAGAATGTTTTCAATTCTATTCAGGCTTCCATTAACAATTTAAATACTAAATTTGCAAGGAATTTAAGATATAACGATGCAGAATATTAACATCAGAAATAAAAGAGCCAGCTTCGAATACGAATTCATTGAGAAATTTGTAGCCGGAATTCAACTTTTTGGAACCGAAATCAAATCAATTCGCGCTGGAAAAGCCAGCTTGGTTGATTCTTATTGCTATTTCACACGCAACGAATTGTATGTAGTAGGAATGCACATTTCGGAATACAAGTTTGGCTCCTACTACAATCACGAAGAAAAAAGAGAAAGAAAACTACTTCTTAACCGAAAAGAATTAAATAAGCTAGATAGAAAAACAAAAGAGTCGGGCCTTACCATAGTTCCAGTTCGCCTTTTCATTAACGAAAGAGGTTTTGCAAAGATGGAAATTGCACTATGCAGGGGTAAGAAACACTACGACAAACGCGAAAGCTTAAAGCAAAAAGATCACAAAAGAGAGATAGACCGCATGATGAAGAGATAGTTAGCTATTTTTTCGATTTTTTCTCAAAAATTTCTCTCTCATAACTCGCAAATCACAGATATTTTCTTCTATATTTGCAGCCCGTTTCTCAAGATTCGGGCTTTCCTATTCATATTAGTTTATCAACACGAAACTAACAAGTTATCAACATTGTTGACAATTTGTTAATAAACTCTGTACTCCTTAATTTTATTGACTTACAGTTGTTAAAAACTAAAAAATCCTATTTTTGCCGAATAGGATATTAACAGCAAAAATAGAACTGATATAAACAGGTAAAAAAGTTATTAACAATCTAATAGTCGAAAGTACTTCCTCCTAAAAACTCTCTCATTAAAGATGTTGGTGGAATCTCCTCCTCTGAAATTGGTAAAAAGTAACTAAAGAACTTCAGAAGTCGGTTTGCTTCTGAATATTCAGGTTGATTTGGTTGCACTTCTTTTAAAATTGGCTCAGCAAATCTTTTTAAAACTCCCAATTCATAAGGCAATGCCGAATTGAACATTACATCTGCCTCTTCCTGATGAGGAAAAATGTTTCTCAATTCACCTCTTCGAACACTTAGCCACCTGCTAATGGTATCCGATGCGCTATAATTACGATACTTGTAATCGCGCACTATTCGCCTTATTAATCGATTATCTGTTGAAGGAATTCTATTATGACCATCAATAGAAATGGAGGTAAGGGCTGAAATGTATATTCTGAACTTTGACTCATCAGCAATTAATGGAGTGAGCTCAGGATTCAAGGCATGAATCCCCTCGACCACCAACACTTGCTTATCATTAATTTTTAACTTCTCTCCATCGTAATACCTTTGTCCTGTCTCAAATGAAAATTTTGGCAATTCAACCTCTTTTCCTTCCATCAAGTCAACCAAGTTTTGATTGAACAACTGAACATCTAAAGCTTCAAGAACCTCAAAATCATAATCACCATTCTCATCCCTTGGTGTAATTTCTCTGTTCACAAAATAATTATCCATCGAAAGATTCACAGGACTTAAGCCAGCAACTTTCAATTGTATTGCCAATCGTTTTCCAAATGTAGTTTTCCCCGATGATGATGGCCCGGATATCAAAATCAACTTAATTCTTTTTCTATGCTTTCTAATTTTATCAGCAATCTGAGAAATCTTCTTTTCATGTAAAGCCTCAGAAATTTTTATCATTTCAGAAATATTATCCTCAGCCACATATTTATTCAAATCACCAACATTCGAAATATTCAACACTTTTCCCCATCGCTTAAACTCACTAAATACTTTCAGCATTTTCTCTTGCTCAATTCTCTCTTCAATAACCGATGGTTCATCTCTTTTAGGACTCATCAAAAGCATTCCACGATAAAAATGTTGCAAATCAAAAACTTTTAATACCCCTGTAGAAGGCGCAAGAAATCCATAGAAATAGTCAGCACAATCACACAAATGATACACTGAGGTATACAAATTTCCTCTTGTTCGTAGTAATCCGGTTTTCTCTTTCAGGCCTTGATTTTCAAAAATCTCAATCGCTTTTTCCGTTTCGATTTCCTCACGTATAAATGGCATATCGGCAGCAATGATCTCTTCCATTCTGCTCTTTATCTTATCTATATCTGTAGGAGTCAATACGATATTTTTATCTGTCAACCTACAATACAAACCATTCGACACAGAATGTTCCATCCTAAAACCTGTTCCAGGATACAAATCCCTTACTGCTTTATATAAAACAAAACACAAAGATCGAATATACATTCTTCTTCCCGCAGGATGTGTAAGATCAACAAAACGAATATTTTTAGGTTTATATATTTCGTAGGTAAGTTCTTTCACCTTATTATTTACCATTGCACCCAATACAGGCCCATTCAATTTTATATCAATGTCTGATAAAATGGTTTGTAGATCGGTTCCAACGGCATAAGATCTTTTTTCATCAAGATCTTCAAAGTAAATATCTATTAATTTCCCCATGAGCTGTAGATTTAATGGCCATCCTATACATTAAGGACAGTTGTATAAAGATAATAATTATGCTATATCAGTCTTCTTCGGAAATCTTAAATTTTCTTAATCCTGAGAAATTAGGGTAAAAAAAAATCCCCTTGCGGGGATTTGATATATTTTATTGTAGTTCTTCTTTTAGAAATCTAGCCGTAAATGATTCCTTACATTCGGCCAATTCTTCCGGCGTTCCTTCGAACAGTATCTCACCCCCATTTCGGCCACTTTCTTTTCCGATATCAATAACATGATCGGCAACTTTGATTACATCCATATTGTGCTCAATCACAATTACGGTATTGCCTTTATCAACCAATCTATTTAAAACGTCCAACAACACCCTGATATCCTCAAAGTGAAGACCTGTTGTTGGCTCATCCAGAATATACATGGTTTTTCCGGTATCTCTTTTGGCCAATTCCGTTGCCAGTTTTACACGTTGAGATTCACCACCCGACAAAGTTGTTGATGGCTGCCCAAGCGTTACGTATCCTAAGCCGACATCCTGCAAAACTTTCAATTTAATTAGAATTGCAGGTATATTTTCAAAGAAATCTACAGCCTGATTAATGGTCATATCAAGCACATCGCCAATTGATTTTCCTTTGTAACGTACCTCAAGAGTTTCTCGATTGTATCGCTTGCCATTACACTCATCGCAATGCACATACACATCTGGCAAGAAATTCATTTCAATGGAACGAACTCCAGCTCCCTGGCAAGTTTCACACCTTCCTCCTTTTACATTGAAAGAAAATCTACCCGCTTTGTAACCTCTAATTTGCGATTCAGGCAATTTCTCATACAACTTTCTAATATCACCAAAAACATTGGTGTAGGTAGCCGGATTCGAACGAGGAGTTTTGCCCAATGGAGCTTGGTTTACTTCCACTACCTTATCGATATTCTTAATTCCATCCAAATCTTCGTAAGGAAGAGGATCTTTAACTGATCGGTAAAAATGCTGCGACAAAATAGGCTGCAAAGTACCATTAATCAAACTCGACTTTCCACTTCCCGAAACTCCAGTTACACAAATGAACTTTCCTAGCGGAAAACTTACATCAACATTCTTTAGGTTATTACCGGTACAACCTCTTAAGTCAACACTCTTCCCTTTTCCTTTTCTTCGCTCTGTTGGCACTTCAATTTTTCTATCGCCATTCAAGTATTGAGCTGTTAAACTATCTCCCTTTTCAATATCATCAGGATTACCCGCAACAACAATTTCACCTCCATGCTTTCCTGCAAAAGGTCCCATGTCCACCACATAATCGGCAGATTTTATCATGTCCTTATCGTGCTCAACAACAATTACCGAATTTCCAGAATCTCTTAATTGCTGTAAGGATTGAATCAATCTTTCATTATCACGTTGATGCAGACCGATACTTGGCTCATCTAAAATGTACAATACATTAACCAACTGAGAACCAATTTGCGTTGCCAAACGAATTCGTTGTGATTCGCCACCAGAAAGCGTTACCGAACTTCTATTTAGAGAAAGATATTCCAATCCTACATCTAAAAGAAATCCCAAACGAGATCTTATTTCTTTTAAAACTTCAATGGCAATCTTTTTTTGTTTATCGCTTAAGTGCTGTTCCAAATCCTGAAACCACTCACCCAATAAACCAAGATCCATTTCGGCTAGTTCAGCAATATTTTTATCATGAATTCTAAAGTGCAATGCTTCTTTCTTCAATCGCTTTCCATCACAAGCAGAACAAGCATCTGTTTTCACAAACTGTTCAGCCCATTTCTTGGCTTTCTTTGAAGTTCCATTGCTTTCCTGGTTTGTGATATACTTTATCACACCATCAAAACTTAAAAAGTAATTTGACGATGTGCCCAATGGAGTATTTTCAAGTTTGAATGTTTCGCTGGAGCCATCCAGAATTATACTTAGAGCTTCCTCAGGAATTTCTTCAATTGGGGTATTCATATCAAAACCATACTTTCGCCCAATGGCCTCCATCTGCCAAAAAATCAAACTATTCTTGTATTTACCCAAAGGCACAATGCCACCTTCACGAATGCTTAAGGTCTGATCTGGAATTATTTTCTCTAAATCAATTGCATTTACACGTCCAAGACCCTTACATTTTGGGCAAGCTCCATGAGGAGAGTTGAAAGAAAAACTATGTGGTGCTGGAGTATTATATGATATCCCGGTAGATGGACACATCAACAAACGACTGTAATATTTTACCTCATCGGTATCCTTATCCAGAATCATCGTAATCCCCTTACCATGTTTCATAGCTGTTTGCACAGATTCTTTTAGGCGCTTATCTCCAACTTCTTCAACAACCAGTTTATCAACTAGTATTTCTATATCGTGATTTTTATAACGATCGACCTTAAAACCATGCAACAATTCAACAATTTCACCATCCACCCTGGCATACAAGAATCCTTTTCTTCGAATTTGCTCGAACAGTTCTTTGTAATGGCCTTTACGCCCTTTTACAATGGGTGCAAGAATGTAAATTCTCTTCTCGCTAAATTTTTCGTGAATTAAATTGATGATTTGCTCATCGGTATACTTCACCATCTTCTCGCCTGTTTCATACGAATAGGCTACACCAGCTCTTGCATACAACAGGCGAAGAAAATCATACAATTCGGTAATGGTTCCTACTGTAGAGCGTGGGTTTTTGTTGGTAGTTTTCTGCTCAATAGAAATTACCGGACTTAAACCTGTAATCTTATCCACATCGGGACGTTCCATTCCGCCAAGGAATTGTCTGGCGTAAGCAGAAAATGTTTCGATATACCTACGCTGACCTTCAGCATAAATTGTATCGAATGCCAATGAAGATTTTCCACTACCACTCAATCCGGTAATCACCGAAAGTTGGTTACGAGGAATACTTACATCAATATTTTTAAGGTTGTGAACTCGTGCCCCAAACACATCAACACTGCCAGTTTCGAGCTGTTCTACACCGTTTACTTCTTTATTCTTTTTGGAACTCAAATCTAAATCTCCTTTTGCAAATCCAACAATCTATTTCTCTGACACTGAACCATCAGGGTTTTTATAATCAGAAAATGCAAAATTAATATATCCTTTGGCAGGAAGCGTAATTTCGTACTCTTTTTTGTATTTATTTGTAAGGTATGCTCTTCGTAGCCATGGATTAAAATATTTTAAAACCTTATAATTTACTCCATTTTCCTTAGCAAACACAGCAAAATTCTTTACCGGAGTTTTAATTTTTATTTTTCGGGTTGGAATTTCCGGATACAAATCTGACTCACGATATTTAAAACCATATGCCGAAGGATTCTCCATAATCATCTTAATGGCCAAAATTCTGAACACATATCGTCCTGTTTCTTCGCCCAAAAGCAAATCATAGTATTCACCTGCATCTTGTAATTTTAATTGCTTATCAACAAACCTTCTTCCAGCATTGTACGATGCAGCTACCAAGGTCCAACTTCCATATTTTTTGTATGAATCTTTAAGGTATTTACAAGCCGCAACAGTTGCTTTTTCGATATTATATCGTTCATCAACTTCTGATGACACTTCCAAACCATAGTCTTTGGCCGTTCCACTCATAAACTGCCAAACCCCAACAGCCCCTGCTGGCGATTTAATTGTAGGCACAAACCCACTTTCGATTAAAGCCAAATATTTAAAATCCTCAGGAACCCCCTGCTTTTTTAAAATGGGTTCGATAATTGGAAAATATCGATTCGCTCGTTTTAAGAACAACAAAGTTTGCGACTGCCAATAGGTATTCACCAATAATTCCCTATCAAGCGATTCCTTTACATCCCACCTGTTCATCGGAACAATTTCATCGCCAAAGGTTAATTTATCTGGTGTTTTTAGTGCATACACATTATAGCGACTCATGTATTCGCTATTTTCAGGATCTTTGTCTCGGTCGGTTACGGTTGAGTAATTAAATAACTGGGCAGTAAGGTAAACTGCACCCGAAACAACAATTAAAGCTAAAATATTTTTTAAAGGTCTATATATATTCACGGCTGTTGATTTTTAAGATTGTCAAATGTAAAATATTCTACTCGATTAAGAGAAGAAATGTTTTCTTTTAACAAATCTTTACACCAATAAATTTGAACTGTTCGTCAAGTTCAATTTTATTTTTTTTTAAACATTTTAAAACTTGCTCTTTACTTACTCATCAGAAGATTGTAACTTGAAACAACAAAATGAAAGATGTTTCGTTGATTAAATAATGTCGGGTTATTTATTCAATATCAACCCAGCATCAAGATTTTATGACCTAACCAGTCACCTAATTTTTAATCCTATGAAAAACCGCGTGCTGTCTATATTGCTATTCGGAGTATACCTTTTGTATGCATGTGACAGTGACAATGCGGCTAATTTCCCTACAGAAATAATTCAAGATTCCCGAGTATCAGATTCTATTTTTGAAATCTTATTGAATGATGCTAAATTGATTTGTATGGATTTTTATACCAATCAGGAAATGGAAGAGTTATCTGAAATAGAATTTAAAGAATACCACTTTGCACCAATTCTAGCAGCACTTCAAACCGTTTATCTCGATTCTGTTTCGATTGCTTCTTCGGATATTAGAAAATACGATGTACATGCCTTATGTCCTGAGCAGCTGCACAAAGCTCGTATCACAATAGATACAACGAGTGAGAATTTTACCTCTTGGAAAACTTATGGTTTCTCGGATAATTTAAGTTTGGATTTGTTAATAGACGAATATGATTTGCAGTTGGATTCTATCAGAGAAACACAATATCTGGTTCATACCAATACTGGTATCAATCAGGAATCCTTAGCCAGAGAACTGAGAAAATTTAAATTTATCACGAAAGCACAAGCTGCCAATTGCATTGGCGATGGACCTCATATTGAGATCGTTTATTTTAATCCTGATTTCATTCAGTTGATATATAGCTACGGCTGGGGCGATTGTCCATCGGGTTGTATTAACCGTCATTACTGGGAATTGGGAGTTTATGGATCAGGCGTGATTGAATTGCTTTCTGAATCTGGCAAGGAACTCCCATAAAGTAAATCTGCTTGAAATAAGAATTATTTCAATTCCCTTCTCCTATAAAAACACTCCTTATTGTTACTTACGCATTAATTTTTGCCTCAAAAAAGATCTTAATTTTTGGAGTTGTTCAACATTTCCAATCCATCGAAATAAGTTTTGAATTTTTCGTGTGGAACAGAAACACAAATTCTTGCAAACCGAGATGCATATTCTTTCTTATCCCTTGTAAAGTAACTTAATGATACACTCCCTATTCGTGCCTCAAGAAGTTCCTCTTCCGATTTGTTAACAATCACGAATATTCCAATAGGTTCAGAATCCTTATAAAACTCTTTTGCCAGCAAGCCTTTGATTTCCAAAAATTCTATATTCTTCTTTATTCCCTCGCAAGTGCGCTCCTTAAAGCTTTTCATTACAACCTGTCCTTTATCAGAGCTTAGCAATTTGGCTACCATTAATTGAGAGAAAGCATTTATTCCATTTGTGGCATACATCAAACGAATTCCCAATTCATTTACAAACTCTTTGTTTGTACTATGCACAAAACCCAATCGTTGTCCACTTAAGCCTACCGATTTGCTAAAACTTTCAACAATAATAACATTTTCCAATTGGCTTAATTTCTGAAAAAACAAATCTTCCTCTCCACAAAAAATTCTTCTGTACGGACAATCTACAATCACAATTGCACCATGATCACTTAATGCTTTGGCGGTTTTAAAAATATTCTCATCAGCCTGCTTGTTTCCAATAGGATTATTTGGATCGCAGATGATCACTGCCCTGTTCTTATAAGAATCTATATTTTCATTTACAGTATTAAAATCAGCATAGGTTTCAGACTCCATTCCTCGAACTGTCATTACCTGAACGTATGACCCCCAGTAGTAATCAGGCAAACACACCTTGTCTACATTTATGGTTTGGAATACCAAATCGAGTGCCGACATGCCTCCTCCGGTTATAGCAATGTTATCAACCGAAGACTGATTGCCAAAGTAATGCTGATTAATGGCTTTTCTCAACTCAGACCTACCCTGCGATGGAGGGTAAACCTGCATTTCGTTCGAATTAAAATCCAATTCATCAACAACAGAGTTTAAATCGATGTTACAGACCGAATTTACCCCCCGGTTTAATAACAAAAATTCATTACCGGTTTCTTGACTCATTTTTCTAATTCGTTCGCCAATTCCAACAATCGCAGAATATTTAGCGCCACTCTTTCTGATTTTCATACTTTATAAGTTTTCTACGAATTAAATCAACCCAAACATTATTCGCAAATTTTAAAAGCTGCTTTAAAGACTCTATAAAATTTTATACTTTAACTCTTCCTAAAAATCAATCACAATGAAATACAATTTTGATAAAATTATAGATCGCAAAAATACCAACTCGGTAAAATACGATAAACTCGAACATTATTTTGGGAAAGATAATTTGCTTCCTTTTTGGGTAGCCGATACCGATTTCAATGTTCCAGACTGTATCTCAAACGCTATAATAAAAAGAGCCGAACATGCAATTTACGGATATTCATTCCGAAGTAAAGATTGTATTTTAAGTGTACAAAACTGGCTTAAAAACCGTCACGATTGGGAAGTAAAAGAGGAATGGGTTTCTTCCAGTCCTGGAGTAGTTACTGCTCTATCCTTATTGCTGATGAGTCTGACTGAAAAGGGTGATAAAATTGCTGTTCAACCACCGGTATATCATCCATTTTTTCATGTGATAAATGATACTGAACGCAGTTTGGTTCACAATCCATTAATTAGAACAGAAGATTCTTACCAAATGGATTTTGAACATTTGGAACAACTTGCCAAAGATGGTTTAAAAGCCATAATTATTAGCAATCCTCATAATCCTGTGGGAAGAGTATGGACAAAAGATGAGCTTCTTCGACTAGGAGAAATCGCAAAAAAATATGATTTTCTTATCATTTCTGATGAAATTCATCAGGATTTAATCTATAAGAATCACAAACACATAGCTCTTGCCTCTTTATCGGAAGATTTGGCACAAAGAACAATTACCTGTATTGCTCCTTCGAAAACTTTTAATGTAGCTGGCTTAGCAAGTTCGGTAATTATTATCCCTAATCAGGAATTGAAAAAAACTTACGAAAAGCTACTTTGTGCCATGCACCTGGATTCTGGTAATTTATTTGGTCATATTGCCATGCAAGCAGGATATGAACATGGAGCTGACTGGTTGGATCAACTCATGGAGTATTTACAATCCAATGTAGATTACGTTCGAGAATTTCTTGAAGAAAATATTCCAGAAATTAAATTGGTTACTCCAGAGGCTACTTATTTATTATGGTTAGATTGCAGAGATCTGAATATTGGCTCAGAAAAGTTGAATCAGATTCTAATTAATGAAGCTGGTTTAGCTTTAAATAAGGGAACTACTTTTGGAAAAGAAGGAAATGGCTACATGAGATTAAACATAGGTTGCCCAAAGTCTATGTTAAAAAAAGGATTGAGTATTTTACAACAAAGCGTAAATCAATTAAAAAAACTTTGATTTCCAGGGTTACCTTTTCTGTTTTTAAGGAATAAATAAATAGACGATTAAACAGAATCGAAAATCACCCTTATGATTATCAATAAAAGTTGATTTTCTGCAAAAAACAACTACAGTCTGTTATACACAAGAAAACCCCGGATTTACTACTCCCGGGGTTTTGTGTTTTTTCTGAAAGTTCCTTTTTCCAGTTGTTTTGATGTTTAATTTCCAGTACATTCGCATTCAAAATACACTCAATATGCACTGGAAAAAACCTTGGTTTCAACTCACGATTCTTATCCTATTGGCTTTTGTATGGGGAAGTTCTTTTATACTAATGAAAATAGGCCTGAAGAGTTTTAGCAGTGAACAAGCTGCTGGAATTCGAATGTTATTGGCTTCACTTGTACTACTTCCGTATTCAATTAAGAATTTAAAATTTCTTCAGAGAAAAGACTTTCCAAGTATACTTGTTGCTGGATTCATAGGTAGTTTCATTCCTGCATTTTTATTTACCAAGGCACAAACTCAAATAGACAGTGCATTGGCTGGAATGCTAAACTCACTAACACCACTTTTTACACTTTTGGTTGGAATTTTATTTTTTAAAACCAAATTTAAATGGTTGCAAACAATAGGGTTGGTAGTCGGTCTTATAGGAGCTCTTGGCCTGATTACTTCTGGTAAAGAATTGAACTTTGGAAGTATCAACAGCTATGCCTTACTTATTGTTTTAGCTACATCATTTTATGGTATCAACATCAATACAATTAAAGCCAAGCTTTCACATTTATCAGGAGTTCAAATTACATCTCTTTCCTTTTTCTTTACAGGTCCAGCAGCTTTAATATATCTTTTAACAACAGATTTTCAGCCTGTATTTGCTACTCCTAATTGGCCAATTCATTTTCTTGCTTTGGCTGCATTGGGAATAATTGGCACTGCACTGGCCATGTTATTAATGAATAGCTTAATCAGACACATTTCTGCCGTATATGCTTCTTCTGTTACTTATATCATTCCCATATTTGCAATTTTCTGGGGAGTAGTCGATGGAGAAAACATTACACTCCTCCATCTTGCATGCATGTCTGGAATTTTGTTAGGAGTATACTTAATCAACAAAAAGTAATTAATCAAAGTCTACACGTAAAGTAAATCGGACTTTTGAATCAGTAGGAGCATCATTGGATTCTGCTGGAATCCATTTTTCTCCATTTCTAATTAATTCTTTAATCTTTTTGGTTAGTTTCAGATTATTGTCACCCTTAACTTTAACATTCCCAATAGATCCTGAACTATACACGATAAAAGAAACTCTAAGTTTATATCTTCCCGTTAATTCAGTTTCAAATTCTGATTTTAGACTTGAAATCATATTCTCTTTATATATCGAAATGTTCTTCGATTGAGAAGGCAATACTTTGTTCCAAGATTTAATTGGTTTATCCATTTTTACTTCAGATACAGATCCTGTTTCGAAAGCTTTTTTCTTTTCAGATCCGTAGGCTGTAACCACTACTTCATTCATCTCAACGGCATCCTGCTCCAAAACAACCAACAACGAATCAGCAACATCCACTTCTTTGGTTTCAAAACCAACAAAGGAAGCTGTCAATTTATAGTTGGAATTGGTATCCGCAAGACTCATCGCAAATTTCCCATCTAAATCAGTCATGGTTCCCTTTGTTGTCCCATTCACAACAATCATTACACCAGGTATTGGAGTTTTTTCTTTATCAACTACAAGCCCGGAAATTTTCCTTGCATTTTCATCATTACCAATTGTTGCAAATCCTCTGATTCTAATTCCTGTATCCCTTTTGCTAACGGTCACACCTGCTACTTTGCCAGATAATGCTTTCTCAACTTTATTGGTAACAATTCTTGAAGATTGATTTTCTTTAACTTTTAGAACCTTAAGAATTGGTTCACTCGTTTCGATCTCCTCATCTTTTATTTCTTGTGCAAATTGAAGTTCTTCATACTCATCTGCCATTTGAACTTCAAGATCGACAACATCAATTCCTTTTTCTTCTACCAACTCAACCTCTTCTAACTCTTCTATTGGTTGATCCGTACTAATATTGAGACTATCTTCTTTTGTAATCTGGATACTCTCAAACTTCTGTTTAGGTTTAGCTTGTTCAATATCCTGACTAACAAATTCATTTCCTCTCGGGGTTTGATTAATAAAATACAAAACAAAACTCAACCCGAGAATAACTATAATACTTGCTGCATAAGGCAACCAAATCAATCTTTTCTTTTGCTTGGAATTCATTTTACTTTCCAAACTCAGTTTCAATTCTTCTAAATCTTGCTCAATCTCCAATGAACCAAGTTTAGACAAGCCATCATAAGCATCACTTTCGAATTCATCCATCATTACAGATTTTTCAAAAGCATGCTTTTCCTTTTCAGTCATTTTATTACCAAAATAGGCTAAAATTCGTTCATATGTCAATCTCAATTTAGACTTCATTTTGTTTGGCAAATTCTTCCATGCAAATCTTCAAGTTCCTTTTCCCGTTTTGAATATAACTTTTTACTTTTTTAACCGGATACTCCAATTGATCCGATATCTCTTGATAACATTTCTCGTCGTAGTAAAACAACAAAATACACTTTTGCTGCTCTTCCTTTAATCTATCAATGCACCTTTTCAGATTCTGTTCCAGATTTAAATCCAGTGTCTCATCAATAGGATGCAGTGAAGTAGTAGATTCCACAAATTGCAACTGTAAAAATTTGTCTGCCTGATTTTTCCGGGATTTTTGTTTCCTTAATTGCATCAGACAATAGTTTTTACACACCACATACAACCATGATTTAAAATTCTTTATCTCAAATTTAGGGATTTCTGATATCAAGTGTTCAAAAATAGCATTTACTGCATCCTTTGCTTTCTCTCTGTCATGCAGATATTTTAAACATACACCATAAACCAAATGCATATATCGGGAATAAAGCGCACCCAATTCTTCCAAATCGCCTGAATCAATATATGATTCCAGCAACTCTTGATCGGAAAGTTTATCAGGATTTTTTTTAGTCCGAAACATTAAGCTATCTGTGTTAATTATCAGCTTTAATTCTTATGCTAGTTAACCATTTCAAAAAAAAGATGAAAATTTTTTATGGAATTTATTCTTGCCTTGCATCCTAATGACAAAGACGAACAGTAATCATTAAAAAATAGAATTATGAGAGCAATAAAATTATTATTGGGATTGCTAGGAATACTTATTTCTACTACCCTTTCAGCAAAAACAATAAGTGGTGTTGTTACGGATGAATCAAATCTTGCAATACCTGGAGTAAGTATAGTAATTAAAGGTACAACCAATGGAACTTCAACCGGTATTGATGGTAAGTATACAATTGAAGTAGAAAAAGGTGATATTTTAATTTATTCTTTTGTTGGATTAATCAGTCAGGAGATTGAGGTGAAAGACCAAACAGTAATAAATGTTATTATGCGAGCTGAACAAATTAGCGTAGATGAAGTAATTGTTGTTGGTTATGGAAAAAAGACAAAGCAAAGCTTCTCTAGTAGTGTAGCTGGCATTAAAATTCGCGGCAAAAGCTCAAGAAGAGGTAAAAGAAATGCAGTGGCTTTTTGCCAATATGAAATGATGCCAACAATAAACTACAATACCGAAGGATACTCTACTATCAATGAAAACAACTACAAAAATGCAGTGGAAAGTCCAGTTTCAACTTTTTCCATTGATGTTGATGCAGCTTCATATAGCAATGTTCGTAGATTTTTAACCAATGGTGAAAAACCTCCAATTGATGCTGTACGAATTGAAGAAATGATCAATTACTTCAATTACAGCTACGAGCAACCTAAGGGTGAGCATCCTTTTGCCATCCATCACGAAATAGCTGAGTGCCCATGGAACAATGACAACCTACTACTACATATTGGACTACAAGGGAAAAAAATCGAAACTGAAAATCTTCCAGCTTCAAACCTGGTGTTCTTGCTAGATGTATCCGGATCGATGAATTCACCAAACAAACTGCCTTTATTAAAGAAAGCTTTTAAACTTTTGGTAAATGAATTGCGCCCAGAAGATAAAGTTGCCATTGTAGTATATGCCGGTAGCTCTGGTTTGGTTTTACCATCCACCAATGGAAACGAGAAAGAAAAAATCCTAAATGCTTTAAATAAATTAAATGCAGGAGGTTCAACAGCTGGAGCTGCAGGATTAGAATTGGCATACAAAACTGCTCGCGAAAATTTTATCGATGGTGGAAACAACAGAATCATACTTGCAACCGATGGAGATTTTAATGTTGGTATTTCGAGCAATGCCGAAATGGAAAGGCTGATTGAAAAAGAGCGTAACAATGGGGTGTTCATCTCTGTATTGGGATTTGGTATGGGAAATTACAAGGACGATAAAATGGAAATTATTGCCGACAAAGGAAATGGCAACTATTCTTATATCGATAACATATTGGAAGCCAAAAAAGTTTTGGTAAACGAGTTTGGAGGAACGCTTCACACCATTGCCAAAGATGTAAAAATTCAGATCGAGTTTAATCCAGCAATTGTTGAAGAGTACCGATTAATTGGTTACGAAAACAGAATGTTGAACAAGGAAGATTTTGATGATGACAAGAAGGATGCCGGCGAACTTGGTTCGGGACACAATGTAACTGCACTTTACGAAATTAAACTGGCAAAAAGGACAAAGAAGGATCAGAATCTGAAATATCAGGATACAAAATTAAATGCCAAGGCTCTTTCTAAAGATGAAATTGCTACTGTGAAGTTCAGATATAAAAATCCAAAAGGAAGAAAAAGCATCTTAATTACTGAAGAAATTCCTATGAATGTAAGCTCCGAACAAACTCTTTCTGAAAACTTCCAATTCTCTGCTGCCGTTGCTGGTTTTGGTTTATTGCTTCGCAAATCGAAACACAAAGGAAACTGTAATTATAAAATGCTGATTGATTTGGCTCAAAATTCAAAAGGCAAAGATGAAGAAGGATATCGAGGAGAATTCATCAGATTAATGAAATTGGCAAAACATTTGTAAATTTGCCACATTCAAACAAAAAAGCAAAAGAAGATGTTCTTAAAAAAATTAGATCAGCATTTATTGGAAGCCTTAGAAGAATACGGCTTTGAAACACCAACAAAAGTTCAAAAACAGAGTATTTCAAAAATAAAAAGTGGTGTTGATTTAATGATTCGTGCCGATGAAAAAAGTGGTAAATCATCTACCATTGTAATTGGTGTAATTCAACAATTAAAATCGGAATTCGAAGATGTACCAAGAGCTTTAATTATTGTCTCGAGCAGAGAAAAATCTATTGAGATGAAAGAACAATTTGAGGCATTGGGACAAAATACTGATTTAAGAGTTTTTTGCGAAGGTGATGCAGGAAATCTTCACGATTTAAGAGATAAGATATATGCAGGCTCGGATGTTGTAATTGCAACAGCTAAAAAATTAAATGAGTTATATTCATTTAGTGGAATTAATCTGAACAATTTAAAAATGTTCATCATTGATGATGCCGAACTAATTATGAGAGATCAGATTTTGTCTGAAATCAACAGACTATCTCCATATATTCCAAAATCTCAACGTATTGTTTTCTGTGAAAGATTTACGGTTCAAATGGATAAATTTATGGATGAAAACATGAACTTTCCAACAATACTAGATATTAAAAGCGAATAAAATGCAAAAGCCTCCAAGTTTTGGAGGCTTTCTTATTCTCAACACATTCGAATTACTTTAAGTAAGCTTTTAACATCCAGTTAATTTTCTCCAAATAAGAAATATAAGCTGGTAGTATGTCCAAAGTTCCCTCATCTTCATTCTCATTTGCTTCCGCAATTACATTTCTCACTTTTTCGATCAATATTTCATGTGAGTTAACAACCTGTTGAACCATTTCCTCTCCACTTGTGTTAGAGTTTACTTCCTGAATGGTTGAAATTGCTACATAATCAGAGTAGTTTCCCAATGGATGACCATCCAAGGTTAAGATACGCTCAGCAATTTCATCAACTTTATCACTTGCATCGGTATACAACTCTTCAAATTTTGCATGCAATTCGAAGAAAGCACGTCCCCTTACATTCCAGTGAAAATTTCTTAAGTTTTGATAATACAACTGATAGTTTGCCAATAAAATTTGCAATTGTTCAATTTCTCTTTCGTTTGCTGTTAACTCAACTGTTGCTTGATTCTCTTTTAGATTTTTCATGATTCTTATTTTTTAATTATTGATTTGTCATTTTCTTTGATACAAATATCAATAATTGAAAATAAGATGATTTTATAAACCTATAAGATTAACTTATGCTTGGTGAATGAAAAATTTGTACCTCTCTCATTATGTACATGAAAATTCGATAAATATATCAATTAGGATGATGAAAAATTTTGTTTAGCAACAATATTATCTAAATAATTTTATAGTTTAGTGCTTTTCAAAAAACTACTAATATTTATAAACCAGTAAATTAATTACCAAGTATGAAAAAATTAGTTTTACTTTTCATTATTGCTTGTGGGCTTTTTATCGATGCTAGTGCTCAGTCATACGAATACAAAGTAATCACTACAGTAGAATCTATCGTTCCAATGGGTATTGGTCGTTCAAGAATTATTGAAGAAAAGTCTCCAATTGATGCTAACGCATTTACTACAGAAAGAACCGATGGTAAAAAAAGTAAGCAAAAAGATGTTAAAAGATCTGATGCTAAAGTAAGTTTGTTTGCAGAAACAAAACTATTGAACTTCTACAGTATTGCAGGTATCAATTTCCAAAACATTGCTTCTAACGATGCTTTAATTTCATCAAAAATCAATAGTTTGATTGAACAAGGTTATGAATTGGCTTTCGTTACCAGTGGTGTAGAAAGTGATAGTGGTAAAGGTGATGGAAAAGGGATCTTTATTACTCGCTTTATTTTCAAGAGATTGAAGCAGTAATTTCAGAAAAATATTTACAGCTAAGCCTCGAACAATGTTCGGGGCTTTTTTGGATCATCTCGTCAATCAACTGACGGGCTTATTTTTTTGGGAAAACGAACTCCTGAACCAATTCAGGGGCTTCTTTTTTGAGAAAACGAACTCCTGAACCAATTCAGGAACTTCTTTTTTGGGAAAATGATCTCCTCAGCCAATTGAGGAGCTTCTTTTTTGAGAAAATGATCTCCTCAGTCAATTGAGGAGCTTCTTTTTTGAGAAAACGACTTCCTCAGTCAATTTAGGGGCTTCTTTTTTGGGAGAATGACCTCTTCAGCCAACTGAAGAGCACATACAACAATCTGAATAGAATCAAAAAAGGGTGTTCTCATTAAGAAAACACCCTTCCATATATCTTACAAGCAAAATTTAGAACATATAATCCCAAACTGGCAATTGTACTGGTTTGCTTTCTGAAGCCTTTTTAGCTTTTTCATCTAAGTACTTCTTGTTGATTACCACACGGAACATATAAGCATCGAACCATGCGTCGGTGAAAGTAATGTAACCATTGTGACCAGAACCTGATCCCCAAGAGTTCTCGAATTCCCATTTTACTGGCTTTTCGTTTTCATCAACATCTACACCAACCAAGGCCATAGCATGTGAAGAACCAGACTGACGAGTTAAGACTCTTGCCTTTTTGTCCATATCGAACTCAACTCCCAATAATGAAGCGTAATCGTAAGTATTTACATCCATTACACCTGTCTTGCGATTGTGTTGCTTGCCCACATCACATGATGCATACATTGCCTCGTTATTCTTGATAGAAGCCAATGCAAATTTCTTGATATCTTCATTTGGCAAGTTCAAGTAAGTCCAGTTAACACCTTCCGAAACGTTTCTGTAATTCTTAATTTCATAAACTTTGTAATACTCACGAGTAGGATCGTTCATGATCATTACCATTTCGATATCAGCATACCCAGGAGCAACTTCTTCTAAAAATTGCTGAGGAGTGTAAGTTTTGCTTTCGCTGATATTTCCTTTCGAATCCTTAAATCTCCATTCGAATTCCACTGGCGGTTCACCTAAACCTAAAGCAAGCATTCTGTAAATTGATTTTAAAGCTTCAACTTTAGCAGCTTCCAATTTCTTTGCCGATGCCTTTTCTGCAGCCAACATTCTTAGCTTGTAACCTTCTCCTCTTAACTTCTCATTCAATAGCTTACCGATTTCGCGAGTTTTGTTACTCACTTTTGTTTCTGGCATAATCTCAGCTGGAACTACACCATACTTTTTAGCCACATTATAGAATGAGTTCCATACTCCACCATCACCAACAGGAGACTTAAAGTAAGTTACAACTTCACGATCATCCATATCACGATCGGCAGTTGCAATAATATTTTCAAGGAACAAGTTTGATTTCTCAAACATATCCCAGAAATAGTTATAGTTGTGAGAAAAATCGAATGCATTCAAGTTGAATTTCTTCATTGCATAGGGACGAATGGTATTCATAGAAGTAAACATCCAACATCTTCCTGAACTTTCCTGATCGGTAATCCCTTTTACATCCACTCTGTATTTAAAGTAATGATCGGTTTTTCCAATTTTTGATCTGTTCAAAGATAATTCTCTAATACTTTCCGTATTTGTAATCGCGTTTTGGATTGCTTGTGTATTTGCATCTAACTTAAAGCTGGAACGAATCTCTTCAAGTGTTTTTGCATCTACAGATCCTGATTTCTGAGCTTGTGATACTCCTGTTAATGCCAAAAGCATTGCAGGAACCAATAATAACTTTCTCATCTGTACTGTTTGTTTTTGTTGGTTGTTAAATTGTCCACACAAACATATAAATTAAAATAGGAATCAAGAAAGTTGTAGAACAGGTAAGTCATTTAAAGTTCAAATTTTTCAAACAAAAAACCCGAGGCAAAACCTCGGGCTGTTTCTGTTTTCCCTTTTTTGGGAATATTTTTTAGAGAAAATTCAAGTTCTTGCAACTTGATACTCTTTCCTTTTCCTTAGATATGAATCACCTCATCGTAAGCAGCAGCTGCAGCTTCCATAACTGCCTCTGACATGGTTGGGTGAGGGTGAATTGCTTTGATCAATTCGTGACCTGTAGTTTCTAACTTACGAGCAACAATTAATTCTGCAATCATTTCAGTAACGTTGGCACCAATCATATGAGCACCTAACAACTCTCCATATTTCGCATCAAATATTAATTTTACGAAACCTTCGTTAGCACCTGCAGCACTTGCCTTACCTGAAGCTGAGAATGGGAATTTACCAATCTTCACTTCATGACCAGCATCTTTAGCTGCTTGTTCTGTCATACCCATTGAAGCTACTTCAGGAACTGTGTAAGTACATCCTGGAATTGTAGTATAATCGATAGGTTCAACTTTCATACCTGCAATTTTCTCAACACAAGTAATCCCTTCAGCCGAAGCAACGTGCGCCAAAGCAGGGCCTTTTACGATGTCACCAATAGCGTAAACACCTTCAACATTTGTGCGGTAGTAATCATCTACAATCACACGTCCATTTTCAGTTGCTACACCTACTTCTTCAAGACCAATACCTTCAGTATTTGGAGTAATACCTACAGCAGAAAGAACGACTTCGCACTCGTGCACTTCCATCTCTCCTTTCTTGTTCTTGATGTTCACCTTAAGATTTCCTTCTTCACCTTCCACCGATTCCACTGTAGAGTGAGTCATAACCTTGATCTTGTTCTTCTTGAATGAACGTCCCATTTGCTTCGATACCTCCTCGTCTTCAACAGGAAGAATATTTGGCATGAACTCTACCAAAGTTACCTTAGTTCCCATAGTTGAATAGAAGTAAGCAAACTCAGATCCAATTGCACCAGATCCAACAACAATCATCGATTTAGGCAATTTCTCAAGCGTCAATGCCTTTCTGTAACCAATAATTCTTTTTCCATCTTGAGGAAGATTTGGCAATTCGCGTGAACGAGCACCTGTTGCCAAAATAATATGCTTTGCTTCGTAAGTAGTTTTGATACCATCTTCAGCTGAAACTTCAACCTGCTTGTTACCAATTAGCTTTCCGAAACCGTTTAGAACTTCAATCTTATTCTTTTTGAAAAGATACTGAATACCACCGCTCATCTTTTCAGCCACACCGCGACTACGAGCAACAACTTTTTCAAAATCAGCTTTTACATCACCATCAACAGCCAAACCATAATCGCCTGCATGTTTCATGTATTCAAAAACTTGTGCCGATTTCAACAAAGATTTTGTAGGGATACATCCCCAGTTCAAACAAATACCACCCAGTTCAGCACGTTCTACAACTGCTACTTTCATTCCCAATTGTGAAGCACGAATGGCAGCTACGTATCCACCAGGACCACTTCCTACTACTATTAAATCGTAACTCATTTTTATTTTGTTGTTTATGTTAGTACAAATTTCGCTCTGCTAATTTAATACAGATACTTTTATATATTAATTTATTGATAGAAAAATTCTTCTATCCTATTTTTTCTACTTTAATTCCTTCTTTCCTTCTTATTGCAATCATTGACAACTGCACCAATTTGGCAATCACAAATAAAATTACAAATGAAAATATAATGGTTGCTCCCGAAGGTGCATTAATTTTATACGAAACCAGTAAACCAATAAAAGAACCTAATAAACCAAATCCTATTGATCCAAAAATCATTCTCTTAAAGTCCTTCGTAAACATATTGGCAATGGTTTGTGGAATGGTTAGGAACGAAATTACCAGAATAATTCCTACCACACGTATGTTCAAAACAATTGCCAAAGCTACCAAGGCAATCATCAGGTAACTGATAAAATGAACTGGAATACGCTGAGTTTTAGCAAATTCTTCATCAAAGGCTACATACAAAATCGGCTTCAAGAATATGGCAAAAATAAGAATTGTTAAAATGCTTAACCCCAACAATAGCAATAAGTCCAAACTACCAACAGTTAGTATATTCCCAAACAAAAAGCTCATTAAATTAGGAGCATAACCAGGAGTCATGTATATAAATATGATCCCCAATGCCATTCCCAATGCCCATAGAATTCCAATAACAGAGTCCTGCCTCACATCAGTTTTCTTCGACAACCATTCAATCCCAAAAGCTGATAAAACACCAAAAAGAGCAGCTCCCAATATTGGATTCAATCCCATATACCAGGCAATTCCAATTCCTCCAAAAGATGCATGGGTAATTCCACCACTAATAAATACAATGCGACGTGCAACGATGTATGAGCCAATAATACCGCAAGTAATACTAGCCATTATTGCAGCAAATACCGCATTGGTAAAAAATTGATATTGAAATAATTCAAATATAGAGTTCATATTACTAATGATGCTTTAGTACGCGATGCGGAACTTCTCCGTGAGTGATTAAATCGATTGGACAATTATAAGCTTTTAGCTGCTCTTGCGATATGATATTGGAATCGTGATAACACAATGTTTGATTTACACAAGCAATGGTTTTTACGTGCGAACAAATGGTTCCAACATCGTGCGATACAATGATAATTGCAATGTGATCATTCAATTGATCTAAAATATCATACAATTCCCCCTCAAAATTACTGTCCACATAAGTATCTGGTTCATCTAAAATCAACAGTTGGGGATCTGAAATAATTGCTCTACACAAAAACACCCTTTGCAACTGCCCTCCTGAAAGCTCACCAATGTTCTTTTTTTTCAAATGAAGAATGCCCATTTGATCCATCAATTCATTCGCACGCTTTCGATTCTCCGGACTATATTTACCAAATAATTTCTTCACCCCCATCAAACCAGATAAAACCACATCTTGAACAGAAATCGGAAATTTTTTATCGATTTGATTGATTTGAGGCAAATAACCAATCGTACTTCCATTCACGTGCATTTCTCCACTTACAGGCTTTAAAATTCCTAGAATCACCTTTAGTAAGGTAGTTTTACCACCTCCATTTGGTCCTATGATTCCAACAAAATCATTTTGATTCACTACCAGGTCGACATCTTTCAACACCAACTTATCGTCGTAGGCTGCATTTATGGATTTCAGTTCCAGAAGTTTGTTCATCTTAGTTTTTTGAATTTAAGCGTCACCTTTTAAGTGATTGATAATGCTTTTCATTTCAGCCATCCAATCTTCATTCAAAGGATCAATTTGAATTACCTCAGCCTTAATCTCTTTTGCAATGGCTTCGGCATTTTCTTTATTGAATTGCTTCTGAATAAAGACAACCTTAATGTCATGTTTTTCAGCCTCACCAATTAAATGCTGCATATGAGCTGGTGAAGGTTCTTTCCCATGTAATTCAATTGGAATTTGATTCAAGCCATAATCACGAGCCAAATAGGTCAATGCTGGATGAAATATCATAAATGACTTGTGTTTAGCTCCTGCAAAAACTTCTTCTGATTTTTGATCCAACATTTCCAATTCTGAAAGGAATTGATCCATATTCTTTTTATAGGCTTCTTTCTTCTCTGGAGCCAATTGCACCAAACCATTGTATAAATTTTGAACAATTTGAATAACTGCTTTTGGCGAAGACCATGTATGTGGATCAATACCTCCTTCATGAAAATGGTCGCCATGCTGAACTTCAGGACCACGAATCAATTCAATTCCTTTGGATAGATTGTAAACCTTTATTTCTCCTGCTGCTTTAATCATGTTGTTCATCCAGGTATTTTCGAAAGGGATGTGTCCGATTTTAAAGTAAGCAACCGATTTTGCAACCTGCTCCATTTGCATTGGAGTTGGTTCGTAGGTTGCAGGACTACCTCCTGGAGGAATTAAAATATTAACCTGAAAGTCATTCCCAGCAATTCGTTCCACAAAATATTTCTGAGGTAAAATACTTACCGAAATTTGATTTTCGTTTTTTTTAGCTTGCTTTGGTTGACAAGAATATATTCCGAATATTAATACGGAAAGAATAAGAATATTAACAAATCTCATTTGTTTATTGAATTAATTTATTTAGATCTGATTTAAATAACAAAAGTATATATTTTTTCGAATCAACAATTGAAATTCTCCTTAAAAATGACTCCAAGCACTGCTGTTTTATTGTATGATTCAGAATAATGAATTTAGTCAAATTCCAATTACAAACAAAAAGCCCGACAGAAAGAAATCCATCGGGCCAATTTTAATATCTTAAAATATACTATTGAAGTAATTTTTCAATTTCTACTTTCAATTCAGCACTTCTTAAATTTTTAGCTACAATTACACCATTTTGATCAAGAAGAACTGTAGCAGGAATTCCACTAATTCCATACATTTTACCAGCTTTTGAGTTCCACCCCTGAAGGTCAGATACATGTTTCCATACCAAACCATCATCTTCAATAGCTTTCAACCATTTTTCTTTATTCTCATCTAAAGAAACCCCTAAGAATTCAACTCCTTTTTCGTTAACTTCTTTATAAAGTTCAACCATATGCGGATTTTCTCTTCTACAAGGACCACACCATGATGCCCAAAAGTCGATAACAACAACTTTTCCTTTCAATGAAGAAAGGCTAAAAGGAGTTTCTTCAGGAGTATTCAAAGTAAAATCAGGAGCTGCTTTACCAACAGCTACACTACTTAAAATGTCAATCTTATCCTTAATTTTAACACCATAAATAGAAGCTTTAACATTTTCAGGCATCGCATTGTACATTTCTTCCATCTTTGCAAGCTCCATTCCTCCAGTCATTCTATATTTAATAAAACCAGAAACAACAGATGCAGCATTGTTCTTTAAGAATTCATCGGTTACAGCCTCTGATTCTTCTTGCATTTTCATTGCAACGTCGCGAATAGAATCCATTTTTACCTGGTCTTGAGCATTTCTGGCTGCCATATACTCTTTACGCAGAGTCATGTTTTTTTCATTAAAAACTTTTTGTGATTCCTTGTATGCTGCGTACACATCCTGCTCTGCAGAACCTACCACTTTAGCTTCAGCCAATTTTTCAACATCTGCATTAATGTTGATATTAGAGTTTTCTATAAAAAATTGAAGTGCTTCTTTTTTACCATCCAATTGAATAAAATATCTCTGAGGAGAAGCAACAGTTCCAACAAATTCAAAAACGCCTTCCTTTAATTCTGCCGAATCAATTTTTACCAATTCATTATCCTGAACTTTTGAAAGATATACTTTACCTTCCGGCTGTCCTGAAATATTCCCTGTTAGTTTAAATTGTTCACCTTGATTACAAGAAGTAAAAAATAAACCAATCGCTGATATGGCGATAAATAACTTTTTCATGTGTACGGTATTTTGTGTGTTAATAATTATGAATTCCTAAATCTACCAAAAATAAACGCGTAATCGAAACCAATTTCGACATACGTATCGATTTACTCTTTATTCTTGATATCCTGAAAATAGGCATTCAATAATTTAAATGCTGCAACAAATGAACTCATTTCATCATTTAAAACTTTATTTTCAAATTCAGGAATCTGCTCTTTAATCAACTGTTTTTGGTAAAAACCATCTTTTAATTGTTCATTAATGGTTTCATACATCCAGTATTTGGCTTGTTCGCTTCTTCTTTGTTCAAAATACCCGTTTTGCTGAGTATGGCTGCAGTAATCCATAATGGTATCCCAAATTTTATCAATACCCGTTTTTTCAATTGCTGAACAAGTTAAAACTTTTGGTGACCAACCTGAAGGCGATTGCGGGAACAAGTGAAGCGCATTCTCAAATTGTACTCTCGCCAATTGAGCCTTGTGCACATTATTTCCATCAGCCTTGTTAATGGAAATTAAATCTGCCATTTCCATAATTCCTCGTTTGATTCCTTGCAATTCATCACCAGCACCTGCAATTTTTATCAAAAGGAAGAAATCTACCATAGAATGAACTGCCGTTTCCGATTGTCCAACACCAACCGTTTCAATTAAAATGGTATCAAAACCGGCAGCCTCACACAAAATTAAACTTTCGCGGGTTTTACGAGCAACACCACCCAATGATCCTGCCGATGGAGAAGGGCGAATGTAAGCATTCTGATCTACAGAAAGTTCTTCCATTCTGGTTTTATCTCCCAGGATACTTCCTTTACTTCTTTCACTACTAGGATCAATAGCCAAAACCGCCAACTTGTGTCCTTGTCCGGTTACATGCTTCCCAAAGGCTTCAATAAAAGTACTCTTTCCTGCTCCTGGAACACCTGTAATACCAATACGAACCGATTTTCCAGAATATGGCAAACATTTTTCTATAATTTCCTGGGCAATTTTCTGATGTTCATATTTCGAACTCTCAATTAATGTAATTGCTTGGCTCAAGATTCCTCTATCTCCATCTAAAATTCCTTTTACGTAATCGTCGACAGAATATTTTTTGCGCTTGTTTTTCTTTAAACGCTCTGCTATTCGAGGGTTAATTGAAGGTGGTTGATTTATTCCTGAATTTACTTGTAATCCCTTATATGAAGGATCATTCTCGATATGATCCTGTTTTTTATTTTTATCTGACATGACTCATTGATCTAATTGTTCTGTATGCGAAGTTATAAATTTAGTAACTAAGCTGCCTGCAAACATCAAGAAAAGTGTATATGTTTGTTAGCAACTCTAAATTCAAAGCATAAAAAAGCCTCTCAGAAACTGAAAGGCTTATATTTCATGAAATATTTTCCTTAGCTCTTAGGCATAATAACATTACCTCTCACTCTTAATTGAACTGCCGAATGAACAGGATCATTCGTAATTACGGTAATCAATTTATTTTGACGTCCTCTTTTCCCTCTTGAATTAAAGACAACTTTAATTTCAGTTTCCTCACCTGCTTTTATAATTTTTGCTTGAGGTGCAATGGCAGTACAACCACAGGAAGCTTTTGTTTTGCGGATAATTAAGTCAGATGCTCCATTGTTTTTCATAGTAAAAACATGCTCGGCATTCTGTCCTTGAGTTAGTTCTCCAAAATCAAATACCCTTTCAGTAAACTCAACCTTAGGAGCATCCTTCTTTTCTGCTTCCGTCAATCTTTCAAAATCTTCAACAATATTAGCACTTACAATAATTCGTTGACCAGGTTTATGTTTTTGGTTCACGATTAAATCCATATAATCTGTAACAAATCCCCAATCATTTTTCTTTCCTCCATCGTATAAGGCAACAATCTTACCTTTTTGTTTAGGAGCCAATTTTTCAGGAACCATTTTTAACTGAAGATGTGCAGGCATTCTTTTAAATGCAATACTAATGTCTTCATTGCTATCATTATATACTTCTAATGCTCCCTCTTTAATCTCTGTATTTTTAACCTTAGTTAGCGATAAATGATTATTCTTCAATCGCAAACCTTCCATCAATCTTGGATAAAGATCAGCTACAGTTTTAACCCTAGGTGTTACCTTACCTTTAATTCTTAGTATGGTAATTGAAGGATTCGTATTCGCAGTTATCGTAATAGATTTGTTAAAGGGGCCTGGACGATTTTTAGGATCAAAAGTAGCTTTAATGAACCCTTTTTGTCCCGGAGCTACCGGCTTCTTGGTCCAATCGGGAGAAGTACAACCACAAGAAGAACGAACCTGATTGATAATAATAGGCTGTTTTCCTTCATTTACAAATTCAAAAGAGTAAACTTGTTTCCCCAACTCTTCTTTAAAAGTTCCAAAATCGTGTGTTTTAGAAGCGAATTTCATTACTGGTTTCGTATTTTGTGCATTAGCAAAAGCTACACTTCCACAAAGAACTACTGCCAACAAGAAAATTATTTTTCTATTCATAACTTACTAATATTTTTTATCAACTTTTGTTTAATACGATAAAGTCTCAAAAGGGTTTATTTTTTATCTGAAAAATTCAGAGATCAAACAAAATTAAACATTTTTAATTGATTACCATACGAAATATAGTTAAATACTTGTTAAGCACATTTTACTCACTTGAGTGCAATAAATAATTCAATAACCATACCAATTGCCGCAATATTTAAAGCGAATTACAAAGTATTATTAGCTTTGTATAAAAGTAATAAGCTGAGCTCGATTAAAATGTTTATTTTCGAGATAAAATATATTCATTAACCACAACTATGACCAATTTAAAAAATCAGATACAAGAATTTGCACAATCAATCGAAGCTGAGATTATAAACATTCGTGCCTATTTACATCAGAATCCCGAATTATCATTCGAAGAATTTAAAACTTCCGAATTTATACAGGCAAAGCTTGATGAATATGGAATTCCATACACCAATGGATTTGTAAAAACAGGTATTGTTGGTAAAATTGAAGGAAAAAATCCGTCAAAAAAGGTAATTGCATTACGCTCTGATATGGACGCCTTGCCCATTAATGAAAATCCTGAAAATAAATATTGTTCTAAAAATGATGGAGTAATGCATGCCTGTGGACACGATATGCACATGGCAAGCTTGTTGGGTGCTGCAAAAATCTTGAACCAATTTAAATCTGAATGGGAAGGTACAGTCCTATTGATTTTTCAACCTGGAGAAGAGTTATTGCCAGGCGGAGCCAGGTTAATGATGGAGGAAGGTGCTTTACAACCAGAACCTGAGTGGATTCTTGGAGCCCATGTTCTGCCAGATATGCCAACAGGAACCGTAGGATTCAGATCTGGAATGTACATGGCCTCGGGTGATGAAATTTACCTGACTGTAAAAGGCAAAGGAGGACATGCAGCCATGCCTCATCGCTGTACCGATAATGTATTAATTGCCTCACATATTATTGTAGCTCTTCAACAAATTGTTAGCAGACATTGCGATGCAAGAATTCCAACTGTTCTATCATTTGGAAAAATTGAAGCCAATGGAGCAACAAACATTATTCCTGGAGAAGTGCAAATTGCAGGAACATTCAGAACCATGAATGAAGAGTGGCGTTCTAAGGCCAAGCAATTAATTACCGATATTGCACAATGCACTGCAAAAGGAATGGGAGCTGAGTGTGAAGTTGATATCAAACACGGTTATCCATTTTTGGTGAATCACGAAAAATATACCGATCAGGCAAAAGTAGATGCCATCTCTTTAATTGGAGAAGATAGAGTTGTAAATATGGATATTAGAATGACTACTGAAGATTTTGGTTTTTACTCTCAAAAGTATCCGGTTACTTTTTATCGATTTGGAGTTAAATCTGATAAGGAAGGATCATTGCATACTCCAAATTTTGAAGCAAACGAAAAAGCCTTACAAACCTCAATGAGCGTAATGGCCTGGATGGCAATATCCTATTTGAACAAATAGCTTATTTTCTTGATTTAATCGTAAAAATAAAAGACTCAATCATCTTTAATACTGTAAATTAGATTTGATATTTTGTTATTGTTTATTATTTAATCTGTTTCAAAATAAAGGAATTCCTGAATAAATTGTTTCTCCATTAAAAATATGATATTACATTTGCATTAGTATTAACACTAAAATTAAAATAAAATGGCTTACGTAATTAACGACGACTGTATTTCATGCGGTTCTTGTGAAGGAGAATGTCCTGTTGAAGCTATCTCTATGGGTGATGAGCGCTATGTAATCGACGCAGATCTTTGTACTGATTGTGGTACTTGTGTTGACGCTTGTCCAGTAGAAGCTATTCACGCTGAATAATCGCAGAATAACCGATATTTAAAAAGCCAGTGATCAGATCACTGGCTTTTTTATTGCTTTTAATATACGATACAATTCATTTTTATATCATGCTCATCAATTGGAACATGATCCAAAACTTGAAAATCGAAACAAATTCCTACCTTAAATGCACTTAGCGATTGAAGCAGTCGATCGTAGTATGCTTTTCCTCTTCCCATTCTATTGTTCTCTTTGTCGAAAGCAACACCTGGAATCAGAATTAAATCAATCTCATCTTCATCCATAAATATTGGGCCATCAGGTTCTGGAATTCCATAATTCTCACCTTCAACCAGATTTTCAGTACCTTTAAACACTTTTAAATCCAGTGTTTGTCCTTTTACACAAGGTAAAATCACTTTCTTTTCACTGGCCCATTTACAAACAAAATCATGCGAGAACACTTCATCACTCATCGACCAATAAAGCATTACTGTTTTTGCCTCCTTGAATTCAGGTAATCCCTCTAATTTCTCAAGAATAGGAACCGACATTTCCTTACGCTGTTGTAAAGAATAATCCTGCTTCATCAATTTTATCTCTTTCCTGATTCTTCTTTTTTGATCGTCAATGTTTGTTGTGTTCATGTATTTGTGTTATTCGTAAATATCTGTTCGCCTGTCCTCAAATGCATCATTTAAGGGAGTAATCATTTTGTCTTCTGCCTTTTTTGGATCTATTTCAACCATAAGTATTTCTTCCGAAAGACCTGCTTTTGCCAACACCTCTCCTTTTGTGCCAGTAATAATCGATTGTCCTGTAAAAGTAAGCTCTTTCTCCGTTCCTATTCTATTTGCTGTAGCAATAAATACTCTATTTACCAACGAGTAAGAAGGAATAACCGATTGTGCATATGGCAAAACCAAGTTAGAAGGATGAAGAATCAATTCGGCTCCTTGCAACGCCAATTTTCTCCACACTTCAGGAAACATCCAATCGAAACATACCAGCATTCCCAATTTAATTCCCTTGTGATCAATTACCGATAAATCTATATTCCCTGGCTCAAAAATATTTTTCTCATTCATAAAAAGGTGCAACTTTCTGTAAACAGATATTACTCCAGTTTCATCTATTAATACCGAGGAATTGTAAAGTTTTTCTCCCTCTTTTTCAGAAAAACCTGTTGCTACAGAAAATTGAAACTCCCTGCAGGTATCTTTCAAAAATGTGAGAAAAACACTCTCATCAATTGTCTCTGATAAATTAAAAGCCTGTTCTTTGGAATCAAAATTATAACCCGTATTGGCCAATTCTGGCAAAACAATTAAATCTGCTTCTTTTGCCTTTTTTAGTAGTGATTTTAACTTCTCGATTGTTTGAAGTACATCCCCAAACTTAGGCTCAAATTGAATGATTGCAAGTTTCATATCAAATAAGGTAAGTTCGTTTTACGGCTGATAAGAAGAATTACGCAAAATCATTCCGTAGTCATTTTCCTTCATCAAATCACTTAAAGTATATTCCTTGTTCTTTTCCATAAACTTTTTTACAATTTGCAAACCAGTCCAAATTCCTGTTCTCGATGGAGATTCCTGCGGCATACCAGGTGTAAAAGGTCCATCGTTGATATACTTTATAATGGTACGATATTCTGTAGTAAATAAGTGCTTCTGTTCTATAATATATCCCCAAATCAGATCCTCACTTTCTTTACACCAATCCAATTGCTCCTGTGTGTATTTCATGGCATCCGCTTCGGATTTTTCCGGCATCAATTGCATCAAAAAATATCTGATTTTTCCTTGATAGATCATATTACTAATTAGATCATCGGTTTTGGGTGTAAAAGGAAATTCAGTTAATCCGTAAGCCAGAATCACATCTTGAGAAACACGTTCGGGAATCATATTCTTTCTGGCATACATTGGAGTTGCCAGCAAAGAATAAAACTCACAATCTTCACCAAGATATTTATCCAAACTTATCCCTATTATATCTTCAGCTACCACCACCGACTGATTGAAACCTGAAATCTGCGTATAAACATCCGGTATATTTCTTTCCGGGAAATAGTATTTTAAATATTTGAACGCCTGTTCCAACTCCTTCTCATCTTTCGATAGATCCGGAAATACTTCAGCAACCTTATGGGCTACAACATTCATTGTTGAATCTTCCAAAAATTTGTTCAGATATTCCATATAATTGGGATCATCAGGATTTCCCAAACCAATTACCTTGTAACTAAACAGTGGAAGAAAATCGGAATATTTGGTTTTAAACTGAGCAAAATCCTGCGTTTCCTTCAATACAAACAAGTCTTTATCAAATCTTTTGATATTAAGATCTACAGAAATATGCGATACGTTTGGAGTATTTTTTGAATTACAAGAGAACAAAACAATCGCACACATTAATAGTGCAGAAACTCTTTGGATGTAGGTCATATGAATTATCAGGTTTATAGATTTTGCGAGTAATTTCTCAATAATGATTCTCAAAAATAAACAAAGCATAATTTAAAGAAAAAAAATTCTTCAGTTTTGAGCTATGGATATCTTAATTTACAATGGAATCATTCCCTTTTTATAACTAAATTTGCCATTGCCTCAATAAGGCATCCAAAAGTTTATTCGAGACAATACATATTAACATGAAAATAGCATTAGCCCAATTAAACTATCATATCGGTAATTTCGAAAGCAATACCGAGAAAATTATCTCTGCAATTGAAAAATCAAAAAAAGAAAATGTTGATTTGGTAGTATTTTCGGAGTTAGCCATCTGTGGATATCCACCTAAAGATTTATTAGAGAGAAAAGATTTTATTGAAAGAACACAAGATGCTCTGCAAAAAGTGGCTGAAGCATGTACAGACATTGCTGCCGTAGTGGGTGGTCCCTCAATCAATCCGCATATCAAAGGAAAGAATTTATACAATTCAGCTTTCTTTATTTCCAATGGAAAAATTGAGAGCATTCACAACAAAACTCTGTTGCCAAACTACGATATATTTGATGAGTACAGATATTTCGAGCCAAATACAGAATTCTCCTTGGTAGAATACAAAGGAAAAAAAATTGCAATTACGGTATGTGAAGATTTGTGGGAAAAACAGCCTACCGATAATAATTTTGCCAAATCGGAGCTTTACACCATTTCGCCTATGGAGGAACTGAACAAGCTGAACCCTGATTTTGTGGTAAACATTGCAGCTTCGCCATTTTCATACAACCAACAAGATTTAAGAACCAACATTCTAAAATCGAATATCGAACGATACAATTTGCCTATCATCTATGTGAACCAAATTGGTGCTCACACCGAATTAATTTTCGATGGTGATTCAATGGCTCTGAACTCGAAAGGTGAGGTGGCTTGCAGACTAAAATATTTCGAAGAAGATTACCAGGTTGTGGATATGAACGAGATCGAAAACAAAGCAATTGAAAGTGCTGAAGTCGACTATATCGAAAAAATTCATGATGCATTGGTGCTTGGCCTGAAAGATTACTTTGGTAAAATGGGCTTTAAGCAGGCAACTTTGGGTCTTTCTGGTGGTATCGATTCTGCAGTAACCGTAGTACTTGCCGAAAGAGCTTTAGGAAAAGAAAATGTTCGCGTTTTGTTGATGCCTTCTGAGTTTTCTTCGGATCATTCGATTAAAGATGCAGTTGATTTGGCGGAAAATTTAGGTATTCAATACGAAATTGTAAACATTCAGGAAATTTTCTCAGAATTTCAGAAAGCGCTTAAACCTAGCTTTGGCGACTTGCCATTTAATGTTGCCGAAGAAAACATACAAGCCAGAATCCGCGGTACTTTGGTAATGGGCTTATCCAATAAGTTTGGCCACATTTTATTAAATACATCAAATAAAAGTGAAGCGGCTGTAGGGTATGGAACCTTATATGGAGATATGAATGGCGGCTTGTCGGTTTTGGGCGATGTGTACAAAACAGATGTATTTAAAATGGCTTGGTTCATGAACAAGGACAAGGAAATTATTCCAGAAAATACAATTGTAAAACCACCATCAGCAGAATTGCGTCCTGATCAGAAAGATTCTGATTCATTGCCAGATTACGATGTTTTGGATGGCATTTTATACCGATATATAGAAAAAAATATGTCTTCGAAAGAAATAATTGCAGATGGATTTGAAAAACAAACAGTTGAAAAAGCAATTCGTTTGGTAAACATGAATGAATATAAACGTTTTCAAACGCCACCTATATTGCGTGTTTCATCTAAAGCTTTCGGCTTTGGTCGTAAAATTCCATTGGTAGCAAAGCACAATTAAATGGGTAGAAACACCTACAAAAACGCATGCTGTCGAACATCGTCTAAATAACGATATTTTTCTCTATTCGTTTTTCCATTTAAATTCATTTATATACATTTGAACTGTTTTACAACATGCAAGTATATTTTTTATAACCATATCCGATTATTGTAATGATTGAGAATGAAAGAAAGTCAAGAGAGACGATTTGTGGAGAAGTAATCAATAACCCCAACTCTGTATTTAATGTTCTTACTCCGTCCGAGAAAGAAGAACTAAAGTCCAATATGACTTGCTCTTTTTTCAAAAAAGGAGAATACATTTACAAAGAAGGAGAAAGACCTATTGGGTTAATTTGTTTATCGGAAGGGAAAGTTAAAATTTTCAAAGAAGGTGTTGGCGGACGTGAACAAATCGTTCGTATGGCTAAACCAATTGGCTTTATTGGATACCGTGCTTTATTTGCCGAAGAAAACAACATTGCATCGGCAGTTGCCATCGAGGATTCGATTACCTGCACAGTTAGCTACGACTTAATTCTAAAACTACTTCGTTCGAATGCTGAATTGGCTTTATGTATTATTCGTTCGTTGTCAACCGAGCTTGGATTCTCGAACAACAGAACCATTACTCTTACCCAAAAGCACATTCGCGGTAGATTGGCTGAATCGTTATTGTTCCTTCGTGACACATATGGATTTGAAGAAGACGAAGCAACCATTAAGGTTTACTTATCGAGAGAAGATATTGCAAACCTATCGAACATGACAACTTCGAATGCAATTCGTACATTATCGACATTTGCCAGCGAAGGCGTTATTGCTATTGACGGAAGAAAAATTAAAATACTAGACAAGGTTCGCCTTGATAGAATCAGTAAATTAGGTTAACATTTAAAAACAATATTGGGGAGGCGTTGGAAACAGCGCCTCTTTTTTTATTCCTGCAAATAAATGCGTTTCACACGGCGCGAAACGGTGGTGAGTATTTCGTAAGGAATGGTATCGAGCTGCTCGGCCATTTGGCTCACGAGATACTCGTTGCCAAAAATGATAACCGCATCGCCTTCCTTGGCTTCCACATCGCTAAGGTCTATCATGCTCATGTCCATGCACACATTACCAACTACAGGGCAAAGCTTGCCGTTTACTAGCACCTTACCAAGGCCATTGCTTAACTTGCGGCTGAAACCATCGGCATATCCAATTGGAATAACGCCTATGCGGGCATCTTTTTCGAGCACGCCTTTACGCCCGTAACCAATGGTATTTTCTTTTGATACGGTTTTAATTTGCGAGATGGTGGTTTTAAGGGTGCTAACATTCATTAGCTTATCCTGATGGACTGCACTTACGCCATACAAACCAATACCCAGACGCACCATTTCGAATTGCGCATCGGCAAAACGTTCAATTCCCGCCGAGTTTAACACATGGCGATCGATGGCATAAGTAAAATGCTGGCGAATCTTATCACTCCATTGCTTGAACAATTGTATTTGATGACGGGTGTAATCGTCGTGTTGCTCCTCGTCGGCACCAGCCAAATGCGAAAATACCGATCGGATATAGAAATGATCGTTGTTCTGGATTTGGGCAATTAAATCGTCGAGCTCCGACTCCATAAAACCCATGCGATGCATTCCGGTATCAAGCTTTATGTGAATGGGATAGTTTTTCACCACATTTTTGCGCAAAGCCTTCTGGAATTCGTGCAATATTTTCAGGTTATAGATTTCGGGTTCCAGATTGTACTCAATCATGGTTTCGAAACTGTGCGGCTCGGGATTCATCACAATAATTGGAATGTTGATTCCTGCATTACGGAGCTCCACGCCCTCGTCAGCAATGGCCACTGCAAGGTAATCGACCCTATGGTACTGCAAAAGGTTGGCTATTTCTACCGATCCACTTCCGTAGGAGAATGCCTTTACCATTACGGTAAGCTTGGTTTGAGGTTTAAGCAGCGATCTGAAATAATTCAGGTTGTGCACCATGGCATTTAAATCGACCTCGAGAACCGTTCTGTGTGCCTTAAATTGCAAGGCTTTTGATATTCGTTCGAAGTGAAAATCCCTGGCTCCTTTTATCAGGATTACCTCATCGTGGAACTTGCTTCGATTAAATTGCGATAGAAACAAATCGGTATCCTTGTAGAATACGGCATTATCGCCAAACAAATCAGCTTGCAAGGATATGCGCTCACCAATGCCAATGATGCGATCGATTTTTTGCTTGGCAACCAACTTGGCCACCGCCCTGTACAATCGCTTATCGGTGTATCCCGATTGGTAGATATCCGACAGAATGATACATTTTTTCTTATCGGTTTGCTGTTGATTCATTAAATCAATAGCTATCTCGAGTGATCCCAAATCGGAATTATAGTAGTCGTTGATTAAAGTACAATTGCCAAAGCCTTCCTTTATTTCCAGTCGCATGGCAACTGGTTCAAGCTTTAACATTTCCTGTTTCAACTCCCATTCGTCGATGCCCAGTACCAATGCCGTAACATAGGTAGTAATGGCATTGTCTACAGATGCACGATCAGTAAAAGGAACTACAAACTCATTTGTGTTTTTTCTAACCTGAATGGTGATATGGGTTCGGTCGCCTTTTTGTTGTTCCTTTATGATTCGACAATAGGCATGTTTATTTCTGGCCCAGGTATATTGCTTCTGATTAGGTTCCAGATTTACAACAAAGGAATTCACCACCAAAGCATCATCTGAACAGTACACCACTTTTTTGCAAGTTCTAAACAGCTTTAACTTTTCGGATAGTAAATGCTGTTTGTCCTCAAAATTTTCTCGATGAGCCTGCCCAAGGTGTGTAAATACCCCGATGCTTGGTTGTATAATTTCCACCAGTTTGTCCATTTCTTCGGGTTGAGAAATTCCAGCTTCAAAGATTCCCAAATTCGAATTGGAATTCAGATTCCAAACCGATAATGGCACTCCAACCTGGGAGTTGTAGCTTTTTGGGCTGCGAACCACCTTGTGAGTATTCTGCAAAACCTGATTCAACCACTCCTTAACAATGGTTTTTCCATTGCTTCCGGTTATACCGATAACGGGAGAATTAAAATGCTCGCGATGCCTGGCTGCAAGTGTCTGAAGAGCTTTTAATGTATCCTCAACAAGAACAAAAGAGGCCTTTGTGTACTTGCTTAAGTCTAATTCATTGTTACTGATTACAAAAGCCCGAACTCCTTTCTGGTACAAATCCGAGATGTACTTATGACCATCGTGGCGGTCGCCTACAATGGCAAAAAATACAGTTTCTTCAGGAAGATATAAAGATCTGCTGTCAATTGATATGGATTGAATTTCAAAATCGGCATTACCAATTATTTTCCCACCAGTAATTTGGGCTATCAATCCTACGGAATACAATTGCTCAGATCTCATATAAGAAAGCGTTGAATAAGTGTCTTAGTTTTGTAAAAATTCTATTTTGTTTCTGAATGATTAATGGCTTTGGTGTAGCACTCACGACAAAGAGGTTCGTACTCGTCCTTCTCACCCAGTAAAACCAATTTTTCGGCTTCTGATAATCTGTGAGAGTAATTGGCCAAATTTCCACAACGCATACAAATTGCATGTACTTTGGTTACATATTCGGCACGAGCCATTAAACTTGGTATTGGGCCAAATGGTTTTCCTTGAAAATCCATATCCAAACCAGCAACAATCACTCTTACACCTTGGTTTGCCAATTCGTTGCAAACATCCGACAATCCTTCATCAAAAAATTGTGCTTCATCAATTCCAACAACATCAACATTGCTGGCCAATAGTAAAATATTAGCAGAGGTTTCTACCGGAGTTGATCGAATAGAGTTTGAGTTATGCGATACCACCTCATCTTCGGAATAGCGAACATCGATATGAGGTTTAAATATTTCTACGTTCTGTTGCGCAATCTTAGCACGATTCAAGCGACGGATTAATTCTTCTGTCTTACCAGAAAACATCGAACCTACAATCACCTCAATCCATCCCTGTCGACCAGCTCTGCTTATATCATTTTCAAGAAACATCTATTATAGTTTAGGTAGTTTTGCGCCACTTATTATTGAATTCCAATCCAATTGGAAAGTATTCAATGCGTAAATGACATTGTAATGTGATTATTTAAAAATTCAAATGGTTGTTACATCGATATACAAAAATAGGAAAAGAATCTTAGCAGAGAGGAAACAATCAAATCAAAAAAAATCTCGTTTCTTTGTATAGATTTAATTTAAATCAGAAATTGGCTTATTAACTACTTTAATTCATTAACAATGGATCATAAATTACTAATTCAGCTGCTCCATAATAAAACAGAGGAAATTCAAAACCTTTTGGATCATTTCAAGAACAATCCTGATGATTTGAATAAAGGTTTGAATCTTTTGTCGGATCGAATTGAAAGCCTTTCAAAAGAATTTGAATTCATGAAGGATGGTTTTTCTAAAGTAAATTCTTCAATTCCCAAAGAAGAAAAAGTAGAATTGCCAAGTACTGAAAATAATATATCCGAAATGATTCATCACGAAGTAAAACAGGAAAAAATTACCGAAGTAATTAAGGAAACTGTAGAAATAAAAGCCGAAGCCGTGGTAACTGCCTCCGAAAATCCGGCAAATGAAAAAATTGATACTGAAGAAATATTAAACGACCAACTGCAAAATAGATCGACAAAGGTAATTGGTGAAAAATTAATCAATAACAAGCTTAGCGATATTCAAACTGCAATTGGTATTAACGATCGTTTTTTATTTATTCGCGAACTGTTTGAAAACAACGCGGAAGCATACAATTCCAGTATCAAATTCATTAACGAAACAAGCAATATTAGTGTTATTGAGGAACACTTTAAACACAACACCAATTGGGATTTCGAAAATCCTACGGTAATTCAGTTTATGGAACTTACTAAAAGAAAATTCTAAGAAATGTCAAAATTATATTTAATCCCTACTCCAATCGGAAATTTGGAGGATATGACCATACGATCCATTAATACTTTAAAAAGTGTCGATTTAATTTTGGCAGAAGATACCAGAACGTCTGGGTTTCTTTTAAAACACTACGAAATTAGCAAGCCTCTTTTGTCTCATCATAAGTTTAACGAACACAAAACTTCCGAAAATATTGCCAATAGAATTTTGGCTGGCGAATCGATTGCCCTGATATCTGATGCAGGCACACCCGCAATATCGGATCCTGGTTATTTCCTGGTTAAACATTGCGTTGAGCAAGGAATTGAAGTGGAATGTTTACCTGGTGCAACAGCTTTTGTTCCTGCTTTGGTAAACTCTGGATTGCCTAATGACAGGTTTTGCTTTGAAGGATTTCTTCCTCAAAAGAAGGGAAGACAAGGAAAGCTAAATGAATTGGCGGAAGAAAGCAGAACCATGATTTTTTATGAGTCGCCTCATCGATTGGTAAAAACCCTGCAGCAATTTGCCGAAGTATTTGGCGAGGAAAGAAAAGCTTCTGTTTCGAGAGAGTTGACCAAACTACATGAAGAGAATGCAAGAGGCACACTTGCTGAATTGATTGCTCATTTTAACTCAAAAACCGTTAAAGGTGAAATTGTAATTGTTGTGGAAGGAAAAACAGCAGTAAAGAAAAAGAAAGAGTATATTAAGAAAGACCGAATGTAGTGAATTAATAATATCCATTTAATTCAAGCATTTAAGTTATCAAGCTAAAAAATGACAAACATCTAAATTGGGTTTACAATTTTATCCCAATTATTCATTGATCATTATTAATTACCAATTGAATTTTAGTCTTCGTGCGAAAACTTCGGACATGAAATGGCCTTATCGCCAAGTTTCTTCACTTTTTGGCGACGTTTTAGTTTGCGAATTTCTCTTGGATTTGAATAGTTGTAGTTGTAGGTTAAGGACACTTCTAAACCTCCTCTACTGGATGATGCTACCTGCAAATCCGATACATTGATGTCATAGGTTAGCATGATTTTTAATCGTTTTCTCTCATAACCAAATGCTGGAATTATATCCTGGGTAAATCGATACCACATTCCATAGTGAAAAATTGTACCCTTGTTACCGAAAAGAGTCATGAAGTTTGCACCGGCAATCCACTCATTGGCATTTTTTTCGGTAGTATACATGATTTCAGGCTTGAAATACATTCTTGGACTAATCCTACTTTCGGCACCTGCATGCCATGCAAATCGTCTTTTAAGATTATTGGTACTGTAGTTGATATCCTGACTTTCGTATCGATAAAATGATTCCTTTGGTTCGTTGATATGACTTACAGAGGTTCCCATAAAATATTTCGTCTTGCCTCTAAAATAAGTCATCTGCATCCCCAATGAAAAATCCATATAGAATAGTGATTGGGAAATAAAGTCCTCTCCATTCTCTCCGCCTTCCAATTGTTCTCCAAATGTTAATTTACTCAGATCTACCGATTTATTAATCATTTCAATCCCTGCTCCTGCGTGTATGAACAGCGTATTCCCAGCATTTAAGCTCTTGTTAAGCGAAGATGCAAACATTACCTGGGTGGTTTTCAATCCCCCATCACCGGCTTTATCATTAAAGATCATACCACCAACCCCAATCCAAGATGAACTTAACAATTGGGTTGACAATTTACCATCAACAAAAACAGCTTGAGAAACAAAAGGAATGGTAACACTATTCCACTGATTACGATAATTCATTCCTCCTCGAAGGTTATAATCAGAATTACCTGTAAGAGCCGGATTTAACAATAATGGAATGGAATAGAACTGAGAAGAGTGTACACGTTGGGCTGAGAGCTTAAAAACCCCCAAAATTATAATCAATAAGAAAATAAGAATACTCTTTCTCATAAACACTCATTTGGGTTTGCCATTTACCCCTAAAAATCATAATTACATTGGCATAAAACCCTCAAAACAACAAACATGAAAATGGGTAATATTTCCGAATTATCCAGATATAGCAATATCCAATTTTACAAAATATCTCTCCACTTTGGCGTTTTAAATATAACTAATCAATTTGAGAAACTATCACCAATAAAAATCGATTAGTCAAATCTATCTCAACAACGTAATATTGCCCTGTTTTTGCATTTGGCTTCCATCCTTAAAGGAAACTTTCAAGAAATATACATAAACATCCATATCCACATTTTGTCCTTTATAGGTACCATCCCATCCATCACCTTTACTGCGATGCATGTGAACTGACTGGAATATTCTATGACCTAATCTGTTGTAAATAGTCAAACTCATAGTCTCCACCTCATCTACATCACCTGCAAGTTCCAGTTTGTCATTTTTACTATCGCCATTAGGAGAGAATGCCGTTGGCAAATAAACATTGAATTGACTTCCATTAGTTGACACATTAATTGTATCTCTACCGATACAACCAAACTTATTTGTAACCTCTACGCGATATTCACCCACCTGACTCACTTGAATAACTTGATTGATTTCACTTGGTTTAATTTCAACACCTGAATTAACATACCACATGTATGATACAAAATCATCACCTGCATCTAGGTTCACCACCTGACCATTTGCCAACACAATATCATCTCCCAAGTCCACTTCCGGAGTTGGATTGAACTTAACCTCAATACAATCTTCCTCAGTATTTCCATTCTGATCGGTCACATAAACACAATATTTACTGCTCTTTTCAACATATATTCCCTCATCAGTTGATTCCGATGGAGTCCAGCGATAAGTTGCAGAAAAGTCTGCATTATTGGTTTTAATTTCAGGAGTCAGATAAATCCTCTCTCCCAAACAAACATTATCAATATCAGCACCTAAATCAATTGCAAATTTACCTTCTCTTTTGGTAACACTTATTTCATCTGTTCCAACACAGCCTTGAGCACTTGTAACACGAACTGAGTACACATTTTCATCCGTTACGGTAATGCTTTGTGTTGTTTCTCCATTTGGTAACCACTCATATGATCCTCCAATACCACCATCCCCCGCATCAAGTGTGACATTTTCATCATCAAACAGAACAATATCATCACCCAAGTCAACAATTGGTATTGCATGAACAGTAATCGTAACTTGATCTGTTTGCTCATTCCCTGCATCATCTCTCACTGTTACTGAGTAAACACCAGATTCGCTAACTGTTAATGTTGAAGTAACTGCTCCATTTGACCATAAGTAGTTGTAGTTCTGAGAAATCGATGGATTAGGATTCAAAACAATCTCCTCGCCCACACAGATATCCTGATCTTCACCTAACTCAATTGCAAATACATCATTTACACTGGTAATCACAACCTCATCGGAAGCCGAACAGCCATTAGCATTTGTTACGGTTACACCATAGGTATTACTTGAGTTTACTTGAATGGTTTGACTCGTTTCTCCTGTAGACCATAAATAATCTGCACCAGCATTTCCTGCATCAAGCGTCAGTACTTCTGCATCGGTCAATTGATAATCTGGTCCCAAATCAACTGTTGGAGCTTTCCACACCGTTACATTAACAAATGCAGATGATTGCTTGCCCGATTTAGTATCGGTAACAGTAACAGAATATACACCTGTTTCACTCACCTCCAATGTACTATTCACCGAACCGTCGGACCATAAATAAGTGTAGGTTCCATCAAAATCAATTTCAGGTGTTAACACCCTGCTTTCTCCCTCACAGAAACTCAAGTCAGCTCCTAAACCAACCGAGAAGGATTCAACAACTGTAACATTCGCATAAACTGTATCTCCAGCACAATCAAATGCACTTCTTTCTATCAGTTTCACCTGATAATCGCCTGGTTTTACAGCCCATTGAACGTCGAAACTCAATTGACTATGGAAGTTGTCGCTTAAACGACTTGTACTTTCGTTGAGTACTGTTGCTCCAGCTGGAACAAAAATCTCGTATTTTTCACTCTTCTCAATGGTTGCTGTATATGCCTGAATGGTTCCAGACTGAATTACTGGTTCGTAGTCGCCAAACGCAGTATTTGGCAAGGCCATTACATCAACCTCCAGAGTTTGATTTGCCAAATCTTCCTCAACTGGTATTCCATTCAAAGTTTTTGCTTCAACAAGCAATATTTCTGCTCTGTGCGTTTTACCCGTTGTATTCGGAATCTCCAAATCAAAAGTAAATGAATTTGTATAAATTTCATTTGCGCCTTCTGGCAATTCAGCAGGAGCTCTATCAATGGAATACTTGAATGTCCAAGGTTTTGGTCCAGTATAATTAACCGTTACACTAAGCTTCCCATTTGTGTCCCCACCATTGTTTTTAGCACAAACATATGGCACCTCAAGATCTTCGAATACTGCTGTTGGAGTTGCATCGTCTACTACAACAAGCATGGTAAGTGCTTCTCCGAAACAGTGTGTTCCCAAATCTTCAGGATAAACTTTTACTTCATACGTACCAGGATCGTTAAACTGATAGTCTCCCGATTCGAATGTTGTTGAAGCCAAATAGGCAACTGATCCATTCGAAGTATTGGTTACCGACCAGTGATACTTGTATGAAGCATTCTCATCAACCTTAAAATTAAGCTTTGTTCCCTTTACTACATACTGCTGCGCCACAGCCGCTAATCCTCCCATGAGGATCAGCAGTGCGGTAAGCAGTGTTTTATGTAGTAAGGTTTTGAACATTTATTTTTAATATATGGTTTATCTCTATTATTAATTCAAAGTAATTGTTCCTGATATTGTTGGCTTAGAATTGACAGTTACACTTCTTGTATTATTAGCAACATCTGTATCTACAACAACGCCCTCTCCATCTTTAGTGGTTGCACTTATCAACTGAATACTTATGGTTTGATCTCCTCCTGAAGTATTCTCAAAATCATCAATTGTAAGAGACGTGGTTAGTGGAGTAGCATCCCCGTCAACTCCCACGCTTATTGTAGTCGTAGATTTAGAACCATCAATTGCAGTTGTTTCATATGTCAATTCATATGGTGGCACACCGCCTGTAAACACAACATCAAAATTATTTGGTGTCACAGGATCACCCAATAAAGGCGAACATGTTGTAACATCGCCTGTTGCTTTTGCAAACATTACAGAAGCTGTTCCCACAACCTCAATGATTGCTGTTCTTGTCTCGGTAACACAGCCATTTCCATCGGTTCCAAAAACTGTTAGGGTATAGGTTCCTTCCGCATTCCAAACAATAGTCTGAGTATTGGTAGCATCTAAAACAGATGCTGTTCCTCCCGAAACCGCCCATGTATATGTAATAGCATCGCCGGAGACACTATATTCATGCGTACTATTTAAAGTAACAGTCTGATTTTGCGCCAAAACATTTCCTGTAAAAGCGATTAATCCAAATAACAACAAGCCAATTACTCTGTTCATTTTCATGATGTATTATTTTAATTCGATACCCGTAATAGTTGGTTTCTTAAATATTGTTCTCTCATGAACATCTTTACCTGGGGCTACATGAATTATTCCTCCATATTTATTCGTAGCACCCGTAATGGTTATATTATTGATTGTTTCTTTATTTTCATCTTCAAGAATGCCTAATACATTAAGCATTTTGTCTGCATAATTTACAGTTGCAGTTCTGTCCGCAACATCACCATCTAAACGATAGCTTACCGTAACTGGATATTGCGATTCGGCCAATTCAGTTCCCGAATCAAACATTGCTACCAATTCTGTAGCAAAACTATTATCAGCATCAGCACAATCTGATGATGCAATTTCATCAAAGGCAATAACAGCTGTCGAAACCACTGTATATTTCCATGCCTTTTTATTGGTACAACCATTTGTTCCGGTTGCATAAAGGGTAAGGTAATATGTACCATCACTTAACCATTCCACATCAATGGAATGAGGTTCACCTGTAACAGGTGTTAGTTTACATTCGCTTGAAGCATCAGCTTCAATGGAAAGATCTGTATCTGTATACACTTTCCACTCATAAGTTTGGACTTCGGCATTTGCAGAAACTCCATATTTCATTTTTGAATTACGAACAACAGTATATGCATCCTGCCCGCTTGCCGAAGCAAGCGAGAGGATGATCATGGCAAATGCCATTAGTGTTTTATATACTGTGTTTATTTTCATTAATTTTTAGTTACCTCCAGTCATAGTAGCACCAATTTTTGGCATTGACTTAATAGTATAAGTTGCAACATTATCTGAAGGATTAGCTGGTTTACTAGCTGCATCAGTAGTTGATGTTGTATTATCCTTCGTTTTAGCACTATCCAATGTAAGAACAACTGCCTGTGCTGATGTCTCTACGTTTGGAACAGAAACATACACTAACACATAATCATTTGCTGATGGAATATCATATCCACCGCCAGCAGCAACAGCAATAGTTGAACCATCTGCAGCTACTACTTTAGTAGTTGTACCAACAGAAAGACCATAATCAATATGCCATTCATTCAATGAATATTGGCGTTTAACTCGGAAAACTACCTCTGTAGTACCTAGGCTAAATGTACCATCATTCACAATTCTGTTACCTGTTTCGTCAGAACATCCTTCAGCAACAATCTTTGCATCATCAACAAATTCAGGATTTTTATCATCTGTTGTACCTCCTGTTACGTTTTCGGCCAAAGCATTAAATCTACCTGTAACAACATCTACCATATAACCTTTTAAATTAGAACAGCTAGTTGTTGCATCAATAACTTGTAGGAATATATAGTATACCCCAGTAGCATTTCCATCCCAATTAACTCTTAAAGTGTTAATCCCTTTTCCCGAGAGAACACCTTTCGCATCTATAGTCCCAGCAACACCTTCTCCAACTATAGTAAAATGATTACCAGCAGCTCCAACAATAGGGTTACTACCATCGGCATTCCTAGAAATAAACCACTCTGTGGTATTTGTAGTTCCATTATCTCCAAAGCTATAAGTGTGCGATGAACCTGGCCATGGATTACTATAAGTCGAACTCTGTGCTTTAGCAAGCTCTATAGAGCTCACTAAAACAACCATTGCGATTAATAACTTATAAATATTTTTCATGTCTTATTTCTTTCTAATTATTCTCCAACAAAGTTACCGATGGTAGGCATCACATTAATTGTATGATCAGCAACTTCTCCAGATAGATCTAGGTCTGTTACACCAGTTTTATCATCCGTACCTGTAAGTAGTGTTACTGTAAATGTTGGATTCTTACCTGGAACATTAGGTACTTTTATCTGTATAGTATGCGTATTGGCTGTTTCTCCACTAATACTACCATTCTTCTCTCCTGTAGCAGGTGTATCAGTTGTACCAATAGCAAATTTCACATCAGAATCATTACAAGATACCTTGTAAGTTGCACTCCAAGCATTAGACGATTTTGTTCTTGTCACATCAAAACTTAAAATTGTATAACCAGGATCATAATCATCATTTACCAAAATGTCACCCTTATTAATTACAGGTTGTAAATTTGTTAGATCTGCACAATCAGGATCTTTAACTGCTGCATCTGCAATTGCCAAATTAAAGTCATTAGCCTGTGGTTGTATAAAAACAGCTTTAAAGTTTTCCGGAGAACATCCATTTACATTTGCCCCTGTAACATGCAAAAACAGATATACTCCTGCTGAATGGGTTGTATTGGCATCTGCAGCCCATTCAATTTGTACAGATACCTCTCCACCTGCAGGAACACTTACCGGGAATGTTGGTAATGCACTACCATCTCCATTCTTCATCGTTCCATAAGTGCTAACCTTTGAGTCAGCACCATTGTTTACAAAGCTGGAACTTACATAGAATTCATATTGCGCTCCAACCTGAACATTTTGAAACTTGTATTTGTGTTTCGCTCCATTATAAGGCTTTACTGCTGTACTTTGAGCGTAAGAATTAAGAGAAATCCCTACAAACCCAATACAAAACATCGTTAATAATATTAACCTTTTCATATTATATCGTTTTTTTAGTTATTGCGATTATTCGAAATCACCAATTTCTGGCATAGTTGTAATTTGGTAGTTAACAGCTGAAGGCATGGTAGTAACAGTTACCTTTGTCACCGCATCTTTTGCTGATTTTGGAACAATTCTGAAAGAAGGAGTTGCTTCTCCTGGTACATTCTTCACAACAATTGTTAAGATTTGAGTGTTACCTGAAAGGTTGGTTTTACTTACCGGAGTTGTCGCTGCATCATCCGTAACATTGGTAGTAGTTCCTCCAATAGTATATGAATAATCACCTATACCTGTTTGAACAATATCAAATTCTAAATCCCAGTTATTTGTACTTCCTCCTTTTTCAAACTTAAAAGTCAATTCTGTTGTTCCTGGATTATATGTGTCCGTTGGAGCAACTATCGCATTAAAACCTGTTAAATCAGGACAAGTAGGACTTGTTTCTCCATCTCCTAACGCCAATGCTAATGTCATATTATTATCAATTGGAGTGATACCTACTGCTTTATAGTTTTCACAAACTCCTGTACCTGAAATTTTCACGAATAAAAAAACTTCAGTAACACCAGTAGGCAATGAAAGAGATGATGGCCAGGTAATTGTTGCCATTGCTTTATTTCCTGCCACTTTACCAGTTAAAGAGCTCGTAATATGACCAGTCAATGCAGCATGCTTGGCCCCAATTCCAGAATTTGAAGTACTGATATAGAATTCATAATCCAAATTGTCGTTTATTCCCTTAAAGGTATAAGTATAAGTACCTCCTTTATAAGGTTGCAATTTTTCCCCAGGTGCATTTTGTGCAAAGATCTGAGAGGACATCATTAAGATTCCCAAACAAATTAAAAGCGAGTGTAATAGCTTTTTCATAGCATATAGTTTTATAGTTATTTTTTATTATTCAAATCCCACTATTTGTGGTATTATTTTCAAATTGTGTTGTATTGTTATCGCATCTTTTATTGCGCTATCAGTTCCTCCATCAGAAATTGTAAAATCAATAGGTAATATCGTACCAACAACATTATTAATATCTATTGTAAATAGGATATAGTCTGTTCCAGCATCTGCATTTACAACACCCGATGCATTAGTTGTGGTTCCAACACCACTTATCAAAACTTCATGTACAGTAACCCCGGTTCCTCCTATTGAATAATTAAAAGACCAAGCTCCAGTATCACACAATCGATTCACTCTAAATTGTACTTGTGATGTCCCAGGTGAATAGGTATTGCCTGAAGGCTCAATTACCGCCTGCAAGCCATTCAAATCCGGACAATGTGTTCCATTTGTAAATCCTGCATCGCTTTCTGGGTTCGTAGTTCCTGTTACATCAACAAGCGAAATGTTATTTTCTTTTGTTACCGTAACATCAAAACTACAAGTTGCCTCATTGCCTGCTGCATCCTCAATCGTATAAGTTACCGTTGTTGTTCCTACATTAAATGTCTGTCCCGAGGCATCATTAATCCCTGTAGTAGAAGAGTTAGCTGCTGTAGCTCCACTTAGTGTCCAAGTTTGTAGCACAACCGAACAATTATCAGCTGTTGTTGGTGCCAAACCATTAACAAGTGCAGAACATGATCCCGCGTCTACATTTACAGATTTGTTAGGCACACAGTTAATCGTTGGAGCAAGGTTATCTACCACAGTTACAGTTGCAGTACAGGTTGAAACATTTCCATTTTTATCTGTTACTGTCAATGTAACAGGATTTCCTCCTACATTGCTACAATCAAAACTACTTGGACTTACACTCAAACTTTGAATTCCAGATGCATCACTTGAGCCATTATCAATTTGAGCCGCTGTAATGCTTACATTACCTGTTGCATCCAAATAAACAGTGATATCCTGACAAGAAGCTGTTGGTGCAACATTATCTTCTACAGTAACTTTTGCTTCACAAGTTGAAGTATTACCATTATTATCAGTTACCGTCAATATAACTGTATTGATTCCAATATCTGCAACTGTAAAATCAGTTTGACTTGCCGCAAGGTTTGCTATTCCACATGCATCATTCGATCCATTGTTAATTTGAGCAGCTGTAATACTTGCATTTCCAGAGTCATCCAATTGAATAGTGATATCCTGACAAACTGCATTTGGAGGGGTATCATCTTCAACTTTCACCTTAGAAGTACATGTTGCAGTATTTCCTTTATTATCAATTACTGTTAATGTAACTGTATTTTCTCCTACATTGCTACAATCAAAACTACTTGGACTTACACTCATGCTAGCAATTCCACAATTATCGCTTGATCCGTTATCAATATCTGCCGCAGAGATAGTAGCACTGCCCGAAACATCTAATTGTATTATAATATCCTGGCAAAGTGCAATTGGATTTACATTATCCACATCAGTACCTATAGTATAGGTCTCACTTACCGTGCATCCATCTCTCGTAGTAACCGTTACATGGTAATCTCCTTCTATAACATCAGTTAAATCTTGAGTTGTAGCAACAGGCACTCCTCCTCTTGTCCAATTGTAGGAATAGACAGGAGCGTTATTTATCCATTTTGTATTAAATGCAGAGTTGATCGATAAATCCGGAGCACTACTTCCTACTCCACCAATTGATGTTCCTGAGCCTTCATCTAACTTATAAGCTGCAATCAATCCAGATTCAGAACCATCCATATCCTGATTCATTCCTGATTTTATCTGAGCCTCTTTTCTGGCTACATTCCAGAATCTCACTGTAGACATTTGTCCATCAAAGGCATTCGAGCTTGCAGTTTCATTCCACACTCCAGCCCCAATTCTTAGAGGATCTGTTGAGCTTCCATAACTCGGGGTACCTGAACCACCAGATGCGACTTCAACTCCATCGATATATAATTTCAGAGTAGTACCATTCCCTGTTGCAGCAACATGATGCCAGTTACCATCAGTAGGATAGTTGGCGTATGGATAAAATGCTGAACCTCCACTAACAGTCCACACAGTTAAATTTCCACTTTCAAAACCAAACTCTATCACATTGTTCTGTCCAAAGAAACTATGCTGTCCTGATGATTTATCTGTTAAAAACTGCACCCATCCTTCTAAAGTAAATGCTGTAAGATTATTTAAAGCGGAAGTTCCTAAACTGATAGGTTCTTGTGTACCATCAAAACTTAACGCTGTAGTTTCTCCACCAGTAACATCTATATCAATGGCTCCGGTAGCCTCACCTGCACAGTCTACATCTGTTGTGCTTTCGAGAGTAAGAAGTAAAGGTGTTGGCTGGGCAATACTCAAATCCGAAGAAGCTGTTGCACAACCATTAGCATCGTTAACATGGTATGAATAAGTTCCAGCTTTGCTCATAAATAATCCTGTATCATTACTTACTCCATTAAGGGTATATGTATATGGGGCTGTACCACCTGATGCAACTATTGTTACTTCAGCATCTCCACCATTACATGCTATAGGAGTTGTTACAGCAGCACTGCTAACTGTTAAGAGTGGCGGATTTACCAAAGTATTTATCGGACTTGCCACAACACTACCTCTAACCTGATTTCCCCCTAAAACATATCTTATCTGAATTTTATAATCTCCACCCAACAAATCAGAAAACACATGACTTGTACCTGATGTATTAGCCCAATCTTTACCAACCACTGGACTATCATCTGCAGCATATACTAAACGAATCTGTAAACTTAAAGCTGGCGGAACACGAACTCCCGATAAATCAACCGAAAGACCACCTTGTTCACCATAACAAGCCATTTGGTTAACCGTAACCACAGGAACAGCAGGTTTACTATACAAGTTTACTTTTAATTCTTTTTCGCCTGAACAAGTTCCATTTGTCTCCAAAATTTTTAGTGTATATACTCCTGTCGGGTAGGTAGCTGCTGTCCAAGCATGAGTGAATTCATTTTTGAAATATTCAGTCTGTGTATCATGAGGCCTAGTATTAGTAATAGTGTAAATCTCAGACCTTTTTACTTTATCTGATAAATCTACAATACTCCACTGGACATCAGAACCATTAAAACCAAACATGTGATAGGTCACAGAGGCATCCTGACATACATGTTGTTCTATAGGTGCATCCTGCCCCCACCCATCAGCAAGGCCGAGAACAAAAATGAATAATAAAGAAAGAATTATATGGCGTAAAAATCTTATCAAATGCTCTTGTTTAGTGTATAAATATAGTACTTACAATACTTAAAATAAGCTATTTTTTTCTAAATTATAAACATCTATACGGTAATTGTTAAAAAGTGTTTACTTATTTTTTGATTAATTTCATCATAACGGATTTTTTTATCCGATATTAATAAAGATTAATCATTCTTAAACAAACATTCATGAGGCAACAAAGCGCCCTTATCAACAAGTTTAAAGCATTTAACTACAAGTCAACAACACTCATCAATAAAAACCAAATAATGATACTATTGTATAATGATTCTGTAAGCAGAATTATTATTTAGGGGTTGACAAATATACACAACACAAGTAAAAAAAGAAGAGTATATTATCTTAAATTTAGGAATACATCCCAAAAACTCACCAATTACATCTTGTTTTACACTAAAAAAACAATATGGGCAAAATAGTAAATTATTTGCTACTAAAAATGGTATTAATACCCCTACAATAAATATTCTATCCGGAGGGTGTTCAAAAAGTAAGTTCAATCGAATATAATGTCATGTTGAATGAAGTGAAGCAATTGTTTCTCAAAGGGACAGATTCTTCGCTAAACTCAGAATGACAATAATATTGAAGTTTTTGGCCATCCTCTTTCGTTTTTTATTCAAAACTTTTCATGATTTTTTGAAAACTTTGGCATTTCCAGTGAAAGGCTTTCATCATCTCACCAATAGCTTTGGTTGATTTTATTAAAGCTTTCGTTTTTTATTCAAAACTTTTCATGATTTTTTGAAAACTTTAGCATTTTCAGTGAAAGGCTTTCATCATCTCACCAATAGCTTTGGTTGATTTTATTAAAGCTTTCGTTTTTTATTCAAAACCTTTCATGATTTTTTGAAAGCTTTGGCAGTTCCATTGAAAGGCTTTCGTGATTTTATCAAAGGCTTTGATCATTTTATTAAAGCTTTCGTTTTTTCTTCAAAGTCTTTCATATTTTTTTGAAAGCTTCGGCAGTTCCAATGAAAGGCTTTCGTGATTTTATCAAAGCTTGAACCTGATAAATTCATAAGAAATGGCAAGAAAGTCATACTCTCTTGCCATACACTATTGAAATCAACCCCAATTAGTATTTATTCTTCTTCTGTATTTTGTGTATTCGATTTATTTCCCGTACCAGGGAAATATTGTTTCAAATTGTCGTACAATGGTTTTGCATTTGGCACTCCATCTTTAGCTGCTTGTTTTAAAAAATTGTAAAAGCTTAGCATAGCTGAATATGCTTCGCTCCCACTAAGGGTAGCAGTATCGTCCAACAAGCTAACCAACCTTTCCAGATCTCGCTCGATGGAATGAAGCAATTTCCATGCTTCCATATCTACCTTCACCTCATCTAAATTGATATAAGGAGGTACCAAAATAGGATTTTTATCTGCCCCTTCTACCGCTCTCTCCACAAAATCCATAAAGTGCTCTCCAATTTTTGGCAATGCCTTTTTCTGATTAGCTGGCAAAGCAATTAAAATTGGGCTCAGTTCTGTTTTTAAACCACTAAGGTTTGTATTGATGGCAGTCTTTTTGGTGTCATCAATTTGCAAATTGATTCTGTTTTCAATACTCATAGTATAAATTTTATTTTGGGTTGATCATTTCTGAACAAATCAACTGTAGATGATAATAAAATTACCAATGGAACTTGTAAGCTTAGGTTATTTCGCTTAATATTTCATTTCCAATATCGTGGGCTACATTAAAGGTAATCATAAATAGTCCACACACTTTAATAAAAACCTAACAATTGACACATTTTAGGTTAAATAACATTTAAAAGTTATTAAACAACAATATGCATTTGTCAAGTTTACTATTTTATTGACAAAAAAATCCTGATGCTAAATACACCAGGATTTCTTCTTATTATTTAAACATTTAACTATTCATGAAAGACACCTATGGGAGTAGGTGTAGGCTGAACAGTAATTGTAATGACATTTGAACTTGAAGTACAACCAGCCCCACCTTTTTGAGCTTCCCTAAAGTATGATGTCGTAACATCAATATTACTTACAGTAAAATCAACTGAAGTAGCACTGCTAATCAAATTCCAATTTGAATCATTTATATCCGAACTCACCGTATTAGAATACCACTGATAAGTAGCTCCAACATCTACACCTGAGATTGCTATATCCGTGCCACTACAAACCGACAACAAGGATGGATCAACATTAATACTTCCCGGATCAACACCTCCCCCGCATGTTACCAATTCAAACAAATCATCTTCATCCGAATTTTGAAAATCATTCCAGTTTCCGTAACCACAATTCGTTCCAGTATACTGCAAACTATCCGGAATTTCGGTGCAATCAAATATAGTATAATTGGGATCGGCTGGCACTTTTACCGTTCCCCCAACAAAAACCAAAGCAGGTGGGTCAGAAATAAAACTCCCTTGTCCTTTTCCAGTCATAGTTAAACTTCCTTTAACAACAATCTTTCCATCTCCTACTATATCCACCTTATTTTTACATTCCAAATTACCATATACAATTAAAACCCCTGCATTAGCAACACTCATATTTGCATCTTGTTCCAAGATGAGATTCCCATTAACAATTAAAGTATCAACAACAACAAGATTACCACTATTCATTCTCAAATGGGTAGTATTACCAGTGTCATTTCTATCTGTTGCAATGTTTCCATTAATTGTTACTTCATCATACACACCTATACTTACGCTTAATCCTGGTGAATTACCTTCTTCCCATGAGTCATCATCCTGCCAATTTCCGATATATCGATCTTTTGAGGCATATGACTGCGCAGTAATATTATTTGAAAGAATAGAAAAACAAAACAAGCAGAGAAAGTAAAGATAAAAGGTTTTCATAGTGGATACATTAGGTAATAAATGGTTATTGGCATTTAATTTAACTAAAATCAAGCACATATACGAAAAAGCGATGAATTTGTTTAAGAAGTACAAATTCATCGCTTTGGCAATATCTTAGTTATTTATTAGCCTAGTTTAGTTTGAGAAAAATATCCCTATGGGTTTTGGTTGTGGATTTACTGTAACAACTACAGGAACACGATTCGGACTCAAACAAGTTGCTGATTCTCCTTCAGCCACATAATAGGTAATAGTTCCTGCTTTATCTGTTGGAGGAATAAAATTGATTAAAGGAGTATCGTCTGTTTCTGTCATGTAATAATACAATTCATACGAAGGATCACTAGGTGTAGCCTGAATAACATTTGCTGTAGCATCCTTACAATATGTCACATCGCTAACAGTTGGAATAGAACTGACATCTTTAACAGTGATTTTAAATGTATAATAACAAGTGGTATATCCTGGAGGAACAGCGTAATAAGTAGTAGTCCCAATATCTGCAAGAAATTCATTACTTATAGTAAATTCTTCCGTTACACCCTCCACAACAGGATAATCGTTATAAAAACGACTACCAGAAGGAAAATTACCGCTCACCTCAGTGATTGGAATAGAAGCTGGTGGTCCCAAGTTACAGAAAAAGAATTCCTGATCACTGTTAATTTCTTCTACGGTACAATTAGCAGCTACATAATCTTCTGCATCAATTATAATTTTTACAGGTGTCACAATCGGCTCGCCAACACAGTCCCCATCTGTTTCGTATCCTTGAATAATGCTAAAACCAGAGATAGTTGTTCCCGAAGTTGCACCAGTACCAGTCGAACCACCGCCTCCACCTACAGCTACAGATGGATCACAATTCGAATTCCCTAATATGGAACAATCTTCTGTAACTTTTACAGTATAGGTTAGTGTTCCCAGAATCTGATCCGGTCCTTCAGATGGAACCGCCAGATTTCCAATTTCCCACACAATAGAACCTGTAGCACCTTCTGCCACATCATAAGTTACAGTACCTACATTAACACTCGAACTAACATATTCAGTAGTATAAGGAATCGGTAATACCAAACGCGCATCGTTCACGACTTCTGTTCCACGATTACGAATTTCCATTTTATAGCTAATTGTTTTCCCTGGTTCAACTATTGTACCATCTACAATTTCTCCTGTAACACCTTCAATGTGGGTAATAATATTTGTAGCTTCTGCTTCCGGCACATAAGCATCCACAGCCATGGCCAAAGCAAAAATTGCATAAGTATCCTGACTGGTTCCATATCTGAATTTCGTACTGGTTTGCGAATTAGCAATATTCACATTACCAGAATTCGGAACATCAAACATAGAAATATCAACTCCCGTATTATTTACCAGATTTGGATTCCTGGAATTACCTCCTGTTGAAATTGAACTATTAAAAAAGTTAGCCGTATTATTGTCATCATGATTTAACCTCGCCCAATTGGTTTGAGTCGCATTTTGTATTTCTATAAAATCGCCTGCAATATTAACGTCTCCTTCACTAGCCATTATGCCCAATTTAACCTTTACATCTCCGCTCTGTACAGCCTTAAATCCTGAGATTGGCAATTCGTAAGAAGTACTTGCTCCACCTAAATGCTGAACATAGGCGTATCCATCAAAAAGCGTAACATCACGCCATTTCATTTTTGAGTTCTCATATACAACTACTAATCCCCAACCTCCAGAGTAACCAGTTCCACCTCCGTCACCTTCCAACAAAGCCATATCTGCAACAAAATATTCCCCAATACCGTGTTTTTGCACATAATCAGTAACCTCAGCATAGGCCGCAAAAATGGAAGATTCTGAAGTTGTTGGATAATGAATATCATCAGCTCTGGCAGTTATTTTCTGATAAGCAGATTCACCTGAATGCTTAATGTATATTTCTCTCTTATTGTATGTTTTTGTAATATTACCTGTTTCTACCTTCGTCTCTCCGGAAACTCTCCCACTTGCTTCTGATGTATTACTATAATAGGTATCATTACCGTATACATTACTCCCCCTTTTCAATTCATCAATCGTTAGAACAATTCCTCCAACTTCAGAATATATTTTGATGGGACTAAACGATGCAGTCATAATTCCAAAGGAAGTATTTACATTAGAGCTCACCTTATTATAAGCTCCAGTACCAATCCTATAATATATATCACCATTATTGTAAAATAAAAAACGAACATCCTCCTCTCCTAACGCACTAAAATCGTATACAACAATATACTCATAACCATCATCTCCCCTCCATACATTTATAGAATAATCAGAATAAGGAACTTTATCATTATCTTCTACGGTAAAAACCTCATCTACTACCTGAGGAACGGTTCCCATTTTTGAAATGGGAAAACTATTGTTGGTTGTTGAAGAACGCCCAGTCCAATACAAACCCGCATATACTATATTAGAACATTGAGGCTTTGCATCATTTTCGGTAGAAAAATCGAGAGTTGCCGAAGAGGAGTTTAATGTATTAGGATCTGAGTCAACATCAACATAAACCATATCTCCCGAATTGTTTCCATTGTCAGAATAATTTTTCAAAGTCAAATTAGTATTTCCAATCATAGTAAAATCACCTTTTATTCTGTATATCTTTTCATAAGGAGGATATTGAGATGTTCTTTGCTGAAATGGAATTCTCACTTTTGAGGAGGTTAAAACAACTCTCTGGCTTATATAATTCCAATCATTCTTATATTTATACTCATACGAAACAATATAAGTACCAACACTCAAATCTGGGAAACTATATGGATAAGTATCATCTGTTTGAATCCAATTCCAAGAAGAATCATATAGCTTAACTCTTAATGCATTTACATGCTTAGCATTATAACTCCATTCCACATCAATTTTACCATCTGCACAACTATTACAAGTAGGATTTGTTGGATTGGCAGTATACGTCTGCGCCGAGAGAGAACCACTCAACAATCCAAAAAATAAGAATAAAACTATCCTAGAGAAAAAAGTATCCATAATTACTGTTTAACAGTTAATATTTTTTTAAGGGGGGAGCCAAATATAACTGATTTACTAGAATTTAAAGAACATCATAAGTGTTTTTTACATTAAGCAAGTTATTTTTGTAGTGATTAAAACATTTTGACCTATTATTAAATGAATAAATACAAGCACATCTTCTTCGACTTGGACAGGACCTTATGGGATTTTAATGCAAATTCCGAAATTACCTTAAACCAATTGTACAGAGATTATCAATTGCAGAGCATTTTTGGAAGCTTTCTGTTTTTTAAATCACGATTTGAATATCACAATGGCAAACTTTGGAATGCCTATTATCAAAACAGAATCAAGAAGGAAGATTTGATGTATCGAAGATTCTATCTGTGTTTGAAAGAATCAGGAAAAGATGATTTAGAGTTGGCAAAAGAAATTGCTCAGGATTTTATTGAAATAAGTCCTTTGCAAACCAAAACCTTTCCCAAGGCACATGAAATGCTGCAAAAACTAAAAGAAAAAGGATATGAATTGCACATCATTACCAATGGATTTAACGAGGTTCAATTTAAAAAACTCACAAACTGTGAGCTTATATCCTATTTCACAGAAATCATTACATCAGAAGATGCTGGGGCCAACAAACCCTCACCTTTGATATTCGAATATGCATTAAAAAACACGGGTGCTACAACAAGCAATAGTATTATGGTTGGGGATGATCTAAAAACTGACATTGCAGGAGCAAGAAAATCAAATATTGACCAGATTTATTTTAATTCAAATAAAACCAAACATGATGACGATGCAACTTACGAAGTAAATCAATTGATAGAAATCACAAAAATTCTGTAACACCGATTATTAATCTACAATAACCATTTGTTCGTTTTACTCCAAATGGCTAACAGATTATATATCGGCATTTAAATTTAATATCTCACTGTTTCACCAAGGATTCACATTGAAATTTAAATTGGTACAAAAGCACTCAAACCTTACAATTTAAAATCACTTTTTAAGATATTTTAACAATTCATAAGCGAAACCTGCCGAATAGCATGTTTTTTGTAATAAAACAAAACCTATATTTGCAGTGGTAATTGTGACGGACAGGCTTGGTAACCCTTCCGTTCTTTCAACATCATCAAGTTTGTATGTAGCTTTCATAAAAATTCTAATGGGTTAGTAAAAGTTACAGGGTTAATAGATATACAAATGGTTAATAAAATATAGAGTTAGACTATACAAACGATGTTGAACTTAAGGCTGTGTTTAGGGGACACAGCCTTCTTCTTTTTTACCTTATCCACAAATATAAGGTCCACAAATGGACACAAATTCACTCAAATAATTCCTACTGATATTCTTAGATTAGTATAAACAGATAATTGACGAATAAAAAAAAAAGTCCACAAATAGGCTCAAATTAAAACACAAATGAGTCAAATAAAACTCCGAGCGAATTTGTCTATATTAGTAAATTCCTATTTAATAAATGGACACAAACAAACACAAATGATTTCTCAAGAATTCCCCTTCAAAGATGAATGTTATCAAATTATTGGCGCAGCAATGGAAGTCCACAATGAATTAGGATGTGGTTTTCTTGAGGCTGTTTACCAAGAAGCTTTAGCTATCTTACTTGATGAAAAACTCATCCCTTTTGAAAAAGAAAAAGTATTGGAGATTTCGTTCAGAGATAATATTTTGCAAAAGAAATACATTACTGATTTTTTATGTTTTGATGAAATTATCGTAGAACTAAAAGCTACAGATTCAATACACACAGAACACATTGCACAAGCCTTAAATTATTTGAAGGCTACTAGAAAAAAAATTGCATTACTCATTAATTTTGGAACCACTCGACTTCAGTATAAAAGAATTATTCTTTAAAAATAAGTTCCACAAATGAACACGAATGGACACAAATAAATCTACATCAATATTCGTGTGTATTTGAGTGTATTCGTGGACAACATCACGTTTTTCTTTTCTTTTTCTTGGCTGCAGGAAACAGTACATTGTTTAGGATTAATCGATATCCTGCCGAATTCTTTTTCAAATTCAAATCTGTTGGCGGATCTCCCACCAAATGCTGATAATCTTCCGGGTCGTGTCCGCCGTAAAAAGTCCAGGTTCCTTTTCCAAATTTGCCATGTATATAACGTGCCTCTCCTGCCGATTTATTCTCTCCCATAATCAACACTCCTGGCTTAATCAAATTCTTTTTAAAGGCTGTGGTCTGCCCCATGAATCCCTTAATCATATTTTTATGATTTTGGCACAACATTGTAGGAACAGGATCCCATTTGGCTGAAAAATCAAACAAGGTAAAGTAATCTTCATCACGATTTACTTTTCGGGTTAAGGTTACATCGATATCAGAAAACTCATACACATATGGATTGGTTTCCAGCTTAAAATCAGTAAATGCAAATGTTTTATTGTAATCTAACTTCTCCTGAGCGTGCTCATCTATCGGATCTCCATCAAAAACATGATTGCAGATATCCGTTTCATCTGCTGCAAGGGTAATATCGAATGTATCAGTTGCCGAACACATGGCAAACAAGAAGCCTCCATTCTCAACAAACTTTCTAATGGTTTGCGATACAGCTTTCTTTAAGTCCGAAACCTTAGAGAATCCATATTTCTGAGCTCTTGCCAAATTATCTTTCACCTCATCCTTATACCACTGCATATTTCGATAAGAGGCATAAAATTTACCATGCTGCCCGGTAAAATCCTCATGATGCAAATGAAGCCAGTCATAATCCGATAGCTTATTGCTTAAAACCTCATCATCATACACGATATCATATGTAATCTCGGCATAAGTCAGTGCCAAGGTCACTGCATCATCCCAAGGCTTTTTTCCTTTTGGTGTATAAACAGCAATTTTGGGAGGCTTCTCTAACTTAACGGCGTCCATATTTGCTTCGGGAGAAGAAATCTCATTCATGATCTGCGAAACATTAGCATCAGAAACCACAGTATAACTTACACCTCGAATTTTGCATTCATCCTCAATATTTTTGCTTAATGGCAAAAGAAAAGAACCTCCTCGATAATTCAACAACCAATGTAATTCATGATTATTTTGCAAAGTCCAATAGGCAATTCCATATGATTTTAAATGATTCTTTTGAGAATCATCCATAGGGATAAGTATACTTGCCGAGAAGCTCTGAATATAGGCTAAAAGGAAAAAAGTTATTAGATATGTTTTTGAGAAACCTTTCATAAGTACAATCGAAAATTGATTTAGTTCGAAAGTACAAAATCACAATCTAAAGGAAAAGCGAAATTATTTAAAATGGAGCGGCATCATCAAAATCATTTCCTCCTACAAGGCCAGCGTTAATATCATCGAACCCACCACTAGTATCTTGATTCATACTAGAACTAAAGGTTTTAACCTCTTCAGGACCCTCATCACCAAATGGATTCAAACTTTCGCCTTCCAAATCCATAAATCGAGCCAACTGATTACGGAATCTTAACTGAATTTCTCCAACGGCACCATTACGGTGTTTTGCAATAATAATATCAGCAATACCAATTAATGAATTTCCTTCGGCATCTTCTGTAATTCCGTAACGTTCCGGACGGTGAATAAATAGAACCATATCGGCATCCTGCTCAATCGCACCAGACTCACGAAGGTCGGAAAGCATCGGCTTCTTCGCATCACCAGTACGCTGTTCAACACCACGGTTCAGCTGAGAAAGTGCAATTACCGGAATATTCAACTCCTTTGCAATGATCTTTAACTGACGTGAGATTAAAGATACCTCCTGTTCTCGATTCCCTCTCATGTCGGAACCTGCTGTCATCAGCTGCAAGTAGTCAATAATCACACAACCAATATCGTATTTGGCTTTTAGTCTACGACATTTCGAACGCAATTCATAAATAGACAAACCTGGTGTATCGTCTACATAAATTGGAGCATCAACCAAATCTTTAATCTTTACGTGCAATTGTTCCCATTCGAAATCTTCCAGCTTACCATTTCTTAGCTTCTCCGAACCCAACTCTGTTTCACTGGAAATCATACGTTTTACCAACTGGTCACCACCCATCTCCAGCGAGAATATCGCAATTGGCGCTTTGTGTTCAACCGCCATATTTCTAGTCATGGAAAGTACAAAAGCAGTTTTCCCCATAGAAGGACGAGCTGCAATAATAACCAAGTCCGATTTCTGCCATCCAGATGTAATTCTATCCAAAGCCGTAAATCCGGAAGGGACACCACTTAATCCATCAGGACGTTTACCGGCTTCTACAATTTGGTTAATTACCTCATCGGCCAACGGACGAATGTGTGCTGATTCCTTTTTGATATTTCCCTCTGCAATATCAAAAACTTCCTGTTGAGCTTTATCCAACAAATCGGCAACATCAATACTATCATCGAAAGCTTGATTCTGAATATCGGAAGAAACACGAATTAACTCACGCTGAATGTGCTTTTGAGCAATAATTCGAGCATGAAACTCGATATGAGCGGCTGATGCTACACGGTTGGTAAGCTGCGTAATGTAGAAAGGCCCGCCAACATCATCCAAGGTTCCCTCTCTTTTTAACTCTTCGGTAACAGTTAAAATATCAATAGGCTCCTCCTTGGTAGAAAGATTCATAATTGCCTTATAAATCTTCTGGTGAGCGTCTTTATAAAACGAATCGGCTTTTAACAAATCCCCAACCGAAATAATTGCATCCTTCTCCAACATTAAAGCACCCAACACGGCTTCTTCAAGCTCTACTGCTTGTGGTGGCACTTTTCCGTATTCCAGATCAATTTTATTTTTCGATTGATTTTTATAATTGTTTGCTCCAGCCATATACCTTTAAAATAATTAATTCAACAGATTTCAACACTTTCCCTCTCTCTCATAATCCTTTCAAATTTGTGTCGAAAAATTTGAGAATGCAAAGATAAAGATAGAAAATTAAAATGCCACAATTTGATTTTTTTTGCTCTTTAAAACGAGTATTTTTAAGCCACATTTATCAAGAACACAAAATATGCTTTGCTTTCCAAATGCCAAAATAAATTTAGGCCTTAACATTATTAAGAAAAGACCTGACGGATTTCACAATATCGAAACCGTTTTTTATCCAATTCCACTATGCGATGCCCTGGAAATTGCAGAAAGCGATTCTTCGGAACAATATGAATTTACATCATCTGGAATTCCTATTGATATCGATCCTTCGGATAATATCGTAATAAAAGCATTTGATTTAATTGCTTCAAAATTTGAGATCCCCCCTACAGCAATTCATTTGCACAAAAACATCCCATTTGGTGCTGGATTAGGTGGCGGATCAGCTGATGCTGCATACATGATTAAAATGCTAAACGATTTTTACAAATTGGGAATGAACTTCCAACAAATGGAAGAGTATGCAATTCAAATTGGTAGCGATTGTCCTGTTTTTATCCAAAACCAACCAGTTTTCGCCGAGGGTAAGGGCGAGCTATTCTCTTCTATTGAGCTTAACTTAAGCGGATATCATATCGTCTTAATAAAACCAGAAATACACATCAGCACTCCAGAAGCTTATTCGGGTACTTCTCCTAAAAAACCAAATAAATCGGTAAAAGAATTGATCAGTTTACCATTGAAAGAATGGAAAGAAAATATTTACAATGATTTTGAAGATAGCATTTTCTCGAATCATCCCGAGCTTGCAACTTTGAAAGAAGAACTTTACGATTCGGGCGCCATTTATGCAGCCATGTCGGGAAGCGGTTCCAGCATGTTTGGTATTTTTGAGAAAGATCCAGCGATTAAGGAGAGCTGGAAAAGACATTTTATCTGGAGCAGTAAATTATAGACAAATAAAAAGGGATTGTCATTACAACAATCCCTTAATATTTTCATATCAGAAAGATTACTCAATCTCTACCATTAACATTTTGTTAGGGACTTTTACTCCTTCTTCAACATGAATCTTTTTAATAACACCGTCGAAAGGCATTTCGATCTGATTCTTCATCTTCATCGCTTCAAGAATCATTAAGCTTTCTCCAGCCTTTACTTCCTGCCCTTCTTTAACGAAAATTTCAACAATTGTTCCTGGAATGAAAGACTTAAGGTGCTTAGGATTTGGTCTCTCCCAAGCCTTTCTGTTTTCAAACTTCTTGGTTACCTCTGTTTTGTATACAGTACCATCAACGTTGAATTCTTTTAAATTTTCCATAACGAATAATTTTTAGAATGGAGGAATACCGTGTTTTTTCTCAGGTCTTCTATCAACTTTATTGTTTGAAACTTCAATCGAGTGTAACAACATGTTACGAGTTTCTTCCGGCTCGATAACAGTATCAATATAACCTTTAGCAGCTGCAACATAAGGATTCGCGAACTTCTCTTTATATTCAGCAACTTTTTCTTTACGCATTGCTTCAGGATCTTCAGCATTCATAATCTCCTTACGGAAGATAATGTTAGCAGCTCCTTCAGGTCCCATTACCGCAATCTCAGCAGTTGGCCATGCAAACATGAAATCTGCCTTCATATGACGAGAGTTCATAGCAATATAACCTCCACCGTATGCTTTACGGATAATTACTGTAATTTTAGGTACAGTAGCTTCTGAGTACGCATAAAGAATCTTCGCACCGTGACGAATAACACCCATATGTTCCTGATCAACACCTGGCAAATAACCTGGCATATCCTCAAGAGTTACAATTGGAATATTAAATGAATCACAGTAGCGGATAAAACGAGCAGCTTTATCAGATGAATCACAATCCAATACACCTGCCAATACCATAGGCTGATTTGCTACAAAACCTACAGTTTCACCATTCATTCTACCGAAACCAATAACGATATTTTTCGCAAAGTTCTCCATGATTTCGAAGAAATCAGAATCATCAGAAATTGCTTTAATTACGTTACGGATATCGTATGGCTGAGTTGGGTCAGCTGGTACAATTTCCTCAATTTTGTATTCTGGTTTTGGTGGCTTTGGTGGGAAAGCTTTAGCTTTTTTACCGTTGTGCCATGGAATGAAGGTTAGGAGCTTCTTAATTTGTTCGAAGCATTCGTACTCGCTTTGAGCATAGAAATGAGCATTACCTGTAATTTCGCTATGTACTCTAGCTCCACCAAGTTCTTCCATACTAATTTCTTCACCCAAAACAGTTTTAATTACCTCTGGACCGGTAATGAACATCTTAGAGATGTTTTCAACCACAAACACAAAGTCGGTAAGTGCAGGAGAATAAACAGCTCCACCAGCACAAGGACCAAGAATTACAGACAACTGAGGAATAACACCAGATGCTAAGGTGTTACGGAAGAAGATTTCACCATATCCAGCAAGTGAGTTAACACCTTCCTGAATACGAGCTCCCCCTGAGTCGTTAATACCAATTAATGGTACACGCATTTTTAACGCATGATCCATTATTTTAGTGATTTTTCTCGCATGCATAAGACCAAGAGAACCTCCAGCTACAGTAAAATCCTGTGCAAAAATACAAACAGGCTCACCGTATATAGTACCGGTTCCGATGATAACTCCATCACCATGAAGTTGTTTCTTTTCCATGCCAAAGTCGCGGGCTTCGTGCTCTACAAATAAATCATATTCATGGAAAGAATCCTCATCCAAAATAGATGTTACCCTTTCTCTAGCAGTCAATTTCCCCATTGCAACTTGCTTCTGAATGGCTTTCTCACCACCACCTTGAAGCACTTTTTCTTTTCTCTTTCTAAGATCAAGAATGTTTCGTTTCAATGACATAATCTGTACATTTAGTTAGAAAATATATATTTCTATATATGTTGAATTCCGTGTAGTACACAAAATTCCAAGCTACAACGTTAGTAATTTTTACGCTAGAAAAAAATTCTGGCGTAAAATACCCATACGAAGCAGCTATATAAAATAAGCTCTTTACATTGATAATCAAAACTTTTCCTGAAAAACTATTTAGAATAGTTCTATTTAGGAGCAATTCGATATAAATATAAGGCAACACATGTAAACACAATATTTGGCAACCAAACGGCTAACATCGGATTCATACTACCATTGGTAGCAAAAACAACCGAAATCTGTAAGAAAAGTATAAATGAGAAACTTAACAGCAAACCAATTCCCAAATGAAGTCCCATTCCTCCTCGAATTTTACGAGATGCAAGTGACGCACCAATTAGGGTAAGAATGAAGGTTGAGAATGGATTAGCCATTCTTTTATATTTCTCAATTTTATAAGCATTAATATTACTGTCTCCTCTCATTGTCTGCTGATCGATATAATCGTTCAACTCAGTAAAGTTCATTGCTTCAACCAAGTATTTCTTGCGCCCAAATTCTTTTGGACCAAAACTTAGAGTTGTATCTATTTTTTTACCGTGTTCAAAACTCTCTTTGTCACCATCAATGTTTCTAATAAAATAATCATTAATGGTCCACTTGTTTTTTTCCTTATTCCATTTAATATTTCTCGCCGTCAGTTTCGATCTTAACTCTTTCCCTTCAAAACTCTCCAATGAAAATCGATAACCTGTATTACTTCCTGTATCCCAGTTGTGCATATAAATAAATACCCCTGGTTCTATCTGGCGATGAATATTTCTTTCCTTATTTCTGAACTTCTTTTTAATGTAGGTTTCGTTAAATTCTATCCTTTTTGCATTTGCCGGTGGAATAATGAAATTACTCAAGACAAATGAAAACACACCAATAATTAATGCTGCAATAAAATAAGGAAACATCATTCTCCTAAAACTAATCCCACTACTAAGTATGGCAATAATTTCGGTATTATAAGCCATTTTAGAAGTAAAGAATATTACTGCAATAAAGGTGAATAATGCACTAAATAAGTTCGCAAAGTAGGGTATGAAATTCAGGTAATAATCAAAAAGAATCGCTTTAAGCGGTGCCTCCTTATCGATAAATTCATCGATATGCTCCGAAAAATCGAAAATAACTGAGATACTAATGATAAGAACAATCGCAAAAAAGAATGTACCCAAAAACTTTCGGATAATATATAGATCTAATTTCTTCAAAACCTGATTTTTATTTTCTGATACTCTCGGAAAACCCGAATTTAAATTTACCGAATTAAAAGTAAAACTTATTCTTCAAATATCAATTACAGCTGACTTATTGTAAGGTTTTTTAACACTTATAAACGTGTAGCCAGTTTTTTAACCATGATATCTTTCCATGCTGCAAAAGTTCCAGCATTAATATGCTCTCTTGCCTCGCGAACCAACCACAAGTAAAATGCCAAGTTGTGGATGCTACAAATTTGAGATCCCAATAATTCACCCGAGTGCACCAAATGGCGCACGTATGCTTTAGAATAAGCTGAATCTACAAAAGAAGTCCCATTTGGATCGATAGGAGAGAAATCATCAGCCCATTTCTTATTCTTAATATTAATGATACCTTCACTTGTAAAGATCATACCATTTCTACCGTTTCTGGTTGGCATCACACAATCAAACATATCTACTCCGCGTGAAATGGCTTCCAAAATATTTACCGGAGTTCCAACTCCCATTAGGTATCGAGGTTTATCTTCTGGTAGAACATCATTCACCACTTCAATCATAGAATACATTTCCTCTACAGGCTCACCTACAGCCAAACCTCCAATTGCATATCCTTCACGATCAAGCGAAGCTGCATGTTCAGCAGCTTTAATTCTTAAATCATTATAAACACAACCTTGTACAATTGGAAATAATGTTTGTGAATATCCATATTTTGGATCGGTTTCATCAAAACGTTTTACACATCTCTCCAACCAACGCTGGGTAAGTTCCAAGGAGTTTTTAGCATACTCATAGGTTGACGTTCCCGGAGGACATTCATCAAACGCCATAATGATATCCGCACCAATGGTTCTTTGAATATCCATTACATTTTCTGGCGTAAAGAAATGTTTCGACCCATCAATATGCGAGCGAAACATGGCTCCCTCTTCGGTCAATTTTCTATTATCAGCCAAAGAAAATACCTGGAATCCTCCACTATCAGTCAATATTGGTCTTTCCCATCCATTAAACTTATGCAATCCTCCTGCTTTTTCAAGGATATCCAAACCTGGACGTAAATACAAGTGATATGTATTTCCTAAAATAATTTCAGCGTTGATATCATCACGAAGCTCACGCTGATGCACTCCTTTTACCGAGCCAAGTGTTCCCACAGGCATAAATATCGGAGTTTGTATTTTTCCATGATCTGTTGTTAACTCTCCTGTTCTTGCAGAAGACTTTGGATCGGTTTTGTGTAATTTAAAATCCATATTGACTGTTTTAAAACTGCAAAATCCAGGAATCGGTTTTTGCAAAATCGGCAGCAAAGATACTAATAAATCTTAATCATGAATATGGTAGGCTCTATAGACCAAAATCAACAACCTTCAAAACAGTTTTTTTTATAAAAAAATACGATTACAAGCCCTATTTATCATAGATTCGTTTAAATTTGGACTGCACAAAAAAATATTAAGTTGGAAACATATTTTTATCACTCTCTCACACCAATTCAATGGTTATTAATTATCGGATTGGTTCTTACATTTCTTATAGATTTAATCTATTCAATTTTCTACCTCAGAAAGTTTAAAACTAAGAACAAAACTTACAATCATTCCGAAACAATTCCCGTTTCAATAATTCTATGTGCAAAAAATCAAGCACAATATTTGGAAAAGAACCTTCCGACATTATTGACGCAAGACTATCCGGAATATGAAATAATTGTTGTTGATAATGGAAGTGTTGACGATACTGAAGATGTACTAATCAGGTTAAAAAATCTCTATCCAACCCTTAGATCAACACAAATCCCAATCGACGAGAAATTCAAGCACAATAAAAAACTTGCAATAACAATTGGAGTAAAAGCTGCGAAATACGATCAAATTATACATCTCAATCCAAATGGTTTTACCCATAACAAAGCATGGCTATCAAACACAGTAGCTAAAGCACAAGGAAAACTATACAATGCCTATAGCAATTTAGAATATAAAAAAGGATTCTTCTACAACTTTTTAAGGTATGATATTATCAAACAAACCATTAAACTCGCTTCATTTACAAGCATAAATAAATTGTACGCAGGCAATTCTTTTAACATGAGTTTTTTGAAGTCTGATTTTCTCGCAAACAAAGGATATGCAGGAAATGCGCATTTCGAAGCAGGCTACGATCATATTTTATGCCTGGATTTAGCTCAAAAGTCGGATTATACTTTCTCTACAAATCCGGATAGCAAAATCACTATCGATGCAAAAAACTACTTCAAAACCTGGAAAACAATCAACAAGCATTACTTCAAGAGTAGGAAATACATTCCGTTTAAAAGAAAACTATTGTTGGACATAGAACCTATCGTACATTTTCTTTTTATTGTTCTTCTGATTCTAGCTTTGATAAAAACACAACTCTATTTTTCATTACTGGCCCTATGCATAGCCAAAATATTTACAAAGGGATACTGTTTTAAAATTTCTACAAGGCATTTGAGAGAAGAGAATTTATTTTTATCTTCGTATGTATATGTCTTACTTAGGCCTCTGTATAAATTGCTATTTTATATACAAAGTCACATATACAGGAAACGATCATAATGGAAATAAATCCGAACCTCTCAGAAAAAGCTCAATACGACTACAGGCTGGTACAAGCTTCAGTTAATGGGGACCAAAAAGCATACGAGGAGCTTTTTAAAAGATATAAGGACGCCATATTTTTCATGTTATTAAAAATGGTTAATAACAAGAACGATGCTGAAGATTTAACTTTTGAGGCTTTCGGTAAAGCTTTCCGTAACATCAGACAATACTCTCCAAAATATGCATTCAGCACATGGTTATTCAAAATTGCATCGAACAATTGCATTGATTTTCTAAGAAAGAAAAGAGGTAATACAATATCCATTGATGGAAAAGACGATGCTGAAAACGAAAGAACCATTACACTTGAATCCAGCAGTCTTAACCCTGAGCAAGAATTTGTCAAAAAGCAGAAGGCAAAAATCATGCGAAATGAGGTTGGCAAATTAAAAGAACGCTATCGCCGACTGATTGAACTTCGCTATTTTGAAGAGTTTTCTTACGAAGAAATTGCTCAAGAGCTAAAATTGCCAATTGGTACAGTTAAAGCCCAATTGTTTAGAGCTCGTGAATTACTTTTCAACAACCTTAAAGATTCTGAAGTAAAAATCGAAAAGAAAAAGAAATAATTTTTTTGTTGGAAAACAATGATTGCGAATTAGTTCTATCTTTGCCAACCTAAAATAAAATTGGCATGGAAATCATCGAAAAATATTTTACAGATTTAACTGAGGAACAGAAAGATCGTTTCGCTCAGCTTAAAGATTTGTATACCCACTGGAATAGTCAAATCAATGTAATTTCACGCAAAGACATTGATTCATTATACCTGCATCATGTTTTGCATTCATTATCGATTGCCAAGGTAATAAAGTTTGAACCTGGCACAAAGATTATGGATGTTGGCTGCGGTGGAGGTTTCCCAGGAATTCCTTTGGCTATTCTTTTTCCTGAATGTGATTTCTACATGGTAGATTCAATCGGAAAAAAAATAAAAGTAGTGAACGAAGTGGCTACGGCCTTAAAATTAAAAAATGTAAAAGCAGAGCACACTAGAGTTCAGCAAGTAAAAGAGAAATTCGACTTTATTGTAAGTAGAGCCGTTACCGCATTTCCCAAATTTGTAAACATGGTTCGTAAAAATTCTTCACCAAAAGATAAGAATAGTTTGGCCAATGGTATTCTTTACATTAAGGGGGGCGATTTTCAAGAAGAAATCGCTGGGTACGGTGATAAAGCTCAACTTTTCGACTGTACCAGCTTCTTCGAAGAAGAGTTTTTTGAGACTAAAAAAGTTGTACATCTTGAGCTTTAGGAAAAATATTTTGCATCATCCTTTTGTTAGATTAAAAAAAAACTTATTTTTGCAGTCCAAAATCAACGCATATAATAACTTTATTCGATAAAAATTTTTCGCGATGAAAAGAACATTTCAACCATCAAATAGAAAGAGAAGAAATAAGCACGGTTTCAGAGAGAGAATGTCTTCTGTAAGCGGAAGAGCAGTACTATCTCGTAGAAGAGCTAAAGGCAGAAAGAAAGTTTCTGTTTCAAGCGAGCGCAGACACAAAGCTTAATTTTACAATTAAGCAACCGATATACAGAAAGTAAAGAATTCAAATTCTTTACTTTTTTGTATTTTAAGGTTTCGACCTTTCTAAAATTGATTGAGTTCCAAAGGAGCTCTTTTTTTTTGCCCTTTTTTATATGTATAAAGCTGCATTTGCATTAGCTCATTTCTTTAATCTAAAAATCTCTGCTATTTTTGTAAAACGCAAAAACACGGAAATAATAAGTGTTTTTTGTCGTTTATGAACTATTGACTTGTAATGCCATTAGCCAACTCAAAAGAAAAACAGACTCGAATGAAATCAACTAATTTTTTTAAAAGCAGATTTTTTTTAATTCAATTAGGTATCGCATTATTAATAGCGATTGCTATTTTATGGATTACCCTTTCGGGATTAAAATGGTATACACATCATGGCGAAAAATTAACTGTTCCAGATTTGTATGGGACAAGCCTCGAAGATGCTGCCAAAACAATAGATGAAGAAAATCTGCGATTCACCGTTTACGATTCAATTTACAATCCGAAATATGAACCAGGAACTGTTTTAGATCAAAGACCTATAGCTGGGTCTATTGTAAAACGAAATCGAAGCCTGTTTTTAACCATTAATGCACACAAGCCTGAGCAAGTACGTTTTCCAAATTTGATAGACAACTCATTCCGTCAGGCTTACGAGCTACTTATTACCAATGGATTTAAAATTGGTCGATTAAAATATGAAAAAAGTCAATTTTTCAACTTGGTACTTTATCCTAAATATAAAGGTGATTCAATAGGGGCAGGAAGCATGATAGATAAAGGTGCAACCATTGATTTGGTATTGGGAAGAGGCAATACTTTCGGAGTTTTAGCTCCCAATTTAATGGGAAAAAACAATACCCAAGCCAAAGAGAAAATAATCATGTCAAATTTAAATGTTGGCAAGGTACAATTCGATGAATCAATTAAAAATCACATTGATTCCATGCAAGCAAAAGTATTTAAGCAATATCCAGCTTATAATGAAAATCTAAAAATTCGCCCAGGAAACAATATTGATCTTTGGCTGACAAAAGATACTCTTAAGCTTCAACATGCAGATTCGCTACTTCAACAAAGATTAGGCAAATTGCTTTATTAAAACACAGCAAAAGTAATGACACAAGAACCAAAAGATAATTTCAACTCAGAAGAGGAATTAGATACTAATCAGGAAGTATTCGAACACTTTCGTTTCGAAGTTGATCCTGGGCAAAGCATGCTTAGAATCGATAAATATTTGGTCGATCGAATGCAGAATGCTTCACGAAATAAAATTCAGGAAGCTGCTGATGCTGGATGTATTAATGTTAACGACAAACCGGTTAAACGTAACTACAAGGTAAAACCGAACGATATTATCACAATTGTTTTAAGCTATCCTCCACGCGAGATTGAAATCATACCTCAGGATATTCCTTTAAATATTGTTTATGAAGATGACGCCTTCCTGATTGTTAATAAAAATCCAGGCATGGTGGTTCATCCATCATACGGACATTATTCTGGGACTTTGGTAAATGCTCTTGCACATCATCTGAAGGATTTACCACTTTTCAATTCGAAGGATCCTAGACCAGGTTTGGTACATCGTATTGATAAAGACACTTCGGGTATTTTGGTGATTGCAAAAACCGAAGAAGCCAAAACCAAACTTGCATTACAATTCTTCAACAAAACCAGTGATAGAAAATATCGCGCTTTAGTTTGGGGGAATTTAGAAAATGACGAAGGAACAATTACCGGCCATATTGGAAGAAATCTAAAAAACAGAAAAGTTATGGATGTTTTTCCTGATGGAGAATATGGAAAGCATGCTGTAACTCACTACCGAGTACTAGAAAGATTGGGCTACGTAAATTTAGTGGAGTGTATTCTGGAAACAGGAAGAACTCACCAAATTCGTGCTCACTTCAAGCATATCGGCCATCCTCTTTTTAATGATGCCGATTATGGTGGAGATCAAATCCTAAAAGGAACCACATTTACCAAATACAAACAGTTTGTTCAAAATTGCTTTAAAATTTGTCCAAGACAAGCATTACACGCTAAAACATTAGGTTTCGACCATCCTACTACTGGAGAATACATTTCTTTCAATTCGGAGATTCCTGAAGACATGAGCAGTGTAATTCAAAAATGGAGAGATTATACAGCTAGCAGAGAAGAATAACAAAGCACCATACAACCCATGAAAAGAAATATTGCAGTAATAGCAGGAGGTGATTCAGCCGAGATTGTAATTTCACTTCAAACGTCTGACCATATATTCAATACTCTTGATAAAGATCTTTATAATCCATACTTAATTGAATTAAAAGAATTAGATTGGAATGTAAAAATTGAGAATGAATCCTACCCTATCGATAAAAATGATTTTAGTTTTACCAAAGATGGAATTAAAACAAAATTCGATTTTGCATACATTGCAATTCATGGTACTCCTGGTGAAAATGGAATTCTTCAGGGATATTTTCAGCTATTAAGAATTCCATACTCAACATGTGATGTTTTAAGCAGTGCATTAAGCTTTAACAAACATGCCTGCAATTCATACTTAAAAAGCTTAGGTTTTAATTTTGCAAAATCTGTTCTACTTAAAAAAGATGAAGAATATTCCATCGAAGAAATTCATGCAAAATTAGGAATGCCTTGCTTTGTTAAGCCAAATGCTGATGGTTCAAGTTTTGGAATCTCGAAGGTAAAACAAGTTGAGGAATTAAATAAGGCCATCGAAAAAGCATTTGAAGAAGGAAAAGAGGTTATTATAGAAGAATTCATTGATGGATTAGAATGCACATGTGGTTTGGTAAAAACTAAAAAAGAAAGTATAATATTTCCTGTTACCGAAGTTTTGCCAAAGAAGGAGTTTTTTGATTTCGAAGCCAAATATGATCCAAATATGGCAGAAGAAATTACTCCTGCCAGAATTTCACCTGAACTTACCAAACAAATTCAAAATATGTCATCAGAAATTTACGATGCCTTAAAATGTAAAGGTATTGTAAGAGTTGACTACATTATAAAGAACAAAGAAATTTTTGTATTGGAAGCCAATACAGTACCTGGAATGACAAGTACTAGTTTTATTCCACAACAAGTCGCAGCCATGAACCGAGACTTAAAAGATATCTTAACTTTAGTTATTGAAAATGAATTCTAATAAGATGTTTAAAATAGATTAAATCACCGACTAGAAAAGTTTTAAATATTTACAGAAAAATGAAAAAAAATGTGTTTTTTTTTCATTTTTTTTGCTCTTACGAAAGGCCTTATTTTTAAGGATTCTTTCCTTTTTTATGAAAATAACTACCTGAAAACTAAGCTAAAACTATTAAAACATCACGAACTTTTTACAAACTTGTACGTAAGATGATATAGATTTTAATGGATTATTTTTCAATTCATTATTTCATAGTTAAATTTTAGGGTTAGTAATAGAACATTAACAAGGAGGCAGGGGCAGCCTCCTTGTTTCTTTTTGCTCTTTTGCCAATAAAAAAATCCGATGAGAAACTCACCGGATTTATATATCAAATCGTCTTATTGACTAATTAGTCTGCATCAATATACTCTTCATTGTATACTTCCAACGGTGCACATGTACACATTAGATTACGATCACCGAAAGCATCATCCACACGACCAACAGTTGGCCAGAATTTGTTATCAGCAACCCATTTTAATGGATACACTGCCTTCTGACGGCTGTATGTGTGATTCCACTCATCTGCAGTTAGTACTTTGTGAGTGTGAGGAGCATTTTTCAATACATTGTCAACAGTATCAGCAACACCGTCTTCAATTTCTTTCATCTCTTCATTGATTTTAGCCAATGCTTCGATGAAACGATCTAACTCTTCCAATGGCTCACTTTCAGTTGGCTCAACCATTAATGTTCCGTGTACAGGGAACGATAAAGTTGGAGCGTGGAATCCATAATCCATCAATCGCTTAGCGATATCAGTATCGGTAATTCCCACTGACTTGTTAAACTCACGACAATCGAAAATCATTTCGTGACCAACACGTCCGTTTTCACCTTTATATAGAATTTTAAATCCTAATTTTTCGAATGAAGAAGCCAAATAGTTGGCATTTAAAATTGCCATTTTAGTAGCTTCGGTTAAACCTTCAGTACCCAGCATGGCAATGTAACCGTATGTAATTGGCAATACACTTGCAGAACCAAATGGAGCAGCAGCTACAGCTGTAATTGCATTTTCACCACCAGTTTTCACACACTTATGAGAAGGTAAGAATTGAACCAAGTGTTCAGCAACACCAATTGGACCAACACCAGGACCTCCACCACCGTGAGGAATTGAGAAAGTTTTGTGTAAGTTCAAGTGACAAACATCAGCACCAATCAATCCTGGGTTAGTTAAACCAACCTGAGCATTCATGTTTGCACCATCCATGTACACCTGACCGCCATTCTCATGAATCAAATTCATCATTTCCTTAATTCCGGTTTCGAATACACCGTGAGTAGATGGGTAGGTAATCATGTAAGCACATAAATCTTCAGCATGCTTTTCAGCTTTTGCTTTCAAATCATCAAACTCAACATTACCATTTTCATCACACTTAACAATCACAGGTTTCATTCCTGCAACTGTTACTGAAGCTGGATTTGTTCCATGAGCCGAAGAAGGGATTAAAACTACATTTCTGTGTCCTTCTCCACGAGAGATATGATATTCACGAATCACCATCAAACCAGTGTACTCACCAGCAGCACCAGAGTTAGGTTGTAAAGTACATCCTGCAAAACCTGTAATTTCTGACAACCATTTTTCAAGTTCAGAAATCATATCAGTATAACCTTCTACCTGATTCATTGGTACGAATGGGTGAATTCCTCCAAATTCTGGCCAACTCAATGGAAACATAGAAACTGCAGAATTCAATTTCATTGTACAAGATCCCAATGAAATCATAGAAGTATTCAAACCGATATCTTTCTTCTCAAGATTTTTCATGTAACGCATCATTGCAGTTTCTGAACGATAGCGGTTGAAAACGTCAAGAGTTAAGAAATCACTTGTTCTTGAGAATTTACCATCAAAGTAAACTTTCTCTTCTACTTCTTTTGCTTCAACTTCTTTACCAGCAGCTTTAGCAAAAATATTTAAAATGGTATTGATCTCTTCTTTACTGATTTTTTCATCAGAAGAGATACCAACTGTTTTTTCGTCAATGTAACGGAAGTTCATTTCAGCCTCTAAAGCTGCATTTCTGATATCTTCCATTGCAACTCCTTCAGGAAGTACAACTTCAATTGTATCAAAAAAGTTTTCAATTGTTTGTTGATATCCTAATGCTTTTAATCCTTCAGATAATTCCCCAGCACCTGCATGGATGTGCTTGGCAATTCTGGTTAAGCCTTCAGCTCCATGGTAAGCTCCATAGAAACCAGCCATAGTTGCCAACAATGCTTGAGCAGTACAAATGTTAGAAGTAGCTTTTTCACGCTTAATATGTTGCTCACGAGTTTGTAATGCCATACGAACTGCATGATTTCCCTGAGCATCTTTGGTAACTCCAATAATACGTCCTGGAACATTACGCTTGTACGCTTCGCGACATGCTAAATAAGCAGCGTGAGGTCCACCGTATCCCATTGGAACACCGAAACGTTGAGTTGTACCAACAACGATATCAGCTCCCCATTCACCTGGAGGTGTTAACAGTACCAAACTCATTAAATCTGCAGCAACTGATACCAATGCATCAGCAGCGTGAGCTTTTTCTACAAAATCAGCATAATCTTCGATACTACCACTTGCAGCAGGGTACTGAACGATAGCACCAAAAACAGTTTCATCAAACTCAAAGGATTTATAATCACCAACAATTAACTCAATTCCAAGAGGATTTGCGCGTGTATTTAATACATCAAGAGTTTGAGCATAGATATTTTGATCTACAAAAACTTTATTGGCTCCAGCTTTTTTCTTAGCGCGAGAACGAAGTCCCATCATCATGTACATCGTCTCACCAACAGCAGTAGCTTCGTCCAAAAGAGAACAGTTAGCCAATTCCATTTTGGTCAAATCCAATACCATGGTCTGGAAGTTTAAAAGAGCTTCCAATCTACCTTGTGAAACCTCTGCTTGGTAAGGAGTGTAAGGTGTATACCAACCTGGATTTTCCAAGATATTTCTTTGAATTACAGCAGGAGTAATTGTATCGTAGTAACCTTGTCCAATAAAAGTTCTGAACAGTTTATTCTTAGCAGCAATTCCTTTAATCTTCGAGAAATATTCATACTCCGATAAAGCTTCTGGTAAATCCAGATCTTTCCCTAATCTAATATCCGAAGGGATAGTTTCTTCGATCAATGCATCCAATGATGGAGCACCTACAGTTTCCAACATGGTCTTAATATCGCCGTTGCGAGGACCAATGTGACGAGAAACAAACTTTTCGCTTGCCATATTGTTGTTTATTTAGTTGTTGTTGTTTATAAATAAATTTGATTGTAAAAGTAGCAAAAGATTTAAATTTTCAAGTAGTAAAATAAGCTTTTAAAACGCTGTTTTTTAACATTTCTCCACAAGTAGAACAATCTACTTAACTTTTTGTTTTTTAGATTGATACAAAGATGTTTTTTGTCATATTTTCATCAAAGTTTTTAATCTTGGACTTGTTAATAATTTTGTTTAATCTATCAACAGTCATTAAAAAAGAAAAAGCCCCTTCAAAAAGAAGAGGCTTAATATCTAGAATTGATAATTATAATCCTTTCAGAAACACATTGTTGTTACGCTCGTGACCAATTGTTGTTGATGGTCCATGACCTGGATAAACCTCTACATCATCAGCAAGCACCAATAGTTTTTCTTTGATTCCTCCAATTAATTGTTCGTAATTACCGTAAGGCAGATCGGTTCTACCAATGCTTTCACGAAATAAAACATCACCAGCAATCACAAATTTTTGTTCTTCATTGTAAAACACAACATGTCCTGGTGAATGTCCTGGTACGTGCAATACTTTTAATTCAGAATTTCCAAATTTGATTACATCCCCTTCTTTAATGGCTTCGCCCATTGCAGGTGGTTCAACAACATTCTCAAGTCCTAAACGTACAGCATAATTAGGAGCTTCTGCCAGTAAAAATTCGTCATCCTTATGAGCACAGGTTAGCAAATTAAATGTGTCCTTCACAAACTGATTACCCAAAACATGATCGATATGCAGGTGAGTATTTAATTGCTTTACCAATTTTAACCCCTTTTTTTCTACAAAATCAATTAATTTTTTTCCTTCTTCTTCGAAAAACACACCGCAGTCAATCAAAACTGCTTCTCCTGTTTCATCGTGTAATATGTAAGTATTTTCTTGCCAGTGATTAAACACCAATGTTTCTATCGTAATCATATTTGTTATTTTTTGTAGCCCAAATTTACATTTATTTCAAACAACTGAAAAAACCATTTGTTAAAATATTATCAATTCATTTTCAACCCAAGTTAAAAGTTTCCATAACTTCATAAATTGGTCCCTGCTTAGTTAGTTTGCTTTCCATTAATACAAAATCACTAACCAAAAGTTCTTCATCACACCAATTGGCATGTAATTCCAGCTTTTCTTGTACCAATTCTGGTTTCTTTACACCATGTTTTATTCTGCCAATGGTTAGATGCGGTGAAAATCTGGCATCCGGAATTTCAACAATATATTCCAATTGCTTTAAAATATCCTTCCTTAATTCATAAATCACATCGTCAGAATCAACACCGATCCATAAAACACGAGCTTTGCTTAAAGATGGGAATGCACCAACAGATTTAAGTTGCAAGTGAAATGGAGAAAATTTGCTGGCACTGCTTTTTAGGCGATTTACAATTAAACCAATTTTTCTTACATCAGTTTCACCAATAAAGCCCAGAGTAATGTGTAAACCTTTCAAGTTTACCCACTTTATCCATTCATCCTTTAAATCCAACTGAACTTGTCGAAAAATCGCGCTAATTTGATCGGTATTATTTATCTTTATTGCTATGAAAATGCGTTTGGTTTCCACTTGAATCTATGAGTTTAACAATTTGTAGTTTCAAGTTCACAAATTATACAAAATAATCTGCATCTAAATATTTAAATCATATCAACATGAACTCAAAGAAAAAATTTGCTGTCGTATTAGCTGGTTCAGGCGTTTACGATGGATCTGAAATTCACGAAACTACTTTAGCATTGTATGCCATTTCGAAAAATGGCGGCGAATACGAAATTTTTGCTCCCAATATCGATCAATATCATGTTATCAACCACATTACGGGTGAAGAAATGAATGAAAAAAGAAATGTCTTGGTTGAAGCTGCTCGTATTGCAAGAGGAAATATTAAAGATTTAAAGGAGTTCGATGCGAACCATTACGATGCAATTCTTTTCCCTGGCGGATTTGGTGTTGCAAAAAATCTATGCACTTTTGCTTTTAAAGGTCCTGATTGTGATGTGAATCCAGAAGTTGAGGTTGCCTTAAAAGCCATGCATGAAGCTGGGAAACCAATTGGTGCATTGTGCATTGCTCCTGCTCTAATTGCAAAAATACTTGGCAAAGTTGAAGTTACCATCGGACACGATGCGGGAACTGCAGAGGCAATTACATCTTTAGGTGCAACTCATCTGAATACCAGTCACGGTGAAATTGTTTTCGATAAAGAAAATAAAATTGTTACCTCACCATGCTATATGCTTGATGCTACCATTGCTCAAATTGGTGAAGGAGCCGAAAATGTTGTAAAAACATTAATGGCTTTGTAATAAATTGCACAAAAAACTCAGTATATTAAAATTGAAAGTACGCATAGTATACAAATGCGTACTTTCTTTATTATTGAAACAATGAAGAACAGAAACACCAAAGATCCTGGCGAAAACCATATTTACCCTTTTATTATTTCCAATATTTTAGTGTTTGTAGGGATCTTTTTCAGTTTAAATTCTGCTCCTGAAGTAGCTATTATTTTATACTCCCTGGCGATTAATCTGTTTATTCACTGGTTTGGATTTTATAGCGCTACAAAAAAGAAAATTGCTCGATTTTCTGAGTACTATAACAATTTAATGATTGGCATTTTCTGTGTTTCATCGGTAATTCCTGTTTTTATATTAATGGTATCACTAGTATTGGAGTTCCCCATCCAGAATTGGACTCTTTTATTGATTTCGCTGCTGGTAAGTTTTATTTTCAAGTTTGGTTTATACAAATATTTTGCATGGGAATCTGTAACCGAAAAACTGATGAATCATTACAGAATGAGTATTGAACAAGAACGAGACGAGAATTTTAAGATTGTGAAAGCACATCTTGATAACAATCCCGAAAAGTTTAAGGAATATATTGAGAAATCACAGCTATTCGATGATAGAATTGAAAAACTGTTCTAATTATTTCGGAAAGTAAGCATTGCACGCACATAAAAAGGATCTCCTAATCAAAAAACAGGAAGTCCGAAACAAAAATCAGATGCTCCGAACACCATAATTCCAACTGCGCACACTAGGTTGATAATTCTGCACTCGGTGTAAGTATTTCCGAACTGTGCGGAATAAATTTCTCGGCGTGCGGAAGCATTACCTTCACGTGCGGAAAGGGAACTTATGTGTTCGGAACCATTTCTTTTGTGCTCGGAAACTTCCTTTTGAAGGGCAGTGGATAAGGCGGTGGCAACTCCCTGTTTTTAATCCGATCTAAAATTTCTTCTACCATCCAATCCTTTCCCAAAGGGTCGTACTCTGCCTTTAACGAAGTACCAAACATTGCGGCAATTGATTGCCAAAATATGGCTGTTACCGATCCTTTTAACTCCTTTAAATGATAATAACTACTATTTCCTGTTTCTCGGTCAATCAGCTTCATTAATAGCTTTCCCTGCGAAATCTTCAGTTTCATTAATGGCTTTTTGTACTCTTTCATCAAGCCTTTGTATTCTTTCCTGATTAATTTCCTGCGTGCTTTTTTACTATGGACATTTTTCAATTGTTCATTCAAACGAATAATGGTATTGTTTGCTTCCTCGGCATATGGATACACAATTCTTACATTACGAACCGTACGCCAATATTTGCGAGTGCTGCGGTAATGTTTTCTTTTTCGCTTCTTGTATCTCTTAACATTGATTTCATCGAGGTTTACATGCAAATTGGTATCAGCAAAAACCACAGTGTCCAATACAAGATTGTTTCTAACTTCAGCACAAGTTTTTGCATTTGATTCTGTACCCAACAAAATCAAAATACTACCCATTATTAATATGCCCAATCCAACCAATCGCTTCACAATTCAAAGTTAATCTTTCTATCTTTAAAGAAATTACCAAAACATACTATCATGAAAAAAATTATCCCCCTATTTCTATTACTGATTTTTTCGATAAATAGTAATGCTCAAGATCGAATAACAGGATTCAATTTCGCAACACGGTCAGAAGTAATTGCCCAAAATGGAATGGCCTGTACCAGTCAGCCATTGGCCACACAAGTTGCTCTCGATATACTCAAATCAGGTGGAAATGCTATTGATGCAGCCATAGCTGCCAATGCAACTCTCGGATTAATGGAACCCACCGGATGTGGAATTGGTGGTGATATTTTTGTAATTCTTTGGGATGCAAAAACCAAAAAATTGTACGGATTAAATGGAAGTGGCCGTTCACCCAAATCACTTACGCTTGATTATTTAAAGCAAAATACCAATGGAAAAATACCGGCTTATGGCCCGCTCCCTGTTTCGGTTCCAGGTTGTGTTGATGGTTGGTTTACCATTCACAAAAAGTTTGGAAAGTTAGATATGGAAGAAATTCTACAACCTGCAATCACCTATGCAAAAGAAGGTTTTCCGGTAAGCGAATTAATTGCTTACTATATGAATGGCTCAGCCAAGAGGTTAAAAAAATATCCAGGCTTTGCAGAAACCTATATGCCAAATGGTAAAATGCCTCAAAAAGGAGAAATTTTTAAGAATCCATACCTGGCAAACACATATGAAAAAATAGCCAAAGGTGGTCGCGATGCATTTTACAAAGGCGATATCGCCAAAAGCATTGCAAAGTACATTAAAGAACAAGGCGGTTTTCTTTCTTACGAAGATTTGGCCTCACACAAATCGGAATGGGTTGATCCTATCTCAGTAAATTATAGAGGATACACGGTATGGGAATTGCCGCCAAACGGACAGGGAACTGCTGCCCTTCAAATTCTCAATATCTTAAAATATTACGATATTGCCAAGATGGGGTTTGGGTCAACTGATTACTTACACACCTTTATTGAAGCAAAAAAGCTGGCGTTCGAAGATCGTGCAAAGTTTTACACCGACCCTGATTTTTCAGAAATACCAATAAAAGAATTGATATCTAATGAATATGCATTGGAACGAAAGGAATTAATCGATCCCAATAAGGCAGCTAGAGAATATCCAGCAGGAGAATTGGAACAAGGAAACACCATTTATCTTACCGTTGCCGATAAAGAAGGCAATATGGTATCACTCATTCAAAGTAATTATCGAGGAATGGGATCGGGAATGACACCTGACGGACTTGGTTTTATTCTTCAGGACAGAGGGGAACTTTTTAGTCTGGATGAAGATCATGCCAACGTGTATGCTCCTGGGAAAAGACCATTTCATACCATTATTCCGGCCTTTATTACAAAAGATGAAAAGCCATACATCAGTTTTGGTTTGATGGGCGGCGCCATGCAACCACAAGGACATGCTCAGATAGTAGTTAACCTAATTGATTTCGGAATGAATATGCAGGAAGCCGGCGATGCTCCGCGAATTCGCCACGAAGGTTCGTCGCAGCCAACGGGTACAAAAATGAAAGATGGCGGCTGGGTAAATCTTGAATCGGGCATTCCATATCAAAGCATACGAGAGTTAATGCAAAAGGGCCATAAAATAAAATATAGCACTGGGGGATTTGGTGGATATCAGGCCATAATGTTTGACGAAAAAAATGGTGTATATTATGGTGCTTCCGAATCAAGAAAAGATGGTCAGGCTACTGGTTATTAAAACTTGATCGATCAATAATTATTTACATAAGTAGCATTTTAAATTAAATACACACAAATCTCCTATTTATCTAGATTAATGGGGATTTGTGGGGATTTTAAAAAACATGAAATTTACTTAAGACTATTTTTTGGGTTGCACTTAATTTTTACTTCTTTTGCAAATCACAAAATAGTACAACAAACAAGTTTAAAAAAGACATAACAGATCGGGCATGACTAAGTATGTAGAATTAAATGTTAGATCGGAGATTGGTGAATTAGAGGGAGTAATCCTTCATACTCCGGGTGCAGAAGTCGAAAATATGACTCCTGAAAATGCCGAAAGAGCACTTTATAGCGATATCTTGAACCTTGCTGTTGCAAGAGAAGAATACAAGCAGCTAAGTGGTGTTTTAGGAGAAATTGCACAAACTTACCAGGTTAAAGATCTTTTGGCTAATGTTCTGAAGAACGATAAAGCAAAAGAGGCTGTTATTGATAAAATTTGCCTTATGGAACCTCAGGTAGGTGTAAAAGGCAATACCTATTGTATTAAAGATTATTTGTTGGATCAGGATGCAAATGAATTGGCAACTCTTTTAATTGAAGGGGTACCACTAAAGCGCGATAACCTTACCAAATTTTTGAGCAAGGAGCGTTTTGCAATGCGTCCACTTCACAATTTCTTCTTTACTCGCGATGCTTCAATGTCAGTATTGAACGAAGTATTGATTGGTAAAATGGCTAATGGTGTTCGTGATCGAGAATCATTAATCATGCAATCAATTTTCGATTATACTCCTGGATTTAATGCAAAAACTGTAAATCCAATCGATAATCCATCGATAGATCCTAATTGTATGATTGAAGGTGGTGATGTTCTTATCGCTCGTGATGACATCCTAGTAATTGGTAACGGGACAAGAACTACAACTCAAGGTATTGATTTTATTCTTGCTCAATTATTATCCCAAAAAGAAGAAAAACAACGTCACATTTTGGTACAGGAATTACCAAGTCAACCAGAATCATTCATTCACCTTGACATGGTATTTACTTTGTTGGATGTTGATAAATGCATGGTTTACGAACCATTAATCATGCGTCCTAACAAATATCAAACTGTACACATTACCATCCAAAATGGAAAAGTGCTTGATATTAGAAGAGAAAACAACCTTCTTGAAGCATTGAAAAAATTAGGTATGGATCTTAAGCCTATTTTCTGTGGTGGAAATATTGATCCATGGAATCAGGAAAGAGAACAATGGCACAGTGGTGCGAACTTCTTTGCTGTAGGTCCTGGTAAAGTTGTTGGTTATGGTCGAAATATCCATACCATGGAAGCAATGAACAAGAATGGATTTGAAATTCTTCGTGCCAAAGATATCATTCGCCATAAAGTTGAACTTTCTGATTACGAAAAATATGTAATTACCATTGAAGGTTCTGAACTACCTCGTGGTGGTGGTGGTGCTCGATGCATGACAATGCCAGTTCGTCGTAAACCAGTTAATTGGTAAGAAATTACACAAAATACCATATAAAGGAATCCCATTCGGATTCCTTTTTTTATTTTTGTTCCGCAATAAAGAATACAGAACAATAGAATGAGAAAATTAAAGAACAGCGAATTAGATCGCAAAAGCATAGACGAATTTAAAGCATCAGATAAAACTCCAATTATCATTGTATTGGATAATGTAAGAAGCCTAAATAACATTGGTTCTGTATTTCGTACATCGGATGCACTTTTAATCGAAGCTGTTTATTTATGTGGTATCACTGCAACTCCTCCACACAGAGAATTGCACAAAACTGCATTGGGAGCGGAAGATTCGGTACAGTGGGAATATTTTAAAAATACCGAAGATGCTGTTGCAAAATTAAAGGAAAATGGATTTGATATTTACTCGGTTGAGCAGGCTGAGAATAGCGTATCTCTGGAAAATTTCGAAACCAATTCTTGTAAAAAATATGCTTTAATTTTCGGAAATGAAGTGAAAGGGGTACAACAAAAAATTGTTGATGCCTCTGACGGATGTATTGAGATCCCTCAATTCGGAACCAAACATTCTTTTAACATTTCGGTAAGTTGTGGTATTGTTCTTTGGGATTTATTCTCTAAAATGAACTATCAGAAATAGCCTAAAGATTAAATTCCAAAGTAATAATCGTTCCTGGAAAAGCCTTCTCATACTCTTTTGAGAAGGTTCGTTGTTTTACCTGTTTCCAAACAGCTGTTCCCGACAAGATCTGAATCTTTCCCTGATTTTGCTGTATAAACTGTCTGATGGTAAACAAACCTATTCCTTTGTGATTCCTCTTAAATGTTGTAGTCCCATTTTGCACAGCCCATTCAACAGCGGCTATGGGATGATTGCTTGAAGATATATCTACAAATGACTTTCCTTTATTGACAATGGTAACAAACAACTTCTTGTTGTATACTGAAAAATAATGTGATATAAAGACCTCACGACATTTACTATGAACAAAGGCATTTCTGAAAACCTCAGCAACACAAAGTTCAATTGCCATTTTCAAGTGCTGATTTAAGCTAATATCTGGTCTTTCAGGAAAGATTTTGGTTTCCAGATACTCCGATAATGCCCCTTCGTCTGGACTTGTAAAATTCTGGCATTTGATTAAATGCTTCCATAAATCTTTTTTGGCAGCACCCTTTACCAATTTCTTGGTATTAAATAAGTTGTCAATTGATTCCTGAATACCAATTAAGCGAGGCTTATTTTTCTTTTTTTCTAAGCTAGAAATCAAACAGCCTAAAATAGAGAACAAGTTAGATTCAATAACTTTTGTTTCCTCAAAATTGAATACTATTTCTTCGTCATAACATTTTTTTGTTTGATGATACAAATCGGTAAAAAATACTACACCCTGAAAGTTATTTGTTAGCTTCTGAGGAATTGTAATCTCCATCATTTTATCCTTGTTTAATTCCTAAATAAGAATCGTCTAAGATAAAAAAATAGAATAAATAACAGGCATCGAGAATAAAAAAAGCGACCCTAAAAAGGATCGCTTTTCATATATCTTGTAATTCTTAATTACTCAACGATAGCTTTGAATTTAGCATCTTCAAATACTTTAGCAAATTCCATATCAGACTTAGCTACTGATTTTAAAGAAGCATCTTTAGCTACTGCTGTTTCAAGGTTAGTGAAAACTAAGTTATTGTTATCAGTTCTCGCACCTACAACAGCTTTTAGGTAATATACCATTGCAGCATCGCTAGTGTTAGCGTTTAATTTTTCAAGAGCTACATTGTTCTTACCAGCTAAAATGTTAGCTAAAGCAGCGTTTACTGATGGACAGTCACCGAAGTGCTTCACGGCAGTATCGTAATCAGCTTTCATGATAGCAACAATACCTTGGTTGTAGTTAACTTCTTTACCAGCACCAGTTGCAGCACCAAAAAGAACTTCTGCTTCAGCAACGTTACCGTTTACTAATTCAACAGCACCTAAGTTGTTTTTAACAACTGGGTTGTTTGCAGAAAGCTTATCAGCTTTTTCGAAGTTAGATTTAGCATCCGCTACTTTACCCATACCGAATAAAACCATACCTGCATCGTTATAACCTCTCCAGTCTTTAGCGAATTGCTTCTTAGCAGCTTCGTAAATTTTCAATTTATCATCAGCAGACTTCACTAAAGTAGCAGAATATAATAATTCTTCAACGTTTAATTCAGCTGGGTTGTTCAAACCAAGATCTTTCAATTCAGCGTCAGATTTACCAATAAGGTCAACGTTAACAGTGAATTTAGCTCTTCTTAATTTAGGAAGTACTTCTTTCTTAACATCGTCAAAAGCAGCAGAAATATTTCTGATTTCTTTTTCACGTACTTCAGGATCTGAGTACATTGAAAGAACACGTAAAATCAATTCTTTATCTTGGATGTTAGAAGCCTTCATTAATTTTTGGAAACCTTCCCAGTCTTCTGGAGTAACTTTAGATTTGAAGAAATCATCAGCTGCATACTCAGCCATTTTACCTCTCTTCATTTCTTTCTTAATGTACTTAGAAGAAGAAACTTCACGCTTACCAGCTAATTTCTCATTCCAATCTTGCTTACCATCTGGTGATGCATATGCAGAAACTTCAACACCTTTGTATTCTTTCTTTTCGTCAGCTTTAACTGCGTCTAAGTAAGCTTTAAGTGCTTTAACATCTTCAGCTTTCATTTCTGACCAACGAACTTGTGAGCTGTTGATTAGGTAGTGAAGATCTGCCTCTTGAGTTTCTGGAATAATTCTTTGGAAAGCATCTTTACCAACAATGTTCATTGGGTTATTTTGCACCAAAGTTGCAGTAGCAACTACACCATCAGCAATTTTGTAAGGATCGAATTCAACTGATTGCTCACCTTTGCTAGCAGTCATTCTAACTTCTAAGTCAGAAATTCTCATTGCTTGCTCGTAAGGAACTTTACCAGTGTAGGTAATAGTTTTTCCTGTTTCAAAAGGAACTACAGTATTGTTTCCTTGAACTTTCTCGCCTTGTAAAGTTTTTGATGGGAATGCTTTTTCACCGCCTTCAAACTTAAGAACAGGTGTTGCAACAAGAACGGCTTTTTTATTAAAATATCCACCAGGAATGTTAACAACAACTTTTACATCAACCATATCTGCATGTGCTTCCAAAACTTCAGGAGTCACCTGATACTTGATATCGCTTGCTTCTTTCTTCATCTTATTAAGACCAGCACAGCTTGTAAGTACCAATCCTGCTAAAGCCAAAGAAGCTAAGGAAATAACCTTTGATCTTTTCATAACAACTACTTAATTATTTTAACTTTTAAAATTATATTCTAGTTCAAAAACAAATTTAAGAAAATTTTATGCAAATTAAATTTATTCCGTCTTTTTATTTGAGTTTTCAGGGCTTTCAGAGAATTATCCTATTTAAACCTTGCTTACATTCAGTTTCGAAAATTGCCTTTGTAATTTTCTCATAATCAATTTCTTGGTTAACAAAGTCGATATCATTGGTGTCAATCACCAAAAATTTAAGGTCTTGTTGTTGTTTAAAAAACTCAAAATAACTGTCTTGTATCTTTAGAAGATATTCAGCAGTAATCTCCTGTTCATATTCTCTTCCTCGCTTTTTAATATTCGATAACAGTTTCTCTACATTAGAATGCAAATAGACATATAAATCTGGTTTAGGCAAGGAATTATAAATGATATGAAAAAACTGGCGATACAAAGTATACTCATCATCCTGTAGAGTCTGCTTTGAGAATATCAAGGATTTCATAAAATAGTAATCCGAAATGGTAAAAGATTTAAACAAATCACGTTCGCTCAATTCTTTCTTCAGCTGATTGTATCTATCGGCCAAGAACGACATTTCCAATGGAAAGGAGTATTTATCAGGATCTTTATAAAATTTTGGCAAAAAAGGATTTTCAGCAAACTGCTCTAATATCAGTTTAGCATTGCGCTCCTCTGATATTTTATGTGTAAGAGTCGTTTTCCCGGCACCAATATTACCTTCAATTACGATAAAATTATAATCCATTAAAAATGTATTTGCGTTTTTGGAGTCATAAAAATAGAAAATGAAGGGCAAATATCAGGCTTTTTTAAAAAAAGAAAGAGCCAATTTTGATAAAAAATATCAACATCAACTCCTTTATTTTATAGTCTGTTATTTTTGAGTTAGTTAGAAACCATTCATAATTGCTTTCCTTTTCTTTTGCATTCTCTATCTTTTCTATTACCCAAAATGTTACCCACAATCATCCCAACTCCAGCACATAGGAAAAATATGGTTGGATTAAAACTGTAGAACATTCCATAAGATAATAGCAAGCCAAAAATAGTTCCAACCAACGCAAAAATAGCTGAGTAAGTATAAGTAAAATGATGGATTTGATAAACGCCATGTTGTTTTTTCAGATGCCTTAAAAGTTTTTCAACACGTTTTTCATACTCACTTCTGTTGACACCAGATTTGTTGATCAGACGGTCTAAATCATCTACTATTTTCTCCAGTTCTGCTTTTGCATATTTACAATCCAAACAAGAAGCTTGACTATCCAAAAGTTTAGCAATACGTTTCAATTTTTCAATCTGATAAAATCGAAAATCTTTTATCGATATAAAATCATTTGCTTGTTGATCTACTTTTTTAGATATCTGATCTACCCAATTATTTTCCATCTTTCCCTTTTGTTTACATCGCTAAAATAGGCAAAGCATATACAAAAAAAAATCCCGGGAATAATTTCCCGGGATTAAGAATAAAAATATCTCAATTATTTATTTTCTTCTTTTTTCTTTCTTTCAGGCTTTGGCAACAATACTTTTCTTGAAAGTTTAAGTTTACCTGATTTTGCGTCGATATCAATCAACTTCACTTCTACTTCCTGACCTTCTTTCAACACTTCGTCTACAGTCTGTAGTCTTCTGTGCTCGATTTCAGAAATATGAAGTAATCCGTCCTTGCCTGGAAGAATTTCAATAAATGCACCGAAAGTTACAATCGATTTTACTTTTCCTTTGTAAATCTCTCCAACTTCAGGAACAGCAACAATACCTTTAACTCTTGCAACCGCAGCATCAATTGATTCTTTGTTGTCAGCTGAAATATCAACCACACCTTTGCCATCTACTTCTTCAATAACAATAACAGCTCCTGTTACTTCCTGAATTTCCTGAATAATTTTTCCACCAGGACCGATAACAGCACCAATCATATCCTTAGGAATATCCATAGAAACGATACGTGGAGCATGTGGTTTCAAGTCTTCTCTTGGTTCCTCAATAGTTTCTCCAATCTTATCTAAAATATGAAGACGACCTTGACGAGCTTGTTCTAAAGCCTGAGCCAATACTTCATATGGAAGACCATCAACTTTAATATCCATTTGAGTAGCTGTAATACCATCTCTGGTACCAGTTACCTTAAAGTCCATATCACCCAAGTGATCTTCATCACCTAAGATATCAGAAAGAACTGCATATTTTTCAGCACCTGCAGTAGAAATTAATCCCATTGCGATACCTGTAACCGGCTTCTTAATCTGAATACCTGCATCCATTAATGCTAAGGTACCAGCACAAACAGTAGCCATTGAAGAAGATCCATTTGATTCTAAAATGTCCGATACAACACGGATAGCATATGGAGAATCTGCAGGAATCATTCCCTTTAATGCGCGGAAAGCCAAATTACCATGACCTACTTCACGACGGCTAATACCACGTGAAGGACGAGCATCTCCAGTTGAAAATGGAGGGAAGTTGTAATGAAGAACAAACTTCTCTTTCCCTTGGTACAATACATCATCAACAATCTTCTCATCAAGCTTTGTGCCTAATGTTACCGAAGTTAATGATTGAGTTTCTCCACGTGTAAATACCGCAGATCCATGTGCTCCTGGAAGATAATCAATCTCAGACCAGATTGGGCGAATTTCGTCAGTTTTACGACCATCTAAACGCAATCTGTCTTCCAAAACCATATTTCGAACCGCATCTTTTTCCACATCGTGATAGTAACGGCCAATTAAAGACATATTAATTTCTGACTCCTCTTTCCCTTCAGAGTACTCAGCAACGAATTCTTCCTTAACAGCTGCAAAATCTTCAGCACGTTGGTGCTTGTTTGCATTCTTACGACGAGCAACTTCAAGAACTTTATCGTAAGTTTTGTCGATGATTAACTGACGTAATTCTTCATCGTTATCTTCATGACAATATTCTCTTTTTTCAGTTTTACCAACCATCTCAGTCAATTCAATCTGAGCTTGGCACTGAATTTTAATGGCATCGTGAGCAACTTTGATAGCTTCAAGCATTTCTGCTTCTGAAACTTCATCCATCTCACCTTCTACCATCATAATATTTTCCATAGTAGCAGCAACGATCATATCAAGATCTGCAGCCTCTAATTCTGTACGAGTTGGGTTAATTTTAAATTCTCCAGCAACTCTAGCAACACGCACTTCTGAAATTGGCTCCATGAATGGAATATCAGAAACTGCAAGTGCAGCAGATGCAGCCAATCCAGCTAATGCATCAGGCATTGTTTCGGTATCTGCAGAAATCAAATTAATAGATACGAATGTTTCTGCATGATAATCTTCAGGAAATAATGGACGTAGAGCACGGTCCACTAGGCGGGATACTAAAATTTCATAATCCGAAGGTCTTCCCTCACGTTTCATGAAACCACCAGGAAAACGTCCTAATGCACTAAATTTTTCTTTGTAATCAACAGACAAAGGCATAAAGTCAACATCAGGTTTTGCGTCCTTAGCGGATACTACTGTTGCCAACAACATGGTCTTACCCATTTTTACTACTACAGATCCATCAGCTTGTTTTGCTAATTTCCCTGTTTCAATTGTGATGGACCTTCCATCACCTAATTCAATTATTTTTTCGATCACTTTCATCTTTTGTAGTTTATTTCAAACTTCTTATTGGATAAGCAACAAGGTGTCGCCAATATATAAAAAGCAATCCCGATTGCTCGGGATTGCTTTAATATGATATTATTTACGAATATTTAAAGCTTTAATAATAGCTCTGTATCTTTCAATATCTTTTGCTTTTAAGTAATCAAGAAGGTTTCTTCTTTTACCTACTAGCAATTGCAGTGCACGTTGGGTACTGTAATCTTTTCTGTTGTTTTTCAAGTGCTCAGTTAAGTGAGCAATACGGTAAGAAAACAAGGCAATCTGAGATTCTGCAGTCCCAGTGTCTTTGTTAGACTTCCCGTACTTTTCGAAAAGCTCTTGCTTTTTCTCTGCTGATAAATACATAATTCTAATTTTAAAATTTAAATTGTTTTAATAGATTGCTATTCACAATCAATTCGCAAAATTAAGCAATATTTTCTACAAAGCAATTTCTAAGGGGAAAAACATCCTATGAATTGAAGGAATTTTACTGAATGTTAATGTGATAAGAGAACTTTATCATATTTTTACAAATGATTCTTTTAATTCCTACTCTGTATAAATGTTGTTTATCATTCTCTCAACTTCGGTAACAACCTTTTGTTTAGGCAGTAGATTTCTCGTCTCCTAAAGTTTAAAGCAAAAAAAAGAGTCTCACTCCAATTGGAATAAGACTCTTTAAAGGTTGGCGTCGACCTACTCTCCCACATCTCTGCAGTACCATCGGCGCTAACGG
>NZ_JALPNU010000013.1 GCF_030851345.1 Marinifilum sp. D714
TCGATAGACTAAAGGGTGGAGATACATATAAATTCAATTAATCCTTTCAATCATGCAAAATGATTCTAATTGATCCCAAAGAAAAATCCCGAACTTACGAGTCCGGGATTTTCTCTAACCACTATTTACTAACCTAAATCTAATTCTATGAAAAAACTTCTCTGTTTTGTACATTACAAATGTAGGGTAGAAGTGTGCTAAATGGTTTAAACAAAAGTTAATGAAACTTAAAAGTGGAGGTACATTAAGCAATAACTCCAATAAAATGAAGAAAGATTAATAAAGCTACCATAAATATAAATCCCAAAAACCCATTATCCATTCTTTTTGATATTTCCTTGTAGGAAGGTAATTTCTCTCTTTTATTGAATGATCGAATAATTTCAATTATATATCGTAAAAAATTTCCTATTTGTTTAAAGAAAAAATAGCTCATAATAACATTAATAAAGTATCCTTGTGTTTTATTTTTTGGCAAATTAAATGAATCTACTCCTTCGAATTCCTCAAAAAAGATTGTACATATCTTAGTTCCGAATAGCTGTAATCATTTCCCAATGCTTCTTTTACTGGGTTTAAACTATCGGTACCATGCTTTTTGAACTGCTCTTTAATTTTTTTGATTTTCTTTTTTTCCACAAAGTCTTTTAAATCGAGCATGCCCAGGCCAACATAGTGTGCCAGGTGCGATTCAATTGTGGTTTGTGACAAGTTGCGCAGAGCTGCAATTTCCCGAACATTTTTGCCATCGGAATACATGTCGTAACTCACCTCTTTGGTATTGGGTTTCTTGGGTTTTTCTTCTGGTTCGGGCGTAAAATTAAGCATGCCCAAACCTTTTTCTTGCCTGTATTCCATTACTAGCTTTATTACCTCGCCACCATATCGTTCAATTTTCTTTTTCCCAAATCCTTTTACCGCTTTTAGCTGGTCGGCCGAGCATGGCAACATGTTGGCAATATCAACCAAGCTGCGTTGCGAGGCAATCATATAAGCAGGAGCATTTATATTCTCCGATAGCTCTTTACGCCAGCTTTTTAATTTTCGAAGCAAGGTAGGATGTTCCACATTTTCATCTACCACATCGCTTTTTCGTTTGGCTCTATAACGAACTTTTTCCAAATGTGCCTTGGCCCTGATATCCAAATAAGAATCAAGCTTAAACCCATTGAGGCATGCCTTTACACAGCTAAGTTTCACGTGCGAAAGCTCGTGCAATTGCTTCAGGTATTCTTCAATCAGCTTTTCAATGGCCTGATTATCGGTTTCAAACGAATGATTGTTTAAGATGGAAATTAGATGCTGATCGAGCTTATCGGTGAAATACTTGCAGCCATTTTTTATTCTTTCCTGTGCTTCCTTGTTGTCATCCAATTTTTCATCTCCAAAGCAATACCTTTTTAAACTTGGAATAAACTTATCGGCAACAGTTAAAATCTCGGTTTGGAAGGCATCGAAGCCAGCTTTGATTTTCTCAGGCAGATTGCCCTGGAATGCTTTCAGGTTATCCTGTAGTTGCTTGTTGATATTTCGATACACTCTGTAAAGATCGGAGTAGGTAAACAGTTCCTCCAACAGCTGAAACTGGAAACTTCTTTTTGCCATTTCCAATTGTTCTTCCCTTGGTGGATTTTTCTCGATGTATTGGGTGAACTGAGAAACAGAACGATCGCAAATGATACCGCTTTCGCTTAATTTGGATTTTAATACCAAACCTTCGAGAGTTTTGCATCGGCTCAAAGCCACATAAACCTGACCATGAGCAAAGGCTGCATTGGCATCGATAATGGCCTTGTCGAAAGTCAAGCCCTGGCTTTTGTGAATGGTGATGGCCCAAGCCAATTTCAGTGGATATTGGGTAAACTGACCAACCACATCTTCCTGAATCTCTTTCGATTCCTGGTTGATGCTGTATTTAATGCTTTGCCACTCTTCAGGATGTACCTCAATTTCGGAATGATCGTCTTCACATTTTACCAGAATGGCATCTTCTTCGAATCCGGTAACGGTACCAATTTTTCCATTGAAATATAGTTTTTCGGGCGAGCTATCGTTCTTAACGAACATTACCTGAGCACCTTTCTTTAATTTCAAATCTTCATCGGTAGGATAGGAGTATTCGGGAAACTGTCCATCAATTCTGGCACTGAAAGATTCTGTGTTGCTTTTAAGCTTTTCCAGTTGTTCTTCGTTTATTTTTTGAGCTCGCGCATTGTGCGTAGTCAATGTAATGTAGCCATCCTTATTTTCTGGATTAAAATCAGGCAAATATCTTTTTTCCAATTCTTTGAATGAGGCCTGGGAAAGATGGTTGTTCCTGATTTCGTTTAAGATTTGAATGAAATCCTGATCTTTCTGGCGATAAACATGTTTTAACTCTATGCTAATGTGTTGCGAGGAACGAAAAGCACGACTGCTAAAGAAAAATGCAGTATCGTAATGCTGGCTGAGCAAACTCCACTCCTCATTTTTTACTACAGGAGGAAGCTGTTGCAAATCTCCAATCATGAGTACCTGCACGCCACCAAAAGGCAGGTTTCGGTTCTTGAATTTTCTCAGCACTTCATCAATTCCATCCAGTAAGTCTGCACGAACCATACTAATCTCATCAATGATGAGAAGATCCAAAGATTTAATCAGGTTGATTTTTTCCTTTCGGTATTTGCGCACCGAAGCTTCGCTTGCATTGGGTTTTTCATTCAGGATTTGACCGGGAAGAATGGGGCCAAATGGCAACTGAAAAAAGGAATGTATGGTAACACCTCCCGCATTAATGGCTGCCACACCCGTTGGTGCAACCACGACCATTCGCTTAGGCAATTCAGCCTTAAGTTGTTTCAGAAATGTGGTTTTACCAGTACCGGCTTTTCCTGTCAGAAAAATTGTGGTATTCGTATTTCTAACGAATTTATGCGCAAGTTCGAGTTGTGAATTGGATTCCATTTCGTGCAATTTTGTAAGAATTTAAAATTACAAAATGCTTATCAGACTAAACAAAATATCAATATGAATTTAATCAAAATTCAATAATTTTATTTGTATATGTTCCAAACAAATTTAAAATAGGTTTCACATCGTTGAGATCAAACATTTTTCCTACAAGAATATCAATATCATAAAAAACTTTTATGAAATAGATGAATTTTTGTCACCCAAATTCAATCATTATGCATCTCAATAATATAACCTAATATTAATTTAAAAACGAGAATGTTTAGAATTAGTGATAATCAAAAAAAGCAATTGGCCATGTCTTTTTACGTGAGTGTAATTTTGTTTTACGCGCAGACATCTAGTTATCTGGAAGCAACATTTATAAGTTTATTTGTTTGTGTTGCGGTCTATATCTCAATGGTTTTAAAAAATAAGGGAAAAGAAAGCAAATAAGTGCCAAAATATACTGACCAAAAAGCCGAGTTGAAATAGAATAATTAATATATAATTATTCTATTTCAATAATTTTATTCTTAACAGCATACATTACTAAGGATGTAGAGTTTTTGCAACCTGTTTTACTAAGTAAGTTGGCACGATGACGATCAACAGTTCTGTGACTGATGAAAAGGTGTTCGGCAATTTCTGCATTGCTAAAACCATCACAAATTAGCTTTAAAACTTCGAGTTCTCTGGTTGAGAGTTTAACCGTATCGGTTCTGAGTTTTTGCAATCTTTTTTGGTCCAATATATCCACAAGTAACTCTTGAGAGAAGTATGATTTTCCTGCGATAACAGCTTCGATGGCGGCGATTAGTTCATCGGCATCTGAGTTTTTAAGCAGGAAGCCTTTTACTCCTGCGTCCAGCATTTGGTCGTAGTATTCTTCTTCACCATGCATCGAAAGAACAATCACTTTAAGATCAGGATATTTCTCCATCGCAATTCGAGTGGCTTCAATGCCATTCATTTCTGGCATATTAATATCCATTAAGGCAATATCGATTGTTTCATTTTCAGCCATTTTAAGAAACTCCTTTCCGTTCGAGGCTTCTCCAATAACAGTAATGTTTGGAATATTACTTAATAAGAAGCGCAATCCGCTTCTAAACATCTTGTGATCGTCAACAATTATTACCTTATTTTCTTCCATTTTGCAATTATAATTTTATTTCAATAACAGCCATCATTCCGCCGCGTTCCGGATTACTTTTTATTTTGTGTGTTCCATTTAAAGATCGGATACGACTTAGCACATTATACAATCCCATTCCGCTTGAAGTGCCAGCATTTATCTTTTTAGAATCAAAACCTATTCCATCATCAATATAAATTAAGGATAAAAGTTTGTCTTCAAGTGAAAGGTTGATTTCGATATTTGTGGCCTTGGCATGCTTGATGGTGTTATTGATAAGCTCTGTTACTACCCTAAAAATAACAACTTCTACCTGGTGATTCAACCGTTCCTTCATATTTTCGGCATAAAAACTGATGTTTATGGCCTGGGAAACATTAATCTTATTGGTGAATGATTGAATTGCTTTTTCTAAACCAAAATCATTTAAAATATGAGGACTCAAGTTGTTCGATATTTCTTTAATACTTACCAATGCTTCGTTTACGGCGTCTAAAGAGGCACTTATGATATTATCCTTGTCATCTTTGGTTTTTACTTTTCCCAGTGATGAGAGGTATAGATTTATACTTGAAAGCAATGGACCAATGGAATCATGCAAATCGGTTGCAAATCGCTTTCTTTCGCTTTCTTCAGTGTTGATAACAGCATTTAAAATCTTACGTTCGGTTTCTTGTCTGATACTGATATCGGTACCAACAGAAAGAATTAGTTTGCTATCCTGAAGCTCAATTAAACTCAGGTGAATTTCAACAGGAAAAGTGCTACCATCTTTACGACGTTGCACCGATTCAAATGAAACTGAAGGATTTGAAGTGCTTAGTTTCTTGCGATAAGTATGAAGTTTTGAACTGCTGTGAACCGTATCAATTTCACTATAATTTAATTCCAGCAATTCGCTTTGCTTGTATCCCAACCATTTGCATGCAGCAGAATTGGCATCCAAAATCTGACCATCAATATTGTAAATCAGAATTTCATCAGAAGCTTGTTCAATTAGCGAGCGCCAGCGTTGTTCCGAGACTCTAAGTTTTTTTTCTTCCTCACGAATTTGTTCTTCGGCAACCTTACGTTGGTTGATATCAATCAGCGTTCCCACCATGTTTAAGGGTTTTCCATCTTCGGAATAGTCCAGAATTTTCCCTTTTGCCTTGAACCACATCCATGTTTTATTCTTGGAACAAATTCTAAATTCGATTACAAACATTTCGCTTTTACCCGATCTGTTCTGCTTGTCTTTTTGTTTAATAATAATCAGATCCTCTGGATGAATAACCTTACATAGTAATTTCCGGGTATCTTTTTTGGTTACTGAATGGTACCCAAGTTTGTCCCAAATGGTTTTACTAATGAAAATCTCATTAGTCTTAAAATTGTGCTCCCATACACCATCCGAATTCGAATCGAGCATGTGAAGCAACCTGTTTCTACTACTTTTTAATTCCTCATTTGCATGTTCAAGGTTTTCGGTTCGTTCCTTGACCAATTCCAAGAGGTTATGGCGGTGATGTTCGAGTTCTTTGTTTTGTTTTATAATTTGCTCAGTTTGCAATTCCAGTTTTTCATTGGCAAAAATGATTTCTTTGGTACGTTCAGCAACTCTTCTATCCAGTTCCTCATTAATTCTTTTTAATCTTCTTTCATTTCTTTCGCGCTTAATGGTAGTGTATCTAAGAATGAAAATAATTACCACAATAAAAATGGCAATCACAACCAATGAGGTTTGGTATTGTTTTATGATTGAAGGAGGTTGATGGCTGATAAAGCTACCTTTGGGCAGTTGTCGAGGTAGGATTTTAAATCGCTTCATCTGTTCAAAATCAAACTTGAATTGATTATAGCCTTCCTTTATTATGGGAATATCCGAAGCGTTTTCACCATTTAAAATCATCAAGGCTGATTTTGCAGCCAGTTCTCCTTGTTTAAGTCCACTGGTTATCATTCCACCAACAATACCTTCGTTAAAATAAAATTCCCAACTGCTGTATATTGGTAGGTTTGTGACTTTGCGTATGATTTCTATACTTTCCTGATAGGAAATATAGTTTCCTTCTTTATCCCGACTAAAATTGATGAGATATATAATGCTTTGCGGATCAAGTTTTTCTACATTTTGAACAAGTTCATCAATTGATAAATTTTCAAGAAAAACCAATTTGGCATCGGTGTCAACCTCAGGCCAGATATCTTTTACATTATTTCTATTTAAAATTGCTGATCTGGTTTGGTTATCGTTAATCACCACCAATTGTTTGGTTTTGGGATGTAGTTGAAGCGCAATTTCGATGGTTTTTTTCGAATCAATTTCTTCGGTAACACCTGTAACCTGGTCAAAGCCATTAATTAAATTGGATGAATATTCATCGACACCGCAAAATACAATTGGGATTTTATCAAAATAATTCCGATAATAGGTCCTTACAAAATCGAGGGCATTGTTATCGCAAACTATAATAACATCGAAAAGGTTTTTTTGATGTTTTAAATCGTAAAGTTTTGCAAACTCGGTCAAATATTCAGCCTCGGAATGCCTTTTTGTATCCATGTATTCAAAGATGATTTCTATGTCATCATCTTGATCAAGAACGGACAAAATTCCTTCACTGATATTATCAGTCCAATTTAATCCCTGGTGATAGGAGTGAAGTACAAGAACTTGCTTTTTTCGGGCAGCAGTTTCAAAACTGCAAAGCAATACACAAATGCATATTAGCAGAATCCCGATTGATATATTTTTAAAATACTTCATTCTCTTTATTCAGAACAACACATCAAATTAGTTGAATGTTTGGAAAGATACTAAGCTTAATGATGTTTTACAATGTTGTAAAATACCCATTTTTTGATCCAGTTCAGGTAATGACTAATTCTAAAAAAATAAAAGGCTGATTCTTTAATAAGAGTCAGCCTTTATATCTTTTATGAGTAATCAATTATTCATTACCAATTACTCATTATTAATTGAATTATAGTCCAAGAACTTTAGCGCCTTGCTTAAATACAACATCTTTAGGAATTCCCGCAGAGTTTACACGATCAAGATCTTTTTGTAAATCTTCACGGATATAACCTCTTTCAGCAATCATTTGTTTTGCCTTTTCGTAGTTACCGTCACCCTGAACAATTAGAATTTGTTTTCCTAATTCATTCATAGCAGCTTTCATTTTTTCGAAATCTACTTTGTAAGTTCCGGTTTCAGGATTTCTTGTGAAAGCACCTTGTTCTTCGAAGAAATAGAAACGCATCATGTTTGCTTTACCATGAGCACTTGCCGCACCAAAGCGAACAGAACGGAAAATACCAGCCATGAAAGTAACATAGTTATCCATTAGCTTGCTCTTGTCCATTTCGCCCCACTCAGCCATTTGAGTAATCATGTATAATCCTAAAATATCAGCTTTACCTTCCTCGATAGAAGTGTAAGTATCTTTAAGAGCCTTACGAACGCTTACCTTATCTTTTAAAGTGTAGTTGATACCTAAACCATGAGCTACTTCGTGGAACATTACATTTTCGAAGAATGCATCAAAAGTAACGTTCTTACGTTGGCTTTCGTCAATCAATAAATCTGAAATAGGAACCAAGATCTTATCGAATTTAGCTTGCATAGCATTTTTCAACTGAAGTTTTCTACTTCCTTTTGCAGCGTGTACACGAGGATCGTTTGGTAGGTTAATTGCGATGTTTTTGCTACCTGCGTTGCAATCACCAGCGTAGTATATTACATCGTAAGCATTCATGTCAGCATTGGCATTTGCTTTTTCAGCTTTGTATTCAGCAGGAACAGGAAGACCTTCTTGTAAACGTGGCAATAAAGAAGCGAACTTCGATAGTTTTTCACTCCAAACTTTGTCTTTCACCAAAATCTGACCAGAGTGAGAAGCTTTGTATCCGTAAAGGGCATCTTCATAAGTTTCGATAGGACCAACTACAAAATCAATGGTATTCGATTTCATATCCATCCAAGCCAAATCAGAAGCCAAGTAATCATCAGTTAAAAGAGCTTCAGCACGAAGTTCAAGGTATTTCTTTAAACCTGCGTCTTCAGCTAATTCAGCAGCTTTCTTTAACAAGTCAGATGCTTTTTTAATTTCTTCGGGATATACTTCGTGGTAAGGAGCAACTCTTAATTTGCCATCTTCATCACGAACGATTTTAGTATACCAATCAGTTTTCATTTCATCCTCGATAGCATCGAACTCTTCAGCAGTCATATCTTTTGGATAGAAATTAGCTCCTTTTGGTTTAGCTCCAAATCCATCAATGAAAGCTTTATTATCATCTAATCTGTCCCAAGGGCCATAGTTAATTTTTGAGTAAGCAACAGCTGCTGGATCAGTTAATTTAGAAAGGAATTCTGATTTGTCACCAATTGCATCTTTCCAGAACAATTCTTCCATGATATCAGCTACCTCAATTAAAATAGGAAGCATTTGTTTTTCCTTCTCAGTAAGAAGATTCAAATCAGTAGTTAGCTCGAATTCAGCATACTGATCTACCAACTTTTGAGTTGGAGAAACCACTACTTCTTTTTTTTCTTTTTGGTTACAAGCTACTAAACCAATAATTAGGCCTAACAACAAAGTAACAGATGCGAGTTTTTTCATTTTTGCAATGATATTAGTTAGAAAATGTTGTTTATGATATTTGAAATCAGGGTAAAAGTTGATTGATTATTTTTACCTTGCATGATCTTTCAAAACATTCAAAATTACAAGCAAAGATTTGCATTATCAAGATTTATGCATGGAAAGCTGGCAGTTTTGATTTTTTATAAACAACAAACAAAATTACCATGAATTTAAGATTCGTTTTATCGGCTTTACTGGCAGTAGCTTTAATATTGCCTGTAAGCGCAAAAAAGAAGAAGGAAGAAAAGAAATCTTACCAATTTACCATAGAAAAACAGTTGGATGCGACCTCGGTAAAAGATCAGCACAGATCAGGAACTTGTTGGTCCTTTGCAACCATTTCATTCATCGAATCGGAACTGCTGAGAATGGGTAAAGGGGAGTTTGACTTATCAGAAATGTTCATTGTGAACAGAAACTATCACCTTCGAGCAAAAGATTACGTTCGTTTCCATGGAAAGAAAAGCTTTTCTGCAGGAGCCGAAGGTTGGGATGCCATGAATGTGGTAAAAAAGTTTGGAATGATTCCGCAGGAAGCTTATTCAGGCAATACATTTGATGAAACTTTGCCTGTTCATGGAGAAATGGATGCGGTTTTAAAGGCTTATGTGGATGCTGTTGTGAAAAACAGAAATAAAAAATTGACTCCGGTTTGGATGAAGGGATTCGATGGAATTCTAGATGCTTATTTGGGAGAGATTCCTGTGACTTTCAACTATAAAGGAAAGGAATACAGTCCAAAATCGTTTGGCGAAGAATTGGGTATTAATCCAGATGATTACATTACCATTACATCCTACAATCATCATCCTTTTTATGAATCATTCATTTTCGAAGGTCCGGATAACTGGTCGCTAGGAGAGGTTTACAACCTGCCAATAGATGAAATGATGCAATGTGTGGATCATGCCATAGAAAATGGATACAGCATTGCCTGGGGTAGTGATGTAAGTGAAAAGGGATTTGCTTTTAGAAAAGGAGTTGCAGTTGTACCTGATACGGAAGTAAAAAACATGGCTGATTCGGAAATTTCGAAATGGCAAAACATGAGTCGTGATCAGAAAGCTGCTTATGGAACCGAGTATCCTGTAAAAGAAAAGGCAATAAGTCAGGAAATGCGCCAAATGGCTTTCGATAACTACCAGTCAACCGAAGATCATTTGATGCACATGACTGGGATTGCTAAAGATCAGAATGGAACCAAGTATTATTTAATCAAGAACTCTTGGGGAACCGATTTGAACAATTACGAAGGGTATTTTTATGCATCGAAAGCATTTGTACAGTATAAAACTGTGGGATTAATGATGCACAAGGATGCAATTCCGGCTGTCATTAGAAAAAAGTTGGGACTATAGCAATGAAATATACATGATGTGTTGGAATAGAATTTATCATGGAATAAAAATGAAATGCGTTTCGAAAGAGACGCATTTTTTATGAATCAAAAACACTCCATTACTGCTCGAGTCCTCAAGAGTCGTTTGGCTTTAGAAAGGGATTGAGATAGAATTGCGAACCAACATTAAGAGCTAATCTTTTAGTTGAAATTAGCTTTAATCGATATCTAATTGATATTTATTCAGTAAGCCTTCAAGGTTAAATGCTGAAAATTTCGCTTTCTTTACTTTATTAGATTCAGGGTCAATCGAAAAGTTATTTGCCGTTTTAAAATTCACTTTTTCTAGATTAGTATTTAAAAATCTTGCACCTGTAAGGTCACAATCGGAAAATATTGAAGATGATAAATTCACCTCCGAAAAGTCAGTCTCTTTCAAAGAGCATTTATCGAATTTTGTTTTCATCAATTTTGTTCCAAAGAAGGTTGAATAATCCAAGAAACAATTGTGAAAAGAAAAAGAGAACATGAATCTGTTGCATTCCGAAAAATCAACTCCAAGAATTTTACACTCTTTGAACTTTGCATTTCGAAAACCTGCACCTCGAATTTTCGCCATTGAAAAATCGCAGTTTTCAAAGTAGCAATCTTCAAAACTGTTACCAATAAGGTCACTTTTTGAAAAGCTACATCTTACAAATTTACATTTAAAAAACTCTCTATCCCTTAAAGTTTTTTCTGAATAGTCTATATTTTCAAATAATTTTCTTTCGTGTATTTTTATTTCAATTGTCATCAATCTTATTCTTTGCTAATTACTTTATAATTCAGACTTTTTGCATAATTTCCACTATTTGGCGGTCCCATTTTTAAAGGATAAACGTAATAAATTTATTTCGGCACTTCAAATGTTCCGCAGTCTTTCCTTACGTAAAGTGGATGGGCTGGTTCTTGTCAGAATCGGCAGGCTTGTGCTCTATATCCCACCAAATGATGATTTGGAATGGGAAATGTCTCATAAAGGGCAGGGGAGTAAACAAAAACACCTCCTCCCAGCGTGGGAAGGAGGTGAAAAAAAAGTCTGAGGAAAAAGATTCCTCAAACAGGTATTTTCTAATATTTTAAAGCCTTACTCAATTTTTGCTTTATCTGTTACAACATAGTAACGAGGGTCATCGATATCTCGAATAATTACAGTTCTAAAATGATCATCAGCACGATTCAGCAAGTTAATACAGTCTTCACTCAAGTGCTTCAACTTAATGGTTTTTCCTGCATCTTCGTATTTCTTCACCAAACTGCTAATGGCTTCAATTCCCGAGTGATCAGAAACTCTTGATTCAATAAAATCAATTTCTACAGATTCAGGATCGTTTGCAATATCAAACTTGTTCATAAAGGTAGTAATTGATCCGAAAAACAGAGGTCCCCAAATCTCATAAACTTTGGTGCCGTCTTCTTTCATCGATTTACGGGCACGAATTCTTCTTGCATTCTCCCATGAGAAAACCAGTGCGCTCACAATTACACCTACAAGAACTGCAATCGCCAAATCGAAAATAACGGTTAAACCGGATACTAAAATCAGTACGAAAGCATCAGATTTTGGGATTTTATTTAGAATACGGAAGCTCGACCATGCAAAGGTTCCGATAACTACCATAAACATTACACCAACCAATGCTGCGATAGGAACCATTTCGATATATGGAGCAGCAAATAGGATAAATGCCAATAAGGTAACAGCAGCAATAATTCCTGATAATCTTCCACGACCACCAGACTTTACGTTGATTAATGACTGTCCGATCATTGCACAACCACCCATTCCACCGAAAAATCCAGTAACGATATTGGCAGCACCCTGTGCCATACACTCGCGGTTACCATTACCACGACTGTTGGTAATCTCATCCAATAGGTTCAATGTCATAAGAGATTCGATCAAACCAATAGCGGCCAAGATTGAAGCATATGGCAGTACAAATTTGATGGTTTCCCATGTGAAAGGAACCATGGTAAATAGTTGCGACTGGAATGTTGGCAAACCACCTTCCAAACCGGAACCACCACCATCTCTAATGAATGATCCAACGGTGCTAACATCTAATCCTCCAAAAATTACAATGGCCGAAACTACCACAATACCTGTTAAGGCTGCTGGAATTTTAGAGGTTAATTTTGGTAGGAAGAACATGATTGCCATGGTTAAAATTACCAATCCAATCATGGTGTAAAGTTCTGCTCCGTGTAACCATACAGCTTCTCCTGCTATTTTTTCGGTAAACATTCCCAATTGAGAAAGGAAGATTACAATTGCCAATCCGTTTACGAATCCCATCATTACTGGATGCGGAATCAAACGAACGAACTTACCAAATTTGAACACTCCGGCTAAAAACTGAATGATACCAGTAAGAACAATTGTAGCGAACAGGTAATTTAGTCCCATATTTTCTACAGGAGTAGCCATAGCCATTCCCATTTCGTTTCCTTCTTTTACAAGGCTAACCAATACCACAGCCATTGCTCCGGTTGCACCGGAAATCATACCCGGACGACCACCAAATACCGAAGTAATTAATCCGATCATAAAAGCGGCGTATAAACCTACCAAAGGATCTACACCAGCTACAAATGCAAATGCAACAGCTTCTGGAACCAAAGCAAGCGCAACGGTTAAACCGGATAAAATATCATCTTTAGAATTCTTAGCTTTCTTTTTGAAAAAATCTACCATGTTTTAAAACCTAAAATTTTGATTAAGGGCGCAAAAATAGGCTTTTGGTTTGAACTGGCATGCACTTTATATCAATAAATTGTAAATATTTTGAGCGAAAACGATATAAAACCAATTGGCAATTAAGAATTAACAATTATCCACTCTAAATTTGCTTAAAGCGAGGTAAAATATTTTTTTCTGCTATTTCTAATTTCCTTAAATTGATATCAGCAAAACAATCCTGATTTATACACTCTTACCCGAAAGGGATTACATGATTTGGTTTGATAAAAATGATTATCAGTAAGAGATGAAAAGAGTAATTAAGGACTATAAAAGTATTGGAATGGATTTGTTGCAATTGTTGATCAAATCTTTTCCAGATGGAATCTACGAAGATGATTTAATAAAAATCACAAAGCCTAATGGTAAGAAAATTAATGTGATTGAATTACGTACCGAAGATACTGTATACTTAATTAAAATGGATAAGGAAATGCAATCGCAAATGGATTCCTTTACTGGAGATTTTGAAGGCTTAGATCCTTATTCGGATGGATACAGAGATGGAGTTTAGTTTGTGTGTTTTGCCAGTACTTTGTTTACAGTTGCTATAATTCCTTCTTTGTCGTAACCACATTCTTTGTAGAGTTCTTGCTGGGTTCCTTGTTCAATCCATTTGTCAGGAACTCCAAGGCGGGTTATTCTGCTTTGGTATCCATTATCGCTCATAAATTCTAAAACTGCTGATCCCAATCCACCAACAATACAACCATCTTCAAGAGTAATGATATTATTGTGTTTCGATAATACTTCATGCAGCAATTCTTCATCAAGAGGTTTCAAATATCTCATGTCGTAATGAGCGATAGACATTCCCTCTTTTTCCAATTCTTCAATGGCGTCCATTGCTTCTGTTCCGATTGCTCCGATTGATAGAATGGCTAAATCGTCACCCTCTTTTAGTTTTTGACCTTTTCCAACAGGCAGAATTTCAAAATCTTTTTTCCAATCAATAATTCTACCTCTTCCGCGAGGGTAGCGAATAGAAAATGCACCCATATTTTCCTGTTGAGCGGTAAACATGAGATTACGCAATTCAATTTCGTTTAATGGAGCTGCTATGGTTAGGTTTGGAACACAACGCATAAAAGCAAGATCGTAAACACCATGGTGAGTTGCACCATCGGCACCAACTAGTCCACCTCTATCCAAACAGAAAACAACATTTACACCTTGTAAGGCTACATCATGAATTACCTGATCGTAGGCACGTTGCATAAAGGATGAGTAGATGGCACAAAACGGAACTTTTCCCTGTGCAGCCAATCCGCCTGAGAATGTAACGGCATGTTGTTCTGCAATACCAACGTCAAAGGCTCTTTCGGGCATTGCTTCCATCAGTTTGTTCATTGAACTGCCAGTTGGCATTGCAGGAGTAATCCCTACAACCTTGTCATTCATTTTGGCAAGATCAACCAATGTTTCCCCAAATACATCCTGAAACTTTGGTGCTTGTGGTCCATTGTCCGTTGATTTTATAATTTCCCCGGTTTCCTTATCGAATTTACCAGGAGCATGCCAATAGGTTTGATCGATTTCGGCTTGTTTAAATCCTTTGCCTTTTTTGGTAATGCAGTGCAGGATTTTTGGTCCGGGAATCTTTTGCAAATCACTCAATACTTTTACCAAATGATTTACATCGTGACCATCTACCGGACCGAAATATCTAAAGTTAAGCGCTTCAAAAAGATTGCTTTGCTTTAGTAAAATGGTTTTTACACCGTTTTCAACTTTTTGAAACAACTTTTGAGTATTAGGATTGATTCTGTTGAATTTCCCAAGAAGTCTCCATACATCGTTTTTAACCTTGTTATAAGTTTGCGATGTGGTGATGTCCAGAAGGTAATCATTCAAACCACCGGTATTTGGATCGATAGCCATATTGTTATCGTTCAGGATTACCAATAAGTCGGCCTTGTTACCAGCAGCATTGTTCAAGCCTTCGAAAGCTAAACCTGCCGTCATCGAGCCATCTCCAATTACAGCAACCGTTTTTCTATCAGTTTCTCCTTTTAATTGGGCAGCTACAGCCATTCCTAATGCTGCAGAGATAGAAGTCGAAGAGTGACCTACAGTGAAAGAATCGTATTCACTTTCTTGTCTGTTGGGAAACCCACTAATTCCTTTGTATTGACGATTGGTATGGAAAATATCTTTTCTTCCGGTAAGGATTTTGTGTCCGTAAGCCTGATGACCAACATCCCAAACCAAGTTGTCATATGGAGTATTCATGACATAATGAAGGGCAACAGTAAGTTCAACTACACCCAAGCTGGCACCAAAGTGACCTGGGTTATTTGATACCTGTTCAATAATTTCCTGTCGCAATTCAGAACATACCTGAATCAAATCATCTTCAGAAATCTTTTTAAGATCTTCCGGATAATTAATCTGATCCAATAATTTTTTATCTGCTTGCGTCATGTACGAAATTCCTCCTTATACCGTTAAAAATATTGCACGAAGATAATAAATAATTAACAAGTAATGTTGGCATGTTATTCGTATATAAAACGCCGTATTCATATATTTGTTTAGGTAATACCAAATTAACTAAAGACTAAGCAATAAAATTATTTCTTTTGCACTTCTGCTTCATTAAAAAAGCTGCGTCGTAACTCTGCTATGACTTACTTTTTTATCTTGCACAAGCACAAAATATTCTAATTTTAAAAAGCTTATCCTTTAATGAAATTGGTATAAGAGAGTTCTATTACTAATAAAAGTATTATTTAAAATGATTAAAAAATTAAGCCCATCAATATTCGCTTTGTTATTAGCGGTAAGTCTTTTTTCATGTGTTCCGACAAGGCAATATCAAGAACTTCAGAACAAACAGGCCAATTGTTTAGAAGAACTTGAAATGCAGAAAGAGAAAAATCTTGAATTGAGTGAGAGTAATAACGAGCTGAAAGGAAAATTGGATGTTTTAAAAGGAAAGTATGACAATATTCTTTCTGATACCATTGCTTTATCCAGAAGATTACAATCAGCACGAGAAAGGTTAAGCAGAGCAGAACGAAGCAATCGAGATTTGATGGATCAATTGGCAGGTATGCAGGCTGGTAATGCTAGAGAAACAAAAGCTTTACTCGAACAAATCCGTAAAGCTCAAAACGATTTGCAACTGCGAGAAGATGAGGTTTTGGCTCTTGAAAAGCAAATGGATGCTCGAAAGAGAAAGTTGGATGCATTGCAGGCAGAATTGGGAAAAAGAGATCAAAAGCTTAGAGAGTTGGAATCGGCCCTAAGAAGGAAAGAAGAGGCAGTAAAAGCTCTAAAGGATAAAGTAATGAGTGCATTGACAGGTTTTGAAGGAAATGGTTTGTCAATTAGCACCAGGAATGGAAAGGTTTATGTTTCTATGGATGAGAAACTCTTGTTTAGATCTGGTTCTTATACTGTTGATCAACGCGGTGTTCAGGCATTGGGACAATTGTCAAAAGTATTGGCTCAAAATAAGGATATCAATGTAATGATTGAAGGACATACCGACAATGTACCTTATAATGGAAGCGGTGTTTTAAAGGATAACTGGGATTTAAGTGTAAAAAGAGCAACTTCAATTGTAAGAATCATTATTAAGAATAAAGGAGTGGCTCCAAAACGATTAACGGTTGCAGGTCGTAGTAAGTATGTTCCTGTTGAAACCAATGCAACTTCGGCAGGACGAAGCAAAAATCGTAGAACAGAGATTATTTTGACTCCTAAGTTGGATGAGTTGTTTCAGATTTTGGAGAGTAACTAGGTTTTGAAGAGACGCACGGCTGTGCGTCTGTACGTCAATAAAATTATTTTACGTTTGAGTGAAAAATAAAGTCATGAACTTAAATAAAACAATCATCGGCATGGTACATTTGCAAGCCTTGCCAGGAACACCCAACAGTAAGCACAGTATCGAAGAAATTTGTGAAATTGCAGTTCAGGAAGCTAAAACTTATGAAGAAGCTGGCCTGGATGCCATCATGATTGAAAACATGCATGATGTTCCTTACCTTAAAGGCGCAGTTGGACCGGAAATTACTGCAAGCATGGCGGTAGTGGCAAAAGCCATTCGCGAAGCGGTTGACTTAGCATTGGGCATACAAATATTGGCCGGAGCTAATAAAGAAGCTTTAGCAGTGGCCAAGGCTGCAAATTTTCAGTTTATAAGAGCAGAAGGTTTTGTGTTCGGACATGTGGCGGATGAGGGGTATATAGATTCTTGCGCTGGTGAACTATTGAGATACCGCAAAGCAATAGGAGCCGAAGATGTGAAGATCTTTACCGATATAAAAAAGAAACACAGTTCGCATGCCCTTACTGCCGATGTTGACATTGATGAAACCGCAAAAGCTGCTGAATTTTTCCTGAGTGATGGGCTAATTGTAACAGGATCATCAACAGGGAAAGCTGTGTATCTTCACGAGTTAAAAAGTTTGAAAGATAAGGTTCAAATTCCGGTATTGATAGGATCGGGGATTACTGCTGAGAATCTGGAAGAATATTGGAATTATGCTGCGGGCTTTATTGTTGGCTCACATTTTAAGGAGAATGGTTTTTGGAAGAATTCAATATCGAAAGAGCGTTTAAAGATATTTGTGGAGAAGGTGAAGCAGCTTAGAAAGTAGAATCCGTAATTAATAATAGAATTGTAAAAGTCCAAGGGATAATATCTCTTGGACTTTTTTTGTATGTACAAGCTAATATTTAAAGCGATTTTATACAATCTAAACTATAAAATTCGTTCCTTAACGAGAAAGATAGTTAAGGAACGAGAAAAATAGTTGATAAAACGAAAAAAATAGTTACATTTGAATTGTCAACATTATTCATGGTATATAAAAAAGGTAATTTAAATGCATACAAAACGATTAACGAAACGGGAAGAAGATGTAATGAAGATATTGTGGAATGCAGGTAAAGGTTTTGTGAAAGACTTGCTAAAACAGCATTCGGAACCTAAACCACACTACAATACTTTTAGTACAATTATTCGCGGATTAGAGGAAAAAGGCTTTGTATCTCACAATTCCTATGGTAATACACATGAATATTATCCGGTAATAACAAGAGAGGAGTATCGGAAGCTATTCATTAAAAATGTAGTATCGGATTATTTTGAATCTTCCTATAAAAGTGTGGTTTCATTTTTTGTGAAGGAAGAAAAACTAAATGTTGATGATCTTAAGGAACTCATTGATCTGATTGAAAAAAAAGAAGAAAAGGAGTAAGCTATGATCGAAATGTTTTGGGAATATCAAATTAAAGGAGGAATTGTACTGGCAGTATCAGTTCTTTTGTATGTGCTCGTATTATCGAATGATAGCTTTTTTAAGCGTAACAGGTTATGGCTGGTTGGTAGCCTTTTATTACCATGGATAGTGCCATTGATTACCATGCCTGTTTGGATGAAAAGGATGTTGTTTACTGATATGGGTGTCACTGTACCCTTACATACTTTTGTATCGGTAGGTCAAACGAATACGGATATAGTTCAGGCAACGAATCATTTTTCTTTTTCGATAGAGTTTTTGGGCATTGTGCTGTATGGGCTGATTAGTGTTGTATTCTTAATCAGACTTTTTTACGGCTATGCATCTATTTTAAGTTTAAAAAAGAGTGCAGAATGTAAATCCTATAAAGGATTTTCGTTAGCAGTTCTGCCAGACTCAAAGCTTGGGCCATTTTCCTTTTTCAGAACGATTTTTATTCCTAAAGAATTGGAAAAAAGCAAAGAGAGTAGACTTATTTTGGAGCATGAAAAAGCACATTGCGCCGGATGGCATTCTATCGATCTTACTTTAGTTGAATGTATGCTAATCTTTCAATGGTGGAATCCTTTTGCATGGTGGTTACGAAATTTAATTGCCAATAATCATGAATTTTGTGTTGACAACATCATGCTAAAGAATTTATCGGATCCGAAAGATTATCAATACTCCTTACTCAATCTTGTACGTGGGCAAGGACAAAACCATTTGGTTAATAATTACAATCAAAGTCTTACTAAAAAAAGGATAATCATGATGAACAAATCAAATAAAAATAGAACGATACATAGATTAAAAGGATTACTCTTATTGCCTATATTGACTTTTAGCCTCTTGGCATTTACCAATCCTAAGCAGTCCGAAGATGTAAAGGTGGAAAAGAAAGCGGAACAGACAATCGCTAATATGTTGGATTTGCAGAAGAATATTGCCAGAAACGTAAAGTATCCTGTAAAAGCTCAAGAGAATTATACACAAGCCGATGTAATTGCCCATGTTACTATTGATAAAAATGGACAAGTAAAAGATGTTAAAATTGCTCGGAAAAGTCAGGGTAATGTGGTTAAAATTGATGAGGTTGTAATTACAGCCTATAAAAATTCTGGAGGAAATCAGGATAATAGTCAGGCAGGCATAAAGAGCCTGGAAAAAGAGACTACACGTATTTTAAAATCCTTACCAAGATTGACTAATCAGGCTTGGATAGGGCAGAAACTCGAATTCAAGCTTAAATTTAAATTACAGTAGTATATTATAACATCTTTATAAGATAAAATGTTAACCCATGAGAATTTGTTTTTCATGGGTTTTGTTTTTTTAATAAGATATGATTTTTTCTTCTGCCTATTTATTAGGCATGGGAAAAGTAAGGTGAGAATGTTTGAAAAATAAGTAAAATAAAATAGAGCATTAATTATATCGGACGATCACTTGATAGGTGTGATTAAAGTGCAAAAATACCTGATAAGAAACTTAAATAACGTGATTATTAATTGAAATTACGTATTTGTGAAATGTCGCAATAAAAATTTTGTGTTAATAAAAAAAACGACTAAGTTTGATTGTTGTTTATCAAAAACAAATTATAACTCAATTCAATATTAACCCTAAAACCCCAAAGGAATGAGTATTAATTTTAAACCAGTAGGTCGTAAAAACCCAAGAGACCGACAAGCTCCAGCTAAGTATTATGCTTCAATTAATGCTAAAGGCAAAAGAAACATTCGTTTTATTGCTGAAGAGATTGCTGATCGTTCCAGTTTAAATCAAATGGACATCATGTCTGTAATTGAAGGCTTCCTTCAGATTGTTCCCAAAACCTTGCTCGATGGTTATACAGTAGATCTGGGTGAGTTTGGTAATATGGGATTAATTGCCAAGAGCGAAGGCGTAGAAAAGGAAGAAGAACTTAATGCCAGCCATATTGATGGTGTAAAAGTAAGATTCCGCCCAGGAATATTGTTTAAAGATGAATTGGCAAGTGCTAAATTCGAGAAAATTGCCACTATTCACGAAAGCGAAGTGGCAAGCGAATAAATAAGATCAAGTATTTTTTGAAAATAGTCTAGACTTTATTTAAAAAAGTCTAGACCTAAAAAAATAAAGTCTAGACCTTTTTACAAAAAGGTCTTGATATTCTTTTACAAAGGTCAAGATGTTTTTTCATAAAAGTCTTGAGAAAGAAAAAAGCCGCTTTGAGTTTTTAAATAACTTATAGCCATCCTCATATCAAAGCGGCCTGGTAGCTAAGCTACGCTGCAAGTGCAAAGCTACCTAAACGGGGTGAATTATGCAATTGGCAACTGCGTAAAGAAGGTATCTTATGCCAATAAAAATCAATTATTATGAAGATTAAATCTTTATTAATCGCAATTTGTTTTGTATCTCTTATGGGTTCTACTTATTCAGCTAATGCTGAAACTCATTGTATTACTGTGTCAATTGATTGTGGTAATGGAACAGGTACAAATACAGTAGCGTGTGGTGAAACTACAGCAGAAATTGTAAAGGAAGCAATGGAAGTAGCAGATGTAGTTTGTTAATAATAGTAAAGTACTAGTGGGAGACTTTTAAGTCTCCCACATTTAAATGAAAATTCATGATAAAATATTGTTTTTTATTTGCAACGATTTTGATGTCAACTTGTTGCTACTCTCAAGAATTTGTAAAAATAGATGCTGCAGTTAAGGAGTTTTACTATGATTATACATTTCAGCAGGATTCTACTGATCACACTAGTGAAAAGTACCAGGAAATGGTTTTACAAGTAGGGGAGAATAAATCTAAATTTACAGCAGTAAACAAATTATACACCGATTCCTTACTATTTACGGTTAAGGATATGGATCCAAATGCAGGTTTCCTTAAAATATGGCCCCAATTACAAGCTTTAAGAATTCATAAATTTTGCACCTACAATATTTATAAAAATTACCCACAAAAAAAGAATGTAAGATTTGTTGGTGATTTAGGTTCTAAGAAAACCTTAATGGTTGATGAAGAAATTAATATTAATTGGAAAATAGAAACCCAAAAGGATACTACTATTTCGGGTTATTCGTGCCAGATGGCTACATGTAATTTTGCTGGTAGAGATTATATTGCATGGTACACAATGGAAATTCCGGTTAGTGATGGTCCATATAAGTTTCATGGTCTGCCAGGATTGATTGTTCGTATTTCCGACATGAAAAATCAACATATTTTCCAGATGTATAAAGTTAAAAATTGTGATACATCAAAGGATATGTTATTTGTTGCTGAGAATAATATTCAGGAAACAACTGCTCCTAAGTTTGCCAAGGCCATGAAAGCACATATTGCTGATATGTATCGAAAATATGGTGGTAGTGCTTCTCCAATTCAATACAAGAGCCCAGAACAAGAGTCGAAAGTGTTAAGAAATATCCGCAGCAGGAACAATTATATTGAGAGATATTAAGATGCAAAAAGTATTTTTAACGCTTTTTTTAAATCTTTTCACACTGTTCCTTTTTTCTCAAAGCACCATTCAAGGTTATTTATTAACCGATAAGAAAGAGTCGGTAGAGGGCATTGTAGTTAGTTTGCATGCCGATGCAAATACCAAAAAGTTCCTGGCTTATTCAATAAGCAATGCTGAAGGGTTTTACCAATTAAACTACGATGATGATATTGAAGGGAAGGCACTTCGCTTGCGTTCTTTAATGTATCGTGATACTTGTATTATTTTAAGTGGTGTAAAGCATGAATATAATATTAGCCTAAAGGAAAGTATTAAAATGCTAAAGGAGGTGAAGGTAAAGTCGACACCAATTATTGGTAAAGGCGATACGGTAACCTATATTACTGCTGCTTTTGCTCAAAAAAGAGATTTTTCGATTGCTGAAGTCATTAATCGAATGCCTGGTTTTGAGTTAATGGATAATGGTAAGGTGTTGTATCATGGACGTGAAATAGAAAAGTATTATATAGAGGGATCAGACTTGTTAGAGGAAAGGTATGCTTTGGCCAATAAAAATTTACCTCATAAGGCAGTGGCTTCGGTGGATGTAATGCACAATCATCAAAGTAAAAAAATATTCGAAAATAGAATTGCCTCTGATCAAACCTCGCTAAATATTAAACTAAAAAAATCAGTTGCTTTTACTGGGCGTGGTGAACTTGGTGCTGCCTACAAGCCTTGGGGAAGATATGTAAATCTAACCCCAATGATGTTTACCAAAAAATATCAGTTTATTGGTTCCTATCAATCTAACAATATTGGTTCCGATTTATCCGATCAGATGTCTGGTTTGAGGTATAAAAATGGCAAACTGGAAGGTGAAGAGAAAATGCATTTTAGCTTTTTAGGCTTGCCGTCGCTTCATTATCCTAATATTAAGAAAAGCCGATACTTAGACAATGATGCCAACTTGGTAACCATTAATGGGCTTCGTAAATTAAATGATAAAACGGAGTTGAAAATTAATTCGGCTTACCTATCGGATAATATCGATGAGTTAAAGAATAGTGAAACATCTTACTATTTGGATGAGGGTTTGTATAAAACAAACGAGCTTTATGAAAATCGATTTAAGAACCGATCCTTTTTTACCGATTTAAATTTAAGAAAGAACCTTTCATCGGTTTACCTCAACAATAAAATTGGTTACATTCAGTTTTGGGACAAATCCAAAGCAATTATTCAGGAAGGTACAACTCAACAAATAAATGCGCGAACTCCTCACCGTAGCTTGTATAATATTTTAGATTGTACTCTGCCTTTTTTTAAGGGATTTGCTAGTTTTTATTCATCGGTAGATTTAAACGAAAGCGACGAGGATTTGACTTTTACGCCAAATGTTTTCAATAATATTTTAGAGTATGGAGAAGACATATCTGTAAACAAACAAAATTTGAAGAATAGAAGTTTTGTGAGTAAAAACCATTTTAAATTTACCAAAAAATGGCATGCATTTATTTTAGAATCTTTGGTTGGATTTAATTACGAAAGTCAGGAATTAGAGTCTTCTATGTATTCATCCGAGGAGATTTTAGACTTCGATGTCCTATCTAATGATATCACTTGGAATAAAACGGATTATGTGTTTAATCCTTGTTTAAAGTACGAAACCAGCGATTTAAAACTATCTTTTGATTTGCCTTTGAATTACTATTTTTTCAAGTATAATGATCACAAATACTCTTCTCAAATCCGACAGGATAAAGTCCTCTTTAACCCTCGATTTTATTTAAAGTATGAATGGAACTCTGCTTTTGATGCAAGGCTTACGCTAAGTGAAGTAAAATCAATGGGAAATCCCAATTCAATGCTGCAAGGCAATATTGTATACGATCATAGAAGTATGCGCAGTAGAGTAGCTCAAATCGATGAAAGTAAAAGTAGATCGTTCAGGCTTAATATTGGATATAGAGATGCGATTAATGGCTTGTTTATGCGGTTTGGTTACAATAAGCGAATAAAAGAAAAGGACTTCATACTCGATAAATCTATTTTATCGCCAGGCGTATTTCAATATAGTCTAATAGAAAAAGAAAATGATGTTGACATTAACCAACTCACAGGTGATTTTTCGCTGTATCTGTCCAATTTACATTTAAATTTGGCTTTGAAATCTGATTTTACCAATCAAAAATCGGATTACCTATTAAATGGCGATCTTAAAGAATTTAAGTTGAATAGCTACAAGAATCATTTTAAGCTGAATTTTGACAAGTGGAATTTCTTGGCTCTGGATTATGGATATTCTATATTATGGGGTAGACAGGAGAGTAATGGAAATAAAACCAAATCAACAGAACAAGTGCATACTGCTCGCATTTGCTACTATTTTAATTCTAAACAATGGCTTGAGCTTCGACCGGAGTATACCATTTTTAGTCAATCAGAAAATAAAACACAGGAATCATTATTTACAGACCTAATTTATTCTTTTACGCCCAAAGGAAGCCGTTTTTCTTACTTATTGGAGTGTAAAAACATTTTTAATAGTAAGAATGTTTATTCCAGCTTTAATTCAGATTTAAGCTCGGTTTATAGTGAATTTAATCTACGACCAAGGGCTTTTGTAGCTCGAGTAAGGTTTTCTTTTGGGAAGAATTAAAAGCAAAAAAAAAGCTGCCATTTGGCAGCTTTTTTTTTATTATATGGTCATTATATCTTTCTCTTTTTCTGCAAGCATAGCGTCAATCTTTTTACCGAAATTATCGGTCATGTTTTGCACTTCTGCTTCAGCATCTTTTTCAAGATCTTCTGATAATCCTTCTTTAATTAATTTTTTCAACTCTACGTTGGTATCACGGCGAGCGTTACGAATACTTACTTTAGCATTTTCACACTCTGCTTTCGATTGTTTTACCAAGTCACCACGACGTTCCTCGGTTAAAGCAGGAATATTAATACGGATAATTTCACCGTTGTTATCAGGGTTGAAACCTAAATTTGCATTTAGAATTGCTTTTTCGATAGGAGAAATCATGCTTTTTTCCCAAGGTTGAACAGCAATTGTTCTAGGATCAGGAACACTCACATTAGCAACTTGAGCTAAAGGAGTCATGCTTCCATAGTAATCAACCATAACACCATTTAACATGCTAGGACTAGCTTTTCCAGCACGTATTTTAAGTAATTCTTTTTCAAGATGGTCTACTGCAGATTCCATCTTTTCCTTTGCATCATCCAGATACATTTGAACTTCTTCGGTCATAGGAGAAAGATTTTAATTGTAATTATTGATCAATGTATGTGTTTACAAAAATAATAAAATTTAGCTTCTAGCTGTTGGCTATTGTCTTTTAGCTTCTTGTCTTTCTAGTATTAAGAATGCTTATCTAATGGAGCAATCTTAAAAGTCCTCCTTCAAATATCACTAATAAAGATAACATTTTTTCTTAAAGCTAACAGTTAAAGGCTAATAACAAGAAACTTTTAGTTGTGTACTACAGTTCCAATGTTCTCTCCTTCAATAACTTTTTTCAAGTTTCCTTTGGTGTCCATATCGAACACTACAATGTTCAAATCGTTTTCTTTGCACATGGTTGTAGCTGTAAGGTCCATAATACGAAGATTTCGATTGTAAATTTCGTCGAAAGTAATATTTTCAAACTTAGTTGCTGATGGATCTTTTTCAGGATCTGCTGTGTAAATACCGTCAACGCGAGTACCTTTTAGCATTGCATCAGCTTCAATTTCGATACCTCTTAATGAAGATCCGGTATCGGTAGTAAAGTAAGGGTTACCTGTTCCTGCAGAGAAGATGGTAACATAGCCATTGTTTAGGTAATCAACGGCTTTTTGCTTCGAATAAAACTCTCCAATTGGCTCCATTCTAATGGCTGTAAGTACTCTTGATTTACATCCGATTGCATCCAGGGCAGAGTTTAGGGCTAAACTATTAATTACGGTTGCCATCATACCCATTTGGTCTCCTTTAACACGATCGAAACCTTTGGCCGCGCCGCTTAAACCACGGAAAATATTTCCACCGCCAATAACAATTCCTACTTGAACGCCAAGTTCGGTGATTTCCTTAATTTGTTCTGCATAATCGTTCAAACGTTGCGAATCGATACCATATTGTTGTTCACCCATTAATGATTCGCCACTTAGCTTTAAAAGTACTCGTTTGTATTTTGCCATAATTTTATCAGCTGTAAGCTAAAAGCATAAAGCTAAAAGCTTGAGGTTTATTTTTTAGCTACCGTCTTTAAGTAATTTACTTCAAGCGGTTTGTTGTGATTCTAAAGATAAATAAATTAGATATTTAAAAGATGTCAGCTAAAAGCTTTTTGCTAATATCTTTTAATAGTATACAAAAAAAGAGTTCCGAAAAGGAACTCTTTTTATATGTAATAATAATTGTATTAAGCATTCAAAGTAAAACGCTTCATTGCAGTAACAGTAAGGTCTTTGTCAGCTTCTGCAAGATATTGCTTAACTGATTTCTTACCATCTTTTACGAAGTCTTGGTTCAATAAAGTAACCTCTTTGAAGAATTTACCTAAACGACCTTGAGCAATTTTATCAAGGATCTGCTCTGGCTTACCTTCAAGACGAGCTTTTTCTTTACCAATCTCCAACTCTTTAGCTACAACGTCAGCAGGAACTGCATCTTCGTTAATAGCGATAGGAGCCATAGCTGCTGCTTGCATAGCAACGTCTTTACCCATTTGTTCTTCAACTTCTTTGTTGAATCCAATCAAAGTCGCCAATTTGTTACCTGCGTGGATATATGCAACTGCTGATTCAGCTTCGATTGTTTCGTATGTACTCAAATCGATTTTTTCGCCGATTACACCAGTTTGCTCAGTAACATGCGCTTCAACTGTTCTACCATCCATTTCCAAAGCTTTCAAAGCTTCCAAATCAGCTGGCTTGTTTGCTAAAGCAAGATCAAGGATCTGAGTAGCGAAAGCTACAAAGTTTTCATTCTTTGCTACGAAGTCAGTTTCGCAGTTCAAAGTAATCAATGCACCTGTTTTCTTGTCTTCTGAAACTTTTGCTAATACAACACCTTCAGTTGCTTCTCTGTCGGCACGTTTGTTAGCAATTGCCATACCTTTTTTACGAATGATTTCTACTGCTGCGTCAAAATCTCCTTCTGCTTCAGTAAGAGCTTTTTTACAATCCATCATTCCTGCGCCAGTTGCTTTACGCAATTTGGCTACGTCTGCTGCTTTAATAGACATGATATATCGAATTTTTTTGTGTGAATAAATTACTCCTTATCATTCTTTCCTGCTTCAGTAGCTGGGGCTTCTGGTGCAGCTGGAGCTTCTGCTTTAGTCGCTTTTTTAGCTTTAGCTGATTTCTTATCTGCAGATTCTTTTTCTTTTTCTACTTTTCTTTCAGCTAAACCGTCTTTAATAGCTCCGGTAACTTTATCAAGGATAATAGAAATTGAGTTAGAAGCATCATCATTCGCTGGAATTACGAAATCAACACCTTCTGGGCTTGAGTTAGTATCTACCATAGCAAATACTGGAATACCCAAACGGTTAGCTTCTTTAACTGCGATGTATTCTTTCATTACATCAACTACAAACAAAGCTGCTGGTAATCTGGTCAGATCAGCAATAGAACCTAAGTTCTTTTCAAGCTTAGCTCTCTGACGAGAGATTTGTAGTTTTTCTCTTTTAGAAAGGTGGTTAAAAGTTCCATCAGATTCCATTTTATCAATAGAAGTCATTTTCTTAACTGCCTTTCTGATGGTAGGGAAGTTAGTTAACATACCACCTGGCCAACGCTCAGTTACATATGGCATGTTTACAGCACTTACTTTTTCTGAAACGATAGCTTTAGCTTGCTTTTTCGTTGCAACAAAAAGAATTTTTCTACCTGATTTAGCAATTTGTCTTAATGCTGCTGCAGCATCATCAACTTTAACCGCTGTTTTGTGTAGGTCTATAATGTGGATTCCATTACGCTCCATGAAAATATAAGGAGCCATTTTAGGATTCCATTTTCTTGTTAAGTGACCGAAGTGACATCCGGCTTCTAACAATTCTTCAAATGTAGTATTTGACATTTTTTTGTTTTTTTAATCGTTTACATTCATTTTATGGCAATTGTCAAGTAGTTCTTAATAAGAAGTCTTAACAATTTAGATACTAAACCTGCCACAAAAACATTAACGTTTACTAAATTGAAATCTTTTACGTGCTTTAGGTTGACCTGGTTTCTTACGTTCAACTTCACGAGGATCACGAGTCATGAAACCTGCAGTTCTAAGAGCAGATTTTGATTCAGCATCAATTTTTACTAGAGCTCTAGCGATAGCCAAGCGAAGTGCTTCTGCTTGACCTTTTACACCACCACCATCAAGGTTTACTTTGATGTCATACTTATCAGCAACCTCAAGAAGGTTTAATGGCTGAGTAACGATGTATTGTAGAGTTCCGGTAGTAAAGTACTCTTTAAGCTCTTTTTTGTTGATGGTAATCTGACCCTTACCTTCGCTAACGTATACACGAGCAACTGCTGCTTTTCTACGTCCGATAGCATTAATTACTTCCATACCTCTTATTTAATAGTGTTTAAATCTAATTTCTTTGGCTGTTGTGCTTCGTGCTTGTGCTCACCACCTACGTAAACGTGAAGGTTAGTGTAAAGCTTTCTACCTAAACGGTTTTTAGGAAGCATACCTTTTACAGCTTTTTCAATCAATCTCTCTGGGTGCTTCTCCATAAGATCAGCTGGAGATTTAATTCTTTGTCCACCTGGGTGTCCAGTGTAAGAGAAATACTGACGGTCAGTCATTTTGTTTCCAGTCAAACGAACCTTTTCAGCATTAATAATAACCACGTTGTCTCCACAATCAACATGAGGAGTGTAGTTAGGCTTGTATTTACCTCTAAGTAGTTTAGCTACTTTCGAAGCAAGTCTACCTAACACTTCATTTTCTGCATCGATAACAACCCACTCTTTGTTAGCAGTTGCTTCGTTAGCAGAAACAGTTTTGTAACTTAATGTATCCACTTCTAAAACTTTTAATAATTAATACTTTAATACAATTATTCCAATTTGGCTTGCAAAAGTACAAGAATCTCCCAAATACACCAATTTTTTTCTTGATTAATTGATGGATACTTAACCAGTTGTGGATAATCGGGATGATGTGGAGTGATTAAGCGTATCAAAAAATCAAAATTGATATATTACCCAGTATTGAATTTGGTACTTGCTAAGGGTAGTCAAATCAACATGTTGGGGAGGGATTCGTTCTCAAGAAAGCCCATCGTCACAATTTCACTGCAAAAGTATGAAATAATTTTTGCTTCACCTGTAAATTTATCGCTTTTTTTTACGTCAAAATGATTTCTGATTCTTTGATATGCAGTTGGTAAGATGTGAAATTGTTATTTTGTGAACGTTTAATTTCGAAATTGATTCTGATGATAGAAAAATTAGGAAAAGAATTTTTTACACGTGATATAAAATTAGTTGCAGAAGAGTTGATAGGGAAGTTGATTGTGCACAGAAAACCCGATGGAAAGATCGAAAAATTCAGAATTACCGAGATTGAAATGTATATCGGTGAAGAAGATTTAGCATGTCATGCGGCAAAGGGACGAACGGCCCGTACCGAAGTAATGTATGCTGAAGGTGGTTTGGTATATGTTTACTTGATTTATGGAATGTATTGGTTGCTAAATATTGTAACAGGAACAATAAATAAACCTCAAGCCATTTTAATTCGGGGAGTAGAGAATATAAATGGACCTGGCAGAGTAGGGCGAACTTTAAATTTGGATAAAAGCTTTTATGGTGAGGATTTAACTTTATCTGAAAGGTTATGGATTGAAGATGACGGGTACAAGTGTGGTTTTATGTGTCATCCTCGTATTAATATCGATTATGCTGGTGAAATCTGGAAAAATAAACCTTTCAGATATAGAATGAAGTAGTATATTATTTATTCCATTTTAGTTTCTTAAGGAAAAAGTCACCATTTATTCTTAAGTAAATGGCGGCTGCAAAGTTCTCGGCGGAATTCTTAAGGTCATAATAAACATCTAATTTGCCACCAAAGTGAATGCCACTGGCAATTTTATGCTCGTAGTAATAATTAAGAGTTGCCAATTCTCTTCTGGCTTCAAAATATTCAGGAGAATCAATTGCAACAGATTGGAACAGTTTCGATCCACGTGAAGATGCAAAATGATAAGCGTTCCAATAACCTAAGTTTAGTTTAGATTTTTTTGTTGTAATTCCCACTTGTGGATAAAAAGCATGTCCCTTATCAAATAGGTAGTCTTTTTCTGAAGAGTTATCTGAAAAGAAGTAGCCCATTGCTTTTACATACCATGAGGTGATTTTTGAATTTGATATGTTTTTCTCCAACACAAGTCCCGAACCATAATTGCCTATGGTTTGAACCGATCCTTCCGAACTATCTATTTCACCACCACGATGAGCAAAAATTACTTCCAAAGGCATAGATAATTTGGTTTTTGAAGATTGGTTTAATTGCCAGTTTCCTGATAAACCAAATGTAAATCTTTCCTGAAAAGGATCATTTTCTAAAATAAACTTTTCCCAGTTAATCCATGTTTGAAACTGTAATTTGGGAGCATTGTATAAGAATTGAAATCCATTTTCGGCAGTTTCCATAAAGTATCTTTCTGGTTCGAACATTGGTTCGGAAAGATTATGGTTGTTGTTCTGATTTAAACTACCCATAATAAACTCAATTTTATCCGAAGGTTTATAGATAGCTGAAAATATAGGTTCTGTTTCAGTAAAATCTTCTCTGCCTGAATATTTTTGGAGACGAACACCAGCTTCAATTCTAAAATTAGAACTTGGATAATAAACTAGCTTGGGTGATGCAACATATCCAATCCAGGTAGCACCTTTCGAAAATTCACCACTGTATTCGTTGTTTTTTACAAAGTTTAGATTTTCGAAACGAAGAAATAGCTTATTGCTGTCAGCTACCTGAAACTCTTTATGGTGTATGTAAGGAGTATTGACTTGGGCAAAAGTGTTATTGATAAAAGTTGTAAGGGACAATATCAATATTAGGGCATTTAGTTTTTTCATCTGTTTAGTTTACTTTTTACGCTGCAAAAATACGATTATCTATCTTGATTGATTGTTAATAATATATAAAAAGTTTAAATCGAATTTAAATAACGAAGGCTTTAGTTAAAAAATGTAAAAAAAGATATGTAAATATAATGTAATTTGTAAATTTAACAATCTGCGGATTATATTATAATATACTTCGAGAGTTAATAAACTAAACCAAAACAGGTTGTGTGGATCGCACAAGGTTTGTAATCTTTTGCGAATAGAAGGGTTTGAGGATGTTGTGTGGTTGACATGATCATTTAAAACCAAACAAACAATGAAGAAAGTTAATGTTCTTTTTGCCTTTATGCTGGGAGTAATTTTATTTGCTTGTACGCCAAAGGAAAAGTATCAAACTGTTCAAAACACAGACAAGAATGGCTATCGTTACGAAACAGTTACCAATGATCCCATGGGAGTAAGAATTTATACTCTTGACAATGGATTAAAGGTTTACTTATCTGTTAATCGAGATGCTCCAAGAATTCAAACCTTTATTCCAGTAAAAGCTGGTTCTACCTATGATCCTTCAGAAACTACAGGACTTGCTCACTATTTAGAGCATATGATGTTTAAAGGTACTGATGATTTTGGTACTGTAGATTGGCAAAAAGAGGAAGCCTTAATTCATGAGATTTCTGATTTGTATGAAGAGCATAAGTTGGCTTCTACAAAAGAGGCAAAAGCAAAAGTTTATGCAAAAATCGACAGTATATCTGCTTTGGCATCAAAGTTTGCTGTAGCAAACGAGTATGATAAGTTGGTGTCATCAATTGGTGCTAAAGGAACTAATGCTTATACTACTTACGAACGAACAGTTTATATGAATGATATTCCATCGAATGAACTTGAAAAATGGTTGAATATCGAAAAAGAAAGATTTAGTAAACTGGTTCTTCGTCTATTTCATACCGAATTGGAAACAGTTTATGAAGAGTTTAATATGTCTCAGGATAATGACTTTAGGAAGTTGCGTTATGCCTTAATGTCTGGTTTGTACAAAAAACACCCTTACGGCACACAAACTACATTGGGAAGAGCTGAGCATCTTAAAAATCCATCAATGGAAAATATTCACAAGTATTTTGATACTTATTACGTTCCTAACAATATGGCAATTGCCATGTCAGGAGATTTGGATTTTGAAGAGACCATTAAATTAATTGATCAGACTTTCGGAAAACTAGAATCAAGAGAAGTTCCTGAGTTTGTTGCTCCAGTAGAAGATCCAATTACCAAGCCAATTGTTAAAGAAGTTTTTGGTCCTGATGCCGAAAGATTATCAATGGCATTCAGATTTGATGGAATTGGTTCGGAAGATCAGAAATTTGTAACTCTTATTGATGGTATCTTAAATAATTCAAAAGCGGGTTTAATGGATTTGAACCTGAATCAGAAGCAAAAAGTGCTAAGAGCTGGTTGTTACGCAAGTTTTAATATTGATTATGGAATGCATTCATTTTATGGAGTTCCTCGTCAAGGTCAAAAAATGGAAGAAGTAACAGAATTGATTCTTGGTGAAATTGAAAAAATCAAGAAAGGAGAGTTTGAGGACTGGATGCTTGAGGCTGTAATCAATGATTATCGTTTAGGTAAAATTAGAGGACAAGAATCAAATGGTAGAGCTCATGAGTTTGCAGTTACTTTTGCAAACAATGTAGCTTGGGCTGACAACCTAAAAATGCTTGATGAGCTTGAATTGGTTACAAAGGAACAATTGGTTGAGTTTGCGAACAAGCATTACAATAACAACTATGTTGTAGTTTACAAGAGAAAAGGTGAAGATAATAAGGTTGTAAAAGTTGAAAAGCCAGCAATTACTCCAGTTAAAATTGACCGTAAAAAACAATCGGAATTTTATAAGGAACTAACAGCAAAAGAAACTCCTGCATTAAAGCCGTTATGGGTTGATTTTGAAAAAGAAATCCAATCCGAAGAATTGAAACCTGGTGTAACTTACGATTACTTGGAAAACAAATCGAACGAGTTGTTCAAGTTAATTTACATTTATGAAATGGGCAAGAATCATGATAAGATGTTGTCTATTGCTGTAAATTACTTGCCATACATTGGAACAGATAAGTATTCGGCTGCCGAATTGCAAAAAGAATTGTTTAAGTATGGTTTATCGTTTGGCGTTGAAGCTGGAGATGATAGGTGTTATGTGTATATCTCTGGATTGAAAAAATCATTCAACAAAGGAGTAGAGTTGATGGAGCATGTGTTGGCCAATGCCAAAGCAGATAGTGATTCTTACTCAAAGTATGTTGATGGAATTATTAAAGACCGTGCAGACAGTAAGCTAAACAAGGGTGAAATTTTGTGGGGAGCAATGTATAGTTACGCGAAATATGGAAAAAAATCGCCTTATACAGATATCTTGTTGGAAGATGAATTAAGAAGTGTGGATCCAAATCAGTTAACTGAAATGTTGGCTCAGTTAAAAGATTATAAGCATAGAGTATTTTATTATGGAGCAGAAGGAAAGCAGCAAATTGCAGAGAATTTAAAAGTCAATCATAAAGTTTCAGACCAGTTGAAAGAGATTCCAGAGCCAACAAAATATCCAGAATTAGATTATACTAAGAATGAAATTTTCTTTGTTAATTATGATATGGTTCAGGCAAACATCATCATGTTAGCAAAAGATGAAAAGTTGGATATGAACTTAATGCCAGAAATCAGATTATTCAATGAATATTATGGTGGAAGTATGGCATCAATTATTTTCCAGGAAATTCGCGAGTCAAGAGCTCTTGCATATTCTGCTTTTTCATCTTACAGCACTCCTTCTAAATTGGATGATTATGGATATTCATTCTCATATGTTGCAACAAGTGCCGACAAGGTAAAGGACGCAACTGAAGCATTGGTTGAGTTGTTGAATGAAATGCCTTATGAGGAGAAGCAATTTAACGAAGCCAAGACAAACATGCTTAAAAAGATTCAATCAGAACGAATCACTAAAGAAAGAGTATACTGGACTTATTTGAGTAACCTTAGAAAAGGTGTGAAGCATGATTACAGAAAAGATGTTTACGAGAAGGTAAAGAATCAGAATATTGATGATTTGAACAAGTTCTTCAAGAAACATATTGCCAATAAAAGCCATTGCTATTTGGTAGTTGGTAACAAGAAAGATATCAATATGAACGTACTTAAAAAATTAGGTAATGTTCATGAGTTGAGCTTAGAAGAAGTATTTAATTATTAATTAGGATTTAGTGTTTATAATTAAATGAAAAGGCCTCTTCCGTTAATGGGAGAGGCCTAACTTTTTGAATACTTTTGGTAAAGCAGGTGAAAAAGACAAACCCTTCTTCACCAAATTGGGGTAAAGATCGCATTCAAATTTATGCCGTTTCGCAATTTGCGTCTGGCAGTGCCATTGCAAGAATAAAATAAACCAACAGCATTAATGGATTGAATAATGTTAGGATTAAATATCCTGCTCTAATAATTACTGGATCGAGTTCCGGATTGATGTATTGAGAAATACCACCGCAAACACCTGCTATCTTTTTATCTCTTGATCTGAATAATCGTTTCATAGTATACTGTTTTAATTACTCTTCATCTTTGTCGATACTGTAATGCGACAAAGTTTCTAATTCGTCCACATGGAAGTCTCCAAAAAATGAAATCAATGATGTTCTGTGTTCATTGTAGTGAAGGATGTGGAATTCGCTAAACTTCTTTCCTTTTCCTTTGGCAAAGAAATGAACTTCGTCACTATCTTTATCTTTTTCCTCAGTCAAAACTTCTTTGTATGAGTTCCCTTTCGAAAGCTGCGATACTACAATCTTTTTAAACTTAGATTCATCACCAGTTTCGTGTTTAAAACTTAAGAGTTTAATGGATTTACAATCGCCTGTTACGTTTTTCTCTAATTCATCCTCGTCGACATCAAAGTCCAGGTTTTTTAAGAATGATCCTGCGAAACTAAAACTGTTAAAGCCATCAAGATTTGAATATTTGGCGTGTATTTTTTCTCCTTTGGTTTGAGCCTGAGAAAGGATAGGTAAGGCTATTGCAATCAGAATTACTAATAATTTTCTCATAATGTTTGTTTTAAAATTAGCCATGTTTGCACCGATTGTTGTGTGTGATGAAAAAGGTATCGGTGCAAAACATGGATAGAACAACTAATTTATTATTTAACTAGGCTTAAGCCTTCTTTTTTCATGATCCATTTTTCACCAAGCATGTCGAAATCCCAGGTGTTACTTACATTGTCGATGTCGTGAATGATTTTACTCATTGATTCATCGAGGTAAACAACTTTTCCTTCCGGAACTTTAACAGTTATATGTAATCTTTGATTTCTCCATTTCGAATCATCTTCTAAGGTGAAAAATTGATTGAATACGATTACAGAATCATTTTGCACCCATTTATAGTTAATTCCTTCTGCGTTTTCTACGGCTCTATCTAAAGTTCTTCCGCGAGCTTTTTTCTTTAGTTTGATCTCAAAATTATCCGAATAACTTCTTTCGATATCTAAAGTAGGTTCGCCTACTATGATTTCTTCATCATCATTCATGTATACTTTAACATTGTCTAAATCAATATGACCTTCGTACCAATGATCTCCAATGTTATTTGTGCTTTGTAAATACAATGTATCATTGGTTATTTTTTCGATTGGTTGATTTTCGGAGTATCTGGTACTGCTATGCATGTAACCTTTGATCTGTGAAAAACTCAGACTGATTAAAAGAATAATTCCTGTAAGCCAAACTGCCAAAGCTGTAAAACCTATAATCTTATTGTTGGTTTTAAAGTTGAAAAGCAATTTAATTCCTGCAAAAATCAAAAGCATTAAAGGAATGGCAATTACTACAATAATTCCAATGGTAAATAAAGTAATGCTTGTTCCGTCAAGAAATAATTTAGGAAACATTGCACCCGGAAAATGGAAATCTGCAAAAGGTCCAAAGAAGCTATGAGCAAAAATCATAGATCCAATAAAGCTTATTAGAGAAACAAATCCTGCAAAGATAAATCCAATACCCAATAAAATGATAATCACTTTCAGTACCAAACGGAGAGCTGAACCAAGGAAGTCAACAGCTCTGTCGAATCCATCTTTTACATGAGGTCCATTTTTTTCTCTCATTTTATCGAAGTTTTCTTTCACTTCGTTGTATTCATCTTTTATCGATTCTTCGATGTTGGATATGTTTACCTTTTTGCCTTTCATTTCAAGTTTTTGACTTGTAGTGGTTGCTTTGGGTACAACAATCCATAGAATGATATACAGTAGGAAAGCAAAACCATATCCAAGGAAGAAGAAGAGTACAAATAGCAATCTGAATACGACTACATCAATACCAAAATATGCTGATAAACCACTTGAAACTCCTCCAAATACTCTTTTGTCCGGATCGCGATACAACCTACGTTTCTTTTTGCTGGTGGTTGTGGTTTGTGATTGATTTTGTGATTCTTCGGTAGTTTCATCATCGGTTTCGAAAATTTCTTCCGGTCTACCCATAATGGTTATTACTTCTTCAACCATATCAACATTTACGACCTGATCTTTGCTGCTTAGTTTTTCCTGGAAAATTTCTGCAATTCTGGATTCGATATCAGAAATGATTTCTCTTCCTTCTTCGCCAGCACCATAGTGACTGTTAATCGTTCGCAGGTAATCTTGTAGTTTTTCAAAAGCATCTTCATCTATGTGAAATATACTTCCGCTTATATTAATTGTTAATGTCTTTTTCATAGTGTTAACAGTTTTTGGACTTACTTTTTAATCGTATTTACGGCATCAACCAATTCTTGCCAAGAACCATCTAGTTCTTTTAAAAATTCATTGCCTACTTCTGTACTTGTGTAATACTTTCTTGGAGGTCCTTGTGTAGACTCTTCCCATCTGTAGCTTAATAAGCCAGCATTTTTCAGCCTGGTTAGTAAGGGATAAAGTGTCCCTTCCACTACAATCATTTTGGCTTCTTTAAGTTCCTTAATGATATCTGATGCGTAAGCATCGCTTTTTGAGAGAATGGAAAGAATACAATATTCCAGCACTCCTTTTCGCATTTGGGCTTTTGTGTTTTCTATTTTCATACTTGGAATATTTATATTGATTAAATTGTAGATCTAATGTTACCAGGGAAGTTCCTGAAGTTTTTAGATCTTTTCTTTTTTGATGTTACTATAGTTGTGTTTTGTTTTAAAGTAATCGTATCCTTACAAACATTACATTTTATTGATGTATCCATGTTTAGTTTTGGATTGTTGTAATCATCTGAATCTCCTGATACGATGTCTTTACAAACTTTAAGGTTTTCTTTAAAGATTAAGATTCCATTATCTAGATATCCTTTCTCATTAATTATTTCCTCTGCTGGAGATTCATTACCATGATTGGATTCGATTTTAAAAAATGGCATAAGAAACTTATCGATTGTTAACAATTGAGCCTTTGACTCAATGGAGAAAGCAACTACCGTTAATGTCAGGAGTGAATATCTCAATATTTTGTCTTTTAATAAGGATTTCATTTGTCTTTTTTTTTATAATACTATCTCTAACATATAAGTTGGTATTACAAATATACGTAGAAAAAAAGGTAATATGCAATACATAGTACTAGATATTTTCGAAGTAAGTGTGTAAGTGGTTGTAAATCAGTATGAAAAATTTTAAAAATATTTTGTGCTATATTTGAGATTCTCTTAATTTTTTATTAAAACAGTTATTTTTGTGTTTATGAAACGGGTGTATCAAAGAAGAAGTAAGTGCATTGGATGTGGGTATTGTGTTGGAGTAGCACCTGGTTTTTGGCTTATGAATGAGAGCGACGGGAAATGTAATTTATTAGGAGCAAACCTTATAAAAGATGAATTTGTACTTGATATTTTCGATGATGAGCTTGAACAAAATCAGAAAGCTGCAGAAATTTGTCCCGCCAATTGTATCAGAATAGAATAAGATGAGTTTCATCTGAAAGTTCAAAATGTAAAATTATAGCATAAAAAAAGGAACTTTATTAATAAAGTTCCTTTGTGTATATCTCAATTGTTTAATTTATCTATTCTTTCGAAGCTCTTTTTCTGTCGTGTTCAGAAAGTAAGATCTTACGAAGTCTGATATTATTTGGCGTTACTTCAACATATTCATCACCTTGAATATACTCTAAAGCTTCTTCCAATGAGAAAATCACTGGAGGAGCCAATCTAATCTTATCATCAGTACCTGAAGTACGCATGTTGGTTAGCTTCTTTGTTTTGGTAACATTGATATCTAAATCACCAGCACGAGTATTTTCTCCCACAACCTGACCTTTATAAATTTCGGTTTGAGGAGCTACGAAGAATCTACCACGATCCTGTAGTTTACCCAATGCATAAGCAAATGTAGTACCTGTTTCCATAGCAATTAATGAACCATTAATACGTCCTGGAATTTCACCTTTGAATGGTTGGTATTCATGGAAACGATGCGACATTACAGCTTCACCTGCAGTTGCAGTCAAAATTTGGTTTCTTAAGCCAATAATTCCTCGCGATGGAATGTGAAATTCAAGGTGAATACGATCAGCTTTACGTTCCATGGTTAACATTTCACCTTTGCGCTGAGTAATTAATTCGATGGCTTTTCCTGATACGTCTTCAGGAAGATCGATGTATAAAATCTCCACCGGTTCACATTTTTCACCAGCTATATCTTTAATAATTACCTGTGGCTGTCCAACCTGAAGTTCGTAACCTTCACGTCTCATAGTCTCTATCAATACAGACAAGTGAAGTACACCACGACCAAATACATTGTATGAATCTGCCGAATCAGTTGGAACAACGCGTAAAGCCAAATTCTTTTCTAATTCTAACTCTAAACGATCGATCAGGTGACGAGAGGTTACATATTTACCATCCTGACCGTAAAATGGAGAGTTGTTAATGGTAAACAACATACTCATTGTTGGTTCATCGATAGCAATTGGATCCAATGCTTCAGGATTTTCTACATCACAAATTGAATCTCCAATATCAAAGCCATCGATACCTACTAAAGCACAAAGTTCACCCGATTTTACACTTGATACTCTTTCTTTTCCTAAACCGGTAAATACGTGTAATTCCTTTATACGAGATTTTTTAATGCTACCATCGCGTTTGGCAAGGCTAACATTCATGCCTTCTCTTAGTTCACCTCGATGAACTCTACCTACGGCGATACGGCCAACATAGTTCGAGAAGTCAAGAGATGTAATAAGCATTTGTGGAGTTCCTTCCAAAACTTTTGGCTCTGGAATGTATTCAATAATCGCATCAAGAATTGCGGTAATGTCATTGGTTGGCTTTTTCCAATCTTTCGACATCCAACCTTCTTTAGCAGAGCCATAAATGGTTGGGAAATCAAGCTGTTCTTCCGTAGCTTCAAGATTGAACATTAGTTCAAAAACTTGTTCTTGTACTTCTTCAGGACGACAGTTTGGTTTGTCAACTTTGTTTACGACTACTACTGGTTTTAGACCTAAAGCAAGTGCTTTAGACAATACGAAACGAGTTTGAGGCATGGTTCCTTCAAAGGCATCTACCAATAAAAGTACCCCATCAGCCATATTCAAAACACGCTCAACCTCTCCACCAAAGTCGGAGTGACCTGGGGTGTCAATAATGTTAATTTTTACATCTTTGTATTCAAGAGATACGTTTTTCGATAAAATGGTAATACCTCTCTCTCTTTCCAGGTCGTTATTGTCAAGAATAAGGTCTCCTGGATTTTCATTCTTTCTGAAAATGTTACTGTGCATTATCATTTTATCAACCAAGGTGGTTTTACCGTGGTCAACGTGAGCGATAATCGCAATGTTTCTTAGTTTCTTCATCTCGTATCTTCTTTATGACTCTGTGTCTTAAAAATCAGTCAATATCATTGAAAAAGGATGCTTTCATTGTAAAGCTTCTCCTTGTAAATGTCAAGATTCGCACACAAAAATTGTGAATTAATTGTGGCAGAATCGATTGCGCTGCTAAAAATGCGGCTGCAAAAGTACGGTTTATTTTTGTGAATAAATCTTTTTAGTGTTAAAATTTCTGCAATTAGAAAATCTGCAGTTTATTTAGTACTTATTTAAAATTCAATTAACGTTCAAATTTGCAGATCGGGCTAGATTTGCAAATGTGTTTAAAACCGAGAATGTAATTTAGAATCATGTTAATTAAGACTGTGATAAAAATAAAAAACAGTACCTTCGCAGAATTATTGGCGGATTCGACACTTTCGTAGTTTGAGTATTTAAGTGGAATTGCTTTTAAACTAAATATTTGGGAGGTTTTTTAATTGTGGTAATTGAATAAAAAATATTATCTTCCGCATCCTAAATTTAAAAAGTGATGAACTTATAATTCGATATTTTTGCGGTTGAAAGAAAAATGTGCCTTGATTTTTGATGTCAAAAATAATTTTTCGACGAACCATTGAATTTATTGGATGAACCTTAAGCAACCGAATGTTGATTGTTTGTTAATAAGTTTTAAACGAACCATTTTATAATCTTTTTCTCCAAGGAAAAGTGTGATGATTTTGTAGCACTATTGCTACACTATTACTAACCTAACAATTCGTTTTATGAAAAATGCTATGAGAAGTATTTTGACAATGGCGGCTGTGTTAATGCTGTCCGTTGCAGCTATTGCTCAAACCACCGTAAAAGGTGTGGTCGTAGACGGAGATTCTGGTGAGAGTTTGCCAGGGGCTTCAATTGTTGTACCAGGAACAACTTCGGGTACAGTTTCAGGTTTTGATGGTTCTTTTGCTTTGCAAGTGCCTCAGGGAGCATCAAAAGTTATTGTAAGTTTCGTTGGTTTCCTTGATAAGGAAATCGCATTATCAGGAGCTCAGGATTTAGGTAAAATTAAGCTGGAATCTGATGCTGTTGGCTTGAATGAGGTAAGTGTTATGGCATCGGTTGTAACCGATCGTCAAACACCAGTTTCGGTATCTACTGTAAGTGCTGAACTTATTGAAAATAAGCTAGGTGCTCAGGAGTATCCGGAAATCTTAAAATCTACTCCATCTATTTATACTTCTAAAGAGGGTGGTGGATTTGGAGATGCTTCGGTTTATGTTCGTGGTTTCGACTCAAACAATGTAGGAGTATTAATTAACGGTATTCCTGTGAACGACATGGAAAATGGTAAAGTATACTGGTCGAACTGGGCTGGTCTTTCTGATGTGTCAAGAACTATGCAGGTTCAGCGTGGTTTAGGTGCTTCTAAACTTGGGCTTTCTTCAGTTGGTGGTACTATCAATATTCTTACGAAATCTACTGATGCTAAAAAAGGTGGTGTTGTTAAAACAGGTATTGGTAACGATGGTTACAGAAAACAACTATTTACTGTATCAACAGGTTTAATGGATAATGGTTGGGCTGTTACTTTATTGGGTTCTCATACTTATGGTGATGGTTATATCAAAGGAACAAATTTTGATGCTTGGTCATATTATGCAAATGTATCTAAGAAAATCAATGATAAACACACAGTGTCTTTCATGATTACTGGAGCTCCTCAGTGGCACAACCAGCGTGGAAACAAACATACTATTCAGCAATACAGAGATCATAAAGATGAGTTCAAGTACAATTCTGATTATGGTATCCGTGAAGGAAAAATTTATGGTGGTGGATATGGTTACAACTACTATCACAAACCACAGGCTCAGTTAAACCATTATTGGAATATTGATGAGAAAACTTTATTGACTACGTCTCTTTATGGATCAGTGGGTTCAGGTGGTGGACGTAGAGTATCTGGAAACAAGTCTAACTGGTTAGGTGTTGATAATAAGACTGGTGAAGATAAAGATGGTATTATGAGAACTGCCGATGGATTATTGGATTTTGATGGTGTAGCTGCATTAAATGCAACTTATACTGTTGATGGATCTCAAGCTATCATTGGTAACTCTGTAAACAATCACTCTTGGGTAGGCTTGTTGTCATCTTTAAGTACTACAAAGCAAGCAATTACCTATACAGGAGGTCTTGATTTAAGATATTACAAAGGTGAGCACTATAGAGAAGTTGAAGATTTATTGGGTGGTGCTTTTTTCCTAGATGATAGTAACGACAATCGTCCTGCGAATACAAAACTTAAGAAGGATGATAAGTATTCATACTACAATGATGGTAAGGTATTGTACACAGGTTTATTCGGTCAGGCTGAATATGTAGGTGATAACTATACTGCCTTCTTATCTGTTGCAGCTTCAAGAAAATCATACAAGCGTATTGACTACTTCCAGTATGCTCCGGGTGAGCAGGAAACTGATTGGGAACATTTCTTCCCTTGGAATGTAAAAGGTGGTATTAGCTACAAAATTAACTCTATTCACACTGTGTTTGCTAATGGTGGTTACGTTCAGAGAACTCCTTACTTCACTAATGTATTCATTAACTATGGTAACACCGTAAATGATGATGTGAAGTATGAAAAGATTATTACTGCTGAGTTAGGTTACAAATATACTTCTCCTAACTTCAATGCAACTGCTACTTTATACAGAACAAACTGGAAAGATAGAGGTTTGGTAAAAACTTATGGTGATGATGTTGCAAATATTAGTGGTTTGAGTCAGTTACACCAAGGTATTGAGATTGAAGCGGAATACCAGCCTTCAAAGAAATTATCTGTTAAAGGTATGATCTCTGTTGGTGATTGGACTTATACTGATGATGTTAATGCTAGAATTATTGACGAAGAAACTCGTGAAGTTAAGAATGAATTTAATGCATACTTAAAAGATGTTCACGTAGGTAACTCTGCTCAATTAAGTGCTGCAGCTTCAATTAGCTACGAAGTATTGCCTAAGCTTAGAATTAATGCTGACTACTTGTATTATGGAAATCACTATGCTGATTTTGATGCAACAAAGAGAAATGACGCTGATTTCATTGGTGACTCATGGGAGATGCCAGAAGTTGGTTTAGTTGATGTTGGATTCCATTACAAGTTCAAGATTGCTGGTCTAAATGCTTCTGTTTATGGAAATATGCACAACTTATTCGATGTTGAGTATGTTTCAAAAGCTCAAGACGGTACTACTCACTCATCGAATGATGCATTGGTGTATTACGGCTTCGGAAGAAACTGGTCAACAGGATTGAAAGTTAAATTCTAATAGAATTATTGTCAACATTTAAATTTAAAGACAGATGAAAAAATTATTATATATGGCATCGGCCCTTGCATTGATGTTCACAGCTTGTGATCCAATGGAAGATACATACGATGATTTAGATAATTTACAAGAGCCTTATACGCAGGAAGTAGAGGTTGAGTTTACTGACGCTGACTATGCTACATTAAGTGGAATTGCTGAAGCAGCTGCGAAAACTGATGATGAAAAGGATGATGCAAAAGATATTGCTAAATACAAAAGCTTTAGTAAATATCTTCCTGCAACTAAATATGTTCCAATGTTTTTGGCATCAGAGTATTCTACTTTGGAAGAAGGGTCTGTGGCAACTGTTACCTATGACTATTATCAAGGTGGTTTAACATATCTTTATGAATATGAAGACTATGTGAATGATCTTGAAAATATGGAATCCTATACGCTTACAAATGCAGATTATGATGCTATGGGTGATGGTCCTGGTCAGTATAACAACTTCTCTAGTTCACACCCTGCTGAAGATTATTTACCTGATTTCTTATTAGGAAAATACCTTGATGCTGAAGCGGGTGATGAAATTGCCATAACATACAAGTATTATGATGGAAGCGTTAGTAATATTACAGAATTCTGGGCATTTGATGGTTCTGAATGGGCTAAAGCTGAGAAAGAAGCTCCAGCAATTCCTGAAGGTGTAACTCTTTATGAATTGACTACTGATGACTATGATTCAATGGGTGAAGCTTATGGACAGCCAGGAAGATATAACAACTTTGATAATAATATCTCTCCTGATGATTACCTGTCTACTTTCTTGAAGGTTAACTTCCCATATGCTGTAGAAGGTGATAAGATTGCAGTTCAATACAAGTTCTATAAGGGAAAGATTGATGGTGTTAATGTAACTGTTCAAGAATTAAAAGAATTTACTTTCGACGGTGAAATGTGGCATGAGTACGAGTCTACTGTGAAGATGTCAGGTCAGTATATGATGACTAAAGATGGATGGGTATTTGATCCAACAGTTATCTTCACAATGACTTCTGAAGACTTCCAATTAATTGTTGATTATTCAGTTGCTACACATGGTAAAACATCTAAGTATCCAGATTCTGAGTACTACTATGGTGCAAGTGCTAAGTATATCAACTTCGACTTGAGATTGAAGAATAGAAATACTACAGATTATCCAATGCCTGCATTTGATGGTTTATCTGATGAAGAGGCTATTGCTTTAACTTACACAAGAATGGCTGAAGGTGTAGAAGCATTGTTAGGTATTAAATATCCAGATGCTGTTGCTCAGGTTAGCGGTATTGATGTATTCTACTTTGTTACTTTTGCTGCTTACGAAGAAGGTTCAATTGATAGAGAATATACTTTGAAATTCCAGTGTACTAAGTCGGGTCCAAACCCTGAGTTTACTTACATTGAAGGTCTACCTGAATAATTCAGATTACTATAAATACAAACCCCGAATCATAAAGATTCGGGGTTTTTTGTATCAAGTAGCAGGCAACGCTTTAGTGGATTAATTATTGTATGCAGTGCTATGTTTAATGACATAATAATAATTCTTGACATTATAATAAAACTATCCGAACTTTCTTGGTGTTAAATAAATATTGATCAAATCCACTAAAATTTAAAGTTATGAGTAAAGTAAGTTTATGGTTGCAAGATAACCTTTTAACCCCAAGACCTAATGATTTTTATGCTCGTGTAAAGCCAATGGGGAACATAAGAATTGAGGATATTGCCAGGGAGATTATTAAAGGAGGCTCGGAACACAACAAGGCAACCATTATTGATATCCTTTCGCGTTGTAATCAGGTTATTATTGAAAAGATAGCGCAAGGATATAGTGTGAATACAGGGGTATTTTACAGCCATATAACGGTAAATGGTGTTTTTAACGGTGCTACCGACCGTTTTAATCCTGACGAGCATCGCTTAATTGCTTCGTTTACCAGTAGTAATGAATTACGTGCCGAACTTAAGAAAACACAGGTAGAAATTGTTGGAACCTTAACTAGCGAGCCTGTAGTAGGAAAAGTAATTGATAGCTTAAGTGAAGTAGAAGACAGCAATATTACACCTAATAATGTGATTATTGTGAAAGGCAATCGCCTTAAAATTTCAGGTGAGGATGTATCGGTGGGTGTATACTTAATTAATCAGACCGATAACACTCGCCATAAGTGTGAGCAAATTATATCGAATGAACCTAAGCAGCTAATGGTAATGGTTCCTGCTCTTGAAGCAGGGAATTACGAACTGGAAATAGTTACACAGTATTCATCGGGCAGTGCAACTGTAAAACAACCAAGAAGCACTAAGTTCGAGCATGTTTTAATTGTAGAATAGGTGTGCATCATTCTTTGAGAGGGAACAATCCGGGTAGCTTTAACTGTCCGGATTTTTTCGTGGGACCCCCTCGTAGATACTTATGAGGGTCTCTCGTAGGTATTAGTGACAATCTTACATAGCTACTTGTGTTGATGTCTCGTAGGTACTAGTGAGAATCTACCAAGTGAAAGCATGGTGAGATATTGCACTTATTTAATTTCTGATCATTGTGAATGAAGGATCTGTTTTGTTAGCATAAGATCCGTTGCACTGGCCTTGTATAACTGTACCAATTGGTTTTAAGGCAAAAAAAAGACCATTCCATAAGGGGAACAGTCTTTTTGCGATTATAAACTCTTAAAATTTATCTTTTCAATAGTTTTTTAGTGATTCTACTGCCATCATTAGATATGAAAGTAACAAAGTACATTCCCTTTGGCAAGTTTCCAATAGGAATACTCGTATCTGGTGACTTTACCTCCATAATGTTTCTTCCAGTTAGGTTTGTAATGCTAATAGAAACCACCTTTTCAATATTCGTAAGCTTTATTTCTCTTGTTGCAGGATTAGGGTAGAAGGAAGGTACTCCTTTGGCATATAAATCATCTATTCCAGTAATCACCTCTGTGGTAAAGGTCCAGTAGGTGTCATCAGAAATTCCTTCATAGGCAACGTTGTTTGTACTGATAAATGCATTGTTATCAATTAGCACGTAGTACTCTGTAGCTCCTTCCAAATCATTTGGAAGGTCAACAGTTGCTATTTTGCCATTGAAAGTTACATCAGATGAAGATGTGCTGATACTTTCAAATACACCAGAATCATCGTACACGGTAATATTACCCTCACCAGCTTGAACATCTTTATCAAAAGTTAATTCAAGATTAGTATCAATAGCAACTCCATTGCTATTATCAGCTGGTGAAAAATCAACCAATTTAGGTGCTGTGTATGCAGCTGTAAATGTCCAATAGTCTTTATTAGAAATACCATCGAATGTATTCGAAGAAGCATCTGTAATGGCTCCATTATCGATTAAAACATAGTATTTTACTCCTTCTTCGTAAGTTGCCTTTGAATTAATTAGCAATTGGTTTCCTGAATATTGTAGTCTGGCACTAGGTATTGTTAAGGTTTCAAAAACAGTTTCAGTGTTGTATCGTTTAATGGTAACCGAACCAGTTCCCTCTTTAATTTCTTCGTTGAATTTGATGATAAGGTTTGCTGTTGGTGATACTCCAACTGCACCTTTTGCCGGAGACAACTCAGTTACGATTGGACTATCGGTATCTACAACTGTTGTCCATACCTCTTCAACCCATTCAGGGTGATCTATAAATGGATTTCTGTTGCCTTGTATTTCATATACTTTTTCATTTCGAGCTAGCTCGGCTTCATCCACAGGATCTTGTTCATGCCACTGCTTTAAAACAGATAACTTTCCAAATACAGGAGTTTTATCGGTAATGGTGCTGTAACTTAGATCATCTGTCATTTTCAGGTCAGGATGTCCATCTTCACCATCGTAACGAACGGCCATATAAAAAATCATACGGGCAATATCTCCTTTAACCGCATTGCGAGGTTCCCATGTAAAATCTTCATTGTCAAACTTACAATCGGTTGCTTCGTCGTGTACCGTTCCACCATTATCGAAAAAACGATTGCTACGATCCGAATTTACACTGGCATCACAAGGTCTTAAGGCATGTATATCCGTACCAGGTCCTTCATTGGTTCCAAAATCACCATGCGATTTTGCCCAAATGTGTTCTCTATTCCAGTAATCTGCTTCATTGTTTTTAGATTTCTCAGCTTTAGGAATAGATCTACCTGTATAGATAAGAATCACATTGTTCTCGTTATCCGGATCTTGATCTGCTTGATCTAATGCATCCCATACATCAAATTCGCTTGAAGTGTAAGGAAGCTCAGTATGTCCCTTGATGATATTGTGCAATGTGGTTTTTAACTCACTTCCGGTTTTTCCGGTGGCTGATTGATAATATTCTTCAACACTTACTTGTGCAAACAGAATACTGCTCCACAGAAGTAGTGCATTAAGAATGAAAAGAGTTTTTGTGCGTAAAAGTTTTGTCATATAGTATGCCTTATCAAATTTGTAAATTATTGGTTGATAGCATAAAATGGTTGTGGTTGTATATACTACGAACAAATCACAGAAAAGTGACTACTGTTGCACGGAATATTGAGGCCAAATTATGAAATATCTGCTATATAGCCTTATTTTTCAATAATATTTTGATGAAAAGACATAAAAAAATCCCGCCGAGGCGGGATCAAGAATTGTTAACCATTTTGCGATGGTAATTCTTAAGACTTTTTATTTAATAGTAATTTATCGTAGAAATAAAGTGCAACTACGGCAAATAAACCAATTGCTAAAATCACATACCAGATGTTACCTGGATTGTAGCTATTCCAAAGAAATTGAGTCAATTCACTTTGGTTCATACCCATTAATTCGCCAGCTCTATTAAAATACTCTGTAGCCGAAAAATCCTTAGAGATAGCTGGGATATCCAAACCTCTTTTTTCAACTTCTTTAATCAATAGATTTACCTTATCTGACATGCTACCATATACATTACCTGAGATTACACCACCAAGAGTACTACCTGCAAATACAGGCAAGAATGAACATCCCATGTATAATCCAACTTTATCTTTTGGCGCAATTCTACCAATGTATTCCGTAATTTTTGGAGAACTGGCCATTTCACCAATCGAGAAAATAAAGATCGCTGTAATTACAAACAATACATTTTGTGTGTAAAGAGTTAGTGCCATACCAATGGTACAAACTAAAATTCCACCCATCATAGCCTTCAATGGTTTTAGCTTCATAACAATGGATGAAATGATAATCTGGAAGATGATGATGAACATGGCATCGAAGTTTACGATAAACTCTGAGTCCATTTGTCCACCTTGACCATAAGTTTCAGTTACTGCTGGCATAAAACCTTCGAAGAAATGGTAAATCGATGAAGTATCAACCCATTGTGTAATAAATACCGGTAAGGTAAAGAACAATTGATAGTACATGCTCCAGAATGCTGCGACAAGAAGAAGGAAAATCACAAATTTAATATCACTAATTGCAGTTGCAATATTCTTAAATACATTGCCAATTGCTTCTCCTAATGATTCTTGTTTTACTTCTCTTTCAGGTTCCTTGTAGAACAGAATCAGGATGAAGTTGATTAAAATTACACCAGCTGAAATATAAAATACTGTAGTGTATCCACTGTCTTTATAGGCAAGTGTTACCAAGGGTCCAATAAAGGCACCAATGTTAACCATCATGTAAAAGATTCCAAAGCCAATTGATGAGGTTTCTTCATCGGTTGTTTTTGCTACCGTAGCTGATATAATAGGCTTAAATAAAGCTGCACCTAATGCCAAATATAGATACATGGCAAAAACTCCGGCAAAAGTATTAAATAGAGGCAAGGCAATAAAGGCTGTACTATATACAACAAATGAAATCCCTAAAACACGCTTGTAGCCATATTTGTCAGCAATTGCACCGGTAATTACAGGAAGGAAATATAAAATACCTGTACCAACTCCCATAATTATTCCTTTTTGTGCTTGCGATAATCCCAGAGCTCCAATATCTGTTGATCCTGTCAGGTAGTTGGCAAATAACATGAAAAAGCCATACCATGCCCATCGTTCGAAAAGTTCAATGGTGTTGGCTACCCAAAAGGTTCTGGGAAATTTTTTAAATACTTTAGTGATACTCATAACTAAGAAGTTTTTGGTTGTGTAGGTTGTTTCGGTTGTTGTTTAAAATTTGATTACAATTCCATTTCCACTAAACAATACTCTCTGATTTTTACGTTTGTGAAAATAAAGGCCTGCAAAATAGCCAATTCCTCCGCCTAAAACAACATCTGAGAACCAGTGTCTGTTTCTGTACATTCTGGATAAGCTCACCGATGCTGGAATTACATAGATCCATTTGCTGTATTCTTCGGCAAAAGGAGTAAACACAGACCATGCAACAAATGAATGCCCGGACGGAAAAGATTTGTTATTGTTATCGTTTCCCCCAAAAGCATCAAAATGCATACTGCCATACATCTGATCAGGACGAGAACGACCCGCAATAATTTTAATTCCTTCAGTTAATATTGCTCCGGTAACCAAAGCTTTCGCAGAGTTTAGTGCTGTATTGGAAAGTCTTTCGTCTTTTATAATTGTACCAATTGCCCATGTAGCCAATATCGAAGGTGCAATGATCTTTTTTTCACCAAATTCATTAAAGAAATTTGTGTATTTGTCGCCAAAAGAAAATTGATTGTGCCTAATTCTGTCATTGGCCCATTCGTCCATCAAGAAAGCACCACCAAGTAAACTTCCAAAAATAATTAGGTTCTTGCTACTAAAAACTTCTTTGCCTAAGCCTGGATTTAAGATGTTTCTAGAGTTTTTAAAATAGGGAATAGAATCTTGTTGAACTGTATTAAAACCTTTTGATTGGATTGATATAATCAAAAGGAATAGAAGTGTTAGTAGCTTATTTTTCACGGGTTAAATTTTTAAACCCAACAAAAATAGAAGATTTTTTGAATAGGAGAGGTGAGATATGAAAAAAGCCACCCATGATATGAATGACTTTTAGATTTTAATTCTCTGCTTTCTGGATGTATTCTTTTGGACTCATTCCAGTTTTCTTTTTGAATAACTTGCTAAAATAGGGTGCATGTCCGAAGCCCAAATCAAATGCAACCTGACTAATACCACCTAATGAATTTAAAAGATCAGTTTTTGCTTTTTCGATTACAAAATGATGAATGTGATCGAGTGCATTTCGGCCAGTCTCTTTGCGTAGCAAATCGCTCAGATAGTTTGGAGACATTTGAAGTTCTTCCCCGCAATACTTCACACTTGGAATGCCTAATTCCAGTTGCTTGTTTTGCTTGTAGTAATCTTTAAGAAGTTTTTCAAAACGACTTACGATATCTTTGTTTAGGTTTGTGCGGGTATAAAACTGTCGATCGTAGTAACGTTTGCTATAATCCAGTAATAATTTCAGATTGGTAATGATTAGTTCATTGCTGTGTTTATCAATAATATGACAATATTCCTGTTCAATGGTTTGGACAATATTCAGGATAAACTTTTTTTCTTTATCGGATAAATACAATGCTTCATTGGCATCATAGGAGAAAAACGAGTAATCATCAATTTTGTCTCCCAATTCTGTTTTACGAATCAGATCAGGATGAAAACTTAATGACCAGCCTTTATTGTGATAACTTTTGTAGCTACCATCACTATAAAACATTTGTCCAGGTTTCAGAAAAATCAAAGATCCTTCCTGAAAATCATACGTGCTACCTCCATACCTAAGCTTACCTTCTGCACCTTCCTCCAAAACGATTTGATACAATTCCAATACATATCTTTTATCTACTGAATTGCAACACGATTTGCCTGGTTTGGTTAAATCAAAATAATCGATGGAAATTAATGGGTGAGAGGGTTTATCGGTTCCCATTAATTCGTTAAGCTGTGTAATTGTTTTGATAAAAACGATATTTCTCATGGTTTGTTCTTCTTTCCTGATTATACAAATGTATTGAATTCTTCCAACTTAAAATTGATTGATTTTACTGATTTTCAGATACAGATTACAGAATTACTAAATGCTGGTTTTTTGGAGGTTTTAACTCAATATCAGCTAATTCATGCATATCTGTAATCTGTATCTGACAAACTGTGATCTGTATAAGGTTTAGGGGGTTGGACTATCTACTTTTGTCGGGGTAAGTTATTGAAACAAGGTTTGCTAGCTCTTTGTGGAATTTCAAAAATAGTAGTGTAAACAAGAAAGGAGAATAGATGAATTTTAGAGAATTGCATTATCAAGACAAACCATTGCTATTATGCAATGTGTGGGATGCATCAAGTGCTAAAGTGGCTGAAAAATTGGGATTTCAGGCAATCGGAACAGCAAGTAGTGCATTTGCAGATATGTTTGGTTATGAAGATGGTAAAACAATGACTTTTGAAGAACAAAAGTTCATGATAGAACGCATCGTTAAATCTACCAATCTGCCACTAACAGTAGATTTGGAAGCAGGCTATAGTGAAGATCCCATAGAAATAGCCAATAAGATTAAGGAATTAGCAGGATTAGGAGTCGTAGGTGTTAATTTGGAAGATAGTACAATCGTAAATGAACCTTTGTTAATTGATGCAGAAGCTCAAGCACAAAAGTTTTCTGCCATTAAGAAAGAACTGGCACAAGATCAAATTGAAATGTTTATTAATGCTAGGGTAGATACATACATCATGGGCTTTTTTGGCAGGGAACTTCAAAACACTCTTGAGGAAACTTTAAAGCGTGTAAAACTCTACGAGCAGGCTGGAGTGGATGGCATTTTTGTGCCATTTATTAGTGAGTCAGGTGATATTAAAGCTGTAACAAATGCCACAAGCTTGCCTGTAAATATGGTTCAAGATCCTAACAGTATTGATTTTGACAGATTAAATGATTTAGGCGTAAAACGTGTAAGTATGGGGAATTCATTATTGACAGCAATGAATCAAAACTTAGAATCAACTTTATCAGATTTAGTAAACAAACAAGAGCAAAATAGTATGGAAAGTATAAATGCAAAGAAAGAGCAAATTCATAATGAAATTGATGATGTAATTAAGAAAAGAATCTACCAAAATGGTGTTAGTGGCATGACTGAAGAATTTCGTGAGAAACTGATTGGAATTCTTTCTTCAACAATGGATATGACAATAGCCACAATTCGAGAAGATGGATGGCCACAGGCAAACACTGTTGGTTTTGTTAATATGGGAGAGAATATTTATCTCGAAACTTTTAAAACATCATCGAAAGTAAAAAATATAACACGAGATCCTCGTGTATCTATTACAATTGCACCACCATATGAGCTGGTAACTGAAGGGTGCGGTGTTTCGTTTGCTGCTTATGCAGAAGTTGAAACTGATGTTGAAGTGATAAAGGAATTTCACAGATTGTTGCTGGAGAAGTTTCCTGATATTGTAGAGGCGACATACGGTGATGGAGATAAGGTTTATCCGGACCCGAATACCATTCTTTACCGTTTCCGTCCTGTAGTTGCTTCATTACTTGATTTCTCAAAAGGATTCGGACATGCCGATTTCATTGTATATGAAGATGATTCTCAAAAATAAAACAATTATTCCCTATCAATTGAAATTCTTTTGATAGGGAAATTTGTTTGTTAGACACTTTGCTACTTTCTATAGATCTATAGTTTTGTAGAATAATTAAAAACTTATTACTCTTCCTGATAAATGCCGGAATCTAATATTACAGTTCAAGAGAAAATAGCCAGAAGTATTCTGTCTACTTCAAAAGTTCATACCTATACCTTAAATGCTTATACCGGGTGCGAGCATGCTTGTTCGTATTGTTATGCACGGTTTATGAAAAAGTATACAAAGCATGATGAGGCATGGGGAAAATTTGTCGATGTAAAAACAAATGCGGCAGAATTATTAAAAAAAGAAGTTCTAAAAAAACAAAAAGGGAAGGTGTGGATGAGCGGCACTTGCGACCCATATCAGCCACTGGAGAAGGAATATGAAATTACCCGATCCTGCCTGGAAGTTTTAGCTGCAGAAGATTGGCCTGTGATTATACAAACACGTTCACCACTTGTTTTAAGAGATCTGGATTTGTTTCAACAATTCACCGATATCGAAATTGGATTGTCAATACCAACTGGTCACGATAGGGTAAGAGAAATATTTGAACCTTCAGCACCTGCAATTATAGACCGAATTAATGTGCTGAAGGAATTAAAAGTTGCTGGTCTAAGAACTTATGCTATGATTGCTCCACTTCTTCCAAGAACCGAAAACCTGGTAACAAGTTTGGCAGGAGTAGTTGATTATATCATTGTAGATAAATTGAACTATCATTATGCTGATCATATTTTTAAGAAACTAAATAGGGAGCAATATCTTAAGAATGAGTATTCTAGAACGGCTGCTAATCAAATGAAAAAGGAATGCGACCGATTGAATATAAAATGTCAGGTTGTATTTTAAGGTGTATAAACGAAAAAAGCCATCCGATTGGATGGCTTCTTCTTGCTCCCCCTCTAGGACTTGAACCTATCCCGAAGCCTCGGGACTGATTAACAGTCAGGAGTAATCTTTAGTAAAAGATCTTTGAATATTTTTTTGCCTTCGTTTGGAATCAATAGTTTTTCAATGAATTTACGACTTTTCATATTTTTGATTTTCCGTTCCATTTTTAAGGCAATAGTCTTGTTGTTGCCTACTTCAAATGACTTTTTAAGTTCCCAAGGTAGGTGTTTAGAAGTGTATTTACTGTCTATAGGATTGTTATGCATGTACAATCTTTTGGAAGTATTTTCAGTATAGCCTATATAGTATTTGTCTGAAGAAACTGAATAGAGTATGTAAATATGAAACATGAATTGAATTTAGGAATAATTCATGAAACGAAAAAAGCCACCCAAATTGGATGGCTTCTTTTTGCTCCCCCTCTAGGACTTGAACCTAGGACCCCCTGATTAACAGTCAGGTGCTCTAACCAGCTGAGCTAAGGAGGAGTGTATAACTCCTAATTTATTTTTAAACCCATTAAGAAAGGTTTTTTGCTCCCCCTCTAGGACTTGAACCTAGGACCCCCTGATTAACAGTCAGGTGCTCTAACCAGCTGAGCTAAGGAGGAGTATAACTCCTAATATATTTTAAAACTCATTAAGAAAAGTTTTTGCTCCCCCTCTAGGACTTGAACCTAGGACCCCCTGATTAACAGTCAGGTGCTCTAACCAGCTGAGCTAAGGAGGAGTATAACTCCTAACTTTCCTCTACACCTCACGTTTGAACTGTGTTTCTTGAGGAAAATTGCGATGCAAAACTAACAGGTTTTCCTCAATAATGCAACAGCTATTTCAATATTTTTTCAAAAAAGATTCATTTTTTTTCTCCCGGCATTCTGTGGAATAATCGGGATTAGTTTCTATCTAATTGTTTATCAATATTGATGGGGAGTGTAGGCTGGAAAAGTAAGATTGAAGTAAATTTTTAAGAAATACAGTAAAGATTACTTTGGTATGTTGAAAAAGGCAGATAAAAAACAGAATTTCCCTGCTTTTAGAGACGAATTTTATTGTAATTTTGGATTGTAATTTTCAAACGATAATTCAAATATCTAAAACAACATACACATGTACGGAAAATTCAAAGACTATCTTGCTGAAGAGATACAAGGCATTAAAGATGCTGGTTTGTACAAAAACGAGAGAATCATTACAACTCCACAGGGAGCAGAAATTAAAGTGAATACTGGTGAGACAGTATTAAATTTCTGTGCTAACAATTACCTTGGATTATCATCACACCCACGTGTAATGGAAGGAGCTAAAAAAGCTTTAGATTCTCACGGTTATGGAATGTCTTCGGTTCGTTTTATCTGTGGAACTACTGATATTCATAAAGAATTAGAGCAAAAGATAGCTAAGTTCTTCGGTATGGAAGATACCATTTTATATGCAGCAGCTTTTGATGCTAATGGTGGTGTTTTTGAACCATTGTTCACAAAGGATGATGCAATTATCTCTGATGAGCTAAACCATGCTTCTATTATTGATGGAGTTCGTTTGTGTAAAGCTGCTCGTTACCGTTACAAGCATGCTGATATGGCCGACTTGGAAGAACAATTAAAAGTTTCTCAAGCTCAACGTTACCGTATCATTGTAACCGATGGTGTTTTCTCAATGGATGGTGATATTGCTAGATTGAACGAAATTTGCGATTTGGCTGACAAATACAATGCATTGGTAATGGTTGACGATAGCCATGCTTCAGGTTTTATTGGTGAAACTGGTCGTGGAACTCACGAATACCACAAATGTATGGATCGTGTAGATATCATTACTTCCACATTAGGAAAAGCATTGGGTGGAGCATTAGGTGGATTTACTACAGGTAAGGCTGAAATTATCGATATGTTGCGCCAGCGTTCTCGTCCTTATTTGTTCTCAAATTCATTATCTCCAGTAATTGTTGGTGCTTCTATAGCAGTATTCGATATGTTGAGCGAATCAACTGAGTTGAGAGATAAAGTAATCTGGAATGCTCAATATTTCCGAGAAGGATTATTAAAAGCAGGTTTCGATGTGAAGCCATCTGATTCTGCAATTAATGCTTTGATGTTATACGATGCAGTACTTTCTCAGCAATTTGCTGCTAAATTGTTGGATGAAGGAATTTATGTAATCGGATTCTATTATCCAGTTGTACCTAAAGGACAGGCTCGTATTCGTATTCAGCTTTCTGCTGCACACGAAAAAGAGCACTTGGATAAGGCTTTGGAAGCATTTATCAAGATTGGTAAAGAATTAAAAGTGATTGAATAGAACTAACAATAAAATAATGAAACCGGAGGCTCATTTGAGTTTCCGGTTTTTTTATAATTTAGTTCCAACAAATTAATTAAATGATGATGACGAAGCGCTATTTATTCTTGTTTTTAGTTCTGATTTTTTCTTTTGAATCTTATTCGCAGTACTACAAAGATCAAAACTATTTTGTTGGTGGATCAATTGGTTATCAATTTCCTCTTGGCGATTTTGGAGATCAGGCAAATGGAGGTCCAAACTTTCGTTTGACTGTTAGAAAAATGCTGAACAAGAAGTTAAGTGTTGGAGCAGAATTGTCTTTTAGTTTGTTGGGACAAGATAAATTTTGGGATGGAAGCCATTTGGGAAGCTATGATGTAAACTACAATATTGGTTCTGCATTGTTACGTGCATCATACTATTTTGATGCTTGGGACAGGGATTTTAGGCCTTATGCCTCACTTGCTTTTGGATATTTCTATTATCGGAATGAAATAGATTATACTGCTTCTTCTTTAGGTTCGAGCAATAGCAAGCGAACAATAACTGAAAATAAAGTAGGTTTGACTCCAAATATTGGCTTTTTATATCACATATCTGATACATGGAGCTTTGATATGAATTTAAGGTATACCTTTATTCCGAACTTTCCTGATTCAGTTACGGCAAAAGATGAATATGGGGAGGATTATTCATATTATTTAGGATTCGATAAAATCTCACTCCCCGAATTATCAATAGGTTTCTTTTACAGATTTTAAAATAGTCCGTGGATCTTCGCTTCAACTTTGTCCACAATACTATTTAAATCAGCTGGATTTTCGAGGAAATCGATGTTGTCAGCATCAACAATTAGCAAATTGCCATTGTTGTAGTTGGAAATCCAGTTTTCATATCTGTTATTTAAATTTTTCAAATAATCCAATCGGATCGTTTCTTCATAATCACGACCTCTTTTTTGAATTTGATTAACAAGGGTAGGCACCGAAGATCGCAAGTATATTAATAAATCGGGTGCTTGTACCATCGAACTCATTAATTGAAACAGGTTACAATAGTTTTTAAAATCGCGTTCCGACATTAAACCCATATCGTATAGGTTAGGAGCAAAAATTTTGGCATCCTCGAAAATGGTTCGATCCTGCACCACATTTTTTCCCGAGTTACGGATATCCATTATCTGGGTAAAGCGACTTTTTAGGAAGTAAATCTGCAAATTGAATGACCAACGCTGCATGTCGTCGTAAAAATCATTCAGGTACGGATTTTCATCCACATCCTCGTAATGAGCTTCCCATTTGTAATGTTTGGCTAATAGTTCTGTTAAAGTAGTTTTTCCTGATCCGATGTTACCAGCTACGGCTATATGCATTGTGTTATAATTATCAGTTATGAATTAAGAATCAAAAAATTACAAGTTCATTTTCAACTCATAATGATTAATTCATCATTTATAATTAAAAAAGTCCATGAAGTTGAGCATCAATCTTAGTGATAACGGAGCTCAAATCTTTGGGTTGATTTAGGAAATCAATATCATCAACATCAATGATTAAAAGCTTTCCGTTTGTATAACCATTAATCCAGGCTTCATATCTTTCGTTCAATCTTTTTAAATAATCCAGTCGAATGGTTTCTTCGTAATCACGACCTCTGGCCTGAATGTGTTCTACTAAAGTAGAAATAGAAGCTCTAAGATAGATCAACAAATCAGGAGGCTGAATTAATGAACTCATAATATCGAATAGAGACAGGTAATTGTCAAAATCTCTTTTCGGCATTAAATTCATTGATTCAAGGTTTGGAGCAAATATGTATGCGTCCTCGTATATTGTTCTATCCTGAATGATATCTTTTCCAGATTCGCGTAAAGCCAGAACCTGATTGAATCTGCTATTTAAAAAATGGATTTGCAAAGCGAACGACCAACGATTCATATCATCGTAAAAATCATTTAAATATGGATTATCATCCACATCTTCGAAATGAGCTTCCCAGCCGTAATGTTTTGCCAATAATCCAGCCAGTGTTGTTTTCCCGGCACCAATGTTTCCCGCTACAGCAATATGCATATTTATGTTTAGTTATTAGTGGAAAAATGCAACTAAAATTAGTAATATTTTTTTGGATATCAACCCTTTATCAGTTAGAATAAATGCACTTGGTTTTTAATCAGAAACTTAGGGTTTTAATTGATATTGAATTTTTATCTTTAATAAAAATTCTGTCCTTATTGCACCTGATTGTTGACTTAGAAGGATCTTCTTTTGGATAGATTAATTTATCGGGTTGATTTAAAGTTTGATAAAGATAGATGCCAGATTTATCTTGGTAATAAATGTGGTTTCCAATTAGCTGGAAGTCTTGAAGATTTTTAATAGACAGCTTTCGAACAAATTGACCATTTTGATCCAATTGTAAAATGCCTTCATTCTTATAGAGTAAATACAGATAACTATTGTGTTCGAATATTTTAGTTACCTCTGCATCATCAAAAAAGGATACCAACAAAATAGTTTGATCTGCCAATTCGCCATTATTGGTGATGTGAGTGGCTTGTTTTTCTATCGAGTTGTACATCCAAAATCCACCTTTCTGAGAATTGCATACAAATTCAGTTTCGTTATCCGAAAAATCGTACAAATTGATTTCACTTCCAATGTTTGATAATTTATTGTTTAGATAAATAATCTGATTAAAATCTCGATAAAACACTAGAATTCTTAAAGGATCTGAAACATCAATAGAACAGATACTTCCCAAGGAAGAATCTGAAAAATTACAAACTTGTTTTCCCTCGGAATTGTACCTTGATAATTGAGCCCCATTTACCACATATACATTTCCCATGTGATCAATTTCGAAGAAATCGCAAGGAGTAGTAATTTTAGTGGGTTGATATAAGTTAAGGACAGATAAAAACCAGATGAGTAAAATCGGCATATGTTATTGATTGTCTTTAAGCAATTCTTCAATTAATGTTCGATTATTGGATAAACGAGGAACTTTATTTTGACCTCCAAGTTTTCCTTTCGATTTTAGCCAGTTGTAAAATAAACCTTTCTTGGCAATGCTTACAATTGGTTTTTCGAGAGTGATGTTTTTGTAACGCTTGGCTTCATAATCCGAATTTAGACTCATTAATGCATTATCCAGAACGTAATTAAATTCATCAATATTTTGCGGAGCTTGCTCGAATTCAATCAACCACTGGTGTGTTCCTTTCTGGTTTTTATCCATGAAAACCGGAGCGGCAGTATATTCTTTAATCACCGAATTGGTTTTGGTACATGCTATTTTCATTGCTTTTTCGGCATTATCAATAATTAACTCCTCACCAAAAGCGTTGATATACAGTTTTGTCCTTCCTGAAATTTTAAATTTGAATGGCGATTTCGATGTAAAATGAATGGTATCGCCAATTTGATATCTCCATAGTCCTCCATTGGTAGTAATTAGCATTGCGTAGTTTTTATGCAACTCAACATCTTCCAGACTAATTGCTTTAGGGTGTTCTTCATTTACATTTTCCAGCGGAATAAATTCATAATAAATTCCATAATCCAGCATTAATAACATGGCTTCATCATTTGGATTATCCTGAATCCCAAAAAATCCTTCTGAAGCATTGTATGTTTCCAGGTAATTCATCCGTGATGAAGGCAATAGCTCCTTAAATTGTTCGCGATAAGGGGTGAAACTTACACCGCCATGCACGAAAAGTTCCAAATTTGGCCAAATTTCATGGATATGACTTTTACCTGATACTTTTAGAATGTGTTTCAGTAAAACCAGGAACCATGACGGAACGCCAGAAAGACTGGTAACATTTTCGTTTAATGTAGCCTCAGTCATTTTGTGCAATTTCTCTTCCCATTCATCCAACAATACGATTGACGTATTAGGTGTACGAATAAAATCAGCCCAGAAAGGTAAATTTTGAATCAAAATGGCAGACAAATCTCCATAGTAAGAATCATTGTTCATGTTGTTGATTTGATGGCTGCCTCCCAGTGTTAATCCTTTTCCATATAGAATGCCGGTATCAGGATAAAGAGATGTATAAATGGCTAAAATATCTTTACCACCTCTAAAATGACAATCTTCAAGGGCTTCTTTACTAACCGGTATAAACTTACTTTTTGAATTGGTGGTCCCCGATGATTTTGCAAACCATTTGATTTCTGAAGGCCAAAAAACGTTTTGTTCGCCATTTCTCAGGCGTTCAATATGTTTTTCAATGTCTTCGTAGGTTAGTATAGGAAGTCTTTCTTTAAAGTCTTGCAGAGATTGCATTGACTTAAAGTCGTACTTTCGTCCCCATTCTGTGCCAGATGCCTGATACAGTAACTGGGTAAGAGTTTCTTTCTGGATTTCAATAGGATGCTCCTTGAAAAAATCTATTTGCGAAAGTCTTTTGGTATTTAACCAGCTGACAAGAGAGTTGATAAATGCCATTTTTTAGTGTTTTTGCTGTCTTAAATATAAATATTTTTAACAGGTATATTGTCTTAGTTCATTCTAAATTAAGGTCATTATGTTGGTTTTTCTTATCTTTGATCGTCTATTGATAATTATAACGAACCCATTATGAACATACTTGATATCCTAATTGGCTTGCCTTTAATTTATGCCATATATAAAGGATTTACCAAAGGGCTAATTATTGAAATTGCTACTTTACTGGCTTTAATTTTAGGAATTTACGGAGCCATACATTTTTCGGATTTTACTGCAGAATTCATTGAAAATCAATTTGATTACCATTCAAATTACATGGGAATTATTGCTTTTATTTCCACATTTTTGATAATTGTGATTGTCTTAAATGTTTTGGGTAAAATGTTGAATTCTTTGATTGAGGCAGTTGCTTTAGGTATGGTAAATCGTTTGTTGGGAGCCGTTTTTGGATTGTTAAAAGGGATTCTGATTTTAAGCATATTGGTATACTTTGTGGATTTTTTAGATCAGAAATTTGATTTTATTTCGAAGGAGAAAAAGAAAGAAAGCTTGTTTTATCAGCCAATGGTGCAAGTGTCAGAAACCATATTCGATATATTTAACTCAGATTTAGGAGATACTACCGACAAAATAAAGGAAGAAGTCCAAAAACAATTACCCGTTGAAGTGTGATGAAGCAAAGAATTAAGAAGTACCTCAGAAAATTACCCAAAAGAAGAGTTCAGCATTTCGAAGGTTTTTGTCCCAACTGTGAGTATCCTGTAAATGGCAAATTTTGCTCGAATTGTGGTCAGTCAACTAAGAGTTTTCAACGTCCATTTTGGACTGTTGTAAGTGAATCTTTAGGCGATGCATTGTCTGTAGACAATAGATTGATACATACACTTGTTCCCCTGTTTTTAAAGCCTGGTTATTTGACCAGGGAATTTATGCGAGGGAGAAGAGCTCGGTATACACCGCCTTTTCGCTTGTACCTGTTTTTAACTTTTTTTGCTTTTTTGTTGCTAGCTTATAATCACAAACCAGAAAGTGCAGCAGCCAAAGAGTTAGCCATTGAAACTGATGATGGTAAGAAATTGGATATGGTGTCCATACTTGAAGAAATGGTAAAGGAGGAGGACCATAATGTAGATAGTTTGAAATTAGACTCTTTGGCAAAGATCGATGAAAAGAGTGGGATCTTAACAATTAATGTTGGCAAGAAGAATGTTGCCAAAGATTCTCTAAAAGGAGCTGAGAAAGATGAGGACAGCCTTATTGATAACGGTAATGTGAGGAAACTAATTGAAATGTGGAAGTTAAATCCTTCTCTGATGATGGATAATGCTTTCAAGAAATTATCACAAACGCTATTGGTGATTTTGCCTCTTTTTGCATTGTCTTTAGCTCTTCTATATATCAGAAGGAAACACTACATGCTGGAACATTTGTTGATTTCTCTCAACTTTCATGCTTACATTTTTGTGCTTGTTATCATTAGTGAATTGCTGCTGATGGTGAACCTGGACTTTCTAAATACGCTGGCTTTGTACCTGTACCTATTGATTCCAATTCAATTGTTTCTGACCATGAAATTTTATTACAAACAATCTTGGGTAAAGACCTTTTTTAAGTTTGTGTTTGTTTCTTTTATCTATAATATTTTACTTCTTACGGGAATTATTATAAGCTTGGTTTCAATGGTAGCTTAAGAACCAATTTAATAGGAGAAAAGAAACGGTAAAATTCTTATCTTTGTCGTTCGATTAAAAAATAGGATAAGTATATCCAAATAAGGAAAAAAATAGAAAACATGAATTTTATTGAGGAACTACAGTGGCGTGGCATGATTCACGATATGATGCCAGGAATAGAAGAACAACTTCAAAAAGAATTGACATCAGCATATGTGGGAATTGACCCAACTGCAGATTCTCTTCACATTGGCCACTTGGTTGGTGTTATGATGTTGAAGCACTTTCAGGTGGCAGGACACAAACCAATTGTGTTGGTTGGAGGTGCCACAGGTATGATTGGTGACCCATCGGGAAAATCTCAGGAAAGAAACTTGTTGGACGAAAAAACTCTTCGTCACAATCAGGAGTGTTTAAGAGCGCAGTTGTCTAAGTTCATGGATTTCGATTCAGATGCTGAGAATGCTGCTGAAATGGTAAACAACTACGACTGGATGAAGGACTTTTCATTCCTTGATTTTATTAGAGATATTGGAAAGCACATCACCGTGAATTACATGATGAGTAAGGATTCTGTGAAGAAAAGATTAAGTTCTGAATCAAAAGTTGGAATGTCTTTCACTGAGTTTACTTACCAATTGGTTCAAGGTACAGACTTTTTGGAATTGTACCGCTCTAAGAACTGTAAATTGCAAATGGGAGGTTCGGATCAGTGGGGAAATATCACTACTGGAACCGAATTAATTCGTAGAAAAGAAGGTGGAACTGCTTGGGCGATTACCTGTCCGTTGATTACAAAAGCCGATGGTGGTAAGTTCGGGAAAACCGAATCAGGTAATATTTGGTTGGATCCAAAGCGCACTTCTCCATATAAATTCTACCAATTTTGGTTAAATACTTCGGATGAAGATGCAGAGAAGTATATTAAGATTTTTACTTTGATTCCAAGAGAGGAGATTGCTGCCTTGGTGGAAGAGCACAAAGAAGCACCACACTTGCGTAAACTACAACAACGTTTGGCAAAAGAGGTGACCATCATGATTCACTCTGAAGAGGATTATAATACTGCCGTTGAAGCTTCTCAAATTTTGTTTGGTAAAGCAACAGCTGATGTCTTGAAAAAATTAGACGAAGATACTTTCTTGTCTGTTTTTGAAGGAGTTCCTCAATTTAATGTAGATAAATCGGAGTTTGAAGCGGGAGTTGATATTTTGGAACTTTTAGCGGTTAAAGCTGAAGTATTTCCATCAAAAGGAGAGTTAAGAAGATTGTTCAAAGGAAATGCAATTAGTATCAATAAGGAAAAGATTCAGAATTCTGAATTAGTAGTAACAAAAGAATACCTTATTGCGGATAAGTATTTTCTTGTTCAGAAGGGTAAAAAGAATTATTTCTTAGTTGTGGCTTGTTAATTTGATGGTATTGCCTTAATTTTAGAGGATAAAGTAAAATCAAAAACCAAATCATAACCAAAAAATTGAAATTTATGAAACTATTAAAGTATGCCTTAATGGTATTGTTCTCTGCAGGAATGATGAGTTGCGGCGGCGGTGGAGGTGATGATCCTGTTGATGAGAAGAAGCCTACAGGAAGCATTACGAGTGCATCAACTGTAACTGCAGGAGATAATTATACTGTGGCATTTTCAGCAAGCGATGATATGGAACTTGAATCATACAGAGTTCAGATTGCATTTTCAAATGCAGTTGGTATGACTGTAAAAACTTATCAGGATTTTTCATTTGATTCAAATTCTGACTTAACAGATGCTGATGGAAATAACTTGCCAAGTATTGATGGGAAGAAAACAGCAAGTGTAAGTTTCCCTGTTTCTACTCGTTTCGGAGAGAATACTGTTGCTAAAAAAGGCATGTACAAATTAACAGTTACATTAACCGATGCTTCAGGAAAAGCATCTGATCCCGTGACTAAGGAATTCCAGATTCAATAACTTGGATTAAAAATATAAAAAAAAAGGATCGGCTACCGATCCTTTTTTTTTATGCTTTAAACTCTATACCAAACAAGGCAATATCATCCACTACAGCTTTGTTCTTTTTACCAAGATCTATGTGCCTGGTTAAATCAAGAAATGTATCTTTTATGTTTTTATTATTTGAGAATAAATTACTGATTAATTGCAAGCCAACTTCCATTTTATCATCTACCTCTAATTCAATTAATCCATCTGTATAGCAAAGTAATTTTGAGTGATCTCTAATTGCAACTTCACCTACCAATACCATGGGGATTTCATCAAGCATTCCCAAACCAATACATCCTTTTTTTAATTGTGTAGTTTCTTTTGTTTTGTAATTATACAAAATTGGAGGATGATGACTTGCATTTACATATCGAAGTTTTCGGGTAGTATAGTTGTAAACACCTATGAATAGGGTTAAGAATTTTTCATCGCTAGAACTTTCACATACCTTTTGATTCAACTTATTCATCAATTCATCCAATGGAGTATCCGGATTAAAAAGAGCTCGTAGAGTAGCCTGGAAGTTTGACATGATTAAGGCTGCAGGAATTCCTTTTCCTGAAACATCACCAATACAAAAGCCCAATTCCTGGTCATTAAAATTAATAAAATCGTAATAATCGCCACCAATTTCGAAGTGTGGTTGATAGTATCCTTGAGATGCAATGTACAGGTTCTGCGGAAGTGAGTTTTGATTCGGAATAAGTAGATTTTGAATTTTAGATGCCAGTTCCATTTCTTTTTTAATTGCCTCTTGAACGAGCAACTGCTTGTGCATTCGCTTATTTTCCATAGCAACTATTATAATGTTAGAAATGGTTTGGATAAAGGCCAGATGCTTAATAGCGGGACTCATTCCTTCCATTTCTTCATCCAAATCGCCAATAAAAATATAGGCAAGAACTGATTTCTTATGAAATACCGGAATTAAGAAATCAAATATTCGAAGATGTTCTGGAAATTCAGTTGAAATGTAGGTGATCTCATCATATTTTGCTAAATCGCTTTCGATTTTGATATTATCAATAGTACTGTTGGGAACACCTGAAATTAGCAATTTCTCCCAAGTAGAATTGAATTTAAAAACGACAATTTTACCAATCTTTAGCTCATTAAATAGGATGTTTTTATATTGTTTTAGCAGACCTTCAACGGATAAATTTTCATTGATTGCTTGTGTGATTTTCAGTATCAGATCTAACTTAAACTTACTGTTTACGCTTCGTTGCTTAATCACTATAGTGGGGTTTTAAAGATAAGGTTACCACTAATGTAGTAAATAATGGTGCTACAGACAATTCGATGGAATGGAATAAAAAAAGGATTCCATGAAGAATCCTTTTTATATGATAAGATTTACAGATATTAAGCTTTTACACGCTCAACATAGCTGTGATCACGAGTGTCAACTTTAATTACATCGTCGGTATTAATAAACAATGGAACCATAATAGTTGCTCCTGTTTCAATTGTAGCAGGTTTTAATGAATTTGTTGATGAAGTATCACCTCTAAGACCTGGTTCAGTATATGTAACTTGCATTGTTACATGGGCAGGTAATTCTGCATATAGAGGAGTTTCCGTATCAGCGTGGACTACAACCTCAACAGGATCTCCATCTTTCAATAAATCTGGAGCATTAAATAAAGATTCTTCAAGTGCAATTTGCTCATAAGTTTCAGTGTGCATTAGGTTGTAACCCATGTCATCTTTGTAAAGAAACGTATGTGGACGTCTTTCAATTCTTGCAACATCAACTTTAACACCAGAGTTAAAAGTGTTATCGATAATTTTACCAGTTTTAACGTTTTTAAGCTTAGTTCTTACGAAAGCCGGACCTTTTCCTGGTTTAACGTGTTGAAATTGAACAATTGTATATAAATCATCCTTATAATGGATACACATTCCATTCTTAAAATCTGCAGTACTTGCCATGATATTATGAATTTAATTTTATAATCGATTTCAATTTATAATGAGCATTCCATGCTCATTAATTTTGTGCAAAAGTAATTGAAACAATTAATAATCTAAAATATTAAGTGTTTTTGTTTGATATAGATAGCTGTGAGAAATATAGAATTTTAATTCTTACGTAGCGAACTTGTTGAAAAATTTGAAAAATTTATAAGATCGCAACGCAGCGAACCTAAGAATAGATCAAACTGTACGCGTACAGGAACTTTGTTGGCATCTGCCGAAATCCAGATTTTCATATCATCTTCATCTTCAAAAGCACGTCCGGTTTGAACAATTGGAATAAATTTGTAGCATTTCACATTCCCAATTTTGCTTTTTACATTTTCGTATCCCATAAATCTAAATTGCAGCAAAAATTCTTCGTCTGCGAAATAAGTTTGGATTTTAACTACCTGACCAATTTCCAAATCTGAATTAAAATAATACGCCCTGGCAAAATAAAAAGCAGAAAGGATGTCATGAATGCCAACAGGAACATTTTTAATTCCCGATCGCTGACTATTAATTTGATTTTTTTCTCGGTCGAATGTAACCTCGTTATATCTTTTATAACTTCCTTCTCTAATATCACGAATTGCTTTTACCGGAAGCAATGTCTCTTTATCAAAATAGCTTTCGTAGGTATCCCTAACCCGGTAAAGGCTATTAAACAATCCAACAGTTCGTCCCGTTAAAGTGGCATGATATACTTCTTTGCCATTAATTTTATCGGATTTAAGTTTTAAGCTGGCTTTCCCACCTCTTACAATGCCATAGTGGATTACATATTTTAAATGTTCCCCTTTATCAGTTGATTTTACAGGTGTATTTGAATATGTACTTGTTGATAGTACAAATAAGGAAATTAAAAATAGTGTAAATCTCAGCATACGCATTGTTTTAGTTCTTAATTAAAGATATTCTTTTTAGGCGTTGTTGCTACAAAATCTTTCAAATAAAATGGTTCAAAATAAGCAACATCTTCCAATTCATTTTTGTTGAATTTATCTTCTGCCAACTCAATCATTCCAACAGCAGTTGCATTTACATCATCAAGAAAGATGCCATTTTCATTTGTGATCACATCTTTGCATTTTCCGGAACCATCACCAAAGAAAACAATCTCTTGTTCTGAAAGTTCACTTGAAAATGAGTTTTCATCGATAATGTCAGCAGAAATGTCTTTTACCAATTCAGCTTTTGCATTGTAGAATGCTGTATAAACTTCCATTCTTCTGGCATCAATCATAGGGCAAAACAAAGCTTTTTCCTGATTCTTTACCACAGAGGATAAATCAGAATTGTTTTGCAAAGCTTTTGTCATTGATTGTAATGTGCTAACAGCGATTAAAGGAATTCCTGCCCCGTAACAAATGCCTTTAGCTGTTGATACACCAATTCGCAAACCTGTATATGAACCAGGTCCCATGCTAATTGCCACACCATCTAAATCAGCTGTACTTAAATTGTTTTCTTTCAATATATTTTCGATGAAAACAGTAAGGTGGCTTGCATGTTTCATGCCTTCTTTGTTTTCCTTTAAAGCCAATAATTTCCCGTCTTTTCCTAATGCAACAGAACAAATTGCTGTTGATGTTTCGATATTTAAAAGTAATGCCATGGTCTATTTTTTTAAATCACTGCAAAATAAATGATAAAATGGGAAATTAATGACAATTGCTCAAATAAAATTAGCTACTGTTTCTTTCTAACAAACTTACTGATATTGGGATAGCATTAATTCAATTTTAAATTGTACCGTTTTAAAAAGAAAACCCCCGACTAATAAATCATCAGCCGGGAGTTTCGAGTTGTTATGTGTAAACTTGATTATAATTTTATCTCAATGCCATTGTAAAAGTCAAGAATCTTTGTTCTGAAAATGTATTCGTATTTTGCTTGGAGCAAGATTGATTTTGCTTGAAACAGGTTGTTTTTTTCCTGATTGTAATCAACTGAATTTACCAAGCCTAAGTTGAATTTTTCTTCTGTGTAACGGAATGCTTCTTCGGTTGAGGAAACTGCTGTCTCACTCGAGAAATATCTGTTCATTGCAGCTTTAGCATTCGCATGAGCCTGTTGGATTTCTTTTCTCAAGCCATTTTTTCTGTTTTCCATGTTCAACTTTGAGCGATTGATATCAATTTTGGCATTGGCAATATTTCTATTTACTTGTCCACCATTAAAAATTGGAATGCTTAAATTGAATCCGAACATTTTATTTTCACGATTTGATAACTGATCGCTTAGCCTCATCTCTTCTCGAATAATAGCTGGATCACCATTTACATCTAATCCATATTCAGGGAAGTCTTTTGAATAACTAGATCCCCAATATCCAGACATGGTTAACCTAGGAGATCGTTGACCTTTCGCCAATATGAGTCCTTTTTCTGAACTTTCTAATCTGTATTTTGCAGCTTTTATTTCAGGTCTGAATTCCAAAGCATTAATAAATACAGATTCCGGATCGACCATTGAGCGAGTTGCATTCAATACAGGCAATTCAGGAACGCTAATGTCGAAATCCGCTGGTTTTTCAAGATCTAGCAATTGTGCCAAATCTAGCAAAGCCAAATCAAGATCATTTGATGCATTAACTACCTCAAGTTCTTCTCTGGCTGCCTGAGCATTTTGTTCCATCAGAGTTCCTTTTGGAAGCGTTCCTGCTTCAACCAAAGCTTCTGTTCTTTTAATCTGAAGTTTGGTAACTTTTAATTTTTCCTGAGCTATATATAACAACTCTTTGTTGAAAAGAATATTCAAATAGGAAGAAGTAATGTTTAAAGCCAAATCTTCTTTTGCTTTTTCTACATCTTGAAGGTAAGCTTGAAGGTCAAGCTCATTTTTCTTTATTGAATTATACTTTTGAAAGCCTTCGAATAAAGTTACATTTGCTGATAATCCAACCGAACCACTTTGCGTATTAAGATCACCATATGTGTTATCTGCTTTTAGTGTACGACCATAGCTAAAGTCGTACCTTGTGCTACCATTTAAATTTGGCAAAAGGGCAAACTTTGATTGTTTTGTATTGTTAGCTTGAACTTCAGCATCAAGTTTTCGAAGCTGTAAATCAATATTGTGTTCTTTCGCATAGTTGATGCATTTCTCCAAACTCCATTTTTCTTGAGCATTTGCTGAAGAGAATGTAAATGCAATCGCAATTAGCGGTAATAATATTTTTTTCATTTGTTTTTTGTTTTATAATCCGTACTACGGTTTAGGCAATTATAAAAACGATTTTGATATGATAAATATGAGCAATATTAAGCTCTTTACAAAGCTTGCTTAATCTTTCTTTTCTTCTTTTTTCTTCTCTTTAATCATATCAGATTTTTTCTTCTTCTCACCCTTAAGTTTGTCATCTTTGGTAATACCTTCTAGAACTTCGATATTGATTCCATCAGATAATCCGGTTTTAATGAAACGTCTTTCAAATTCTTGAGGAGAAGTTTCTACTTCAACAAAGGTTGAGTCATTCTCAAACTCTAACAAGCTTTCGTTTACAGCAAGTACTTTTTCTCTTTTATCCAAAACGATTTCAGCATTTGCACTATAACCTGAACGAATAAAATATTTATCGTTTAACTCAACTGAAGCTTTAATTTCAAATTGAATTGCACCATTTTCTTCAACTCCTTTTGGAGAAATGTATTCAAGATTTGCATCGAATTTAACATCCTCAATTGCACCGATGGTAAGTTTAAGGTTCATTCCTTGATTAATTTTTCCGACTTCAGTTTCATCAACTTTACCTTGGAAAATCATTTCACCCATATCAGCTACGATTGCTACAGTAGTACCATCGTTAAATGTATTGGATTGAATTACAGAATTACCTTCCTTAATTGGAATATCCAAAATCATACCTTCAATAGTTGAGCGAATGATAGTGTTCGTTGCATTTGCTGATTTTTTGGTAACACCTTCTTTTATCAGCTGTAAATTATCTTTTGCAGCTTGCAATTCTTCTCGAGAATTACGGAAAGCCAACTGTGTTTTCTGGAAATCTGATTCGGAGATTACTTTTTTGTCGTATAATGCTTTATCACGATTGTAATTGATCTCAGAATCTTCAAAGTTAATTTTGGCAACATTAACACGTGATTCGGCACTATTCAAGTTAATCATGTCTGGAATGATCTTAATTTTTGCAATTGGATCACCTTTTTTCAACATTTCACCAGCTTCAACATATAAAGTTTCGATAATACCAGAAACACCTTGAGGTTTAATTTCAATTTCTTTTCTAGGTACCACCGAACCAGTTGCAATTGTTTTTTTAACAATGTCAGTAATCTCAGGAGATTTTGTGTTATAAACTACAGGTTTGTCTTGCGACTTTTTATAAAGGAAAAAAATGGTTCCTACAAAAAGGACGATTAACCCTACAACCATTAAGATTCTTAGAACTTTTTTCATGACTTGTATTATTTTCAGATTTATGACTTTTATTCGTATCTCAACGCATCAACGGGTTTAATTCTGATGGCTCTTTGTGCTGGTAAAAGTCCAGCAAGAACTCCAAAAAATATCAAAACTCCGAGTGCTATAAATGCTACATTAATATCAACGTAGGGATTTAAAATTTGAGGGTTAGGACTTCCTTCAGTTGCTTTGCCAATTAACTCAACAATAACAACTCCAAGTACCAATCCCCAAAATCCTGCAAAAGTGGTTAAGAATACCGATTCGTTAATGATTTGACCAACAACTAATGCAGGTTTAGCCCCAATGGCACGTTTAATCCCAAGCTCTTTGGTTCTTTCTTTCACAACAACGTGCATGATATTACTTACACCAATTACCCCTGTGATTAGAACTCCAAAACCAATAACCCAAAACAGGAATCCAATACTATTGAATAGTCCAAATATCTTATTGAATATTTTTGCAATATTGAAGTGTCCAATTGCTTGGGTATCTTCAGGGTGAATAGAGTGACGACGAGCTAGAATTTCAAATATTTTATCTTCCAATTCAGCTACCGATTCACCCACCTTAGCAGTTGCAAGGAACACATAGAATTTATCGCCATAATTATACAATTGTTGCAAGGTAGTATAAGGCAACTGAATGATATCATCTCGATTCCCCATGTTATTACTCAAAGGTTTGATCTCACCAATGATTTTGAAAAAAATACCGTTCACCTTTAGGTATTGCCCAATTGGATCCTCATCTTCTTCGAACATGAGTTCTTTAACACGAGGACCAATGGTAATTACTTTACGGAATTCTTTAAGGTCATTCTCGTTGATAAACCTACCTGAGATTACTTCAACAGGATTTACCATGTTCATTTCTGGAGATGTACCTTTGATTCTGAAATTTCCTTTTTTCTCTTTTCGAAATGTATTGTGAGTTGCACCACCACTCCAACCATTAATATCAGGAGCGATATGTTCCAATTCAGGAATGTTTTTCTTGAGAGCTAATAAATCGTCATTGGTAAATTGGTAAAATCTGTTTCTGGGCAAGCCCTTATATGCTTTGGTTGTTCTTTCTACCCAAAACACCGTTGAATTGGTTGCAAAGTTTCCCAAAGAAGATTGAATGTTATTTTGAAATCCTCTTCCTATTCCCAGAAGAGTTACCAAAATAAGAATCCCGAACATCACACCTAAGCCTGTTAGGATGGTACGAAGTTTATTCTTTTTTAGTGCGGCAGTAATTTCTTGCCATTTATCTAGATCAAACATTCTAATGTCGTTTATAAATTCGTATTACTCGTCTCTTAAAGCTTCAATTGGTCTGATGGCTGCAGCTTTTCGTGCAGGGAAAAATCCTGCCAAAGCACCGGTAATTACCAAAACAATTGTTGCGCCTATTGCTATTCCAAGATCAACTTGTGGGTCAAGGAAATATATTGCTGCTGGTGCATAAATTTTTTCGATAATGTCAAACTGATTGATAGCTTCCAATAATCCTACCCCTGCAATTAATCCTACATAACCCGAAGCAGCAGTAATAAATATTGCCTCCATTAGGATTAAGCCAACAACAGAGCCTGGAGATGCGCCAATGGCTTTTCGTATACCAATTTCTTTTGTACGCTCTCTAACAACAATCATCATGATATTGAAAACGCCAATTACGCCTAATACAATGGTGAATATTCCTATTATCCAAACAAACATTTCGATTGCACTAAATAAACCAGCGAAAGTTTGAGAGTTTTCAATATTATTCCGAATCCATAGGGCATTTTTATCTTCCTTGCTGAAGTTGTGTCTGTCAGCCATTTTATAGGTAATCTGTCTTTCAATGTTTTTACTTTCCTCTACCGAAACATCATTTAAGGTGAAAGAGATTCTACGGATATGATCGTTGTTATTGAATATTTTTTGAGCTACAGTAATCGGAATGTATATTTCTCTTGAGTTATCATCGAAACTTGACTGATGAAAAATACCAATTACTTTAAACTTGATATCGTTAATGTTGATGTATTTGTTAAGAGCAGTTTCTTTTGGGAAAAGTACTTTTTTTACCTCATCCTGAATGGCTACAACTTTTCTGTGTTCATCCAGGTCATTTTGATTAAGAAACCTTCCCTTAAGGATTTCAAAGTTTTTAATTTCTTTGTAGGTATCATGAACAGGCGATACGTTAAAATTTCCGAAATTATTTTTGTAGGAAATGGTTTCAGCTCCTGGAATGTATGACATCGCCGAAATCACATCTATTTTTTGAATCGATTTTTTCAGATTCAGGAAATCATCATTTACCATTTGAATCCTTTTGCCTTCTGGAGTTCCTTTGTATGCTTTGGTCGTTCTACCACCAAATATTTGCATGCTGTTTGTTGCATCCTGAGCAAAAACAGAAGTCATACCATTACGTAGGCCTCTTCCTGCACCCAAAAGGAAAATCAACATAAATATACCCGTTGCAACCGAAAAACCGGTTAATATCGTACGGGTTTTGTTTTTCCTGATGGTACTAAATATTTCTTGCCACTTATCTCTGTCGAACATAGCTTGATATTAGGGTTTGTTTTATTCCTGAAGAGGAATTTTAACCGATTCAGTATTGTTAATTTTGTTATTCTCTACGATTGATTCGATAACACCATCCTTTAAATTGATGATTCTATCTGTCATATGGGCAATGTCATTTTCGTGAGTAACAATAATTACTGTAATTCCTGATTGGTTGATTTCTCTTAAAAGATCCATTACTTCAATTGAAGTTGCAGAGTCAAGAGCTCCGGTTGGTTCATCGGCTAAAATAATTTTGGGTTGGGTGATCATAGCACGGGCGATAGCTACTCTTTGCTTTTGCCCACCCGAAAGTTCGTTTGGCATATGGTGTGCCCATTCTTTTAATCCCATTTTATCAAGATATTCTACGGCAAGATTATTTCTCTTTTTTCTTGATACTTTTTGATAGTAAAGTGGGAGTGCCACGTTTTCCATGGCATTTTTAAAAGAAATCAGATTAAATGATTGAAATACAAAACCCAACAAATTATTGCGAAGCTTGGCAGCTTTTGTTTCGCTCATCGATTTAATTTCCTCATTGTTTAGCTCGTAAACTCCTTCGTCATGGTTGTCTAAAAGTCCGAGAATATTCAATAATGTTGACTTTCCGGACCCGGAAGATCCCATGATTGATACCAATTCACCTTCTTTAATGTGCAAATCGATACCTTTAAGGACATGCAACTTGTTGGTTCCGGTAATGTACGATTTGTGAATGTTTTGTAATCGGATCATAATATTGATGTATTTTTAAAAAACCTATATACAATAGTAATTTTATGTGATTGGATTTCAAATTTATTTAGACCAACGTACACAATTGTCGACAAACCTGTATTATCAACTGATAATGTCGAAATAAATAAGCATAATAATAAAATAGAAAATCTTCACCCCAATGATCTTATATTTTTCAATACTCGTGCCACATAACGGAACTGTCATTAAATCAGTGTAATGAATGATTTTTATATTTTTTTTTGATGATTTATGTGTACGATGTTATTACATAGGATGTACGGATTCGTACAATTCAATATATCAGTATAACAGTTAAAGTGGTGAATTGTTAATAATTGCTAAACAAATCGGGCAACGAGAATTTTTAATGTAATTTAGGAGCTTTAAATCTAAATTATGGATTGGATAAAATTACTTTCAACGAAAAGATTCGGACAAGAAGATAAATACTCACCAGCAAGTGTTGATGTGAGAACTCAATTTCAAAGAGATTACGACAGGTTGATATTTTCATCGCCATTTCGTCGTTTACAAAATAAAACACAAGTATTTCCGCTTCCCGGAAGTATTTTTGTACACAATCGATTAACTCATAGTCTTGAGGTCTCTAGTGTTGGAAGATCACTTGGTAATTTGCTGGCTGAAAAATTAATTGAGAAGAAAAAAGTAGATCCTGATTCAGGAATTAGGGAAATAGGCAGTATTGTTGCGGCAGCATGTTTGGCTCATGATTTGGGTAATCCTCCTTTTGGACACTCTGGGGAGAAAGCTTTGTCGCACTATTTTGAAAAAGGAGAAGGGGCAGAGCTTAAGGATAAATTTAGCGATGAGGAATGGTTTGATTTAATCAACTTTGAGGGCAATGCAAATGCATTACGATTATTGACACATGCTTTTAATGGAAGAAGAAAAGGAGGGTTTGCACTAACTTATTCTACCATCGCATCTATTGTAAAGTATCCTTGGGAGTCAAATAAAATTCCTGAAGTTGGAAAAAGAAAGTATGGATATTTTCAAACAGAAAAGGAATCTTACTTTAAGATTGCCAAAGAATTGGAAATTCCCGAGGTAAGTAAAGGAATATATGCACGATTTCCTTTGGTTTACCTGGTTGAGGCAGCCGATGATATTTGTTATCAAATTATGGATATCGAGGATGCTCACAAATTAAACATTTTGAGTACTGCAGAAACCAAGGAACTCCTTCTAAACTTTTATGACCCTAAAAAAGACAAATCAAGTCTTGAGAGAATTGATGAAACTTGCCAAGAGGTTACTGATACCAATGAGCAGATTGCATTTATAAGAGCCAGCGTGATTGGTAAACTGGTGGGAGAGTGTGTTCATGTTTTTCTTGATAATTACGACGATATTTTAAGTGGAACATTTACTGGTACTTTAATCAAGGAAGTAGAGCCAATTTGCAAGCAAGCTTATAAAACTTGCACGGGAGTTGCTGTTCAGAGAATTTATCGACACCGATCTGTTATCGAAATAGAATTGGCAGGTTATAAAATCTTAGGAACCTTATTGGAGGAATTCGTTTCAGCAGTGATGGAACCAGATAATTTCTATTCTAAGAACTTACTATCCTTAATTCCTCAGCAATACGATGTGTCGGGTGAGAACGATTACAAGAAAATCATGTCGGTATTGGATTTTGTATCTGGCATGACCGATGTATTTGCTCTTGATTTGTATCGAAAAATAAAAGGGATTGAGTTACCTGAAATAAAGTAAAGTATGAGAAAGTTTATATTGATCTGTATGCTAAGTTTGGCATGGATATCAGGTGCAATTGCACAGGAAGAATGGAAAAAGGTAGAATCAGAAAAATCAAAAATAAGATTTTCGATTCCCGATCAACCCATTGTTCAAAATAAAGAACTCAATGGAATTTCGATAGAGGTTTTTAGTTTTAAGGATGCAGTTACAGTATTTGGGATTGTAGCTTCTGATTTTTCAGGAGTAGGAATTGATTTTACCTATTCAGATCCGACCGAATATTATGAAGAAATGAAAGAAGGCAGTTTGGTAAGTAATGGAACAATTTTATTAGAGGAAAGATCCGTGGCTTACCAAAAAATGCTGGGAAAAGAAATTGAATATACCCAAATGGTTGGTAAACATGAGTATACCTATTTTAAACGATTCTTCTTCCGTGGAAAATACATTTATCAAATTGCGATAGGTGGGCCATCTCGAATGAAAAGAATACTTCTTGACAAAAAGAATTTGTACTTTAATTCGGTGGAATTTTTATAATAACCGGACTTTCTGTGAATAATATTTTTAGTCAAAATCAGGTTAATATTTACGTAAATATTAATTGATATTACGTAATTGTGAATTCATATTACGTAATCGTTAAACCATACAAAAACAGCTTGAATATTAATCATATTCCTATTAAATTTAAGGTAGTAAAACAGTAAACTTTAGGGGATATGAAACTATTAAAAAAGCTAAAAGATTTGTTCTACACGGTAGACGACGATTTCGTGGTTGTTGATCTTACTACGAAAATGATTCAATCGATGAATGCTAGAGAGTGGAATCGATTAAAAAACAAGAAAAACTTCATGGTAATAAAGTAGTTCTTTTTGTAAAAAGTAAAATAGATAGGCTAGAATGATATTGGCAAATCGTTTTAGCCTGAGGGTTTGGCGACCTTATGAAAAAATGATTTCGACTATTTGTCGGAATTTTTTTTGTCTTTTTCTTTGTATTTCTTCAATCCCCGAATAACAATGTTACCTGTTCCGTTTGGATTGCAAGGATATTGAAATTCCCTTTTGCTTAATTTTTCATCATTGATAATTTCATAGAATCTGTCGAGGTATTTAAGTGTGTGTTTCTTGTAAGTCTTATCGAGGAAGGTATTGCTCTTGTAAATGGCATAAATTTCTTTTTTCAATTCATTAAATAACTGGAAAGTAGATTCAAATTCACTCATATCATCAATACAATATCCTCTATACCTTCTATCGCGAACAGAATTTAATTGAAGGGCTTCTGCAGGTGCTGCATATGAAGTATTTACCATTCCCGACATGTCAAAATCATAAGGAACGGCATACAAGGATGAGTTCTTTTCGCTGTTTAAGATTTTAATATTGTGAAGGTATTGGATAGACCAATCGGTGTTGCCAATCAGAAATTGAAATACAGACATTTTAAGAAAATACTCCTTATTGATAGTTTTAGGATTAACATTTAACTGCTTTCGAATTGCAGAATGATTTCGCCCGGCCATTTCATCCTGATCTTCCAAAAGAATTCCATAGGTAGCACTTCTGATTTTATTTCTTTTTGTGTCTTCAAAAATTACTTTCACCAATCTTACTCGAAAGCTTTTCTCTGTAATTAACTGGTAGATTTTATAAACCAGGTATTCTTGCACAACAAATTTTTCATCAGCACAAGTTGTAACCAGTTTTAATTTATTCTGCCCCCTAAAAATGGTTTCAGCCAAATCTGGCAAAGTATCAAAATTTAAAAGTAGAGGAGGAGTTGCACAGTTTATTCTCATTTTGCGAAAATGCCCACGTGTTTTCACACGGATATCTAAAGAGTGTTCTTGGTTATTGATTTCATATGAGAAAACAAAAGGGTGATATTTTGCATTTTCTTTTCTGTCATTGAACAATTTTCTGATATCTCCTTTGAGTTTGATTTCAAAAATCTCATCACTATCGAACAGTGGAGATGGCCCATAAGAGTTGTTTGTGTCATTTTGAGCGCAAACTTCCCAGGTAAAACACAAGGATAATATCAGGACGAAAAAGAATCTCATATTAATAATTTGTGGTGTATGTGATTTATTTCCGAAGGGTATATTCATCAATCAATTCCAATGTGTCAGGATTCTTAACGCGAACACTGATTTTGTTTCCATCAACATCAATCAGCACAAGAGCATTTTGCGTAGAAAAGTTTCGAACATTTTCCGACCATGGCGTTTTCTCCTGTGCATAATAGGGGGCACCAGCTGCACCATTGTTTATCTGGTAAAAAGTTCTGCTCAATTCCAGCTTTTCGTGTGGATACTCTTGGGGATATCTTAGCATTTTATTGGTGATGGTAAGTAAGTTATAGTTGTGTTCATCGCCACTTAGAATGGCCACCGTTTTTTTGCACTTGTTAACGATGAGGTCAAGCAGTTCATCACGCCTTTCGATGATGCCTTTCTCATAAAATTGTCCTTTCACAACCGCTCTAAACTTGTTGTTCCCATCATACCACATATCATCTTTTACATGTCCGCCATTGGGAAAGAAAGGAGTGTGTATAGAGATAAAAACATGGTCGACATCTTTATTTTTTTCCAACTGCTTTAGTGTTTTTTGAAGCCATATCATTTGATTATCCATTATAAAAGCATGGAGATTACCACCAGTGGTGGATAAGCCACTTGGAGCATAAAAATAATCTGAATTCAGGACAACTACAGCAACATTATCGTAGGCATACCAGAATACACTTTCCTTGTAGGAAGGAAAATCTATTTTATTGGGATTTGGATCGTATTTTGAGTTGTCTTCGCTACGTGGGCCATTTTCGTGCAATACAAAATTATCCTGGAACAAAGATTCACTTGAATCATCCTTAAAAGGAAAGTGATCGATGGCATGATAAGTGCCTGCCTCGGTATCGTTAAAAACAAAATTATAGGCTTCGTGGTTTCCAAAGCCCGGAACAAAAGGAATGTAATGCCACCAGGGTTCCACTGCATGTTTCCAGTTTGCATATTGCAGATTCATCCGTTCGCGACTGGTATCGTAGCCATTAATTAAATCGCCTGTAAACTGAACAAACTTGACATTTTCGGACATGGCCAAAGCTGCAATCTTTTTCATGATGTAAGCATTGGTGCCAAAAATGTTTCGCTCGCCGCCACCGTTTCCAGCGCGAGAATCACTGCCATAAGCAAATGTAAAAGCCTTTCTGCTTCCCGGATTTGGAGCCGTTTCAAAACTAAAGTCATATTTAAAATCAGCCACCGAAACGGTATAGGTATGCTTGCGAGAGGCTTGTAAATCATTAACCTTTATTTCATGATATTTGGCTGGCCTTTTGTCTTTGTATGTCTTGCCATTAATTTGAATGCCTGCCTCAATCTCTTCAGATGTTGTAAAAGATATCACAGCACCTTTGTGCGAAAGCTGATTGATAAAAGGACCTTCAACAATGGTAGGTTCTGTTTTAAACATTCCGTCGGAGTAGGTAAAAGCCATTCTGCCATCGTAAAGCATGTCGCCTTTGTTGTTTACGATACGAAAGCCAATCACTCCTTTTCCTGTCTTCTCCCAATCGATCATATCATACTTACCCGATAAAAATCTTTTAATTGGGATATGACAAATGCCAATATTTATGGGCGAACTCTCACGAAAATAAACCGGTTGTGGATGCTTGCCATCATTGTAATTGATAAATCCATAGTACAGTGTACCATTCAGTTCCGGAAATTTAAAATCAAAGCTTAATCCTTCTCTTGTTCCGATGGCAGCCGTGTATAAATCTTCAAATTTGAATTGATCATCTGCTTTTAAGGCATAAATTCTTCTGTTTTCCATTTGTAGAAATACGCCATTTTCATCGGAGCCGATATTGCTGTAAACAGCTGGAATCTCCTGCGCAAGGCTAAGCGAAAATGTTGTCAGAAGTAGGGCAATGGTATTCAGAATCTTCATGTTGTTTGCTTATTTAAAATGATTCTATTAAAGATACAACATGATCAATTCAATGTGAAAATTATTTTTTGGATGATTTAAAAAAGCGAACCCCAAATATTCTTGAGATTCGCCCCGGTAAATATATCAACTTAACACTATTTTCTATTCTTCGTTTGTTGTTTCTTCAACTACTTCTTCATTTTCTTCGGCTTGTGTGGTCGATTTGCTCGAAGCATAAAGCACATAGTCGTTGTAAAAAGCTTCGTTTTTGTGCTCCCAGATTCTTTTACCCACCTCGCACAATTCAACAATTAATTCGTAAAGCTCATTACCCATTGCAAGACGCTCCACACTTTTTTGTTCGCGAATTGATATGGCCTCGGCTTGTGCATCAATGGCATCGTCTAAAGCAATGGTAGCATCGGTAGTTTGGGTGATTAACTCGGGAGTTACATTGCGTTTGCTCAATGGTTCTTTAAAGAATTCGGCAGTTTGACAAACATGCTTGGCATAGGCTACCAACTCATTATCGGTTTTGCGATCTACTCCGCTAAAACGGAAGGTTGCATACTCTTTACTACCGCTTCCCAAAGCCAATTTGGCTTTAAAAGCAACTTCTCCTAAAAGTCCTACCAAAGTACTTCTGCATTCGTCCTTGGCATTGGTTTTTAAGGTTTTTTGTCCTTCCCAATACATGTCGGGCAGGATATCTTTAAACTGTTTGGTTTTATCTGCCACCTGGGTAGGAATGGTTTCTTCGTAGCCAAACTTCACGAATTCCGCCACATCACGAGCAACAACAGCTTGAACTCTATCGCCGCGCTGTCCTAACTCAGAATAGGCCATTGTAAATTTTTTAGTCTGTTTCATTGTTTAATAATTTTAGGGTGATTAATATATTTTACCGTTGTAATTAATATGTTGTAAAAAAATACAGATTTAAGTTAATAATATTATGCTTTTACTTGTATTAAAATATGTTAAAAGTAATTGGAGGTAGCTGAAATGCCGATTAACAGTAGCTTTGCGACTATTTTGTTAGATGAGATTTTAGTTTTCGGCTTATAATCAGGTGCTAAAATGACTTTTTGTTTGAGTTTAAAAAGGCGAAAATAATAGTTGATATGTCATTTTTTGTATGAGACCTGCCAATGTTAGCGTGAGACTTGCCAATGTTTTCCTCAATGTTAATAAGTGCACGCTCATACCTGCCATCTGCATCGAGAGACCTGCGAACCGCACGCTCAATGTTGAAAACTGCGCCGTCAATGTTAATAAATGCACCGTGAGACCGGTCATCTGCATCGAGAGACCTGCCATCTGCACGCTCAATGTTGATAACCGCACGCTCATTGTTAATAAGTGCAATGCATTTGGTAGGAATGAGTCAAACATTGGCAGATGGGGGCATGCATTTGCTCACTCTCACAAGCCCAAGGGCAGGCAGAAGCACGCCGATGAGGAGAATTAGCGTACCAATAACAGGATTGAGGGAAACAAAAACAAGAATGAGAATGCAGTTGTGGGTGTTATGGTAGAGACGTAGCACTGCTACGTCTTTACGGATGAGGGGGGATTTTGTGAGGAATGGGGAGTTTTCCATAAAGCCTGCATTTAATGCTCGCGCAATCTTTTATTCAATTGATCAATTAGAGCGATATTGAAACAAATCAGGTAAAGATTAAAATTGCATAGTGTGACACAATGTCCTAGTTAATAGTTGTTTGTGTCAAAAATTCAGAAAAAATATTTTCAATAATGAAAAATTGTCAGTTAACAGTATTGCGGGGTTTTTAAAGAGCTTTTGATTTTCAGTGTAATACAAAATGTTGGTGGTTTTGGCATTCAGTTTGAAAGACATAAAGTGAATCGCGATTCTAATTTTAATGAGAATATAAGTATGTATTAATTTAAATTAGGGAGGATATAATTATGACTTTAGTTAAGAAAAATACCGATAATTTTTTCCCATCCTTCTTTGATAACTTTTTCTCCAGAGATTGGATGGATTGGAATACCACAAATTTCTCAACTACAAACACCACTTTGCCTGCGGTGAATGTAAAGGAGGATAAAAACGAATTTACGATTGAGGTTGCGGCACCAGGAATGGATAAGAAAGACTTCAATATTAATTTAGAGAACAATCAGTTGACCATTTCTTCTGAAAAGAAGAGTGAGGTTGAAAATAAGGGAGACAAATATACCAGAAAAGAATTCTCTTATTGTTCGTTCCAGCGTTCGTTCCAGTTGCCTTCGGAGGTGGTGGATGGCGATAAAATAAAGGCCAATTACTCTGATGGAATTTTGGTGATTCACTTGCCTAAAAAAGAAGAAGCGAAGCCTAAACCAGCCAGAATTATTAAGATTTCCTAAAATTCATAGGACTGTTTATAAAAAATATGCTTGCCACTTACTCTGCAAAAGGTAGGTGGTAAGCTTATGGATTAGAATGAGCTTTAAAATAAAAGGTTTATTTAAATTGGAATCAAGAGAAATAGATTTCTCTTATCCTCAAGCCGGTAGGCTCCTACTTTTTCCATTGATGAAAAAGTAGGCAAAAAATCTAGGGCGTGTAAGGTCAAACTACTGATACTTGAAAACTTTAAGTGCGGCGGGGTGATTTTCGAACAAAGTTCTCAACTTCCCCTTCTTTCTAAAAGTTTTCTGCGCATAAGCAACTTGACCTTCCAATGCCCATTGAGCCAATACATGTTTTGCGTCATTGAGTGGCGTTTAATTTAGTTGTGTATTCGGCAGTTATCAAGCTAGTAGTAAGATTTTAAACATTAAAATGATTTGTTATGAAGAAGATTGCTCAATTATTTATAGTTGCATTCATTGCCAGTGCAATTACATCTGTTGGATTTATTTTCTTTAATAAGGAAGATAAAACCTACACCATTAAACATGTAGATTCTGCACCCGTTGTTGGGGCGGCATACACGGTAAACCATAATGGAGAGGTGGTTCCATTGCAATTTACTGATGTATCCAAGAAAGTGATGGATGCAGTGGTGCATATTAAATCAACCCATATTCAAGGAACTCAAAGCAGACAGAAAGTTCCGTCGCCTTTTAGGGATTTTTTCAACGACAATATGCTGAAAGATTTTTTTGGTCCTCATTTTAAGTTCGAACAAAGAACACCTCAGCAAAGAGGACCATATACCAGGGTGGGAACTGGTTCGGGAGTCATTATTAGTTCCGATGGATATATTGTTACCAACAATCATGTAATTGATGGTGCTGAAGATATTGAAGTAAGCCTACACGATAATAGGGTGTACAAAGCGAAGGTGATTGGAACCGATCCAACAACCGATTTGGCTGTGATTCAGATTAAAGAAAAGAAATTGATTCACGTACCATTTGTAAACTCCGATGATGTGGAAATTGGAGAGTGGGTTTTGGCAGTTGGAAATCCGTTTAATTTAAATTCGACAGTAACAGCGGGTATTGTTAGTGCAAAAGGCAGGAATATCAATATCCTACAGTCGCAATCGGCAATAGAATCCTTCATTCAGACCGATGCGGCAATCAACCCTGGAAATAGTGGTGGAGCTTTGGTAAATCTAAAAGGAGGATTAATAGGTATTAATACTGCTATTGCGAGTCCTACAGGTTCTTATTCAGGTTATGGATTTGCCATTCCATCGAATATTGTGAGTAAGGTTGTTGAAGATATTTTAGAATACGGATTTGTGCAGCGCGGTTATATGGGCATTACTATCCGAAGTGTAGATGGAAATTTTGCCAAAGAAAAAGAATTGGATGTTACCGAGGGTGTGTATGTGGATAGCCTAATGAATGAAAGCTCTGCAAAAGAGGCAGGCCTTCAAAAAGGTGATGTGATTGTGAAGGTGAATAAAAATAGGATAAAGACATCTTCTGATTTGCTCGAAATAATTGGTCAGCACCGACCGGGAGATCAATTGTTGGTAGGAGTAAATCGTTTTGGAAAGACCAAAGAGTTTGAGGTTACTTTAAAGAATGCGCAGGGCGAAAGCGAAATTAGCAGTACCAATCAACAGGATATAATTTCCAAACTAGGAGCTGAAATTATTGAAGTGGATGAAGAAAAAGCTTCAAAACTGGATGTGCCAACAGGTTTAATGATTGAAAAGCTAAATTCCGGCTTGCTGCGAAATCAAACCAATATGAAGGAGGGTTTTGTAATCACACATGTGAATGATAAACGTGTAGAAAGCCTGAAGGAATTAAAAGCTTTACTGAAAGGGAAATCGGGAGGTGTGATGCTTAAAGGAGTTTACCTTGATTATCCTGGACAACATTATTACGCCTTTGGCATTGGTGAATAGGCACAAATGATTTAGATGTAATTAAAGTGTTAAAGCAGATTTTCTTTTAATACTATTTTAATGTTGTATGTATTATGTCGATCGATTTCTAAAGCCTTAGATAGAGAACGCGAAGCAATATGGCATGTTAGAGATTGATCGGTATAATTAAATAATCATCAGATATGTTAGAACATCAGAAGTTTGTTTTGCAGGCTGTTGCCGATCAGGAAAATTTATTTCGAAAAGAGTTAATTAAATCAATGAATTGGCTGGATGAATATGATCAGGAAAAGTTATTAAACTGGCTTAAGGAGCGTTTTAACAATCGAAAGGATATCATCGATGAGATCATAAATACTAGCTTGGTTCCATTATATTAGTCTCTTTGCTTATTTTCTAAAAAGAGTCTATTCGGTGTAAACTGGATAGACTCTTCTTTAATATTTTTCGATAGATATATTTACTGGAGGTGATTTTTACAATCCTCTCATCCATTCCTCGCGCAATCTTGCATTGGCAGGATCATCGAGAACTGCATTAATTCTATCGAGCATTTCCTGTTTGTCGCGAGGGAAGTTGCCACGCAAAACCAAATAGTTGGAAGCATGGTCGCTGCGGAAAACAGTTGATTCCAGTTCCAGGTTTTCGATAAAGACTTTCATTTCGGCAATCAGCTCAACGGTGTTCAAAGGAATAAATTCACCATCGAACTTTTTGGCAAAATGATCTTCGCCATAAGGATAGCTCAAAACCAATGTAGAAAGGAACTCTGGTTGAATTTCGTTGATTACCTTGGCAGAATTTAAGGCATGCTGGTAGGAGTAGTTTTTACCACCCAGTCCGTTTAGAATCATTACCGAAAGTTTGATTCCTGCTGCACGCGCTCTTTTTAAAGCTTTGGCAGTACTCTCATAGTTTTCCGATTTGTTGATTCTGCCCAACAATTCATCATCCCCAGACTCGATTCCTACGTATAGAAGTTTTAATCCTTTTGCCGCCAATTGTTGTAGCTCTTCATCAGTTTTGGCTTCAATATCTTTAGGCAAAGCATAGGCTGATACACGAGTCAATCTTGGAAACTTCTCATTTAATCTGTCCAATATGCGCGAAAGCTTGTCAAAGGATAATACCATTGCATTGCCATCAGCCAAAAATACCTTGCGATAATGATTGGCATAGGGCTGCATGGAAGCTATATCGGCAAAAATATCTTCTTCTTTGCGAGTGCGAAATTGCTTGCTGCTGTACATTTCGCAAAATGCACACTTGTTCCAGGCACATCCTAGTGTTACCTGCAGTATAAAGGAGTAGGCCTCGCTTGGCGGGCGGAATAATGGTTCGTCGTATTGGATCATGATGGCAAAAATAATACGTAGGGACGTTGAATGCAACGTCTGTAAGTGTAAATGATTGAAATCATATAAAATCATAAGCATCATGAAAACCTGCGTCTTCATGAGTAGATCATGTTCCTAACTTAAATTTCTTAACTTCGTAACTCAAATTGTAATGGATTCGTTTGTGGCAGAAAAATCAGTAAATATCACCGTTTTTGGAAAAGTACAAGGAGTTGGTTTTCGTTATCATACCAGAAAGGCGGCGCAGCGTTTTGGTGTGAATGGTTTTGTAAAGAACCAGGTAAACGGAACAGTTTATGTAGAAGCAGAAGGGGATGAATTGGCTGTTGAATTGTTTTGCGAGTGGTGTAAGCAAGGACCAGACTGGGCCAGAGTAGATCGCATTAATATTTGCGATGCTGGTGCGAAAGAATATTCTGGATTCGAAATCAGGTAATGGTATAAAAATAAAAAAAGCTCCGAAGTAATTTCGAAGCTTTTAAGTTGACCCATAAGGACTCGAACCTTAAACGTCTGGACCAAAACCAGATGTGTTACCATTACACCATGGGTCAATACCATACAGTCATTTTCTGACTAAGACGCTGCAAATATAGTGGAAATATTTTTACGTCAAAACGAAAAATTACAAAAATATTGCGAAGATTTTTGCATTAGGAAATAGGAGCGCTTGAATGCTTCTCATTGTCAATTTGAAAGAGGTTTAGAAATGGAAGAAAAAAAAATTGAATCTTTAACTGGAAAGTGGATTTACGAAGAGGATTATGGCTATGGGACGGCCCAGGGAGAGTTAATTTTGGTGCAGGAAGGAAAGAAATTGTCTGGCAAAATTATTTTTTCGGAGAATGCCGATTCCGATGATACATTCATGATTCAGGAGAAAATAGAAGGAGAAATTAACAAAAACAGAATTAAAATTCAGGCAACGGAATACGATATCATTCATGCGGATTACGATATACGATATGAATTGGACTCCTGGGAAGGAATGATGATTAATGAAACCATTATTGAAGGAGAAAGTTTGGATGATCAGGGAGTGGCCGGGAGTTTTAGGTTTACGAAGATCGTTTGAAAGTACAAGAGTAGAAAAGTGAAAAAGTATGAAAAGAAAGAAAAGTCTTGAAGAGTGGTAAAGTACAGAGAAAATAAGGGTTTAAATATTTTGAAGTACTAAAATCGAATTTAGGTCTCCCCTTTTAGGGGATCCGCGATAACTATCGGGAGGTGACAGCCAGAGGGTGCATTTTTGATTATATTTTTCTTATTTCACCCTTTTCCCGGTCGGGATTTTCCCTAAAAGGGAAAAACTCTATTTGAAAATGCGATAAGAGATTTTATCACTGCCTAAACTATGGAGTATGAATTGCTCCGAGTTTCAATTTGGAGTTTTTTTAGAATTGGTTAGGAATTCCGAAAGAAGTGAAAATTATAATGTTCCGACTTTCAAATCGGAGTTCAGATATGGTACATAAGTATGGATACAAAAAAAGCTTCGAAAGTAATTTCGAAGCTTTTTTAAGTTGACCCATAAGGACTCGAACCTTAAACGTCTGGACCAAAACCAGATGTGTTACCATTACACCATGGGTCAATCATAATGCGCCTTTTCGTAAAGACTCTGCAAATGTAGTAATTTTTTTTTTTGTGCAAACAAATTCCGAAAAATATTCTGTAGGAATTCAAGGGAAACACTGAAATTTGACTATTTTCGTTCAGATTATTTCACTACGAATCAGTAAAAAAAACAAAAATACACACAAGATGAAGTCGAATTACAAATTGGTTAATAATGTGTTAGGATGGGTAGCTTTTCTTATCGCTGCCATTACTTACTTGTTAACAATTGAACCAACTGCCAGTTTATGGGATTGTGGAGAATTTATTACCACAGCTTATGGTTTAGAGGTTGGTCACCCACCAGGAGCCCCTCTTTTCATGATTATGGCTCGATTTTTTGCACTTTTTGCACCAAGTCCTTCCGAAGCTGCCTTAATGGTAAATGTAATGTCTGCTTTGGCTTCGGCATTTACAATTCTGTTTTTGTTCTGGACCATTACTCATCTTGCGAAAAAATTGGTTGACAAAAACGAAGAACTTTCGAAAGGAAATCTATTTGCGATTATGGGAACCGGAATGGTAGGAGCTTTGGCTTACACTTTTTCTGATACCTTTTGGTTTTCGGCAGTAGAAGGTGAAGTTTATGCATTATCATCACTGTTTACAGCCATTGTTTTCTGGGCAATCCTGAAATGGGAGGATGTTGCTGACGAGAAGTACGCCAACCGTTGGATTATTTTGATTGCATACCTAATGGGATTATCGATTGGGGTTCACTTGTTGAACTTGCTTGCCATTCCTGCCATTGTTTTTGTGTATTACTTTAAAAAGTATGAACCAACTCGAAATGGAATTATCGCTGCAGGAGCTATTGCGGTAGCCATTTTAGGAGTGGTAATGTATGGTGTTATTCCTGGCGTTGTTAAAGTGGCATCGTGGTTCGAGCTGATGTTTGTAAACGGATTTGGATTGCCTTACAATACTGGTGTAATGGTGTATGCTGTATTGCTGATTGCTTTTGTGATTTGGGCAATTGATTATACCATTAAAAAGAACTATGTGGTTTTAAATACCATTGTTACTGCCTTTATGGTGATTGTAATTGGTTACTCATCATTTGCAATGATTGTAATTCGTTCGTCGGCAAATCCACCAATGGATGAAAATAATCCGGATAATGTATTTGCATTGCTTTCCTATTTAAATCGTGAGCAATATGGCGATAGACCATTGATGTATGGTGAGTATTACAATGCTCCGGCAGTTGATTTGGTGGAAACCAAACCGAATTACATTCAGAAAAATAACAAATATGTAATTGCATCGCGCAAGCAAAAATATGAGTTCGACTCTCGTTTCGAAACTCTTTTCCCTCGTATGTATTCTTCTCGCGACAACCATGTTAGAGAGTACGAGTTTTGGGGCGATGTGAAAAAAAATAACCCAATTGCATTAGGTAATGGAGAAGTGGTTTACAAACCAAGTTTCGGATCGAACCTTCAGTTTTTCTTTAAATATCAGGTAGGATGGATGTATTGGCGATACTTCATGTGGAACTTTGTTGGTCGTCAGAACGACATTCAAGGTCATGGTGGAATTTTGCATGGCAACTGGGTATCGGGTATTCCTTTTATCGATAGAGCAAAAGTAGGAAACGAAGATAAATTGTACCCTGAGTTAAAGAACAAGAAATCGCGAAATAACTATTTCTTCCTGCCATTTATACTGGGATTAATTGGTTTGATTTACCAGTTTAGATCTGGCAAGAAAGGAAAGCAGGATTTCTCTATAGTAATGTTGTTGTTCTTCTTTACGGGATTGGCCATCGTGGTTTACCTGAATCAATATCCACATCAGCCACGTGAGCGTGATTATGCCTATGCCGGTTCGTTCTACGCTTTCGCGATATGGATTGGTTTTGGTGTGATGGGCTTATACCAGACACTGAAGAAGAAAATGCCTGAAGTTTTAAGTGCAGGATTAATTACAGGTTTGTGTCTGGTAGCTGTTCCAGGATTAATGGCACAGCAAAACTGGGATGATCATGATCGTTCGGGTCGTTATGCAACTTTGGCTTATGCAAAGAACTATTTGAACTCATGTGCGCCAAATGCCATTTTGTTTACTTATGGAGATAACGATACTTTCCCATTGTGGTATGCACAGGAAGTGGAGGGAATTCGTCGAGATATTCGAATTGTGAACCTGAGTCTGTTGGCTGGTGATTGGTACATCAACCAAATGCGTAACAAGGCTTACGATTCTGACCCTATTCCGATGAGTTTTGGACCAGAAAAAGTTGAGCCAGGGAAGCGTGATCAGGTGCCTATTTTGGAACGTCTGGAGGATGAAGAATCATTACAGCAAATGCTTGACTTTGTAGCCAGCGATAATAAGGCTTCAAAGGTTGAAATGCAAACTGGCAGAAAACTGGATTACTTTCCGGGAAGAAATGTTTATATCCCAGTTGATTCGGCTAAGGTAGTGAACAACGGTACGGTTCGTCCTGAAGATGCACATTTGATCAAGAAAAAATTGGATTGGAAAATCAAGAGGAATTATCTGTATAAGAATGACATCATGGTTTATGATATTATTGCCAATAACAATTGGGAACGACCAATTTATTTCTCAGTTGGTATGGGTACAAGTAGTTTCTTAGGTTTGGAAAAATATTTTCAGTTGGAAGGTGCAGCATACCGCTTAGTACCAATTGAAACCAAAACGAATAGTTTAGAAATTGGACGAATCGATACTGATATTCTGTATGATAATTTCATGAACAAGTTCGAATTTGGTCGTATCAAAGAAGCAGATGTATATATGGATCAATTCCATATCTTAACCATTAATATCATGAGTTTCCGTTCTAATTACAGTCGTTTGGCAAGTCAGTTAAACGATGAAGGACAGATGGAAAAAGCCGTAAAAGTATTGGATAGATGTATGGAAGAATTGCCTACCAACAAAATTCCATATGACAATAGTTTGGTTGGATTTATTCAAGAATATTACAGAGCTGGTGCAATTGATAAGGCAAATGCTTTATTTGAAGAGATGGCACAGCAATGCTACGATAAATTGGATTACTACTTCTCGTTACAACCAGCATTGGCTAAGAGTTTCCGTAACGAACAAGAGAGAGAGATTAGAGTTGTACAGATGCTGTTAGGCTTGGCTGAAATGGGTGGGCAAACAGAGCTGAAAGACAAAACACAACAGAAGTTTGAACTCTTGTTTAAATCCTTCACAGAATAATACTTGAGCTTTATATAGAGAATGGCCGTCACAACAATGATGGCCATTTTTTTTTGCTTATGGTTTAATCATTAAATTATTCAGTTTGATAAGGGAAAAGTACATGTCGGTATCAGATTTACAATAAGTCGCAGTTTTATTTTAAGTTTTTTTCACATAATTAAAAACAATACTTTTTTCGGAAAGTAGTATCTTCGATGCTTAATCACCATTTAATAAAACCCTTATTTCGACTGATATGAACAAATATCAAAAAATCAATGTGCTTTTTGGTTGGCTTTCATTTGCAATAGCCGCCATTGTTTACCTCTTAACCCTTGAACCTACTGTTAGTTTCTGGGATTGCGGAGAGTTTATAACTGCATCATACAAATTACAGATTGGTCATCCTCCTGGAGCACCATTTTTTATGTTGTTGGCACGGTTTTTTGCATTGTTTGCCGGGGGAACTGAAAATGTGGCATTCATGATTAATGCACTTTCGGGCATGGTAAGTGCCTTTACAATTCTTTTCTTGTTTTGGACCATAACTCATTTGGCAAAAAAACTTGTTTCCAATGGAGAAGAACCTGTTGGAATGCAAATTTGGAAGATCATTGGAGCAGGTTTTATTGGAGCAATGGCTTATACTTTTTCAGATACATTCTGGTTTTCGGCAGTAGAAGGAGAGGTGTATGCAACATCATCGCTATTTACGGCAGTTGTATTTTGGTGTATTTTAAAATGGGAAAATGAGTCGGATAAGGCTTATGCCAACCGATGGATTATTTTGATTGCTTACCTAATGGGTTTGTCAATTGGAGTTCACCTGTTGAATTTATTGGCGATACCAGCCATTGTAATGGTGTACTATTTTAAGAACTATACGCCTACACGAAATGGAATTATCAAAGCTCTTGGGTTGGCGATACTCTTACTTGGTGGAGCCATGTATGTAATTATTCCTGGAGTTGTGAAGCTCGCATTCCTGTTTGATTTATTCTTTGTAAATGTAATTGGATTGCCATTTAATTCTGGTTTAATCATATTCATACTAGCTGTAATTGCAGCAATTGTTTGGGGTGTTCGATATACCATTCAAAAGCAAAAAGTTCTTGCCAATACAATTCTGATGGCATTTGCGGTTGTGTTAATTGGATATTCGTCCTATGCAGTAATCATGATTCGATCCAATGCAAATCCTAGTTTGGATCAGAACAACCCTGAAGATTTACATACCTTACTATCCTATTTAAATAGAGAGCAATATGGTGATACACCATTAATTTATGGGCAGTATTTTAATTCACCTTTGGTTGAAAATAAACGATTTGTAAAAGATAAGAATGTATACATCAAGAAGGATGGAAAATATGTGGTTTCGTTTGAGAAAACAAAGGCAAATTTTAAAGATTCGCACAAATCCATTTTTCCAAGAATGCACACCAAAGGCATGACAGGAAAGAATCCTGTTGAGTATGCAAAATGGACTGGTATTAATCCTGAGCAGAAAGAAATACCGAGTTTTGGCCAAAATCTGAAATTCTTCTTCTCATACCAGGTGAATTACATGTATGTTCGCTATTTCTTATGGAATTTTGCAGGCAGACAATCTGATAAACAGTCGTATGGAGGAGTGGTAGAAGGAAACTGGATATCTGGAATTCCATTTATCGACAATATGCGATTGGGCGATCAATCTCTTCGTCCGGATCACATGAAAAATAATAGAGGAAGTAACAAGTATTATTTCCTGCCATTTTTATTGGGAATTGCAGGGTTGCTTTATCAATATCGAAAGAACAGTGCAGGCCAGAAAGACTTTTGGGTGATCATGCTCTTATTTGTGTTTACCGGAATTGCCATTGTGTTGTATTTGAATCAACCTCCTTTGCAACCTCGCGAAAGGGATTATGCCTATGCAGGATCGTTTTATGCTTTTGCCATTTGGATTGGTTTGGGCTTTTTAGCTGTGTTGGAAGTTAGCAAGAAGGTTCTGAAATCAGAGAAAATTGCAGTTCCTGCTGTATTTGTTCTTTGTTTTGTTGCTGTGCCTGGACTTATGGCTCAACAAAATTGGGATGATCACGACAGATCGGGAAGATATTTGGCTCGCGATATGGCCTATAATTATTTGAATTCTTGCGAACCCAATGCCATTTTATTCACTATGGGCGATAATGATACTTTCCCACTTTGGTATTTGCAGGAAGTAGAAGGCATTCGTACCGATGTTCGTGTATGTAATTTGAGTTACCTGTCTACCGATTGGTATATCGATCAAATGAAGCAGCAGAACTACGATTCGGCACCACTTCCAGTATCAATGACAAAAGATAAATACCTGGAAGGAAAACGAGATATTGTTTATTTGGTAGATGATCCAAGATTGAAAGCTTATGTAGAGAAGAACAATGGTTTGGATATCAAAGATGCCTTGGAATATGTTTTAAGCGATAAAGAAAGTACGAAAAACATTTATGGTTACGATGAAAGGATTGATCACTTTCCTGCCAGTAAGTTCAGATTGGTAGTTGACAAAGAACAAATTCTAAAAACAGGTATAGTAAGTGAAAAAGACTCTGCTTTGATTGTAGATCAGTTGGAGTGGGAGATGAAAGGAAATTATATCGAGAAAGCCGGACTAACCTTGTATAACATGCTTTTGGAAAACAATTGGAAAAGACCAATGTATTTTGCAATTACAGTTCCATCGAATGGTTATTACGGGTTGGAAAATTATTTTCAATTAGAAGGATTTGCTTATCGATTGGTTCCAGTAAAAACAGAAAACGAAGATGGGCAAGTTGGTAGAGTTAATGGATCGAAAATGTATACCAACATGCTAGAAAAATTTAGGTGGGGAAATATTGAGGATCCAGATGTATATTTGGATGAGACTTGTTCGAGAATGACTTTGAGTATGCGCAATAATTATTTGCGATTGGCAGAGACTTTAATGGACGAGGGAAAAAGAGATTCGGCTGTTATGGCACTTAATAAGTGTGTGGAGTTGATCCCAAATGATAGAGTTCCTTTGGATTATTGGGGAGTTTTAATTGCAAAAGCTTACTATCGCGCTGCAGAATATGAAAAGGCAAATCAGTTGGTGCAAGAGGTTTCGGAACGTTTGGTGCAAGAGTTGGATTATTATGCCAGCCTGACTCCGGTTTCGACATCAGAATATCCTCGTTGGCAAAACCGAAATTTGTATTTGATGCAGGAGCTGTATCAAATTACGGCACGATATGAACAAGAAGATCTGAATAAGAAAATTGAATTGGAATTTAAGAGGTTGTTAGGGAATTATAGGAAGGGATAATGATGTTAAGGTGGTTGAGAGCGCCGGGAATAATCAGAAGGTTATTTCCCGACTTTGTGTGGAGGTACAATTCAGGTGAGAAAAAGGTTTATCTGACCTTTGATGATGGACCAATTCCAGAATCTACGATGTGGACCTTGGATTTGTTAAAAGAGAAAGGCATAAAAGCAACTTTTTTTTGCGTGGGAGACAATGTTCGTAAGTACCCTAATCTGTATCGAAGAATTGTAGAAGAGGGACATGCGATAGGCAATCATACTCACAATCACCTTAAAGGATGGTATATCAATACTCAAAAGTATGTTGAGAATGTTATTATGGCTTCTGAATTCATCGATTCTAAGCTATTTCGACCTCCGTATGGACTGATAAAGCGTTCGCAAGCAAGATACTTGCAAACCGATTATAAAATCATAATGTGGGATGTATTGAGTGGCGATTACAGACAAGACATTTCTCCTGAGAGATGTTATCGAGATGTCATGGAAAAAGTGCGTCCTGGTTCAATACTTCTTTTCCACAATCATCTAAAATCAGAAAAGAATATGCGCTATACAATTCCTCGCTTAATCGATGAATTGCACGCGCAAGGATATGAATTTGGTGTTTGCCATTAGAAAAAAACAAATTCATTGCATATCATTCAGGATAACTGCAATTGAATCCTTAAATTTGCTGTCGATCAATACCATTTTATAACAAAATCATCTTTACTGATCAGGCTTTATCACTAGTATTGATGATGATATTCAATTTATTTGACACATGAAAGTACTTCTTTTGGGGTCTGGAGGCCGAGAGCATGCATTCGCATGGAAATTCAATCAAAGCAAAAAACTGGAAAAACTTTTTGTTGCACCTGGAAATGCAGGTACGGCAGAAATAGCAGAAAATGTAAATCTTAATCCAAATGATTTTGATGGCATTAAGAAATTTGTTTTGGACAATGACATCAATATGGTGGTTGTTGGTCCTGAAGATCCATTGGTGAATGGAATTCACGATTTCTTTTTAAATGATGTGGAGATTAAAGAAATTCCGGTGATTGGACCAGAAAAATTGGGAGCTCAATTAGAGGGAAGTAAGGATTTTGCAAAGGAATTCATGTTCCGACACAATATCCCAACTGCAGCTTATAAAAGTATAACGACGGAAAATTTAGAGGAAGGATTGGCTTTTCTTGAGACAATGAAAGCTCCGTATGTGTTAAAAGCTGATGGTTTGGCAGCAGGTAAAGGGGTTTTGATTATTGAAGATCTTGATGAGGCCAAGAATTCATTGAAAGAGATGCTGGGCGGAATGTTCGGTGATGCTGGAAACCGTGTAGTAATCGAAGAATTCTTATCAGGAATTGAATTGTCTGTTTTTGTTTTAACTGATGGTAAATCATACCGAACTCTTGCCGAAGCTAAGGATTACAAAAGAATTGGTGAGGGCGATACCGGTTTGAATACGGGTGGAATGGGAGCTATTTCTCCAGTTCCATTTGCGAAAGGTGATTTTATGCAGAAAGTTGAAGAGCGTGTAATTGCTCCAACAATTGAAGGTCTGCAAAAGGACAATATCCCCTATAAAGGATTTGTATTTATTGGGCTAATGAATGTAGAGGGAGATCCTTATGTAATCGAGTACAATGTACGAATGGGTGATCCGGAAACAGAAGTGATTATGCCTAGAGTCAAATCAGATCTTTTGGAATTAATGGAAGCTGTATCTAAGCAAGAGTTAGATCAGGCTGATTTTGAAATGGACTCAAGAACTGTTTCAACTGTAATGTTGGTATCTGGAGGATATCCAGAAGCTTACGAAAAAGGAAAAGCGATCAAGAATCTTGAAAAAGTGGAAGGAAGTATCGTTTTCCATGCAGGTACAACAAATTCTAACGGAGATGTTGTTACCAATGGTGGGAGAGTAATTTCGGTTAGCTCTTATGGAGATAATCTCCAAGAAGCTTTGAGATCATCTTTTAAAAATGCTGAATTAATCGATTTTGAAGGTAAATACTACCGAAGAGATATCGGTTTCGACTTATAAAATAATCTATTGCGGTTTTCAGTAGGTCTGGAAACTGCAATCAAATATTTATACATGCTGCTAAAAACGCTTAAAGGGAGGCACTATTTGTTACTGTTTTTGGTGCCAATTTTACTCCTGTTCTTATGGATGAAGGCATTTATTTCTCCAGTATCTTTAACCCCAGGGCAAGATCAAATGCCACTTTACGAATTACTTCAACAGATTACTGGGGGCAGCATTATCGCATTAAACATTGTTGGGGCGGTCATCTTAATTCTCCTGTCGCTTTTGGTAGTGCGATTAAACGAACGATATATTTTTATCAGGCAAAGAACCGATTTGCCAGCTTTTGTTTTTACTTTAATAGCAACGGGTACAGTTTCATTGTATGGAATGCATCCTGCACTATTGGCTAGTTTCTTACTGTTTTTTGCTATTGATTGCGTGTTTGCAATATATCACGGATCAAGAACCTTGGCTAAATCTTTCGAAGCAGGAATGTTTATAGGATTGGCTACAGTTACCTACCTTTTTTCGGGTGTTTACCTATTTTGGTTTTGGGTAGCTTTGGCATTTTTGGGATATTTTCGACTTCGTGAAATTCTTGCAGGTTTGGTGGGCTTTTTATTGCCGGTATTTGTTGTTTTAAGTTGGTATTTCCTTAATGATAATTTGACGGGCTTACTTCAGACTATAAGTTCATTATACAATTTTGAATTTAATGCTGAATATTCAATATTCCAGAAAGTATATTGGGGGATGTTAGCTGCTTTTGTTCTGATTGCTTCTGCATTTATGGCGAATGTTGTGGAAGAGAAAAAAATCAGTTCGAGAAAATACTTCATGATTTTGTTTGTATTCTTTTTAACTGCGATTGGGAACTATTTTATTTTTTCTTCTGCTGGTACTGAATTATATTTTCTTCTTTTGATACCCACTACTTTTATTGTTAGTCATTACTTTGTTTTAAGCGGATATTCTTGGGTAAAGGAAATTTTGTTTATTCTTTTTGTAGTGGCCAGTATTTTGGTTCATTTTCTGGGATAAAAAATGCCAACTCAAAAATGAGCTGGCATCTTCATAACAAAGTGGTTGTGATTATTTCTCGATAATGTTTTCGGTATCAAATGCAGTTGCAACTAGATTATCCTCTTCATTATCGGTTACTGCGAATATAATGTCGTTGTAGTCCTTATCCCCATCAGGAAGCTTGATGTCTTCAAAACAAAGTACAATATCCTTACAGTTCTTTTCTATGAACAAAACATGCTGTTGGTTTCCAAATTCATTAAACTCGGTATTGGTATAGTGCTTGTAAATGCCATCTGTGGTTGCACCATTTTTCCATCCTTTAGCAACTAGGCAGAAACCAATAACTGTATTTTCAGGGAAAGCTGCATCACCCAATTGAACTCTGTCTCCTGATTTTAATCCTCCGCCTTCTCCTTCTTTCGAGACATTAGGGAATAACATATGAAGTTCAATCTCATCTTCACCAGTTGGTGGGTTTTCAGCATCGTATGTATAGTAAGCCAAGGAGTTTCTCCATCCAGCTCCTTCATCAATAAATGTTAGGTACACAGGCGATTCTTTCTTCAATTTCAGAATCAATTTGCTTTCATCTGTAAATAAATCAGAATGATCGTCACGATTATCTTTGCCCGCAGGGAACATTGCAACAATGTTATCAATTAATGTTGGACAAGGTTTAGTAGGGATGATGTCATCAGGAATACCTTCATCCAATTCAATGCTTAAAATTTTAAGACCACCAGTTCCAGCAGCAACAAAAATGCATTCATCTTTAGATTCAACAAAATTTACTGATGCATCAAAAAACATACTACCCATTAGTAATACTTCATCATCTATTTCAGGAATGATAGCACCTACATATAGTCCAGCACCACCATTACCAATTAATAACAGTTCTTCGTTTAAAGCAACGGAGTTGGTTACGTAGTTTTCATCTAATCTTCCTTCTGGTGTAGGCGGTCTATCGAAATGCTCAATAAGCTCACCTTCTAAATTTCTGATGTCAAGCCCACCTTCATTCAAAGCAGCAAGCAATAAGTCATCTGTAACGTCGATTTCTGTTTTTGATTCTGCTGTAACAGGTCCATTCAGGCCAATAAATTCAGGTCCTGATAAATCTGTAATAGAGAATTTATGCAACTGAGGAGTTGTTCCTTCTAAAACATAGATATGGTCAGTATTGATTGCAACAGATCTGGCATCATTAATATCTTTGTATCCAGCTAAAGTGAAATTGTGATTTAAAACAGTAAGTTTTCCGTTAGATCCACTGGTTACATAAATATAATCATCATCAACCTTAACATCTGTAGCTACGTATGAGGCAATATCATATGTGTTCGAAACATATAGGATTTGACCTGATTGGCTAAGTTCCATCTCAATAAGAATTGCTGGTGAATCAAATACAAACCCTGGAGTGTCAGGATCATGGGCACCTGCCAAATAGAGCTTTCCATTGTAATAATCTACAGCACTAATGTCAACATCGTGAAACATTGCTTGCGCCTGAAGAATTGGCTTTGTTTTGTCGGTTACATCGAACAATTCAACACCTCCATTGTATTCAGGACCTTTGGTGTTGTAGGTTACAAATGCCATTTCACCAACTATTTTAACGTGTGTTGCTTGAACATATTCACCTTTAACTTTTGGAGCCTCAACTTCGGCTCTTAATTTAAAGGCATAGTTTTTTGTTGGATCAATTTCAAAATCTGATTTGAATGACTTTGTTGATCCAGCTGGAATATCGTTTACAATAACCAATTTATCGCTGTAAGTAACACGAGAACTTAAATCAGCGGCATTATTGATAATGTTAACCGATTGAATTACATCATCTTTTTTTTGTGGCTTTTCAGTCTCTTTAAAATTATCTTCTGAGCAAGATGAAACAATAGTAGCCAATAAGATAAAAAAGACTAAATACTTTTTCATAATTATTGAGGTTTTAATGTGTGACTTGATTTAATTATAAGCAAGTTACATTCTTTAATTGAAACCTAATTATTCATTATGGTAGAACATGAAAAAGTTTTGATGAAATTGTATTTTTCTTTTGTCAAAATCTTCAATAGATTGTTTGTGATGTATTTAAGATTTATTGTTTTTAAAATGCTTATTTATCCATCTGGGAAGTAAGTAAACTCCAATAAACAGATAAGGATAATATGATATTAAGCGCCAAATTAAGGCCATACTAGCAGCTAATCCTGCAGTAGGCAAGAAGTCACCTAGATATTGAGTAAATACCCACTCTGAAAACCCACTACCACCAGGAGTTGGACTAACCAACATCATGATCCACATTACCAATTGTCTGGCAAATATCATGATGTGATCAGCAAAGCCATAGCCTTCCAACATAAATGCGACCAACATTGCATTGACTACCCAATATCTGGCTGTCCAAGACCAGAATGTAGCCATAAATGCTTTAAACCAAAACAAGAAAGGTTTTCTTCTGAGTTCTTTTGAACTTTCTATGATATCACTGCCTGCCTTATTGGCTCCATGTTTCCATTTGCGTAGGACAGGAAGCTTAAATATCCATAAAAGCAGCCATTTTAAGCCTCTTGGATTCCAAAAGAGCCCGTAGGTAAGCACGATTAGGTAAACAAGTTTCACCAAATATCCACCAAGTGCGAAATACAATAAAGAATCGAGCCAGATAGAATGCTCCGGAGATTCTATCATGAACAATTGTTTTACATTTAAAAGTAAAATCAATAATGGAAACATGATGATAAAATAGAGCTCATCTAAAAACGATGTAGACATTACAACAGCAGAACTTCTTCCTACTTTAAGTCCCTCTTTGTTTAGATAAAGAATGGCAACCGAAGTTCCTCCAATTGCCGAAGGCGTGATTGCTGATGTAAACTCCCAAAGCATGATGATGCGAAATGCTTTGCCCCAGGAAAATTTTCTGTCGGTAAGGATTCTCAATCGAGCCATATAGCCTAAATCTCGAATCACCATCATTAAAAGTGCAATGAAAAGCCAAAAAACTGTATACCAGGTAAACTCTATTAAGGAGAATGTATTGGCATCAACTTCTTTTACCAACATGTACACAACTACTGCCAATCCAATTAAAATAGGATAGATTATCCTACTTGGTCGGACGCCATGCAATAATTTCTTCGGTGAACTTTGTTTGTCAGTTATTTCCATGCTACTTTTTGTGGAAAATAAAATTACACAAATAAAAAACTTAAATCACAATGTATTGGTGAACTATTTGTTAAAAATATCTAAATATAAGAAGTATAAAATATTCCATCCTTTTTTCTATTTTTATTAAACTAACGATATAAAGTTTACTATGCCGACAAATCAATCAGCTCAAAAATTTGGAACTGCTCCAGTCTTTTTTACCGCAATATCTACAATATTAGGTGCCATATTGTTTTTACGATTTGGCTATGCAGTAGGAAGTGTTGGTTTCTGGGGAGTAATATTTATTATTTTATTAGGACATGCAGTTACCATACCTACCGCTTTTGCAATATCTGAAATTGCAACCAATAAACGTGTTGAGGGAGGAGGGGAATACTTTATTATATCCAGATCGTTCGGTTTAAATATTGGAGCTACCATTGGTTTGGCTTTGTTTATGTCGCAAGCCATAAGTGTAGCATTTTACATTATTGCATTTACCGAAGCTTTTGAGCCAGTTTTTAATTGGGTACGTGAAACATATGGATATCATCTACCCAGGCAAGTTGTAAGTATTCCTGCCATGTTAATTCTTTCGGCATTGATCTTGAAAAAAGGTGCCAACCTGGGAGTGAAAGCTCTTTATTTTGTGGTAGCAATTCTTTTTATTTCATTGGCCTTGTTTTTTCTAGGATCTACAGAATATTCCATGACTAGCGATTTTAATTTATGGAATGCAGACTTTAGAAATACAGACAATTTTTTCATAGTATTTGCAATAATTTTCCCAGCATTTACAGGAATGACAGCCGGAGTGGGCTTATCTGGAGATTTGAAGAATCCTTCAAAATCGATCCCCTTGGGAACTACAGCTGCCACTTTAATAGGAATGATTATTTATTTCTTTATCGTATATAAATTGGCAGGATCGGCAAGTAGTGAAGATTTGGTTGGGGATCAGTTAATTATGTCGAGAATTGCACTGGGCGGTGCTATTGTAATTCCACTTGGATTAGCTGCATCAACAATTTCTTCTGCAATTGGATCTGTAATGGTTGCACCAAGAACTTTGCAAGCACTTTCGATAGATAAATCTTTTCCTTCGAAATCATTAAACAACTGGTTGGCAAAAGGTCGAGCAAAAGATAACGAACCCATCAATGCATCATTGATAACTTGTTTAATAGCTATCGTTTTTGTTGCATTGGGCGATGTTAATGCTGTAGCAGAAATCATTTCCATGTTTTTCATGCTTACTTATGGGGCTTTGTGTTTAATCTCTTTTTTAAATCATTTTGGATCGTCGCCAAGCTATCGTCCATCTTTTAAGTCAAAATGGTTTCTATCGCTTATTGGATTTTTTATTTCCATTTGGGTAATGTTCAAAATCAATACGCTTTACGCATTTAGTGCAGTTGTTTTAATGAGTTTGATTTATTTGTTTATTAACCGATATCATAAACACAGGAATGGATTGGAATCAATTTTCTTGAATTCTCTTTATCAATTGAATAGAAACATGCAGGTTTTCTTGCAAAAAGCAGGTAAAAGAAAGGCAAGAGAATGGCGACCTAGTGCAATTTGTATATCGAAAGATTCGTTTGAACGCGATACGGCATTTAAGTTATTAAACTGGATATCCTACAAATATGGATTTGGAACTTATCTACACCGAATAGAAGGATATTATTCCAAAGCAACTTATCAACAATCACAAAAGGAATTAGACAGGTTAATAAGCAGTTTCGATAAAATTGAGAATCATGTTTATGTAGATACCATCATATCACCATCGTATACTTCTGCCATTGCCCAAGCTATTCAGTTGCCAGGAATTGCAGGAATGGAAAATAATATGGTGATTTTCGAATTTGATAAGGAAGATCCAGAGCGTTTAGATCTTATTATTGAGAATTACTCACTTGCAAGAGCTGGAAATTTTGATTTCTGTATTTTGGGAAGTTCAAGAAGAAAATTCAATTACAATAACAATATCCATGTTTGGATCAAATCTTCAGATACTGATAATGCAAATCTTATGATATTGTTGAGTTTTATCATAGGTGGACACCCAGATTGGAATAAAGCCGACATTCAAATATTTAATATTTGTAAAGAATATCAGGCTAATGAAACCAGGAAGCAATTGGATGAATTGGTGGTTAGTGGCAGATTGCCAATCACCAACTCGAATATCGAAATTATTCTCGAACAGGAAAATATTGCTTCTCGCGAAATTATTAATCAAAAATCGGCAGATGCAGGTTTAACAATTCTTGGGTTTAGAGGAGAAAGCTTAAAGCATGAAAAATCAGAACTTTTTAAAGGATATGATGCGTTAGGGAATATTCTATTCATAAATTCTAATAGCCAAAAGGATATTGATTAAAACAAAAAAGTCAGGGAACCACCCCTGACTTTACTCTAACCCATTTTAATCTATGAAAACCTAATCCTCTCGGAAAGGACATTACAAATGTATATATTCCCGTTTTACCGACATTATAAAAAGTGTTAAAGAAGGTTAAAAGCTAAGTTAATTAATGTTTTACTGATTTTCCCGTTACATTCAGGAATGGTCTTTCGATAGGCAATATCCCATATACTTGGTACAAGATTATGAATATTTATGTAGAAATACTTAGAAATGAAAAAGCGGCCACAGCATAATTGCCACAACCGCCTTGATTTGAGGGTGGAGAGTACCGGAATCGAACCGGTGACCTTTTGACTGCCAGTCAAACGCTCTAGCCAACTGAGCTAACCCCCCTTTTAATAATTAACAGCTCCAAAATCGAATTTTAATGATCAGGAATTCGCTTGCAAATATAAATTAAAATTAAACACGCGAAACTACTTGATAATGAATTTTTACTGAAAGCAAACATTTTTAATTCTTATACGTAAGGGAATTTAGAGTGAGGAATCTATTTTAGTTCGAAAAATTGTTTGTCAATAGACAATTGATTGGTAGCAATGTATAGTGTGTGTATAGGTAGGATGAGTTCGGACAATATGGATTTTTCACTCTTCTTCGTTAAAAAATCTAATTTAGAATGGCTTTAAAGAAAAAAATGTACTAAATTTATAGTTGATTTATTTACAGTGGGTTTATCTATATTCAAATTAGGGCATTTTTTATAATTATTATCAAATTTTCAATGGATCTTACATGTTGAAAATCAAAAAATACCATTAGAAAAAATTGATTGCTCGTTATTTTTATATCTTTATGCCTCAAATATTTTCGCAGAGAATAGAATTTTGATTATAAAATTGAATTACTTACTTTTAAACGCTGAATTTAAAAGAAAATTAAAAGAAGATTATGGAAGTTAAGAAGTCACCTAAAGCAGATCTTGAAAATAAGAGAGGTCTCTTTCTTGAGATTGGTCTGGCGCTGACTCTGCTTTTTGTCTTTGCTGCATTCGAATGGCGTGTAGATTCCTCAGAAGCTACAGGTTTACAAGATCAGCAAGAAATGGAAGCTGAGGAGGAGATTATTCCGATTACCAGACAGGAACAGATTAAACCACCACCACCACCACCACCAGCACCTAAAGTAGCTGAGGTATTGGATATCGTGGATAACGATGAAGAGATCGAAGATGAGCTTGAAATTGAAGACTCGGATGCTGACATGGATGAAGAAATTGAAATCCAAGTAGTAGAGGAAGAGGAAGAAGAAGATGAAGCTCAGGTATTCGTTATTGTAGAGGATATGCCTGAATTCCCAGGTGGACAGCTTGAATTACAGAAATGGATCGCAAGATCTATCAAGTATCCTGTAATTGCTCAGGAAAATGGTATCACAGGCCGTGTATTTGTTACTTTCGTAGTAAATAAGGTAGGTGGTGTTGAGAATGTTCGCGTTGTTCGTGGAGTTGATCCATCTTTGGATAAAGAAGCGATTCGCGTAATCAACAAAATGCCAAAATGGAAGCCAGGAAAGCAGCGTGGAAAACCAGTTAAGGTTTCTTATACTGTGCCAATCAACTTCCAATTACAGTAGATCAATACTATACAATTATATAAGAGGTTTCGATTTTTCGAAACCTCTTTTTTTGTGCCTTTCAGAAAGCATTGCAGAATATTGTGTACTTTTGCCTTACAATTCATCTTTTTCTAATTATTGAGAGAGTTTGATGTTGTAACAAATAGAATCAATTAGAGGCGTAAAGCCTTTTGTTATTCCTAAAATAAGTAAATGGGAGACTATCTAAGAACAAAAAAGGAACAAGAAAAAGCGGTTTTAATCGGAGTGATTGATCAGTCTAAGAGTATGACTGTTCAGGAAGTTGAGGAATATTTGGCTGAGTTGGACTTTTTGGCTTTAACTGCGGGAGCAAAAACAGTAAAAAGGTTCACCCAGAAGTTAGATTATCCTAATCCAAAAACTTTTGTTGGAGCTGGAAAACTTCAGGAAATTCAAGATTATCTGGAAGCCAATGAGGATGTTGGTATGGTGATTTTTGATGATGAATTATCTCCAACTCAACTTCGAAATGTAGAGAGAATCTTGAAAAGAAAAATTTTGGATAGAACCAATTTGATTCTGGATATTTTTGCCAGCAGAGCTCAAACGGCACATGCAAAGACTCAGGTTGAGTTGGCTCAATATCAATATATGTTGCCAAGATTGACCCGTATGTGGACTCACTTAGAGCGTCAACGAGGAGGTATTGGTATGCGCGGTCCTGGGGAAACCCAGATTGAGACTGACCGCAGAATTATCTTAGATAAGATTGCCAAGCTGAAGGAAGATCTAAAGAAGATTGATAAACAAAAGGCAACTCAACGAAAGAATCGCGGAAAATTGGTACGTGTTGCTTTGGTGGGATATACCAATGTGGGTAAGTCTACAATAATGAATATGCTTAGTAAATCAGAGGTTTTTGCCGAAAACAAATTGTTTGCAACTCTTGATACTACAGTTCGAAAGGTAGTAATTCAGAATGTTCCTTTTCTATTAGCAGATACAGTTGGATTTATCCGAAAGTTGCCTCACCATTTGGTAGAATCTTTTAAGTCAACTTTGGATGAGGTACGTGAGGCTGATGTTATTCTCCATGTTGTTGACATTTCACATCCTAATTTCGAAGATCATATTAAAGTAGTAAACGAAACCATGGCTGAAATTGATAACAGAGAGAAGCCTTCTTTCCTGGTATTCAATAAAATTGATGCTTTCACCTATGTGAAGAAAGATGAGGACGATTTGTTACCCAAAACACGTGAAAACTATAGTTTGGATGAGCTAAAGCAAATGTGGATTGCCAAAGGAGATACTCCTTGTTTGTTTATTTCGGCAATTGAAAAGCAGAATATTGAAGAATTTAGAGAAAAAGTGTATGGGGTGATTCGAGAAATTCATTCGGCACGATTCCCTTACAATGATTTCCTTTATCAGGATTATTCAAACTTGATGGATTAAAAGACTAAGATATAAAAAGAAACCCGATGTTTTGCATCGGGTTTTTTATTGTGTTACACCAACTTTTGTTTGGCTAAATATTCTGCAATTTGAACTGCATTGGTTGCTGCTCCTTTTCTAAGATTATCGGCAACAACCCACATGTTTAAACTGTTTGGATTTGAGTAATCACGTCTAATACGCCCAACAAATACTTCGTCTCGTTCATGCGAATATTTTGGCATTGGGTATTCATTATTATCTAGATCATCCTGAACAATTACACCTTCCGTTTCTTTTAGTAATTGTTTAACTTCTTCAACATCGAAATCATTGGCAAATTCGATGTTTAATGATTCACTATGACCTCCAACAACTGGTACTCTAACTGCAGTGGCAGTAACTCTGATGCTGTCATCCTTCAAAATTTTTCTGGTTTCGTTAACCAGTTTCATCTCTTCTTTCGTGTAACCATTTTCAGTAAATACATCGCAATGTGGAAGACAGTTTTTATCTATCTCATGCGGATAGGCTTTCTCTCCATCTACTCCTAAGCGTTCATTCTCAAATTGCTGCACTGCCTTTACTCCCGTACCAGTAATCGACTGATAGGTTGAAATTACCAAGCGTTCAATCTTGTATTTCCTATGAAGAGGAGCTAATGCAACTACCATTTGAATTGTTGAACAGTTCGGATTGGCAATAATCTTGTCCTCTTTTGTTAATTCTGTAGCATTAATTTCAGGAACAACTAATTTTTTGTTCTCATCCATTCTCCAAGCAGAAGAATTGTCTACTACAGTAGTGCCAACTTTGGCAAATTCAGGAGCCCATTTTAATGATGTACCGCCACCTGCTGAGAAAATTGCAATTTGTGGTTTTAGATTAATTGCATCTTCCATACTGATAACTTTGTACTTGTTGCCTTTAAATGCAACTTCTTTACCCACAGATCTTTCACTTGCAACTGGGTATAAATCGCTAACTGGAAAATTTCTTTCCTCCAGAACATCCAGTATTTTCTGGCCTACCAGGCCTGTAGCTCCTACAATTGCTATTCTCATAACATAATAAAGCTTTAATTCCTTGTTAATAAAATCGATTATAGTTAAATTAGCTTTTACTCAGAAAAGCAAATCAAAGTTAAAGTTAATTTCCTATGAAAAAAACACTTTCCCAGAAATTGTTCATACTCTTGGTTTTACTGATAAATACAAACCTACATGCAGAAGATATATGGACAAGAGACTTCTCAAATGCTGCAGATTTAAATAAAGGTTATTGGGGTTCAAATGTAGATATGGAGGGGGTTGTTGATTGGAGTTTGGATGTCACTAACTGTACTCTTGCCGATGATTCGGATTACGTTAAAGTGGTAGAAACCAGTGGTGGAAGATTGGAAGCCGTTGATTGTGATGGTGAAGCTGTTTGGATGAGTAAAGCAATTGATATTTCCTCATATACCAATTGTACTATCTCTGTGTTAGCAGCTGAGACAGGCACTTCAACAAATGAAAATAAATACATAAAACTGTTTTATAAAGTTGATGGTGGGGCAGAACAACTTTTTACTGTAAATGGTGAAAATATTGGCAATTGGGGAAGTAAAGAGGCATCTATTAATGGACTTTATGGTAGTGAACTTGAAATTGTAATTCGATTGAATAATCCATTGTCTAGCAATAAAGTTTATTTCGACAATATTGTGGTTAGTGGTGATCCTATTGTAGTTGAAAATGACAATTTTACTGTTTTAAAGAAAGCTGAGAATCAGCTTGGAGAATTAACAATTAACACGGATGTTGATACAGAGTTAGAAGCTTTGCCTTGCTTTCGGTTCATAATTGATGAAACGGGTTCAGCAAGTGATGGTGTTCCTACGAAAATTTCCAGAATGACGTTTTATAATTCTAATCCTGAAAATGGAATTGATTGGGAGAATCAATTAGGAGGTGTTAGGATTTACTCGCAAGGCAATTTGGTGAATTATCAGGCTGTAAGCATAAGTTCTGATTCGTTATTTTTTGACTTTTTAGAAGATCAATTATCAATTCCTGATGGTTCAAAGAGAGAATTTGAACTAAGGGCATATCTTAATTCAGCTAATGAATTGGTTGATGGATCAAAGTTTCAGTTGGCTTTAGGAAAAGCTGCAAAGGGATTTTCAACATTTGCAAGTGGATCGGGTTTTGCAGAAAGTAATGAGACTATAAGTTCTGCCATTCATGCCATAAATGTAGAAGCTACCCAAGTGGTGGTGACTGGAATTCCTGAATCAGCTGTAAGAAATCACTTGTTTCAATTATCAGTTGAAGCCAACGATCAATTTGGGAATCTGGATACTGATCAAGAGGAACAAATTAGCTTGTCGCTGTATTCAGGAAAAGGAGAATTAATAGCAACTAATGGTTTTAGTAAAAACTTAGAGAAAGGTAGCTTAATGTTTGATTCTTTAAGGTACCAAATTGTAGATACGATTCGGTTAAAGGTCGTTGGAGAAAGTTTGCCTGAGCTTATTTCAGACAAAATTGTTATTGAGAATACATATGAATCTCAAGTGGTTTCAACTTCATGGATTCCAGAAAATAGCCTTCTATCAGCTCTACTTATTCAAAAAAACGACGCATTTAAATTGTTTGAATTTGCTATAAAGGATTCTGGTAATGATGATGCTCCTACTATTCTTAGGAAAATCCCGATTACCAGTGGAGAAAGTAATCAAGTCGATTTTAAGAGGAGCTTAGCTGGTCTTTATCTTATGCGCAATAATCGTGAATTAGATGTTGATTTCGAGATTTCAAAGGACAAAATTGATGTCTTTTTTCAAGAATCAGATCCGGATGCAATTATTAATAGTGAAAGCGAGGCCTCCTATTCTTTGTTTGGATATTTTAAGGAAGGAGCTTGTATAGATAAAGAAATGATTCAATTACGAATAGAACAATCTAGCGAAAACTGGGAAGTATCAGAGGAGGATAGTGGATTAAAACTCCAGTTTGATAATGAAGTTTTAGGACCGAAGTTAGAATGTGATGTGAAAGCTGTTCAAATGCAGTTTAGTTCAGTTCCAAAATCTGTAAAACCCAATGAGTTGTTTACAATTAAGGTAGAATTGCTTGATGAATTGGGAAATTTGGATACTGATTTTACTGAGCTGGTGGAAATTAGTTTGGCTGCTGGAACAGGTGAATTGAAATCGGTGTCAGGAATGAGGAAAACTATGGAGAATGGAAAAATAATCTGGATAGATTTGGTGTATGATAAAGCTGAGCATTTTACCATTCAGGCAGAAACAGATGGTTTTGAAACAATTCTTTCTGAAGATATTTCAAGTGTTGACCAAAACTCGACGCTTATAGAAGGGGAGAAAATTGTAAATCATCAGTTAACATCTTTATCTGTAACAGAGGAAACTGCAAGCACTGTTTTGCATTTTACAATTGCAGATTCGGCCTCATTCGATAATTTACCAACCCTTATCAATACCGCAATATTCTATAAAAAAGAACTTTCAAATTCTTTTGATTGGGAAAAACATATTGCTGGGGCTGTAATAAAAAGTGAAGGAGAAATTCTAGCGCACAGCAACGATATTGACAATGAACGAATCAAGTTTAATTCAAGTAAGGGCTTATTTCGTGTAAGTAATGGAACAATTCATAAGTTTGAATTGGGTATATATTTCAAAGAATCCTGCTTGCCGGACAATAAAGAGTTTCAGATTTTTATTCCACAGTCTGGTTCAGCTTGGAAAACAGGAATAAATAGCTCTGAGTTAATGACAAGTTTAATTAAGGATTTTAATTCAGCAACTTTCAGCTTAAATGTCGAGGCTGATAGGCTTAGAACTATTTCGTCACCCTTGTTCATTAGGGATAGTATAGAACAATTTAATCTTAAGGTTGTTGCCTGCGATCAATATCAGAATATTGATACGGATTATAATGGTACAATTAGTTTAGATTTGATTCAGGGGGATGGTGAATTGATTCATGATAATGAGCTAAATCTAATTAATGGTACAATTGATTTGAATTCTATTAAGTACTCAGGGAAAGAAGATTTTAAGCTTAGAGTTCATTCGAGTTTAGGTTCAGATTCTTGTAGTATTGCACTTGGACAGAGTTTATTAAACTTTATTTATGATTTTGAAGAACATTCCTTGGATGAGTTTACAAATTCTTCAGATTGGTCAATCTCCACATATCAACCAATTCATGGAAGTAAATCACTGAAACACAACTTAAGCAATCAGGTTGGAAATAGCTATATCTCTAGGAAGATGGAAAGTTGGCGCAGTGAGAATGGAATAACAAGGTGGAATTTTGTTTTGCGAAATGGTGATTGGGATCCGAGTTCTGGAAATTATTTTGTGTTTCACCTTTGCATGGATGATGAAAATCCAACCAAAGCTAAGGTAAAATATTCTGTAGGAGTGAATCTAAAAGGTTCTACAGACATGTTAAGTCTTTGGAAAACGAATAATGGGGAAACCCCAGAAGTATTAGCTCAGACGAAATTTGATTGGAATGAAAATGATGCAATTGCCATTCAGATAGAATATAATGCCAATGGTAATTGGGGTTTGGCCTACAATAGAATGGGAGAGAGCAATTCTTGGTACAAATGCGAAGGGTTTACTTCTGAAATTACAGATAAAAGCGAAGCATTTTATTGTGGGTTGGAGTTTAATTTTGAATCAGCAACACGAGCAGGAGAACTGTGGTTTGATGATTTTCGAGTTCAATCTGTAAACACGGCTCCTTTTATTAAGTCATATCAAATAAGTGGACAAGATTCCATTTTTATAGCTTTTTCCGAAACACTTAATGTCGATCAACAATTAACTCTTGAGAATTTCAAGATTAGTTGCGATGGTGAAGAATTGAAAGACTTTAAATTTTCAATCACTGATTTAGGTAGTGAAATTCTGATCATTATGAATTCAGAATTAAAGACAGGTATTTATCAAGTGGAAGTTTTAAACATCACTGATAAAGATGGCGCGACATTGGTTTCTGATTCTATTAACTTTGAATATTTGGCCCCAGCAAATGAATTTGATGTTGTCATCAACGAAATCATGGCAGATGAAAGCCCAACGCAAGGATTACCAGAATATGAATACATAGAGCTTTACAATACCAAAAGTTATCAAATTTCAGTTGAAGGATGGAAGTTGCAGATTGGTAGTAAGGAGCTTTCGTTTTCTTCAGATACAATTCAAGCAAACTCTTATTTGATTCTCTGTT
>NZ_JALPNU010000014.1 GCF_030851345.1 Marinifilum sp. D714
TACAATTACCCTTAATCGCTTGAAGAAGCGTGGTTATGAATCGATGCTTGACATTTACAAAAGAAAATCCCCACAACTTAATGAACCGCTGTATATGAGACCCTTACGTACAGTGGTGTGAGAGGTTCTCCGCTAGGTTAATCACCTAGCGGCTGCCTACTCGATTGCCAGCTGGCATTTTTTTTATCTTATTTACATATTCCTTTACTATTTTTATTTCTTTGTCTACTTTTCCAATATACTCTTTAAATGAATAGTCTACTTTAATATCTGGCTGTACTCCTGCTACAGTATCTGCTAAATCCATAACACCGTAGGTCATCGGCATATAATATCTTATTCCTGAATTTTTAAGTTCCAAATCAACCCATATGTTTCCTCCGAATGACATGGAATTTTTGGTTTCGCTACCGATTAAAGTACCCAATTCATTCTTTTTGAATATGGCAGCAATATCCTGTGCTGCCGACGCAGTTCCATGATTAATAAGCATTATGGCATGACCTTTAAATCGATAATTTGTATTATGAGCTTCAAAATAGGATGGACCTGAATTTCTGATCTCACCATTACTCATGCTTAGTTTGTCCTCAATATAGTTGCCATATTGATGAAGCTTGTGAATAGGCAGATTCCATAAAACCGAAGGAACTTTCATATTGTAAAAGCTTCTATTCTTTTTTTGCAGGATTTGCAATCGTGCAACATCACTCATTTTCCAGATGTAATTCTCATAGGTTTTAATTCTCTTATCAGTAAGATAAGCTAAAATGTAGCGACCATATTCTTCACTTCCACCTGCATTGTCTCTTACATCGATTATTATAAAATCTTCTTCATGGTGTTTTTCAAAGAATAGATCGATTTCCTTTTTGAATTCATTCAGATCAATATTAGAAAAGTCATTTAAGTCAATTACAGGAACAGAATTATCACTCATAGCCAGGTTAGAAAATTGATACTTGGACTCAGATTTTCTTTTTCTGCGAAAACTAGCTTTATGATCGATTAATTTAGCGGTTATGATTGTGTCTTTGCCCTGCGATTTTACCTCCAATTGAACTGCATCTTTGATATTGTAATAATAGTTGAGATAAAACGAGAAGTTCCTGGCAATTTTATTGTTTTTAGTATGCTCCAATGCCGTGCTCTCAAAACTCGATAAAGAAGCTAAAATCTTATTTGTTTTAATTCCGTTGATAGATGTAATCTCTGTTCCGACAGGTAATTGTTGGCTAGTAGAATCGCTTCCTACCACATAAATATTCTGATTTAAAATTCTTATGCCGTATGGGAAATATCTGATATCCCTATTTTGTGACATGAAAATAATAGTATGGGTGTCTTTTGTCTGTGCCGCCAAAGATCGTAGTAGAAAATATAAAACGACCTTTCTTACACTATCATTGGGATGATTCCTGACAATATTGCTCAGTGAATCTTTGACTCTTTTGAATTCCAATTTGGAAACATAACGATACGGTTTAGGATGCGCTGTTGCAATAGCGTGGTAATAATCATTTAAATCTTCTAATGCTTTTTCTTTGCTAATTGTTGCATTGGGGTCAATCTCATTAAATCTATACGAACTCTCTGAAGGGTCTGTCGTTATTGACCAAGAAACGAAATAAAAGATTATTAAAACTACTAAAAGTATCCCAATTTTTTTAAAGAAACTTCCAATCCATTTTATAATCATAGTTTAAAATTTTTATATGCAATTCTCTAAGTGCTTGCTGGCAACGTATGTATAAGGTGCAATGCACTTTATATCTCTTATCTGTTGCTTTTTGTAAGTTGTTTAAAATCTTTTGTTTGTGTGCTAATATTGATGAAAAATACATTCTGATTTTTGCAAGAGTGTAAACTCTTCATCAATTTTTGCCAGCGATTATAAATTTAATTAGAAATCACCAAAGATATTGGCAGGTAAGCTAATTAATTATCAATAAAAATAAGAAAGTTAGCTTTCTCGCAAGCTTGTTTACCTCCTTCGTGATGTTGAGCAAGGCCCCTGCATGCTTGTTTACCCTTTGGGTGATGTTGAGCAAAGCTCCTGCAAGTATGTTTACCCTCTCGGCGATGGTGAGTAGGTGTCTCGCAAGTTTGCAAGCCCCTTGCCTAACAACAAGTATAGCCCCTGCACATTTGTTTAGCCTGGCCCAGTTAGTATGAAGTATGCACGCACAAGTGCAGGAGGGCTACTTGGAATCGCCAAAGGGGTAAACTTCTTTTTAATACTGCCTGCCTGCAATTGCGAAATGGGCTCATGGCAATTGTAGCTGCCTTAGCCAATAGTGCCGAGAGGGTAAACAAGAGTTTAAAGCATATTACTTTATGGCTGTAAAGGGGTAAACCAATATGCAGGGGGCTTGCATGCTCGTAAGAAAGGGGTAAACAGTTCAAGTAAATGCTTCCCTTGATAGTATGGAGAAGCATAGCACGTTATTTTTATCATTATGTAATCGTGTTTTTCTTGCTCTTGTAAGGTTTTAAATACGTACATATATGTTAGGAATAACTTCTTAGGAAGTCAATAAAAGAGTCAAGATTTTTTTATTTTTAAAAACAATACAATATATATAAATATCATGTGTTATGTAGGTAGAGGTTAGATAAGTTGCTAATAAATAGATGTTAAAATTTAGACGGCGCTATTAATAATAAACAAAATAAATTTGTTCGTGCTGATTTGATTTTATAAATTAGATATGAATAATTCTAAATTTTACTAACTAAAATTACCTGAAATGATTAAAATTCCTATGTTTTACCGCATGCGAATTGCGGAGTACCTAACCTATTCAAACCGTATTTTTAAGTTAATATCTGAATCGGTAAGCGAAAGCATCACTTTTGAGCCTTTTAAAAGCAGAATTAAGAATGGGATTGAAAAATTGGAGAAGGCAACCGAAAAAGTAAACACCCAGTTGCTAACCATAAATGTAGCAGAACGTGATGCCAGAAGAGACCAGGCATTTGCAGCTTTGGAGTATTTTGCCATGGCATGTTCGAAAAGGTTGGATGCTGAAATCAGCGAATCTGGAAAGATCATTTTAAATGAAATTGATAGTTTGGGTTCGGGCATTGTTCGCAAGCCAATGCTGGAAGAATCTGCCATAATTAATGGTATGATTGAAAAAATGAAAACCGTAACCAAACTTGCCAATGCACTGCAAAAGATGAATGGTGCAGACTGGTTGGATGAGCTGGAAAGCGCACAGACAGATTTCGAAGCTTCTGTTGCAAAAAGGGATGAGGCCAAAACGGAAAGAAATGATGATGATAGTGTTGTGGCTTGCAAACAAATTAAAAAGGAGTTTGAAGCATTCTACAAATATCTCGACGTGATGTGTGATATCGAAACGGATGCTGCATATTCCAATTTGGCAAAAGAGATCAATATTGTAACTGAAGAAACCAATAATATTATTGCACAAAGAGTTGGTCGCTCGACCACCGATGAGGAAGTTGTGGTGGAATAAACCTACTCCTCAATATCTAATTTGCCATTGCGCTTTTTGAAAAAGGAATTCTTGGAGTTTCTCAATCCCTCGTAGGAATCCAGAATTCCTTTTACACTTCCTACCAAAACCTTGGCTTCAACCTGTATAGGAATGCGGTTGTCGTCGTTGCTCAGCCAAACGGTCATGTCTTCTCCTCCTTTAAACATGGTTCCCTTCACCAATAGTGGCGAAAACTTAAGACATTCGAACTTTTCGCCCGATTTGGTTTTAATAACCTCCACTCCTTTGTAGCGAATGTATAACGAATGAATTTCGTTATCAACCAGCATGGATAATGGAATTTTATCGCCCTTCTTATATTGGCTAAAATCCAGGTTTCGCACATAGTAGGCCACCGATAGAATATCGAAGGTACATGGCTTGTTGGCCAGAGTATCTATTTTTACCGGCTTTTCACGCTTCTGAATTTTTGAAAGTATGGTACTGTCGGAGTAGTTGAACCAATATTCATGATGGGCATGGTACTTTGCCTCATGGGTTCGTCTATCGAAATACAATGGAGTTAGGTTCTCAACTTCGGTATAGGCCGTAAGCGTATCGCGCAAGTGGAAAAACCAATCGAAGGCCTTTAGGTTTTTACCTGTACCGTAAAATTTGTAGGCATCCTTTTCCTTGTATTTGCTTTTTTCAACACTAAGGTTTACCTCGCCGGCAGCAACCCATATAAATCCCCAGTTGTAATAACCACGATAGCTTAACTTCTCGCCAGCCTCGAATGCAAAATTCTTTTCGAGACATTGTGCCGAAGTATTGTTGCCAAAAAATACAGGCAACAGCAATACAAATATGAGAACATATTGCAGTCTTGGGGGGGATATCAGCTTTATCAACAATACTTTATCCTTATTACTTTAACCTCGCATTACCTACTAACCTTACCAATCTTCTCCTCAATGGCTTCAACCTTCGTTTTTAGGCGATTGTCTTTGCCTTTTTGACTGTCGATATTCATGGTACAGTATATGCGATTCGAGTTTTCGGCCAAAATATCGTGCGATTTGTTCACCACTTCTAAAGCCTGAGCCATGGTATCGGTTTCCAGTAAAGTTCCCATGGCAGTAAGTTGGTAGTTGTAACCGCTTTCGCGGATCAGGTCGATTACCTTGCTAACCTCCGAACTAACACTGTCGCCCTTATCGGTTGGGAATATTGCAAATTCAACTAAAACTGACATCTTATATTGTTTATGTGAGAAATTAATGATTGATACAATGCCGATCTATTCCTTAAAAAATCGGTATTATTTTTTACGTTTGTTCTTCTTGGCTTTTTTGTCGATTGCCTTTTTCATCTCTTCTGCCTCATGATCGTGGTCGTGCTCGTGATCATGAGTTTGGAATATCACCTCCTTGCTTTCAGGAATCATGATTCTGTCTTCAACTTCCCAATTCGATCGTACTTTTAATTCTTTATAGAAATAGTATACCTGTTCTGGCTGTACTTTTTCTTTGTAGTTACCAGTATCCCAAACACCGTTGTTGTTACGATCTTCAATTATTTTAATGATGTAAGTTTTTGGCTCCAGGTAATTGAAAATTATGGTTTGATCGGATTTTATTTTCTTGGTTTGAACTAACTTCTCACTCTTTCCACTTTCAAGCAACTGAACCAAAGTAGGCATTTTTACACCCGATACATTCATGAACAGCTTGCCGTAATGTTCCAGATCACGAGTGGTAATTTTTCCTTCGAACGAGTCGCTGTAAACACCGTAAATGTTTTGGAATGCCGTTGAGTCGATGTCGATTTTATATTTGGTTTCAGGCTGCCAGTCAACAATGAAATTGTACTGCAACAGGTTTTTTGGATCTTTCTCGATTTTAAAATCAGCAGGAATTTCCAAGGTATCTTTCAACTGGTAAAAATGAATGCTGTCGTAATTGATTTTAGCCAAAGGTTCATCGAAACGCATTGCGATGTTTTTGTGCAAATCTTGCGACGAACTGGTTTTAAAGCTAAACTTGTATGTTGGCTTTTTAATTTTTACTTGCTTCTGTTTCTTCTTCGATTGTTTTGCCTTCTTCTTGTCTTTAAAGTTCAGCTTTACGGTATCTTGAAATAAGCTAAGTTGATTGGTAGAGTCGGTTTTTAGGTATTGCAATGCTGCCAATAAAGTATCGCGTTTGTATATGGTCGAATCGGTAATCCAGAAAGAAAGCGTGTCTTTTGTTGGATTGATTTCAGCCAAAAACCAATCTGGATTCTCTTCAAATCCTATAAAATCAATTTTTAAACTATCAGTTCTTTTGGCATTGAATTCAAATTCTAGTTTCTCTCTTCTTGGTCGTTTATATCCGGTAAGGTATTGCAATGGATTTTCTTCGTCGAACATTCTGATGTGAATGTTGTTTGGCTCCAAAGCGGTTGCTTTGCTTACCACCACAGAATCGCCACCAATTGAATCCAATTGCTCAAAACGATGAGCAGAAGGAACGATCAATTCATCGAAAAAGCCAATCATCTCGCCCGGACCATTGTACAAATAGTCTTTGTTGCCATCAACAATGGCAAATAGTTTGTAAGTTCCTTCGCGTAGGTTATTCAATTGAAAATATCCTGCCGAGTCGGTTAGTGCAATGTAATCGGGAATGGTGGTTAAAGGTACCGAATCGTGAGTATTCAGGTATGCCATTACCATCGATTTTTCAACCGGCAATTCATCAAAGGCATTGTCAATTTTCCCTTTAATACTTAAAGAGTCGATTGTTTCGCCTGTTGAAAATACAAATTGGTAGTCACCCAGAGGATTTCCTTCGTTGTTGTCCACAATACCATCGCCAAAATCAAGAGTATAAGTGGTATTTTCTTTTAATTCCTCTTCTAGTTTTACATATATCGATCTTCCTTTTAACTTGACGATCGGATTTTTCTTAAAAGGAGGTGAAACCACAAACTTTTCATTAATATTTTCAAGTCTGACAAATTCATCGAAGAAAATCTCTACTTTTCCGCCTTTAAAATTTAGAGCGTAATTTTCAGGTTTAGTTTCCGTAACCTTTGGAGGGGTCTTATCTTCAGGTCCACCGGTTGGGTAACCCTGATTAGCACAAGAATATATAAATAACGAAACTGATAATCCCAGAAGGATATTTAAAGCTATCTTTTTCAAATTAATTGGTTTTGATAATTGAAATTCGTAACAAAATTACAAAGTTTAAGTACAAAAATAAGTTAATAAAAGTAAAATGGTTGATTCATCTTCATTTTCGATAGAAAACAGGCAAAAATTTTTAGAGGAAGCTACAGGCAATAAGTATGATTTTGTATTTACAAGCTGTGGTTTCAAAGAGGCTTTGTTCTGCTTAATTGCTTCGGGCTTGGGCTTTCGTTGTGCTTTATTTTGTGAGTTCGACTTTGAAAATGTGCTACACACCGTGGTAGATAACAAAGATGCAGGCAGAAAATCCGTTATCAGTTTGCGCGAGCGTTTTCCTCATTTGATTCTTCCGGATGAATACCTTCATGTGCAGAAAGAGAAGAAACGTTTTGCAGGGTTATTTTCCAATGCCATAAAAGAAAAGGATTTACCTCGATATGAATCAAGCCTGCAATTAAGCTCAGGTGCTTTTGTTTGCTTGGAAAGTGAATTCAAAATAAATGCCAATCGATTGTTGATATCGATTATTAAATCGGCAGTTGAGAATGGGGTGTGTATTCTAAATCATGTGGTTTGCAAGACAGGAAGCGAAGGGGAATTAATTGTTTCGGATCGATTGAATTTGATTGAGGATTCTTATTCGATTCAATACGACAAACTGGTGCAGTTTTCTAATCCAGATAATGAGCAAAGAACCGAACTGCACATTTACTTGAATAAGAAAGGTCTGTTTTTAAAGCGAAGTTTAAAGTTTCATGTCGAAGATAAATTGGTTCGATTGATCAGATATCAGGATCATTTCTTGTTGATCTGCGAAAGTGATAATATGAATCTTGATTTTGTAACGAAAGTATTGGATGAATTGAGTTCGATGTTTGTACACGAAATTGCTTTTAGCGAAGATGATATTATTTCTTCTCAGATTGTTTCGGTTGATGGCAAAGCCAATTTAAAAGAGCAGCTTTCAGCATTAGAGAAGTATTGCAAGCAGTATCTGAATGTTTCAGGATCAGAATTTGTAGAGCGATTGCACAAGTTTTCCATTGTCGATTCACACTTCGAAGGCCGAAAAGAGATACAGGAGTTGATAGAATTTGCCGACTTTAAATACGATGAGGCGAAACAAACAGGCATTGATCCCATTTCTTTTAAAAATGTTTTTTACCGATTTGGTTCAGAATCGGAACAATTAACCGAACTGGCTTATGAGTGGCGAGCAAAATATGGTCCTGGTGAAAAGCTGTGGCAAAATGTACAGTTATGGTACTTGTACAAGCATGAAATGATTTGTAGAATGGATGATTATTATGCTCGAATAAATTCTATAGATAAGACAAATCCATCGAATTTATCTATCGATGAAGAGGTTATGAATAAGTGTCTTTTCGTATAATCACTCAAAAGTGTTGTAAAACATACTGTTTATAAAATATACCAACTATTAGGTATTGTTTGCTGAACATAGGTGGTCTATTTTTGTTGCGTTATTAATATAATGCACTAGAATAGAACGTGAATTTGTTTGAGAAATACAAGAAGGCAATTGTCTGCATCCTTTTACCAGCCATGTTGATGCTGGCAGGAAATGCTGTATTCAACTGGCACGTTCATAAAAATGATCAGGGACAATTAATTGTTCACGCTCACCCTTTTCACAATTCAGGAAATACCCAGGGAGCGAATGGTCATTCACATTCCGCTCAGGATTGTTTTTCGATTAATCAACTAACAAGTTTCCTATTTATACTGGCTGCGGTTATTATTGTAGCTCTGCAACTTGGTAAATTGGTTGATGTATCGAAAGTCTATCATTACCATGTAAAGAAAAATTTACTTGCTACCCTTTTACCCAATCGGGCTCCTCCTGTATTGGCATAGTAATTCATTGCTGTATTCAAAGGCTTGAGTACAGAACCCTATTATTTATTGGTGTAAGATTGATGATGCGGTGCTTTTATGGCTCTGTAGAACATTTTGCACACGTCAATTCTGACAAACATTTACATAAACTATAAATACTAAGAAATGAGAATTTTAACTCATCTACTTGTCGGCATGTGCATGCTGATTGGTTTCTCGTTTTCTGCAAATGCAGAAAAACTTACCGCTAGCATTAAAGGAAAAGTTATTGATGTTAACAGCAAAGAACCTATTCCTTACGCTACGGTTGCACTTGAAGGTTCTTCCGTTGGTGCCGTAACCAATTTCGAAGGAGAATTTGTAATTGAAGATGTTCCTATGGGTCATTACCATGTGGTAGCAAGTTGTGTAGGATATCAAATCAAAACAAAAGAGTGCAACTTGAAAGAAGGCAAGGGAATATCTCTTGAATTTTCTATAGCAGAAGACTTTATTGGTTTAGAGCAGGTTGTTGTAACTGCCGATAGAAATAATATACAACGTAAGGATGCGCCGGTTGTGGTAAATTCTATTTCAACAAAATTATTGGAGCAAACATCAGCAGCTAACCTGGCTGATGGTTTGGTATTTTCACCAGGTTTGCGTGTTGAAAATGACTGTAATAATTGTGGATTCTCCCAGGTTAGAATGAATGGTTTGGAAGGACCTTACACTCAAATCTTGATTAATAGTCGTCCAATTTTTAGTGGTTTGGCTGCAGTATACGGATTAGAACACATTCCTTCAAATATGATACAGCGTGTGGAAGTTGTGCGTGGTGGAGGATCTGCTCTTTTTGGTGGAAATGCCATTGCAGGTACCATTAATATCATCACAAAAGATCCTGTTAGTAACTCGTTTAAAGCGGGTTTTAAATATGGTGCTGTAGGAGTTGGTGCCGATGGAGCGGGAAGTGTAGCAAATGATTTTACTGCTGACTTTAATGCTTCGGTTGTTTCAGAGGATAACAAGAGTGGAATCTTTATTTTCGGTATGAACCGCCAACGTGACGATTGGGATGCCAATGAAGATGGATATTCTGATTTGGTGAAGATCGAAAATTTAAGTGCAGGTTTAAGAGCTTATCACAGATTTAGTGAATTAAGCAAACTTACGCTTGAATACCATATTGTTGATGAATTTCGTAGAGGAGGAGATCAGCTGAACATTCCTGCACATCAGGCTTTGGTTGCAGAGCAGGTGAAACACAGAATTAATTCAGGGGGAGTTGTTTGGGATCAGTTCTTTAATCAAGATCGCCATACCAAACTATCTGTTTATGCATCTGCCCAGCATATCGACAGAGATAGTTATTATGGTGCTGCTACCTTGGAAGATGATAATGGAAATCCATTGGATGTACCAATTCCGGACTTTAGCTCATATGGTAAAACTGATGATTTGGCGGTTTCTTTAGGAGCCCAGCTTCACACAAAAGTGGCTAATCTATTGCTTTCTCCAGCTGATTTAACTTTTGGTGTTGAGAATGTATACAACCAATTGAAAGATGATAAGTTGGGCTATTACGATATTGAAACTTCGAAATTTGTTCCAACTACCAATATTGCTGATCAAAAATCGAATACCATTGGTGCATTTGCTCAAAGTAAATGGGATTTAGGATTTATGAATTTCCTTTTGGGAGTTAGAATGGATTCGTACAGCATTACCAATGACGAGAATGGAAGTGATGATTCGAATGTTGTAATTAGCCCACGTGCCAATGTATTGTTCAAATTATCAGAGCCAACTCAACTTCGTTTTAGCTATGCAAGAGGATTTAGAGCTCCTCAAATTTTTAACGAAGATTTACATATCGAAGCCTCTGGTGCACGACGAATCATTCACGAGAATGATCCTAACCTGAAAGAGGAAACATCGAACAGTTTTACAGCTTCTTTAGACTTTACCAAAACTTTTGGCAAAACTCAAACCTATTTCTTGGTAGAAGGATTCTATACAGATTTAAAAGATCCTTTTGTGAATGAGTTTAGCGATCCTGATGCAGATGGAAATGTTGTATCCTTAAGAAAAAATGCTGAAGGAGCTGTGGTAAAAGGAGCGAATATTGAATTGAAATTGGCTCCATCGTACAAGTTAGACTTCCAAATGGGAATGACACTTCAATCAAGCAAGTACGATGAGGTAATCGACCATGGTGACGATGATGATGCATCAAATAGTTCGAGTAAAAATATTTTAAGAACTCCAGAGCGTTACGGGTATTTTGCAATGAACTGGAAACCAATACACGAGTTTACAGCAACATTTAGCGGTTCGTATACAGGAGCTATGGATGTTCTTCACCTTGCAGGCGGATTAGATCCAAACGAAAAAGAAATTTCAACAGAAAGCATCGTAAAGTCTGATGATTTTATGGATATGGGAATCAATTTTGCCTACCATTTTGATTTGGGTAGAGAAGTAAAACTACAGTTCGATTTTGGTGTGAAGAACATTTTCAATTCGTTCCAGGATGATTTTGACAGAGGACCAAGTCGAGATGCAGGATACATTTACGGACCATTAAATCCAAGAACCATTTACCTGGGTGTGAAAATTGGCAACTTTTAGTAGAAAATTTCTACACACGATTATAGTAAAAACTGTGGGTTAGTTTTAACGGGACTGTTTCATTTTATGACAGTTCCGTTTTTTTGTGTTTCAATTTTTGACTTGGTACAATAATTGAATAAAGCTTTATTGTGTTATCATTATAAATCAGAAATTATGAACTGATAATATGTTGTATAGAACGATTTTTTAAAAAAGATAAGTAAATTTGCACGAAACATTAAAAAAAGATTGAATTACCACGGGAGATATGGAAAACGAGAAGAAAGATAAGATTTACAAAGGTGTATTAATAGGATTGGGAATAGTATTGGTTGTTATTGCAGTAATGTACTACTCGGAACACCGTGAAAACAAGAGATATATTGGAGAAATTACCGCAGAAAAATTAAGCTTGCAAAACGAACTTGAATTGCTTTCTGCTGACTATGATTCTTTGCAAACCAGCAACGATACTTTAAATGTTCAGTTAAAAATGGAACAAGAGAAAATCTCAGAGCTTTTGGAAAGAATGAGAGTATTTCGAAACAATTCGTATGCAGAAATTAACAAATACAAGCGTGAGTTAGGTACACTAAAAGAAGTTCTTAGGGATTACATTGTTCAAATCGATTCTTTGAATACTCGAAACCAATTATTAACTGCTGAAAACAAGAGAGTGAAAAAGCAAATTGATTGGGTAAAAGAGAGAAATCAAAAACTTGAGGAATCAACCGAGAATATGAAAGAAGTAATTAGTAAGGCTGCTGCTCTCGATGTTGCCGAACTAAATTGCTATCCAATCAATAGAAAGGGTAGAACGGTTAAAAAGATTTCTAAAACAGAAAAATTGAAAACTAGTTTTACTTTGCGTAAGAATATTACTGCCTCAACAGGGGCTAAAGAAATATTTGTTCGTTTAACTCGTCCTGATGAGGTGGTTCTTGGAAATCCTCAGAATCTGTTATTCGACTTTGAAAATACCAAGTTGGTGTACTCTGCCAAGCGTGAAATTGATTATGAAGGAGACGAGCTGGAAGTTTCAATTTTCTGGGACAATGATGGAAGTTTAATTGCCGGCGAATACAAAGTTGATGTATTTGCAGAAGGAAATCATATCGGAAACGCGAAGTTTTTACTGAAATAGAATATTTTGCCCTACAAGATAAAAAATAAGCTTGCCAATTTTGGCAAGCTTATTTTTTGCTCTAAATTTTTGTCAAGTGCCATTATTACTTAAATATGGTTCTCGAACCGAATGCTCTAAATCCAATTAGAATCGAAACACATCCACTTTCAACCTCCTCTTTGGTCATGTTTTCAGGAACCAATACACGTATGATAAAATCATCGGTACTTTCAACCATAAAGTCCCATATGTTGGTATGGTCTTCATCTGCATTATCGTAGAGTAGATTGTATTCCGTATCGAAGAATTGGAACTGTAATTTTCCCAATTGCTCTTCTCCTTTTACAAGTATTCTATATTCTTGATTCTTATAAAAAGTCAATTGCAGTTCAGCAGTTTCTCCTTGCGATAGTACTGCATTATTTAATTGCCCATTAAAAGTGTATGGATTCAATTGAGGAATACATTCCTTTTTTGTGTATTCATTGCATTGGGCCAAAGTGAATTCTGTTAAAGCCAAAATGCAAATAGAAAATATGGCGAATTTTATTAATATCTTCATAAGTAGTGAGTTTAAACAGAAATTATAATTCGGTAAGTTTGGCTCTTATTCGATTGTTAATTTCATGAATGCCTTTAATCGTTTCGTTCGAAGCGGTTAGTGTAACTTTATTTTGAATTATAGTTTTTCCATTTTTCGATTTTAAGCTAGATGGTGTTTTTTTCACTTGTTCAATTTCTTTGAACTTGGCATCTAGCTTTTTTAGATCAGGTAAAATCTCATTGATTTTTTTATCATTTCGATATTGATTTAGCAGACCAATTAAATTTTTAACAGAATGCTTTTGTTGTGCAATTAAACTTACCAACTCTTTTTGGGGTTTTTCTAAATTGATAATATTTGTGGCTAGATATAGGGTTTCTATCCATCCTCCAAAAATAATGAGTGCAGCAGTTCCACCACGCTGATTTTCTTTTAAATAACTATCTGATGTGGTAAATGTTTCCGATATGATATTTAATAAGGAATCCTGATTTTCAATATTTTCCTCTACCCGCTTGGCTGTAATTTTCTCCTGCTCTTCGGGAATGCCTAGTTCACGGGTAAACTTCTTAATAACTGCTAGATATCGGGCAGCATCCTGAAACTGGTTGTAGATTCTAATGTAACATAAATCAGCACCGTAAATTCCAACATTGATGGCCATATCAGCTTGTGATAAATAGTTGTCGGCATTGTTGACAGAGTTCATTAAATCTGGCTGATAGGGGAGGTTCATTTCCTTCATCAATTCTGTTACCTGCAATGGACTTGGAACATTATAGAAGAGGTTTTTTACCGGACCAAATTTTTGTGGCGGTACGAGATTATTTTCCAGTGTATTTTTTTTTGTACTGGTATTGTTGTTGCACGAAAAGCACAGCAATGTATTTGTGAAAATCAGTAAAAAACAGATTGCTCTGATCGTAATTCTTAACATAGTATGTGTGTTTACTCTAAGTTTTCTAATGGTAATAAACTTAAAGTTATACTTTTACTGTCAATAAGCAAGCAAAAAAATAATATATCGCACCTTCCGTGAAAAACATTTAACTTGTAGAAACAATTGAAAAATACTATCAAATAAAAAGTTACAAAAAGAAATAGACATGAGAATAGGAATACTAATAGGACGAATTGGAGGTGTAGATGGAGTTGCGTTGGAAACAGAAAAATGGATTAAAGTATTTCGAAAAATGGGACACGAAGTGTTCATATTGTCTGGACAATACGAGGAACGAAAATTTGATCCTCAGTTTGAAACATTGGTACCTGAAATGTCTTTTTTCTCTCCTGAAGGATTTTGGGGACAAAAAAAAGCATTTCATTTTCCTGATGATAACTTGCCTGAACTTTTGGAGCACATACATTTTTATGCCGATTTAATTGGAAACAAGATTATTGATTGGGCAAGAGAAAAGAAAATTGATGTTTTCGTTTCTGAAAATGCTTCAGCTTTGCCAGCACATCTGGAAATGGGCTTAGGAATTAAGAAAGCAATAGTTGAGCTCGGATTACCTACCATTACTCACGATCATGATTTTTTTTGGGAAAGAGGAGACAGATACCTTTCTCCATATGAAGAAATTAATCAAATTGTTGCCGATAATTTTCCATTGCGACTGCCAAATGTTTTTCATGCAGTAATTAATACTTACGGAAAAGATACATTACGAACAAGATTCGGCAGGGAATCTGTTGTTGTACCCAATGTTATGAATTTTGACTTGCCTTTTGGAGAGATTAATGAAACCAATATCAATTTAAAGAGGAATCTAGGTTTTAAGGAGAATGATTATATTCTTGCTCAGGTTACTAGAATTGTTCGTCGTAAAGGGATTGAAACAGCCATTAAGCTAATCCATATGCTCGATGATACAAATGCGAAACTGGTAATTACAGGCAGCCATTCTGATGATGAGGGAAATGTTTACTACAATGAATTGATTGAACAGATTCATGAGTTGAAATTGGAAGGACAAGTGATGTTTGCATCGCATATTATCAAGAACAATAGACGACAAATACAAGGAAGCAAATCTTATGCTCTTTCCGATGCCTATGCTCATGCTAAGGCAAGTACCTATTTCAGTACTTATGAAGGGTTTGGAAATGCATTTATTGAATCGGTATTGGGAAAATGTCCAATTTTCGTGAACAATTACAAACCGGTTTATTGGCCTGATATAGGAAGCAAGGGATTTAAAACAGTTATGCTTGAGGATAATGTTATTACCGATAAAGCATTAGCCGATATGAATGAAGTAATTCATAATGAAAAGCTAAATCAGGAAATAGGAGAGTTTAATTATCAGCTAGGGAAGAAATATTTCTCTTTTGATACTCTTGAAGAAAAATTGGTTGAAATTTTGGATAAAGCTGCTAGATTCTCTTCCTAAATCAATATTTTAAGTTCAGCTTGATTGGTTAGCTGATTGCTGCTAAAATCAATTCCTGAAATTAGATTTAATCCTGGTCTTTTGCCGATTTCTAAAGATCCAAAATCATTATCGATTCTTAAATTTTGTGCAGGATATAAACTTGCCCATTTTATCATTTCCCAAACAGATAGTTTAGGGAATTTTTGCTGAATCAGCTTCATTTCTTCAAAGATTGAAAGCCTTTGATGTGTGCCAAGCGATCCGGTTCCAATGCAAAATTGATTGTTCTTGCTGACTTCCATTTCACACTTGTCCATTATTAAGTGATTTAATAAAGTAATGGAATTGGTGCGTGTGTTTTCATTTCCTGCAAGTTGATAGAATAAATTCTCATCTGGAGTAACAAAATGAACTTTTGACTTCTCTTTCTTCGATAGTGAATCTTGATGAGGAAATAGATCAGCTGCAGCTTTTGTTCCAAAAGCTTCCAAATGGTTAATGCCTTTTTGTACAGAAGGTAAATCAGTTGGTAATGAATTTACTTTTGATTTAAGGTTGGCATGAAAATCTCCAGCAGTACACTCATTAAAATCTTGGGCTGTAAAATTGCTGTAAGATAGTAATGTAAAGGCATCAACAAATCCAGGAACTATGGTTCCACCATAAAATTCAAGATTTTCAATTTCCTTAAAGTTGTTCTTGGTGTCAATAATGTCAACAATTCGATTGGTATCATCAAGAACAATTATGCCTTTTTTTAATGGGCCTGAGTTGACTGGAAAAATATAATTTGCAGTGATTTTTCTCATCTTAAATCAGGAATAAATTCTCCTCGATCGATGTGTCGTTTTAATTCTCTTTCAATCTCAGTTGTATCAGGTTTCATTTCAGGATTATAAATTTTAATATTCTTAATCTCATATTCCTGAGTAAATATTTTAAGATCATTATCCCATTTAAATAGATCACCTACCAAATGTGTATAAGTAGTATCAGGATATTCTAACTGGATGCTGTAAGTTTTAAAAATGGAATCTTTTTCAATCTTAATTGGATCGAAAAGCACTTTTTGCGGACCATTAGTGGTATCCTTTTTCCAGAAATAGGCTTCCATTGTAGGATTTTCCGTTTGATCCTTTTGAAATATTCTGATATCGGCAGATACTGTATAAATACCCCTTTCTTTGATAGGAATTCTAAAACTAAAAGTTGGTTTACCTTGCTTTGGAACAATCCAGTGTTTTTTTCTTTTCCACAGGTTAACGGTATCCTGTTCAAGCTTTGCATTTTTTATATCAATACGATATTTGGTCTCTAATCGGTTTAGAGAGTCAATTACCTTATCGTAAATTTTTGTGAAGTTTGCAGTGTTTTCAGCATAGTATGCTACGCATGAATCAAATTCAGCAGGTTGTAAGTTATACTTTTCGTAGATGGAATTGTAGTAATAACTTGGTCGATAATTTTTACCAGCTCGGTAAATATTCTGTGCAGACATAGTACCATCTGCAATGTGAATATCGATTAGCATTTTTGTAAATTCTTCCTGATTTAGTTTAGGAGGATTCTTTTTTTCCTTAGAGCAAGAAAATAGAAAAACCGAAATGGTGGTTATGGTAATTATCAATACTTTATTCATCGAAAACTTGACTTGTTTGTTGGGCAAAGATAACAATTGCTTACGTAATCTTTGGATTTAAAAGCAATCAGGTTGATTTTTTAATATTTTTAAACAAATCGGAAGCAAATACAAAATCATTTAAGGCCTGATTTTCGGTATTGAATATTTGATCTTTGTTTCCTTCCCACGCCTTAAAACCCTTGTTAATAAACAGTATTTTCTCACCAATTTCCATAACTGAATTCATGTCGTGAGTATTAATTATAGTGGTTATATTAAACTCTTTGGTGATTTCTTGAATCAAATTGTCAATAACAATTGCTGTTACTGGATCTAAACCCGAATTTGGTTCATCACAGAACAAATACTTGGGATTTAAAGCGATTGCTCTTGCAATTGCAACACGTTTTTGCATTCCACCACTAATTTCAGCAGGAAAAAGGTGGTTGGCATTTTGAATGTTTACTCTATCCAAACAAAAGGCTACCCTTTTGTTCTTCTCTTTTTCAGACATGGTTGAAAACATGTCCAATGGAAAGCTCACATTCTCTTCTACATTTAAAGAATCGAACAATGCTCCGCCTTGAAAAACCATTCCCATTTCCTTTCGGATTTCTTTTTTTCCTTTGTGATTTAGCTCAGTAAAATTTCTGTCGTTGTAATAAATTGCACCATTATCTATATCATGCAAACCAATTATCGATTTAAGCAAAACGGTTTTACCTGATCCACTTTGGCCGATGATTAAATTGGTTTTACCTGATTCGAAGGTAATGGAGATATCGTTTAAGACTTTTAAATCGCCAAATGATTTATTTACGTTTTCCAGTCTGATCATTTTAAGAGTATTTGTGTAAGTATCACGTTAGCCAATAATATTAAGATGCTGCTGTTTACAACCGCTTTTGTGCTGGCTTTACCAACTTCGAGTGCTCCGCCTTTTACGTAATAACCATAGTATGATGGTACGGCTGTAATAATAAAGGCAAAAACAGCTGTTTTTATTAATGAGTAAGTGATATAATAGGGGATAAAACCATATTGAATACCATAAATGAATTCTGATACCGGTACCGTACCAGTTAAGTATCCTGCTGATAATCCACCCAATATTCCTACAAATACACTTAAAACATATAGGAATGGATTAATAAAAATGGCAGCTACTATTTTTGGAAGAATTAAGTGGTTAGCAGAGTTAATACCCATTATTTCCAAAGCGTCAATTTGCTCTGTAACTCTCATCGATCCAATTTCAGAAGCGATATTTGAACCAACTTTACCTGCAAGAATCAAACCTACAATAGTTGATGAAAACTCAAGGAGCATGGATTCTCTGGTCGTATAGCCTACCAAATAGTCTGGCAAAAGTGGATTAAGCATATTGTATGCTGTTTGCAGTGTAATAACGGCTCCCATGAACAGGGAAATAATTACTACAATGCCAATTGAATTGATTCCAAGCTTATGAATTTCCTTCACAATTTGTGAGAAAAATAATTTTCCCTTTTCTGGTTTTGAAAGGACCAAAAGAAGGAATCTAGAGAATTTACCAACGTGTTCAAACAGATTCATAACTTAACTTGTTTACGATAAAAGTACAAATAATTTACTTATAGAATCAGTTGAGCAGTTCTTGTTTAGTAATACCAAAACTATTTTTGATTTGAATTGAGTTTTCTGTATTTTAGGATATCTAATATTTATATGCATATTATTAATAATTAAATATGAATCCAAATAGCTACTGCGTAATAATGGCAGGTGGAGTTGGCTCTAGGTTCTGGCCATTGAGTAAAAATTTGCGACCAAAACAATTTCTTGACATTCTTGGAACAGGTAAAACTTTAATTCGTCACACCTTTGAAAGGTTTGCTTCGATTTGTCCGGTAGAAAACTTTTTTGTGGTTACCAATGCCATTTATAAGGATTTGGTATTGGAGCAAATTCCTGAAATGAAAGAGGGTCAAGTTTTATTAGAGCCTCTAAGAAGAAATACAGCACCTTGTATTGCTTATGCGAATTATAAAATTTTAAAAAGGAATCCCAATGCTTCCGTAGTTGTTACTCCAGCTGATCATTTAATTTTAAACGAAGTTAAGTTTTTGGAGGTTTTAAAAGAAGGAATCAATTTTGTAAGTAATGAGGATAAACTTCTAACATTAGGAATGCAGCCAAACAGACCTGAAACTGGATACGGTTACATTCAGGTTGGAAAAAAATCAGTAGAGAAATCTTCAGATATTTATCCGGTAAAGACATTTACCGAAAAGCCACATTTAGATTTGGCAAAGATATTTTATGAGTCTGGAGAATTTTTCTGGAATTCGGGAATATTTTTGTGGTCGTTGCAAGCCATTCAGAATGCATTCAATAAGTTCTTGCCTGATGTAAATGCATTATTTGATTCAATTCTTGAGGATATTGATACTGCACGAGAACAAGATGCAATTGATAATATTTATCCTGAATGTCAGAATATCTCGATTGATTATGGTATTCTTGAAAAATCAGATAATGTATATGTATACTGTACCGAATTTGGTTGGTCTGACTTGGGAACCTGGGGGGCAATGTATGAACATTCTACAAAAGATGATAATCAAAATGCCATTCAAGGAGAAAATGTAATGTTGTACGAATCGAAAGATTGTTTGGTAAATGCACCAAATGAAAAGTTGGTTGTTGTACAAGGTTTAAAGGATTACATTGTTGTAGATACCGACAAGACACTTCTAATTTGCCGTAAGCGTGATGAACAGGAGATTCGAAAGTTCGTGAACGATGTAAAAATAACAAAAGGAGAAGAGTACATTTAAACTCAATATATCAGCAAAAGAAAAGGACCTCAATTTGAGGTCCTTTATTATTTTGAATGCTTATTAAATTCTACCATTCCCAAAGGTCATGCTCATATTCGAAAATATTGTTCTTAATTCTTTCAGCTTCTAGCATCGAATTAATACCAACTGTATATTCGCTAATTCCTCGGTTGTTGTGTACGTTAGAGATTTGAGTGATGTAGCTTGAAAACCTTCTTTTCATGAATAAATCATCAAAAGAATAACGAGCTGCATCGTTAAAAGGATTAAATACCTCGTGTGTTGCTAGCAATGGCCTTGCTTCTGGAAAGTAAATCCAAAATAGCTGTTTCTTTTGAACGCCATCCATTGCTGTATCTCCATCTTTTACATACTCACGAATTGGGCAAATACCAATAATTCGAACTTGCATGGTTGAAGTTTGCTTATCAAAGAACCATTGCTCTTTTACCATATAGCGCTTTACATCATCGGTGTGCATTTCTCCAGGAATAATTACTGGTTCCAATTCACCGGTTAGCCTGTTGCGTTGCATAATGGTATCAGCTTGAGCATCGAATTTTGCATGAATTTCGTCCAATGTCATTGGCTCTTTAAATTCATCATTGGTTGTTGAATAGGCAGTTAAACCTTCATTCTCGATGCCGTACATCAATAAATCAATTAAGCTATAACGATCGTCTTGTGGAGTAGTTGGATAATACATAGGAAGGTTCATTTTCTCCCTTAAATCAACAATTCTCCAAACCAATTTCGACCACATTACATCCGATTCACGAATGTTTGAGAAAGGAATTGGTTTACGATTCTTAATGTGATTTTTACTGTACACACTGGTTGCTTTTGTTTGCGACATTACATTCGCAGAACAAAATAGTGCCAGACCAATTAATAGTAATAAGCTTTTTTTCATCGTATGTAAATTTTATTACTCTATTCTAAATACAATAGCAGGTAGATTTCTGGTAACACCATCGGGACCTACCGCCCTAATGTCTTCGATATAAACTTTGTTATTTCTTCTCAGATTTCTGAACATTTTAATTTGTTCAGGAGTGAAGGTATCCGTTCTTGAGACTTCATCAACAGTAAATCCTTTTTGGATGGTTGATACAGTAAAACCAGTGATTTTAAATGTCAAATCAAAATCAAAATTGTCCATTACAGCATCAACTCCTTGTTGAGCCAATAATAAATTCTTCTTGATTTTACCACCACTCTTGTCTGCAATCTTGGCAACAGGATCAGGAATAGGTTTCACTCTGAAATCAACCGTTCTTAGCGGTCTCCATTCTCCATCAAAATTGGCTTCGACTAAAACTTTTGCATCTCTTCCCACAACTTGTGGCTTTGCAATATACGTGTCATCACTTTTTTTGATTAAGCGGCCATTTTTATTTGAAATTGATGCTCTAATTCTGTCTGATGTAAAACCAGGTGCCGAAACACTAACAGGATTATCAACTCCAACATAGAATACATTCATTTTGGTAGGAGAAACCACTACGTTTGGTTCTGCTACTGTATATTCTGCTTTAAACTGCTTTCTTATCTCTCGCCCAGAAGGTGTTCTAAATACTAATTCTCCTCCCCAAGTTTTTGCACCAATTTCATTTGCTTTTACCTTATAGACACCTCTTTTTTCTTTATTAAAGTTCTTGTCACTAAGTTTTCCAGCACCATTAATAAATATTGTAGGGTTTTGCGTAGTGTCTACTGCCGCTAAGAAAATTTCCGCTTCGTAAGTATCACCTTTCAATACATAACTTGACTTTGCAATAACTTCAGCTTTTAAATCATTAAATTTAAATGATTCCGCTTCAATTTGATTATACAGATAGTTTACAATGTCTGATTCTGTATTTCTGATATCCGATTGCATTTTTGATAGAAGCGTAACTGCTCCTACCAAAGGAGTATGATTAAATAGTTTGGATTCCCAGGAGTAATTGGGATCTCCTTTTTTACTTTTCTCAGGTTTTGAAGTATCTAATGTTTCTTGTATCGCATGATACAGTGTTGAATCTTCAACAAGATTTAAGACGTGTGTTCTGTATGATACAATTTCAGCCTTCAGTTGTTTTCCTTTACCTCCAACTAACATGACTTCACCAGGTACATCAATATTATCACGACTTTTGATATTCTTCATATCATATTCTGGTCCATCAGCTTTCTCAACGATTTTTTCTTTTAATTCCTGAATAAAGTTGAATAAGCTATCAGATTTGGCTTTAATAACTTGAGCCTTATCCCATGATTCCTCTACCTTATTTCGGTTGGCCTGTAAAGCCATATCAAAATCAAGGTAAGTAGCTTGAGTTTTTTCTTCAAAAGTCGATATGGTTTTTGATAAACCATTATCAATTGTTGTAAAAGCGTCCAGTACTTCGTTTGATACATTTATCGCCAACATTGCTGTCAGAAATAAATACATCATCCCAATCATCCGTTGCCGTGGCGTTTCTTTACAATTACTTGCTCCCATTTCAGCTTAGCTTGATTGTTAATACTAGTTCTTCTTAGAATGATCCATTGCACTTAACATGTTACCGTAGATGGTATTTAATGCAGATAGATTTTGATTCAATTGTTCAGTTTCTTTGCGATAAGTTTGTGCATTCTCTAATGTTGCAGTAAGAGTTTGAAGTACCTTATCTAAATCCTGATGTACATTTTTGGCATTTTCCATCTGCTGATTACCTTGCTTTAATTGCAATTCGTAAATCGCATTCAACGATGAAAGATTTTTGTTCATTGCCTCCATTGAGGTATTGAAATTGCCACTGTTTTCAGAAATTTTACCAAAGTCATTCTGTAAGGATTGATCGATTTTCTGATATGAATTCAATAGGTTATTACCTGACTCGTTTACTTTATCAGCAAATTCTTTTCCTGAATTTTCAACAGAAGAAGCTGCATTTTGGTATGAAGCACTTAGTTGATTTGCAGAATCAGAAAGCTGCTGTGTAGTATCAGCATATTTTCCCGAAAATTCCCCAACAGATTCTGAAGCTTTTTGCACGGTTTGAATGTATCCATCAGTAGCTGTAGCGGCATCTGAAAGATTTGACAAACTATCAGCAGCATTTGTAAGCTTAGCTAGGCCTTGGCTTAGGTGTGACAATTTATCAGGTTCAACACTAATTTTTTCAAGTAGTTGTTGCAACTGCTCTAAGCCTTCAACTTGAACGCCGCCACCTTTTACCATTTGTTCACGTGGCTCTAAGCCAATTAGTTCAGGATATACCAAACTCCAATCTGGTTGTTCGTGTGGTGGTTCAAATGCTGAAAAGAAGAAAATAATTGCCTCAACAGACATACCTACTGATAGAAGTAGGCCTGCATAAGGGTAATGCATAATTTTAAATAAGGCACCAATTAGTACGACGGAAGCCCCCCAACCATACACGTAGCCCATAAATTTTTTCCATCTCGGAGATTGTACCAGTTCTGTAATATTCATGTCGGATTTATTGAATAGGTCTAAAAATAAATAGTTAATGAGTAGATTATCTACCTAAATGAGTTCTCACACAGCGGAAACCGATATACGATTTTGCAGTATCCTGATATTCGTATGTTCTGGTTGCGCATTGCATAAAGTATCCAATGTCTTTCCAGGATCCACCTCTAATCACCTTTCTTTTCAATGCTGGAGGATCATCAGGAAGTGCATTGTATTCATAATTCGGGTTCATATCGTGTGTAAAAGAATAGGCTGATTCATCGTAAGCTCCGGAAGTCCATTCTGCAACATTACCTGCCATATCGTAAAGACCATACTCGTTAGGTTCGTAGCTTCCAACAGGAAGAGTAACCAAACCACCATCGTCTACATAATTACCTCGCAAAGGTTTGAAGTTAGCCAAGAAACAACCTTGATCGTTTCTGGTGTAATTACCACCCCAAGGGTACATGTTTTGTGCAATTCCACCACGGGCTGCATACTCCCATTCCGATTCGGTTGGTAAGCGGTAGTCCTGAACTGGATAATCTCCTTCAGCTTTAAGTGCTGAGTTGTGGAAACGAGTTCTCCAAATAGAGAAAGCTGTTGCTTGTTTCCATGATACCCCAACTACTGGATAATCATCATATCCTGGATGCCAGAAATATTGCTTTGTCCAAGGATCATTATATGAATAAGTAAAATCTTGAATCCAGCACAGCGTATCTGGGTAAATATTTAATGCTTCTTTCATGATAAAAGAAGATCTGTCTTCAATTTGTTTTCTACCACCTTTGTAGTCATCTACCATACCTTCGTACTCGCCCGTTTCGTAATTGTAACGGTTCGATTTTTTAGCCGCTTGTTGAAGGTCAACCCATTCGTACTGATATTTCAGTTTTCTGGTATCTATTTCTTTGTTGCGGAAAAATCTTTCATGCTCGGGAAGATACATTTCCTCAAGAATTTCAACATATTCTTCATCATTCCAATCCAATCTTTCTTCCCAGTTAATGAAAGGAGGATCGATAGGGTTACCATTGTTGTCTTCCGCAATTAGGAATTCTTCAAACTGTTGCCCTAATAACTGTCGTGCAATAGAGTCGCGCACCCAGTATACGAACTGACGGTATTCATTGTTGGTAATTTCTGTTTCGTCCATCCAAAATGATTCAACAGAAACAGTTTTTGTTGTTGCGTTCAGTGCCCAAGCTACGTCCTGGTCGTTTGGCCCCATAGTAAAACTTCCTCTCGGAATTTGTACCATACCGTAAGGTTTCGGCTCAAACCATTTTCCTCTCTGACCGACACCAACAAGTTCTCCATTTCCTGTGCGGCTTCCACACGATGATAAGAACAATAAAACAATTACACCTAGTGTTGTAAGTAGTTTATTCATAGTGGTTTTGTAAATTGTGCTAAAGCACAGATTTTTAATATTTTGTTATAAAAATCGAATACTCTTATATTTTTGATTTCGGCTTTCCAATTTCGTGTTGAATCTGTACGTTAACAGAAACTCATGAGATGCTTTTGCAATTTTCGATGTTGAAATATCATATGCATATCCAACTTGAATTCCATTATTGAATAATACACCTACCATTCCAACAATTGCATCATCAACTCTATATGAAACGCCTCCCCAAATCTTTTTATTGTATCGTAGCAAACTGTTTATATCAATTTGAGAAACAACAGCATCTGTTTTATAAAATACAGATGGCATAATTTCCCAACTTTCATCAAGATTGAAGGTATATCCGGCAGTCGCATAATAATGTCTTGCCAAATAGGTTTCTACCGATTCACTATAAGCAACAGAAGGCTCCGTGACATGCAATACGGAAACTCCGGCATAAAAGTTATGCGTTTGGTAAAAAAATCCCAATCCCGGATCGAAAACCATTTTACCTTCATCAATAGTTCCATTTCCTAAATCATCTTGAGCTGAAACATAATCATCTCCTTCAGGAACAAACCATTCACCTTTTAATGCATTGTTTTGTAATCCAAGACTTGCTCCAAAGTACAAAGAACCTGTGCTAAGTTTTTTCTCATAGGAGTAACTTAGTCTAAAACCAGTATTTTTTTCAAAACCCAATTCGTCTCTAACAATGCTTAATCCTAAACCATGAGTTCTGCCACCAAAACGAACAGGAGCACTAAGGTTTACCACCGTTGTAACGGGAGCATTTTCGAAGCCAACCCATTGTTGACGATTGATTGCTGATACAACAATATCCTTCTCGGCACCTGCATATGCAGGGTTTACGGAAAGGATATTAAACATATTTTGACTGAACTGAGGATCCTGTTGTGCCCTTAAAATCAGAGTACAACAAATAAATATTATGACGAAAAATGTTCTTTTCATGCAACTTTATATAGTTCAGTAATTTTCAAAAACTGTGAGGAGTAAAGTAAATAAAAATAAATCGTCCTTACAAGTTTTATCAGAGGTTCAAGTGCTTTTATCAACAATTTTAAGATGTCTATTTTTGAAAAATATTTAGCTGTCAAAATATTAAATTAAACAAATAAATTGTATAACTCATTATAAGTCTTATTAACGTATATGAATTACGTAATCTTTATTTACGATGATTTTATTATTTTGTTAATGTATTTTTATTTTTTTAATTCAAGCTTAACAATATAGTGAGCGTGATATAAAGGAAGAGTTTCTAGAATAGCAATAAAAAAGGGCTGTTCGTTGATTGGAACAGCCCTGAACTTTTTTTCAGAAATTTACTTTTTTGCCTTTTTGGCAGTTGTAGTTTTTTTCTTTGTCGTTGTAGTTTTCTTTTTGGTCACAGTTTTTTTGGCAGTTGTCTTTTTACTTGCTGCCTTTTTTGTGGTTTTCTTTTTAGGACCTTCTTTTATAATTTTCATACAATCTTCAAAGCTCAAAGATTTAGGATCTTCGATATCCTTTGCTAATCGAAAATTCTCTTTTTTGTATGAAATGTAAGGTCCCCAGCGACCGTTTAATATTTGTAAATCAGGATCTTCATCGAAAGCTTTGATGAATTTTTCTCTATCCTTCTTTCTCTTTTCTTCAATTAATTCAATAGCTCTCGGAAGATCGATTTCCATAGGATCATCTATATCCTTTTTAAGAGATGCGAATTTACCATCGTGACGCACGTATGGACCAAATCGCCCAATAGCCACAACTACCTTTTTATCTTCGTACAAACCAAGATCTCTAGGAAGTTTAAATAAATCAATGGCTTCTTCAAGCGTAATGGTTTCCAAATGTTGTCCTGGTCGTAAGCTTGCAAATTTAGGAGCTTCAGCTTCTTTATCTTCTGGCGTTTCTCCCAATTGAGCCATAGGACCATATCTTCCGATTCGAACCAAAATCACCTTGCCTGTTTTAGGATCTTCACCTAAAATTCTTTCACCTGTTGATCTTTCTGAATGTTCAAGTGTCTTTTCTACATTATCATGGAAAGGATTGTAAAACTTTCCAATCATTTCATGCCAAATCAACTTACCCAAGGCAATATCATCAAATTCTTTCTCTACATCAGCAGTAAAGTTGTAATTCATTACATTCGGGAAGTGCTCATTCAAGAAATCGGTAACCACCATTCCTATATCAGTTGGGAAAAGTTTTCTTTTCTCAGCACCAGTGATCTGAGTTTTTACTTCCTCAGAAATGTTGTTTTCCTTCAGGTTGATTACCTCATACTTTCTCTCAACACCATCTCTCGATTCTTTCACTACATATCCGCGATTTTGAACGGTAGTAATGGTTGGAGCATAAGTAGACGGACGGCCAATACCAAGTTCTTCCAGTTTTTTCACCAAACTAGCTTCGGTAAATCGTGGTGGACGATAGGTGAAGTTTTGAGTTGCATTCAAGAAATCTTCTGTAACAGGATCGTTAACTTTGACCATTGGTAATAAAGTTTCCTCCTGTTTTCCATTCTCATCATCGGTAGATTCCATGTATACTTTTAGAAAACCATCGAATTTGATCATTTCTCCAGTTGCGATAAATTCTTCGCCATTGGTTGATGCAGCAATTTTTATATTGGTTTTCTCCAATTTTGCATCGCTCATCTGAGAAGCAATGGTTCTTTTCCAAATTAGGTTATACAAACGAATCTCATTTGATTCGCCATTAATTACCTCTTTATTTAAATAGGTAGGACGGATGGCCTCGTGAGCCTCTTGCGCACCTTTATTTTTGGTTTGATATTTTCTGATTTTCACATACTCTTCGCCATGACGCTTGGTAATTTCTTCTTTAGCTGCAGCCAATGCAGTATCAGCAAGGTTTACCGAGTCAGTTCTCATATATGTGATATTTCCGGCTTCGTACAAACGCTGGGCAACGGCCATGGTTTGTGCTACCGAAAATCCTAATTTTCTACTTGCCTCCTGTTGTAAAGTTGAAGTAGTAAAAGGAGCTGCAGGTTTACGAATTGAAGGTTTCTTCTCAATATCGCTAACCTTATATTCTGCATTTTTACAACTTTCTAAAAATTGAAGAACTTCTTCTTTTGTAGAGAAACGTTTTGGATATTCAGCTTTTAAAGTTTTCTGATTTCCTTTTTCTTCAGTTATAAAGAAGTTGGCAACTACTTTGTAATAAGCTTCTGGTTTAAATGCAATAATTTCTCTTTCTCTTTCAACCAAAAGTCGAACAGCTACGGACTGTACACGACCTGCCGAAAGTTGAGGTTTTACTTTTTTCCACAAAACCGGGGAAATCTCAAAACCTACCAAACGATCTAATATTCTTCTTGCTTGCTGTGCGTTAACAAGATTATCATCAATATCGCGAGGATTTTCGATTGCCTTTAGGATTGCAGGCTTGGTAATTTCATGAAAAACAATTCGTTTGGTGTTCTCTTTTTTCAATTTTAACACTTCAAACAAGTGCCATGCAATAGCTTCTCCTTCGCGGTCTTCATCGGATGCGATCCAAACCGTTTTGGCTTCCTTTGCAAGTTTTTTTAATTCGGTAACTACCTTTTTCTTGTCAGTAGATACAATATATTTAGGTGTGAAATTGTTTTTAATATCAATCCCAAAATCCTTTTTTTCCAAATCCCGAATATGCCCAAAGCTAGATTTAACCAAGAAATCTTTGCCTAAAAATTTCTCGATTGTTTTTGCTTTTGCAGGGGACTCAACTATTACTAAATTCTCTACCATCTCGAATCTGTTCTTTGGGAAGTTTAGGTTAAAATTTTTTGCAAAGTAAAACAATAAGAGACCTAAGTTCAAAATTTTGTTGTAATTATTTTGATACTACCTTATTATAATGTAGGTCAAAAATCCAATAAAATGCCGAAAAATACGTCTTATATGTTAGAATTTAATTTGCTATTTTTACAGCTCATAAAAAATGCAGAAGTATGTCTGAAATCAATTCAAATATGGAAATAGATCCTAATGAAGAGTTTAATCCTGGTAATGAAGAGGTGTGCAGTAAATCTAAAATTAAGATTTACAAAAAACCATTGCTTATATTTTGGTCGATCTTTATTGTAGGACTTATTTGTGTGGTATTATTTTTTGCAGGAGTATCCAAAGGTACTTTCGGATTTATGCCAACATTTGAAGACTTGGAAAATCCTAAAAGTAGTTTGGCTACCGAAGTTTATACTGTAGACGGAGAATTATTAGGGAAATTTTATTTTCAAAACCGTTCTTTTATTGATCATGATGAGCTGTCGCCATATTTGATTGATGCACTGATTGCAACAGAAGATGTTCGATTCGAAAGTCACTCTGGAATTGACCTTCGAGGATTGGGACGTGTTTTTAAGGGATTGATAACTGGTGATAGTAGTGCTGGTGGAGGTAGTACCATTTCTCAGCAGTTGGCAAAAATGTTGTTCCCACGAGAGGAGTTCAAGAATAAATTAGATATCGTATTCCGAAAGTTTAGGGAATGGGTAATTGCAGTTAAGTTGGAAAGAAGCTATACCAAAGAAGAAATCATGACAATGTATTTTAACAAGTATGATTTCTTGAATCTTGCGGTTGGTATTAAATCGGCGGCGAATGTATATTTTAACACAACTCCTGATTCATTAAAGTTGGAACAAGCTGCTATGTTGGTTGGTATGGCAAAGAACTCGTCATACTACAATCCACTTAGAAGACCCGAACTTACCAAAGGACGACGAAATACGGTTCTTTCTCAAATGGTGAAGTATGGTTATTTGGAAAATCAGATTGCTGATTCATTAAAACAATTGCCTTTGGGAATCGATTACCAAAAAGTGGATCACAAAAGAGGTATGGCTCCATATTTCAGAGAGTATTTAAGAATGTCTCTTACTGCCAATAAGCCGGAAAGAAAAAGTTATCCTTCATGGAATATGCAAAAGTATGAACAGGATTCTTTGGAGTGGGAAATTAATCCTTTCTACGGATGGTGTAATAAAAATCAGAAAGCGGATGGAACACCATACAATATATATAAGGATGGTTTAAAGATATACACCACTCTGGATTCGAGAATGCAAAAGTATGCAGAACAAGCTGTGGAGGAACACTTGGGACTTGATTTACAGAAGGTATTCGACAGGGAAAAAGAGAATCATAGAAACCCACCTTTCTCGGATGATTTGAGCGATGAAGAATTCGAACACCAGATGGATCTTTCGATTCGCAGAAGTGAAAGACACCGTGTGCTGAAAAAGAAGGGCTTGTCTTTTGAGCAGATCAAAGAAAATTTCAAAAAGCCTGTTAAAATGAAAATATTTACATGGAAAGGTGAGCGAGATACCATTATTTCGCCAATGGATTCCATGTTGTATTACAAAGGATTTTTACGAGCTGGTTTCATGTCGATGGTGCCACAAACTGGAGAGGTAAGAGCTTATGTAGGTGGTCCAAATTACAAGCACTTCATGTACGATATGGTTACGCTTGGTAAACGCCAAGTGGGTTCTACCATTAAACCATTTTTGTATACATTGGCAATGCAGGAAGGTTTAACGCCTTGCGATAAAGTGCCAAATATTCCGCAAACTTTTATTTTGCCTGATGGTACTCCATGGACTTCACGAAACTCAACGAGTGCCCATAGTGGTGAAATGGTAACCCTTAAATGGGGATTGGCCAATTCGGTAAATAACATTTCGGGATGGGTGTTGAAACAAACCAATCCAGAAGCCGTGGTTGCAATGGCTCGTAAAATGGGAGTAGTTAGTCATATTGATGCTGTACCTTCTATATACTTGGGAACTTCTGATATTTCGGTTTACGAAATGGTTGGTGCTTATGGTACTTTTGCAAATAAAGGAGTGTATATCAAACCGCGTTTCATTACCAAGATTGAGGATAGCAAGGGCAATTTAATTGCTCAATCGGTTCCACGAAAAGCCGAAGTAATGAATGAAAGAACCGCATACCTAATGGCCAACCTGTTACAAGGTGTGGTTAGAGAAGGAACTGGTAGAAGATTAAGATTTAAATATCATCTGTATAATCCTATTGGAGGAAAAACGGGGACCACACAGAATCATTCCGATGGTTGGTTTATGGGAATTACCCCTGAGTTGGTTTCAGGAGTTTGGGTTGGTGCCGAAGACAGAGCCATTCGTTTTGAAACGATTACTTATGGGCAGGGAGCCAATATGGCCTTGCCAATCTGGGGATTGTACATGCAAAAAGTATATGCCGATGAAAGCTTAGGCATGAAAAAAGGAGATTTTGAAAAACCTCGAGGGGTTAATATTAACTTGGATTGTGAAGCTGTTAGCAATGATAATTCGAACAGCACCACTGAGGATTTTGATGATGAAGACTTCTTTTAATACAATTTTAAATAGAAGCTTATATGTATTATGCCGATAGATTTCTAAAGGAGTAAAGTGAGGGTAGAGAAACTGAACGACATTTTAGAAACAAATCGGTATAAAAATCAGATTTAAAATCTGTTGTAAGATCAAGTAATTTTTTTTAAAATTGTACTGCGATTCAGGTTCTCCGACAGGAGAATAATAGGGAATCCTGTTTAAATCAGGAGCTGTCCCCGCAGCTGTAAGTTCCGATTCAAATGTGAATCTGTGTTTTTAACAAATGTTCCACTGTTCCGATACTTCGGGATGGGAAGGAGTTGAAGACCGGAACAAGCCAGAAGACCTGCCTGGGTTATGGATTTTAGCTTTCGGGCATGAAAAGCGGAAAGATTCAGTTTATTCTTTCTATTCCGATGCTAGCAGATTCGGTACGCCAAGCCGATTCGAAAAAATTCATAGTAACTGTTTTACTATTGAGGATGTCTCGCCAAGGCATCCTCTTTTTTTCTTAAAAGTCTAGGAAAGTCAAACAGTCAAATGGTCAAAAAGTCGATATAATCATCATTTAAAATTCCTTGCCTTTATAAACTGCGTACCTGATACTTCAGTTTTTAATCTTTTACTTGGTCGAAAGGCAATTTTGGTACTTGTAATTTTTCGTGCAGTAACTTCCTCTACCGTATCGCATCCTTCCCCCGATGCATGAAGAGAGAAAATGCCCAAACCTTCCAAATCGATACTGCAATTTTCTTTTAATAAATCAGGAATTTCTGTTATGAAAGTATGTAGTACGCCCATAACATCCCCTTCGCTAAAAGTTGACATTAAGGCAATGTGCTCACACAGCTCCTTCATTTTTACGGTTTTTCGATTGGTAATTCGAGGGTAATACTTGTATTTTCCGCCACCTTTAACACCCGGACTTGCATGTTTTACTACTTTATATTCTACACTCATAACATTTGGTTTGGGGTAATTTATTGTGTTGTTTTAAAGAACTTATGCCTACAAATAGAAGCTTGATACCCCAAGTTATGAAATTATAATAGCTATTAAAAATAAATTTAATAGCTGTTAAAGTATATTTTAATACGTATTAAAAAATCAAGCCAAAGTTTGAAAACCCTTAAGTTCACAGTTTAGAATGTAGATTTTTTACTGTGTCTTCTGCAATTACTTGCTATCTGAATAAGGTTTGGAATACCTGGCCAACTTTGCTTACCAAATGCACTTTGATTTTAAACTTGGAGATATCCAAGCCTTTTAAGTTGTGTTTTGGAATAAAGATTTGTTTGAATCCTAATTTCTCAGCTTCGCTAATGCGTTGATCGATTCGGTTAACAGGACGAATTTCGCCTGATAAACCAATTTCGCCTGCAAAGCAGACCTCTTTAGGAATGGAAATATCGGTGCTTGAAGAAAGTATGGCAATAATCACCGCCAAATCGATAGCAGGATCGTTAACCTTAATTCCCCCGGCAATGTTTAGGAAAACATCTTTGGTAGATAGTCGGAAACCAGCACGTTTTTCCAATACTGCCAAAAGCATATTCAAACGGCGCAAATCGAAACCAGTGGATGATCGTTGAGGTGTACCATATGCAGCAGAACTTACCAGTGCTTGAATTTCAATCAGGAATGGACGCATGCCTTCTATTGAAGCAGAAATGGCTGTTCCGCTCAGGCTTTCATCTTCCTGCGAAAGCAACAATTCCGAAGGGTTGGAAACCTCTCTCAAACCTGTGTGCTGCATCTCGTAAATTCCCATTTCGGATGTAGAGCCAAATCGATTTTTAGTAGCTCGCAAAATTCGGTACATGTGATTCTGATCGCCTTCGAACTGAAGAACGGTATCGACCATATGCTCCAAAATTTTTGGTCCGGCCAAATTTCCATCTTTGGTAATGTGACCAATTAAAAGAACCGGAACTGCCGATTGTTTGGCATATTGTAGCAGTTGAGAAGTACATTCCCTAATTTGAGAAACGCTTCCCGGACCTGCCTCTATTCTTTCTGTTGCCAAAGTTTGAATAGAATCAATAACCACAATATTCGGATTGGTATTTTTTATGTGAGAGAAGATGTTTTCCATCGAGGTTTCGCTAACAATTAAGCAATTGTCGTTATCGGCATTGATTCGATTCCCTCTCAATTTAATTTGCTGTGCACTTTCTTCTCCCGAAACGTAAAGCGTTTTGTAGCTTTTAAGATGTAAAGCAATTTGAAGTGCCAAAGTCGATTTCCCTATTCCTGGTTCACCACCAATTAATATTAATGAGCCTGGAACCAATCCACCACCAAGAACACGATTCAACTCCATATTTTGGGTGTTGTATCTTTTTTCTTCGGAAGATGAAATTTCGGAAATCTTTAAAGGTTTGTTTTTGGAATCGCCATTTGAACCAACAACATTTACGTTTTTTGATTTTACAACAATCTCTTCTACAAATGTGTTCCATTCACCACAGGAAGGACATTTTCCCACCCATTTGGCAGATTCGACTCCACAATTCTGACAGAACCAGGCACTTTTTGTTTTCGCTTTGGCAACCACTTTGATACAATTAGCAATTAGTAATTAACAATGTGTAATAAATTCAAATTTGTGTTTGAATCTTAAATTTATCCTTCTTGTTGTATTTTTTTGATGATTCCTGTTGACGAGAATCCTTCGATAAAGTCTAGAGTTTTAATTTCTCCACCTTTTGCTTTAACGATATCATATCCCACAATATCCTCAGCTTTATAATCGCTTCCTTTTACCAGTACATCTGGCTGAACGAAATCAATTAAATTGTATGGCGTATCTTCTTCGAAAAGAATTACCATGTCAATAAATCCCAATGAAGCCAATAGAAGTGCGCGCGAGTATTCATCGTTGATTGGACGAGTAGGACCTTTTAGTCTTTGGGTTGATGAATCGGTATTTAAACCAATAATCATTTTATTTCCCATTGAGGCTGCCGAAGCAAGGTATTCAAGGTGTCCGCGATGAACAATGTCGAAACATCCATTGGAGAATACGATCTTTTCTTCTTTAAATCGCCATGTTTGTAATTGGTTAAAGGCATCTTCTTTCTTGAAGATGATTTTATCTTTTATCAATTGTAGTTTATCCATTTTTTTTTAGATTTTGCTTAAAGGTAATTTATCGTTAAGAGAGTAGCAAAAGAATTAATGAATGAGGAGTTCGAAGTTTCTTAGATTCATTCACAAAAAAAGGCTGATCTCGAAAGAACAGCCCTTGCATGTATTCTAAATGAATTTAGATCAATTTATTAGTTGCTGTATCAGGAAATACCAAGCTTGGTTCCCAGTTTTTAGCTTCCTCAAAATCCATAGATGCATACGAGATGATGATAATTACATCACCAACAGCACACTTTCTGGCAGCAGCCCCGTTCAAGCAAATTGTACCTGAACCTCTTTCGCCACGAATCACATAAGTCTCTAAGCGTTCACCATTGTTAATATTCACAATCTGAACCTTCTCATTTTCAATTAGGTTTGCTGCATCCATTAAATCTTCATCAATGGTTACGCTACCAACATACTGAAGATCTGCACCAGTTACCGATGCCTTGTGAATCTTCGATTTACAAACTTCAATGTACATTTTAATTTTAACTAATATTTAAAAAGTTATATTATCAATCAATCGAATTTTTCCTACCTGAACGGTGATACATCCAACTTTTACCTTGTTTTCGTCCCAGCTTTTAATAGGCTGCAAGTATGTATCATCAACGATTTCAAAATATTCGACCGAAAGATATGGGTTTTTATTGATTTCATCAACTACCCAATCTTTCAATTCGTTTACACTTAAATCGGCTGCTAAGTTACAAGCTTTAAATAAAGTTTCAGATATTTTAGATGCATTTTTTCTTTGATCCTCTGTAAGTAGTAAATTTCTGGAACTCATTGCTAAACCATCTTCTTCCCTGATAATAGGGCATGGAACGATTTTTACGTTTAACTTAAGATCTTTCACCATCTGCTTAATAACAGCTACTTGTTGAAAATCTTTTTGCCCAAAATAGGCCTTGTGAGGGGTAACAATGTCAAAAAGTTTACTAACAACTTGCGCTACTCCATTAAAATGTCCTGGACGATTTTTGCCTTCCATAACATTATCAAGGTGTCCAAAATCAAATACACGAGTATCTGGTTCGGGATACATTTCCTCCACTTCAGGGATAAAAATTAAATCAGGATTGTATTTTGAAAGTTTTTCAAGATCTTCCTCAATGCACCTTGGGTAAGTTTTTAAATCGTTAGGATTATTAAACTGTGTAGGATTCACAAAAATACTTACAACTGTAATGTCATTTTCTTTTACAGATTCGGCTGTAAGTGACAAGTGACCATCGTGTAAAGCTCCCATAGTTGGCACGAATCCTATACTTTTTCCTTCCTCAATAAACTTGCTGATTTTTGCTTTTGTTTCAGCAACAAGCTTTACTATTTCCATCCTATTTTAAAAATCTTACAAAACCATTTCGGTTTTTCGGTTAAGACTGCAAATAAAATAAATAAATAATATTTGAGAAATAATAAGTGCATATAATTGTTTTGTAGGTTCTTTAACCCTTACTAAAGATCATGTTTGTTAAATATTTTTATTAATTTTGCGCAGATAATCTGTATTAATATTTAGCGACTATATGGAAAAGACAAAAGTATTGTTTGTTTCACAAGAAATTACCCCTTACCTGCCTGAAACTGAAATGTCTGAAATAGGAAGATATCTTCCTCAAGGAATCCAAGAAAAAGGAAAAGAAATTAGAACTTTCATGCCGCGTTACGGTTGCATTAATGAAAGAAGAAATCAGTTACATGAGGTAATCCGCTTGTCTGGTATGAATTTAATTATTGATGACACGGATCACCCGCTGATCATTAAGGTTGCTTCTATTCAGGCTGCAAGAATGCAGGTATATTTCATCGATAACGAAGATTACTTCCACAGAAAGCAAATTTTGACGGACGAAAACGGTGATGGATTTGCAGATAATGATGAAAGAGCGATTTTCTTTGCTCGTGGAGTTTTAGAAACTGTTAAGAAATTGCGTTGGGCTCCTGATGTGGTTCACTGCCAGGGATGGTTTACCGGGTTGACTCCTTTGTATTTGAAGAAAGCATTTAATGAAGATCCATTGTTTACGGATACAAAAGTGGTGTTCTCTATTTACGATGATGAATTCTCAACTCCATTTAGCTCTGATTTCAAAGCCAAAGCGATTATTGAAGGAGTGGAAGAAGATGATGTGAAAGTTTTGGAGGATGCAAATTATGTGGCACTTCACAAATTGGCTATCGACCAGTCTGATGCAATTATCATGGGGAGTGAAAATATTAATGAGGAAATTAAAGCTTATGCTGAAGCTTCAGGAAAGCCATTTATGCCTTATAAGAACAAAGAAGAATACATTACAGCTTACTCTGATTTTTACGATGAATTAGTAGCTGAATAGTAAAACTCTAAAATATAATTGAAAGTGCATTTTAACTTCGGTTTTAATGCACTTTTTTTATTTCATGTGAGTTCGATATAAATTGCGGTTAAGTTTGGTGAGTAGGCTAACTTATTATATTTTTAGGAGAAATTTATTGATAATTGAAATAAGGCTGTAGGTTTAAGGCTAACTCATATAAAATTAGACTTGTAGTGCGATTTTCAGTTTAGAATTATTAAACCAATCTTGAGTGGTACCGAGATTGAAATTTATGTATTTATGTGTGGAATAGTTGGTTATATTGGCGATAAGGATGCTTATCCTATATTGGTCAATGGCTTAAAAAGATTAGAATATCGCGGATATGATTCTGCAGGTATTGCACTTCGAACTAACCAAACTCAGGTATTTAAGTGCAAGGGTAAGGTAAAAGATTTAGAAGATCATGTAAAGGGACACGATATTTCAGGTTCCATAGGTATAGGGCATACTCGTTGGGCAACTCACGGAGAACCAAATGATGAAAATGCTCATCCTCACCGTTCAATGAATAATAAATTTGTAATTATTCACAATGGTATTATTGAAAACTATGCCTTCTTAAAAGAAAAACTAGTAAAAAGAGGTTATTCCTTCCAAAGTGAAACAGACACTGAGGTTTTGGCTAACCTTATTGAATATATCTACCTAAAAGGTGAAGTTACTGCGGAAATAGCGGTTCGTTTGGCACTTACTAAGGTAGTTGGTGCATATGGTCTGGTTGTTATTTGTGAAGATGAACCAAATCAGTTAATTGCAGCAAGAAAAGGTAGTCCGCTTGTGGTTGGTGTTGGAAATGGTGAGTATTTCCTAGCTTCAGATGCAACTCCAATTATTGAGTATACTCAGAGTGTAATCTACCTTAACGATGATGATGTTGCTATTATTAATCGTGATGAGTTGGTATTGAAAACTTTACAGAACGATAAATTAACACCTCACGTTCAGCAATTGGATTTGGATATCGAGCAGATTGAAAAAGGTGGATATGAGCATTTTATGCTTAAGGAAATTTTTGAACAAACCAGTTCAATTCATGATACCATTCGAGGTAGAGTATCACCTCAAAATAAAGAAGTTTTCCTTGGCGGGATTAACGATGTAATTCCAAAATTGGTGAATGCACGACGAATTTTAATTATTGGTTGTGGTACATCGTGGCATGCAGGTATGGTTGGCGAGTATTTGTTCGAAGAATTTGCCAGAATTCCGGTTGAAGTAGAATATGCTTCAGAGTTCCGTTACAGAAATCCTGTAATTTTTGAGGATGATATTGTATTGGCAATCAGCCAGAGTGGTGAAACTGCAGATACTTTAGCTGCAATTAAGTTGGCAAAAGAAGCAGGAGCTACTGTTTTGGGTATTTGTAATGTTGTTGGTTCAAGTATTCCAAGAGAAACTGATGCGGGTGTTTATACTCACGCAGGACCGGAAATTGGGGTAGCTTCAACAAAAGCATTTACTGCTCAGGTTACTGTTCTTACCATGATGGCTATGTTGGTAGGTTACAGAAAAGGAACTTTGGCTAAAGAAGAATACCACAAGTTAATCGAGGAGTTTGCTAATCTTCCAGAGAAAATTGCTAAGATTTTAGAAAAAGATCAGGATATTAAAGAATTATCGAAGAGATATATTGAATCTACAAATGCACTTTATTTAGGTCGTGGATTCTTGTTCCCGGTTGCTTTGGAAGGAGCTTTGAAATTGAAAGAAATTTCATACATCCATGCAGAAGGTTATCCTGCAGCAGAAATGAAGCATGGACCTATTGCCTTAATTGATGAGCACATGCCTGTATTTGTAGCTGCTACTAAGGATAAATCTTACGAAAAGATTGTAAGTAATATTCAGGAGGTAAAAGCTCGTAAAGGTCATGTGATTGCAATTGTTACCGAAGGTGATACTGTAATTGCTGATATGGCGGATTATGTGATTGAAATTCCGGAAACATTGGAAGCTTTAGCTCCTTTATTAACTGTAGTTCCATTCCAGTTGATTTCTTATTACATCGCGGTGTTACGCGGGTGTAATGTTGATCAACCGCGAAATCTTGCAAAATCGGTTACTGTAGAATAAATCAAAAGTATCAGATACAAAAAGAGCGATGTCAATTGACATCGCTCTTTGTTTTTATCTCTTTTCGTACTGCTGTTCGTAGTACTTTTCGTAATCTCCGGAAAGGATATTTTCCAGCCAATCGGTATTCTCAAGATACCAATTGATAGTTTGTTCAAAACCTTCTTCGAATTGAATGCTAGGTTCCCAGCCCAATTCATTTTTAATTTTGGAAGCATCAATTGCATAACGTAAATCATGACCAGCACGATCTTTTACGAAGGTAATTAGCTTTTGAGAAGTTCCGATTTCCTGGTTTAATTTCTTGTCCATGATATCGCAAAGCTTTCTTACCAAATCGATATTGGTCCACTCGTTGTTTCCTCCAATATTGTATGTTTCTCCGATTTTTCCTTTGTGATAAATCATGTCAATCGCTAAGGCATGATCCTCCACAAATAACCAGTCTCTAACATTTTCACCTTTACCATAAATTGGAAGTGGTTTAGAGTTTTTAATGTTATTGATTACCAAAGGAATCAACTTCTCTGGAAATTGATTTGCTCCATAGTTGTTTGAACAGTTTGATAATACCACAGGCATGTTGTAGGTGTGGAAATATGCTCTCACCAAATGATCTGAACTTGCTTTTGATGCAGAGTATGGACTTCTTGGATCATATGGAGTAGTTTCCAAAAATTTCCCGGTTTCACCTAACGAACCATAAACTTCATCGGTTGAGATATGATAGAATCTCTTTCCGTCCATGTTATCTTCCCAAATTTCTTTTGCTGCATTCAGAAGATTAACTGTTCCAACAATGTTGGTAGTGATAAATGCCAAAGGATCAGAAATAGAGCGATCAACATGAGACTCTGCTGCCAAATGTAAAACTCCGTCGAATTGAAAATCCTTGAACAATTCAGTTACAAATTCCAAATTGGTAATATCACCTTTAACAAAGGTGTAATTTGGTTTTGAATCAATATCCTTAAGATTTTCAAGATTACCAGCATAGGTTAAAGCATCAAGGTTTACAATTTGATATTCAGGGTATTTGTTTACAAATAGACGAATAACATGAGAGCCAATAAAACCTGCTCCACCTGTGATTAATATTTTCTTTTTCATGGATATAAGTTTATGGATTATTTTTCTTCTTGCGTCATAATGCTTACTTGCCAATTCCAGGCAGAAAGCAAAGTTTCATCAAGACTTTTTTCTGATTTCCACCCCAACTCTCTATTAGAATATGAAGTGTCTGCATATATCTGCTCAATATCTCCGGCTCTTCTGCCAACTATTTTATGAGGAACTTTCTCACCTGTTGATCTTTCGAATGATTCAATGATTTCCAGCACAGAAACACCAGATCCTGTTCCAACATTAAAATATTCGTAGTTGGATGCATTTTTATTTTGTAACAAACGATCAATGGCTACTACATGAGCTTTTGCCAAATCTACTACATTAATGTAATCTCTAATGCAAGATCCATCGGGCGTATTGTAATCATTTCCGAAAACACTAAGTTCAGGACGAATTCCTGCCACCGTTTGAGTAAGGAATGGAATAAGGTTGTTTGGAACACCCAACGGCAATTCTCCAATTTTAGAACTTGGATGAGCACCGATTGGATTAAAATATCTTAGAGCAATTCCCTTCAATTCAGGATGAGCCTTGGTTGTATCGCGAATAATATCTTCACAAATTGATTTGGTATTTCCATAAGGAGATTCAGCTTCTTTTCGTGGAGTCGATTCAGTAACGGGTAGTTTATCAGGTTGTCCATAAACTGTGCATGATGACGAGAATACCAAATTTTGAATATTGTGCTCTTTCATGGCCTCCAAAATATTCATCAAGGAATTAAGATTGTTGCGATAGTACAGCAAAGGTTTTTTAACCGATTCACCTACAGCTTTCGATGCCGCAAAGTGAATAATGGCAGATAAGTTTGGATACTTTTTGAAAAATTCAGCCGTTTCCTCTTTCTTGCTAAGGTCTGTTTTTTCAAATATTGGGCGAATTCCTGTTATGGCTTCAATACCATCCAGAACTTCGATTTTTGAGTTTGACAGATTATCAGCAATTACAACTTCGAACCCACTGTTTTGTAATTCAACAACAGTATGAGATCCAATATATCCTGCACCACCTGCAACTAAAATTTGTTTCTTCATAATTACAATTCGTCTAACTATTTGATAAGTAAAATTAAGCCCTTTTTTATCGAAATGTTTGTATAATTTAATTAATTTAAAATTAAATGTGGAATTTGTTGATTTTTAATTGGTTGGTTCTTGTGTGTAAATAATCCATTTGAGTGGCATTTATTTTTGACTATATTTGTCTAATATGCATGAGATATCAAAATACATACAAGATTTATTATTTGTGCACGATTGTGTGATTTTGCCTGGTTTTGGTGGATTTGTAGCGAATTATCGTTCTGCCAGAATTGATGAAAATCAGCAAATGGTTTTTCCTCCTTCGAAAGATTTAGGGTTCAATCGCAATCTTACACAAAACGATGGTCTTTTGATAAATCATTTGGCCGACTTGGAGAATTTAAGTTATGCTGAAGCTGAGAAGGCTGTGATGTTTTTTGTAGAAGACATTCGAGTGAAAATTCAGCGTGGAGAGAAAGTTGTGATCGATGGCATCGGATCATTTTGTAAGGACAGAAAACATAATTTACAATTTGAACCAGTGGCAAACTTGAATTATTTGGTTGATAGTTTGGGATTGGAACAACTTGAGCTTCCCAAACTTCATAAGACAGTTGAAGAAAGAATTCCTTCAATTGTTGATCATCAGGTAAAAGGATTTTTTACTACAAAAAGAATTTGGTATGCTTCTGCCGCTGCTGCAGTTTTGTTAGCGGTAGCTTTACTTCCTTTGAATTCGGAGCGAAATTCTGTTTTAGATTCGGCTTCGATGGGTTTTTCCGGAGATAAGAATTCTTTAACAGAAAATCATGTGCAATTAAAACCTCAAATTTCTCCTCCAGAAGAATTGGTGAAGTTTGATCCAAAAATTGAAAAGAATAAAGTTCCTGCTAAGATTTCAAAAACTAGTAAAGGGAAATTTTATTTGATTGCTGGAAGTTTTACAACTATTGAAAATGCTAAAATCTTGCAAGAAGAGTTAATTTCTAAATCTTATCCCGCAGAGATCATTAAAAATAAGAATTTGTTTTCTGTTGCAATTAACAAATTTAATAATAGAAAGGCAGTTGACCAATTTAAGAAAAAGGCCATTGCAGCCAATCCAAAATCTTCATATTGGGTTTTGAAACAATAAGGATAAACTTTATCGATATAAAAAAAGCGCTTCCCATTAGGAAGCGCTTTTCTATTTATATGATATTTCTTATCTAATTTCAGAGCCAGGTTTTACAGCTTGATCAGGAGAAACAAATGATAATTTTCCATCAGCATCTTCAGCCATTAGAATCATACCTTGCGATTCGATTCCTTTTAATTTTTTAGGTTCAAGGTTCACCAAGATACTTACCTGTTTGCCAATAATTTCTTCTGGTTTATAATGCTCTGCAATACCAGAAACTACTGTTCGTTGATCAATACCTGTATCAACAGTTAATTTTAATAGTTTCTTGGTCTTTGCAATTTTTTCAGCTTCAGTAATGGTACCAACTCTAACATCCATCTTCATGAAATCATCGAAGTTGATGTTTTCTTTTGCTGGAGTAACTGGTTTATTAGCAGCTTCGTTAGCAGCTTTGGTTGCTAACAATTTATCTACCTGAGCCTGAATGGTTGCATCTTCAATTTTTTCGAACAACAATGAAGCTTTGTTAATTTGATGACCTACTTCAATTACATTTTCACCAATATTTTCCCAAGCTAAAGGTTCAATATTTAAGAACTCTCTTAATTTGTTAGCCGAGAATGGCAAGAACGGCTCCATTAAAGTAGAAAGGTTGGTAGAGATCTGAAGACAAATGTTCATGATTGTCTTAACTCTTTCTTCATCTGTTTTTATCACTTTCCAAGGCTCAGTATCTGCAAGGTATTTATTTCCTAAGCGAGCTAAATTCATTGCTTCTTTTAAAGCCTCACGGAAGTGGTAAGTTTCAAGATTTTTCTCTACTTGTGCTTTGATCGTTGGAATTTCAGCTAATGTTTCTTTATCGAAATCATTAAGCTCTCCAGCAGCAGGAACTTTTCCATCGAAATATTTGTGTGTTAGTACCAATGCACGGTTCACGAAGTTTCCAAGAATTGCAACCAACTCATTGTTATTTCTTGCCTGGTAATCTTTCCAGGTGAAGTCATTATCCTTGGTTTCAGGTGCATTGGCTGTAAGTACATAACGCAATACATCTTGCTTCTCTGGAAATTCTTCAAGGTATTCGTGTAACCAAACCGCCCAGTTTCTTGATGTAGAGATTTTATCTCCTTCTAAATTCAAGAATTCGTTCGAAGGAACATTTTCTGGTAGAATGTATGAACCTTCAGCTTTTAGCATTGAAGGGAAAATGATACAGTGGAAAACAATATTGTCTTTTCCAATGAAATGAACCATTTTAGAATCTTCAGCTTTCCAATATTTTTCCCAATCAGGAGTATGCTCTTTGGTTGCTGAAATATATCCGATAGGAGCATCGAACCAAACGTACAATACTTTTCCTTCTCCTCCATCTACAGGAACCGGAACACCCCAGTTCAAATCACGTGTAACGGCACGTGGATGAAGTCCATTGTCTAACCATGATTTACACTGACCATAAACATTTGGTTTCCATTCTTTGTGTTCTTCCAGAATCCACTGTTTTAGATATGGCTCATATTTGTCAAGTGGTAAATACCAGTGTTTGGTTTCTTTTAATTCAGGTTTATTTCCTGTGATTGATGATCTTGGATCAATAAGATCTGTTGCATTTAATGATGTTCCACAGCTTTCACACTGATCTCCATATGCACCTTCACTTTTACAATGAGGGCAAGTTCCGGTTATGTAACGATCAGCAAGAAATTGATTTGCTTCAGCATCATAATATTGCTCACTGGTTTTCTCAACAAACTCGCCTTTTTCATGCAAAGTTTTAAAGAATTCAGAAGCCGTTTCATGATGAACTTTGTTACTTGTTCTAGAATAAACATCGAAAGAAATACCAAATTTCTCGAATGAATCTTTAATGATATTGTGATACTTATCAACAACATCTTGAGGAGTAATACCTTCTTTTTGAGCCTTAATAGTAATAGGTACACCATGCTCATCGGAACCTCCAATTAAAAGAACATCCTCGCCTTTCATCCTTAGGTATCTTACATAGATATCGGCAGGAACATATACACCTGCCAGGTGTCCAATATGAACAGGACCATTGGCATATGGAAGAGCTGTAGTTACAAGAGTTCTGTTAAATTTCTTCATTTGAGATATTTTTTACACATGGAACAAGAGTTATAAAAATCTGTTCCAACTATTATTTTGGTTACTTTTTAGTTGATTAGCACCTTATTTAGCAAATCGTTGGCAAAGATAAGATAGAATTATCAAAAATATTGTTCTTGCTTTGTATTTTATTCTTAATTTGAACACAGTTTACAATAAAAACTAAATAAATATGTATCAGCCTACTGCTTTAAAAAAAGGAGACAAAATTGGGATTATTTCACCAGCAGGAAAGATAGAGCCAGAAAAAGTGGGAATTGCAGTTACCATGCTTGAGCGTTTGGACTTAAAAGTAGTTTTGGGCAAACATGTGTTTGATGAATATCACCAATTTGCAGGTAGGGATTTAAATAGGTTGAAGGATTTTCAGCAAATGCTGGATGATCCGGATATAAAAGCAATTCTTTGTGCCAGAGGAGGGTATGGTTGCATACGAATACTGGAGCATTTAGATTTTGACTTATTTCTTCGCAAACCCAAATGGATTATTGGATATAGCGATATAACTGTATTTCACAGCTATTTGAATAATATTTTAGATGTTGAAAGTTTACATTCTGTAATGCCTATTAATTTTATAGAAGATGAAACTGGAAAATCGGTTGAAAGTTTATTTGGAGCAATGATGGGAAAATTTGAGGATTATAAAATTCAACCTCATGAATCGAATCGTTTAGGCATTGCTGAAGGTGAATTGATTGGTGGTAATTTATCTATTTTGTATAGCTTACGTGGTACCAATATGGATTTTGAAACTCATGGCAAAATTTTATTCATAGAGGATGTTGGCGAGGAGTTATATCATTTAGATAGGATGATGCATAATTTAAGAATGGGAGGAAAACTGTCGGAACTCCAGGCTCTTGTGGTTGGTGGTTTTAGTAGTATGAAAGAAGGAGATCCTAAATTTGGAAAAGCTGCTTATGAAATCATCAATGAAGTTGTGGAAAGCTATACTTACCCGGTTGTTTATAATTTTCCAGCTGGTCATATTAATGATAATTGGACAATACCTTTGGGCAGGTATGTAAAAATATCGGTGGACGAGAAAGAGGTTAAATTTATTTGGGATAAACGATAATCTAATAATGGCAAAGCACAACGAATTAGGTAAATTAGGAGAAGACTTGGCTGTAAAATACTTGATCGGATTAGGTTACCAGATCTTGGATAGGAATTGGATTTACCAAAAAAAAGAGCTCGATGTTGTTGCCTTAAATAATGATTTTTTAGTTGTTGTAGAAGTAAAATCCCGATCGACGGATTATTTTGAGCATCCTGCTGATGCTATTACCTTATCAAAAATTAAATTTCTGGTAAAAGCTACACAGGCATATGTAGATTTAAAAGAAATTAAACAAGAAGTCAGATTTGATGTTGTTAGCGTAATAAAAAAAGGAGAGAAGTACGTAATAGAACACATCGAAGATGCATTTATTGCGCCAGTGGATTAGTCAGCAAGGTATTTATCAATTGTTGCTAGTAACTCTTCAAAACGGATTGGTTTTGCAAGATAATCATCACAGCCTGCATCTAAGATTCGTTCACGATCACCTTCCAATGCATAAGCAGTTTGAGCAATAATAGGAATTTCGCTATGACGTTTTTTAATTCTTCTGGTTGCTTCACAACCATCCATTATTGGTAAGCGAATATCCATTAATATCACATCAACATCTTCTGTAATATCTACAATGTCAACTGCTTCTTTGCCATTTTTTGCCCAAAGTAATTCAGATTTGGTTCTGCTTAATGCAGCATCAAAGAACATGTTATTAATTTCCTCGTCTTCAACAATGAGAATTCTCTTGTCCTTCCAGTTATATTTTTGAGTATAGCTAACTTGATTCATGATTTAACCTACTTTTAAAAAGCGTTTTTGTGGTATAAATATACGAAATCGAGACTAGTTTAAAAAAAAATCATTTTAAGAGCTCTTATTCGTAATTATACTGATATGTGATAAAACTCAACGAATTGGGAGGGTTTGTGATGGAGTATATAAATTCTTAAACAAGAATTAATATATCATAATATACACCGAATGGGAGTTTGAGTGGAACTTTGCTTTATGTTGATAAACAATTATTATTTCTTTGCCTTCAAATCATATCGTTTTGTCAAAATTGAATGAAGTAAAGAAAGTAATTTATACATTTTGCCAATAGATTACTAATAGGAGAATAAATTTTCCGTTAGAATTTTAAAGTGCGATTACAGATATCTTTAAAACTCGTTATATTTGTTAGTCTTCAATTGCACAGATTTTTAATAAACGATTAAATCATGAATATCGAAGAATTAAGACTGTATTGTCTATCGAAAAAAGCCGTTACCGAGAGTTTTCCTTTTGATGAAGAAACTTTGGTATTTAAAGTTTTAGATAAAATGTTTTTGCTTACAAATATCAATCAAGAATTGAGCATGAATGTAAAGTGCGAAGAGGATTTGGCAATTGAATTAAGAGAAAGATATGCTGCAGTTCTACCGGGCTACCATATGAATAAAAGATATTGGAATACAATAATGATGGATGGAAGTGTATCGGATGATTTATTAAAAGAATGGATTGATAAATCGTATAAATTGGTTGTTGAGAAAATGCCGAAAAAGAAACAGTTAGAATTAGAAAAATTGTAAAAATATACCTTTAAACTTAAACACAAACAAATGAACAAATTACTCCTTACACTGTTGTTGATAAGTGGTTTGCATGTGGCAAATGCACAGGAGCAACAGGATGAAAAGAAATTTACTACTGTTACAGAAGTAAAGACTACACCGGTTAAAAATCAACAAAGTACAGGTACTTGCTGGAGTTTTGCAACTACTTCGTTTATCGAAACTGAATTATTAAGAATGGGTGCTCCTGAAATGGATTTATCTGAAATGTATATTGTGCGTGAAGCTTATTCAAAAAAAGCCAAGCGATATTTTAGATTGCATGGAAAAGGTAATTTTAGTGAGGGTGGACAAGCTCATGATGTAATGAATGTTGTAAAAACTCATGGATTTGTGCCGGAATCAATCTATTCAGGAAATCAATATGAAGGAGATTTTCACATTCACAGAGAAATGGTGAAATCGACAAAAGCCATGTTGGATGAAATTGTTAAAAATCCTAATAAAACAATTACACCGGTTTGGCTTTCATCAGTAAATGGTGTTTTAGATACTTATATGGGTAAACTACCAGAATCTTTCGAGTACAATGGAAAAGCGTATAGTCCGCAAAAGTTTGCCGAAGAAGTGGGATTTAACCCTTCGGATTATGTAGAGCTTACATCTTACAATCATCATCCTTTTTATTCAAAAATTAATCTTGAGATTCCAGATAATTGGTCAGATGATTTATATTACAATGTACCAATTGATGAATTGATGGAGGTTATGAATTACGCATTAGAAAATGGATATTCTGTTTGTTGGGATGGAGATGTTAGTGAAAAAGGATTCTCTCATAGAAAAGGATATGCAGTATTACCCGCTGTTAAAGAAACAGATATGAGTAACTCCGAAATTGCCAAATGGGAAGATGGTGTTGAGAATAAAACAGAAAATCGTAAAGGAAATACCAATGAGCCTAAGGTAACGCAAGAGTTGCGTCAGAAAACTTTTGATAATTTCCAGACAACTGATGATCATTTGATGCATTTAACAGGTATTGTAAAGGATCAAAATGGAATGCTTTACTATAAGACAAAAAATTCTTGGGCCGATGATAGTAATAAATTTGGCGGATACTTGAACATGAGTGAAGCATACGTTAAATTAAAAACAGTTGCCATTATGGTGCACAAAGATGCACTGCCAAAGCATTTAAAGAAAAAGTTAAACCTATAGAAGATGTTATATCGTTAAAAGGGTGTCTGTTTTAGACACCCTTTTTTTATTGTATAACATGCTATTTAATTAATTTATCTAATCTAAAATATACAATTATTGTAATCTAAAATTATTTTATAATATTGTCTGTCCATTTGTAAATAGAACCTATGCCAACAACTGCCAACATATCCATCGAAAAATTCAGAAGAGGAAGTCAATCCACTTTTAAGAATTTATACGATAAGTATTATGAAGCATTGTTTTTATTTGGTCAAAAATACATATCCAATAGTGAGGTTGTTGAAGATTTAGTCCAAGAGAGTTTTATAAAGGTTTGGGAAAAAAAATCTTCCTTTTATCATGAAGCACCACTCAAAGCCTTTTTGTATAAAACTGTTCGTAATTCCTGTCTAAACTATATAGATCATCAGAGAGTTGAAAGAAATTATGTAGCTCAGACGAAGACTGATGTTTTGAGTGAGGATTATTTTTTAAACAATGTTATTGAAGAGGAAGTGAACAGAATCATTGCAGATACGGTTGGAAAACTTCCTGAATCGGCGAGAGCTATTTACTTATTGAGTTTAAGGGGGCTTAAAAATGCAGAAATTGCAGAAGACCTAAATATTTCTATAAACACGGTAAAAACTCAAAAACAAAGAGCAAGTAAGTTTCTGAAAGAGAATCTAAAAGATTTATTTACAATGTTGATGTTTTTGTGAAAAATATCCAAGAACTACGAAGGTGACAAAATTTAAAATGTTTGTCACCCTTTTTTTGAGAGAAACTGTTATAGTACATGTAAATGCGAAATGAAGATGAAGGATTTAAATTCAGGATTTAAAATTGCTGATTTAATCGTTAAACGGTTAGAGAATCGATTAACTCAAGAGGAATGTCAGTACCTGGAGGAATGGAAGCAAGATAATGAAGAAAATGCAATTCTGTTCCAAAAGCTTTCTATGAATCCCGAAAAGCAATATTTGAAAAGAGAATCAAAATTGGAGAAATCCAATAAAAGAGCAAATTGGGATAAAATTCAAGCTAAAATTAAAAAGGATAAGGTTAGAAAGTTAAATATGAACCTTTTAAAAATTGCAGCAGTACTTATTCTTGCAATTGGTTCTACACTTTTCTTTTCCAATATACTGGAGAATAAGGTTTCCAATATTATTAGTCCGGGAACACAGCAGGCTATACTGATAACAAGTGATGGTGAAAGATATCAGCTGGATGAAGAAATTATAATTAAAGAAGGAGATGTATTTATTTCAAATAAAACTCAAGAATTAATTTATCAGAAAAAATCAAATATTACCAAATCACAATTAACCTACAATACAATTATTATTCCCAGAGGGGGGGAATATAAGTTGACACTAATGGATGGAACCAGAATATGGCTTAATTCCAATTCGAAACTACGGTTTCCTTCAGAATTTGGATCGGGGATAAGAAGAGTTGAGCTTAAAGGGGAAGCATTCTTTGAAGTAGCTAAGGATTCTGTTCATCCATTTGTTGTCAATGCGAATAAAGCTCAGGTTAAAGTACTTGGTACATCGTTTAATGTTAATGCCTATTCTGATTTAAATGAAATTGTAACTACCCTGGTTGAAGGTAGAGTTGAAGTTAGTGATACTTTGTTTGGAAACAAGGTGAAATTGTTACCAAATGAACAATTTCGTTTTAATAAATCAACAGGAGAAATATTGAAGCAGGTAGTTAATACTGACATTTATACTGCTTGGAAAGATGGTAGGTTTGTTTTTGAAAATGAGAGTTTGGAAGATATAATGACAAGACTTTCAAGATGGTACAATGTAGAGGTGTCCTTTTTAAACGAGTCTGTTAAAAAATTAAGATTTTCAGGAGATCTGACTAGATACGATAATATCGATCAAATATTAGAGTTGATTGAGGTTACTCAAAAAGTGAAATTTACAATTAAGGATAGAACCCTTTTGGTTGAAGAAGGGTAAAAAAAACCGAGATTTGCTGCTACAAATCTCGGTTAAAGCCAATAAACACCACTATCGCTAGGAGTGTAATACTAACCAAATCACAACTCAAAAATATTAAAAAAAATCGGAATTAGAGGTTTATGCAGAAAAGAAAAGAGTTTTTTGCAATAAGACTCCTGTTTTTCTTCTTTCTATTTGTGTGTTTTGGACTAAAATCTAAAGCATTTCCACAAGAGGAAAGGTTAGAGTTGCGAATGAAAGGTGCAAGTTTGATTGAGGTAATGTCCGAGATCAAAGAAAAAACAAATTATACATTTTTGTATAATGTTGATGATATTAAGAAAATTCGCAATATTAGCCTCTCTGGTATTCCTAAAAGTGTAAAGGAAATTCTTAAAGAATGTTTAGCCGGATCTGGCTTGACATATGAAATCCGTGATAAGGTAATTATTTTAAAGCCTGATTCTAATATCAAAATTCCTGATCCAAAACTTCATAAAGCGATTAAAAAAATAAAAAAGCTTAATGGGAATGTTACTGATAATAAAGGAATGATTTTACCAGGAGTTTCCGTAATGATAAAGGGAACTTATTTTGGCACATCAACTGACATAAACGGTAATTACTCTCTTATTGCATCAAATGATCCTGATATTGTATTGGTGTTTTCGTTTATAGGAATGAAAACCAAGGAGGTAAGTGTTGGTGAATTGGAAAGAATAAATGTAGAGCTGCTTCCATCTGACCAAAAACTTAATGAAGTGTTGGTTACAACTGGGTTTCAGAAAATTGATAGAAGCTTATTTACAGGATCTGCTAATAAGTTAAACCAAATTGATATTGCTTTAAATGGAATTGCAGATGTAAGTAGGTCATTACAAGGTCACATATCAGGAGTTCAGGTAGATAATATCTCGGGAACCTTTGGCATTTCTCCTATTGTTCGAATTAGAGGAAAAGCTTCGATAAATGGTAGCAATAAACCTTTGTGGGTAGTTGATGGAGTTGTTCAGGAAGATATAATAGAGTTGACCAATAATGACTTAACTTCAGGTAACCTTTCTACGGTTTTAAGTTCAGGTGTAGTAGGTTTAAATCCTGATGATATTGAATCATTTCAGATTCTGAAAGATGCTTCGGCTACTGCATTGTATGGTGCAAAGGCAATGAATGGGGTAATTGTAATTACTACCAAAAAAGGAAAAACAGGTAAATTAAAAGTTACCTATTCAGGAAGTGCAATTGTAAGACAAAAACCTGCTTATTCACAGTTCGATATATTATCTTCTGATGAAGAAATGGAAGTTTATGAAGAGTTGTATGATAAAGGTTGGATCGATATTGCTAAAGCAGCATCAGCGGCAAACCATGGAGCCATGAGCAAAATGTTTTATGAGATTGCTAACAATAATGTAAGTTGGGGACCCCATGGAGGCTTGAATTATCAGTTCTTATCAAAATATGCCAATTCGAATACTGACTGGTTTGATGTTTTATTTCGAAATTCTTTATCGCAACAGCATTCTTTTAGTATTTCTGGAGGATCGGATAAATCCAGATTTTATACCTCTATTGGATATTATACAGATGAAGGACAAACTTTAGCTGATGAAGTGAAAAATTATACTGCTTTGTTAAAAGGAGAGTTTGATGTGTCGAAGCGCTTGAAATTGGGATTTAAAGTATCAGGGAATATTAGAGATCAAAGATTACCAGGATCAAAAGATAGAAAATTTGAACCAATTGATGGACTTTATGAGCGTAATTTCGATGTTAACCCGTATAATTATGCACTCTATACTAGTAGAAGTATTAGACCATTTGATGATAACGGTAATCTAGAGTATTTTAGAAGGAATTATACTCCCTTTAATATTCTTTATGAATTGGATCACAATTATGTAAATGTAGATGTGGATGATCTTTTATTTCAGGGAGAGGTTCAATATGCTATTACTTCTAAATTGAGATTTAGATCTATTTTTCAAGGACGCTGGGTAAATACTTTACGGGAGCAAAAAATTCATGAAAAATCTAATCATGCTGAAGCGTACAGAGCTGATGATCCTTTGTTTGTTAATAGGAACAGTTTTCTTTTTGATGATCCGGATTATCCAGAAAAAGAGCCATATACAGTTTTAGATCAGGGAGGATTTTATAACACCACTAAAAATTCATTGACCAGTTATTTTATCAGAAATATAATTGATTGGAACCTGAAATCAGATCAGAATCATATTGTCAATCTGTTGTTCGGACAGGAAATAAGATATACAAATAGAAAAGAGACTCACAACGAAATTTGGGGTCATTTATACGATAAAGGAGGAATAAGTATTACCAATCCAATGGTTGTAAAATATCTGAAATTTCGTGATCAAACAGATTATTACAGAAGGAAAGAAAAGTACAGGTTTGCTGGAGTGTTTTTAACAGGAGCATATTCTTATAAGGGCAAATACATTCTCAACTCTACTTTCAGGTATGATGGAGACAATCGACAAGGGAAAAATAGTGATTCAAGATACCTACCTACATGGAATGTTAGTGGGGCTTGGAATATTCATGGTGAAAACTTTATGAAGTCAATTGGCTTTATGGATCGTTTAAAGTTAAAGGCAACTTATGGATTATCTGGAGATAATGGAATTGGAGTGAGTCCTTCTTTAATTTTAAAATCTGGAGCACCTTTAAGATCCAATGATGAAGATGGAGAAGATATTTTATATATAGATGAATTGGCCAATAAAGGTCTTACCTGGGAAAAATTATATGAGTTCAATTTGGGGGTAGAATTAGAAATGTTTAATGGAAGATTTTATACTGATATTGAGTATTTCAGAAGAAGATCTAAAGATTTACTTGGTTTTGTTACAACAAGTGGTATTGGAGGAATAAGAAAGAAGTACGGTAATGTTGGCGAAATGAAAATTAATGGAATTGAATTTACACTCAGCACAAAAAATGTAAATACAAAATATTTCAATTGGGATACGCATTTTACGTTTAGTTATGCCAAGGATAAAGTTTCTAAATACTTTGATGAACCTAGAATTGCAGATGCCATTCAGTCATTGGGAACAAATCTCGAAGGTTATTCTTCAAATAGTTTATTTTCGATACCATTTGCAGGATTAAATGCTAATGGAATTCCTCAGTTTTATGGACCAAATGGTAAAATAATTCAAAAGCTTAATTTACAGAAGAGAATTGATATTCTAAAATATCTGAAATATGAGGGACAAACTACACCAAAAGGTTTTGGAGGTTTGGAGAACATTTTTCATTACAAAAATTGGACACTATCAATAGGATTAAATTATCGATTTGGAAATAAAATTAGACTTGAAGATGCATTTAGCAATAGCTATGATGATTATTCAAGCCTTCCAGGTGGACTAAAGAATCGATGGAAGAAAGCCGGCGATGAGAATAGAACCAATATTCCGGTTGTATTAACCCGATGGAAATCTGAAGAATTAAATGATTCAGGATTAAATCCATATAAACTATATAATAAAAGTACTGTTCGTGTTGCAGATGGAAGTTTTGTTAGACTTAAAAATATTGGAATAGTATATCAATTGCCACAATCTTGGCTAAATTTAATGAATTTGAGTTCGGCAAGTTTAAAATTACAGGCCTACAATATTGCCTTACTTTATTCGGATAAAAAATTAAATGGAGTTGATCCTGAGTTTTTTCAGTCAGGAGGAATTTCACTTCCAATGTCCAGAACTTACAGTTTTTCTGTTAACTTAGCCTTCTAAGTTTAAACTACTTGCTCTTTCATGAATAGAATTTTTGGCATATTACTCATAACTGTATTTTCAATTTCATGTGATTCTTATCTTGATGAAAATCCAGATGATAGAAAAGAGCTGCAAACAGTTAAAGATGTTGCCAAATTAGTTGCTAATTCGTACAATGAAAGTACATATCTTTTTATCGAATGGATGACAGATAATGTGTCGGCCATTCCCGACAATACACAAAGAGATCATATGACAGAGGCCTTTCAATGGAGTTCAATGGATTCTTATGAAGCTCAGGAATCTACTACTTACTTTTGGGAAAATTCATATTATGCAATTGCTCATTGTAACGAAGCTTTGGCTGTTATTGATAACGTTTCTGGTGATGATGATTTTAGAGCAGTTGTTAGAGGTGAAGCATTAATATCGAGAGCTTATAATCATTTCATATTGGTGAATATTTTTTCAAAACATTATAAAGAGGAAACATCAGAAAATGATTTGGGCATTCCTTACGTGGAAGTAGTAGAGGATGAACTGTTTAAAAGCTATTCAAGAGGTTCGGTTAAAGATGTTTACGATAAAATTGAAAGAGATTTAACTACAGGACTCTCTTTATTAAGGGATGATTATTTTATTGGATCAAAAAAATATCATTTCACAAGAAAAGCAGCGTATGCCTTTGCTGCACGATTCTTTCTTTATAAAAAAGACTATTCAAGTAGTTTAAAGTACTGTAATTTGGTTCTTGATGGTGATCCAAATGCTTATGTGAGGGATTTATTTAAAATTTACCAAGGAACTACTTTTGATGAAATGGCGGCTAAAAACTCCGACGTAAATGAAAAATCCAATTTAATTGCAATACGAAAAGAATCATTTTATGCCAGGGCTAATTATGGTTACAGGAGTGATAAAAAGATTTTCAATGACCTTTTTAATAATAATATTCAAGAGGAATTAGATGTTAGGGATCAGCGGTGGAGTTATAGTACTGGAGCTATTGTTGTTCCAAAATACCATGAGCTGTTCCGCTATACAACTTCCAATACAGGTTTTCCCTATTTTATTCAAAGTGAATTAAAAGGAGAAGAGGTGCTTCTGAATAGAATGGAATGTTACATTATGCAAGGTGAATATGAAATTGCATTAAAGGATTATCATACTCTTGCGGCAAAAAGATATTTGGATGGAGGTAAGCTGGATTTGAATAAAATAAAAGAGTATTATTCTCTGTCAGATGTAAAAAATGCCATGAAACTTTTTTTACTGGATGAAAGAAGAAAAGAGTTTTTAGATGAGGGATTAAGATGGTTTGATATTAAGAGATTCGAACTTTCGATTACACATAAAGACATTCAGAATAATACTTTTCAACTTATTCCGAATGATATAAGAACTGCAGTACAAATTCCACAATCTGCCAGAGTAAATGGTTTATTTCCTAATCCAAGATAGAGATGAACTACAGAAACTTTAATATTGGACTTTTTTTAATTGGTATTGTAATAACAATGCTTATTACAGCATGTAATAAATCAGATGATGTCGAATATAAAGCACCGGACGTAATATTGTCTAACCATCCAAATGATATTTATATAAGGGAGAATATTCTTAACAGATATGGAACGGCAATAAGATGGGAGTGGGATCAACGTTTTTTGAATAAGGATCAAACAGCAGATCCAATTAAGGAAGATTTGGTTATTCCAGTAACTAAATTGATAGAGGAACTGTGGATAAAACCTTTTCTTGTATTGTCTGATGATTCAAAATTATTCATTCATGAATATATGCCTAAAGAGTTGGTATATATAGGATCATATATTTATGAAAGTGAAGGGGAAAGGATGTTGGGGTATGCCGAAAGTGGCGCCAGAGTTATTTTAATAAATTTAAATTCATTTGATTTGAATGATCGAATTTGGTTAGAAAATCAATTGATAACAATGCATCATGAATTTTCCCATATTGTTCATCAAAAGAAAGGATTACCCAATGAGTACAATAATATTTCACCTTCAGGATATATAGGAGAAGGTTGGAGAAATGGAGTATCATTATCAGATGCGATTAAGCGAGGGATGGTGAGTGCTTATGCTACGAAAAATCAATTTGAAGATTTTGCTCAACTTACGTCTCACTTTTTTGTTCAGGATACTGTTTATTTTAATTCGACTTACCTAAAAGATTCGAATTGTGAAGATTTTTCCGATCCTAATTCGTGTATAGAATTTAACAATGGGAAGGAATTAATTAGAACAAAATTGGATTTGATCAGGAAGTTTTATTCAGAAGAATTTAGCATTAATATAGATGTGCTAAGAGATACGATTCAAAGTAGAATGTCAGCTTACAAGAATTAATATAGAATCTTTCATCCACCATACTGGTTCGTATCAGTTGGGAATTTGTTACCTTTGTATTTATACGCATGCAAATAAATACAATAAAGATGCCTTCTAAAATATTTAATGTAAGTACTGATTCGGGCATTCCGAAATACAAACAGTTAATCAACTCTTTACTACAATCAATTGATAAAGGACTTGTAAATGTTGGAGATAGGATACCTTCGATTAATGCAATTTGTAAAGAATTTGGTTTATCCAGAGATACTGTTCTTGTTGCATATAATGAGTTAAAAATTCGAGGAGTAATATCTTCAGTTCCTGGTAAGGGCTACTACTTGGCAAGTACTTCAACTCGATTTAAAAAGAATATTTTTCTACTCTTCGAAGAATTTAATGTATTCAAAGAGATATTATACAATTCCTTTATTGAGAATTTAAACGATAAGGCAAATGTTGATATTTATTTTCATCATTTTAACCGTAAAGTTTTTAAAGAGTTAATTGATAACAACAATGGCAAGTATACTTCTTATATAATTATGCCTGCAAAGTTTAATGATGCTTATAATGTATTGCAACAGCTGCCTGAAAATGAAGTCTATATTCTTGACCAAACTAATGCTGCATTAAAAAAACATTACCCTGCGATATATCAGAATTTTGAAAAGGATGTATTTAATGCTCTAGAATCAGGATTGAACCTATTGGAAAAATATAAGAAAATCTATTTTGTATATCCTGGAGGAAAAGAGCCAATAGGACAATTGAAAGGATTTAAAAAGTTTGCTACACATTATCAGGATAAGTGGGAATTAGAAGTGATTGAAACTTTAGAAAGTCATAAAATTGCAATAGGTGAGGTTTATATAGTTCCTAGCGATAATGATTTGGTAACTCTTGTAAAGGAAGCAAAGTCTGAGAAATTGAAAATTGGTTCAGATTTAGGTATAATTTCTTACAATGATACGCCATTAAAAGAAGTAGTTGCCGATGGAATTACCACAATTAGTACAGATTTTAAAGAAATGGGTAGGTTATTGGCTGACATGGTTATTAATTCTAAAAATGAGTTAATTGAAAATGAGTCTAAGTTGATAAAAAGAAATTCCTTGTAAAAAATAATTAAATAAGTTGTGAAGCTCTGATTCTGATGAATTAGGGCTTTTATTTTTTTAGATCGTTTGTATTTATATAAAAAAAATCTAAATTTGCCTACCAGTACCAACCAGTAAGAAATAAATATGCAAGTTGAAGAATTAAAGATTGAGTTTGAAAAATTATATGGGCAAGGTGATTGTCATGTGTATTTTTCTCCGGGTCGTGTAAATTTAATTGGAGAACATACCGATTATAACGGAGGATTTGTTTTTCCATGTGCATTGTCATTTGGAACCTATTGTTTGATTAGGAAAACAGATAATGATTATATCCAACTTAGATCTTTAAATCAGAATAAATTTTACAAGATATCACTTGAGGAAATAACAAAACGATTAGGAAAAGGAAACTGGGCAAATTATGTTCTTGGCGTAATTGCTCAATTTAAAAAAGATGGGCAAATTCCTAATTGTGGTGCGGATTTGTTATTCTGGGGAAACGTACCTAATGGTGCAGGTTTATCATCTTCGGCTTCTTTAGAGGTTGTTACAGGAGTAGCAATTAACGAAGAATATAATTTTGGCAAAGATCAGTTGAGTATTGTGAAATATAGCCAAAAAGCTGAGCATGAATTTGCTGGTGTAATGTGTGGTATAATGGATCAATTTGCATCTGGAATGGGACAGAAAGATCATGCCATATATTTGAACTGTGATAATCTTGAGTACGAATTAGTGCCTGTAAATTTAGAGGGTGCTAAAATAGTTATTGGAAACACCAATAGCCCTCATAGTTTAGATGAAGGAAAATACAATGAACGAGTTGCTGAATGTCGGGCAGCAGTAAAAGCAATCTCTCCCTCCAAAAAGATTGCTAATCTGGGTGAATTATGCCCGGCTGAATTCAACTCATTGAAAAATCTTATAGATGATGATGTGATCAGAAGAAGAGCACGTCATGTTATTAGCGAAATTGAAAGAACACAGAAAGCTGTAGTAGAACTTAAAAAAGGAAACTTAAAAGAGTTTGGTCAGTTAATGAATGGTTCTCATGATTCACTTCGTGATGATTATGAGGTTACGGGACATGAACTGGATACTATGGTTGAAGCGGCCAGAAAGATTGAAGGTACTATTGGTTCCAGAATGACAGGCGGTGGCTTTGGAGGTTCAACCGTTAGTCTTGTAAAAGATGAATATGTAGATGAGTTTATTGAGAAAGTAGGCAAGGAATATACCGAGAAAACAGGTATTGTAGGAGAGTTTTATGTTGCTGAAATTGGTGACGGAGGAAAAAGAATAGAATAATCAAGAAAATATTTCAGATGGCGAAATTTGATTACATTGAAAATCCACATCGTAGATATAATCCATTAACTGGTGAATGGATATTGGTATCACCTCACAGGTCAAAAAGACCATGGCAAGGTCAAGTTGAAAAAGTAGTTGAGGAGAAAAGACCTGAATATGATCCACAATGTTATTTGTGTCCTGGGAACGAAAGAGTAGGAGGAGAGAACAATCCAGCTTATGAGGATGTTTATTCATTTCAGAATGATTTTAGTGCTTTGTTGCAAGATACTCCTGAGGGAGAATTTTCGGATGGTGATTTGTTTAAAGCAGAAAGTGAATCGGGAATCTGTAAAGTAATTTGCTTTAGTCCAAACCATAGCCTTACAGTTCCTGAAATGAAAGTAGAAAATATCCGTAAGGTAGTTGATCTTTGGTGCACAGAATATAAGGAATTAGGAGATAGAGAGGATATTGGCTATGTGCAGATATTCGAGAACAAAGGTTCCATTATGGGATGCTCTAATCCACATCCTCACGGACAAATTTGGGCTTCTAAACTGGTGCCTCTCGAGACATCAAAAGAATCTGAAACTCAATTGGCTTACTTCGAAAAATATGGAAGAACCATGTTGTCTGATTATCTAAAACCGGAACTCGAGAAAAAAGAAAGAATTTTGGTTGAGAATAATTCTTTTGTAGCTTTAGTACCGTTTTGGGCAGTATGGCCTTTCGAAACAATGATCATTAGCAAAAGGGCAGTGTCAAATCTAATGGAACTGACAGATGAGGAGAAAACAGATTTGGCTGATGTTTACAAAAAATTAACGATTATGTACGACAATCTTTTTGAGGTGTCGTTTGCATATTCTGCAGGATTGCATCAAGCTCCAACTGATGGAGAAGAACATCCTGAGTGGCATTTACACATGCATTTCTATCCACCTTTGTTACGCTCGGCTAGTGTTAAGAAATTTATGGTAGGATACGAAATGCTGGGTACGCCACAACGCGATATTACTGCCGAAGGCGCAGCAAAAAGATTGAGAGAACTATCAAAAACACATTATAAATTGAGGTAATTATCCAGTTGAAATGGATATTAGGGAGAAAATATTTACTTCTGCCTAAAGCTTCCAAAAAACTTTAACCTCAACTAAAATCAAATACAATGGCTAATACATTTTCTTTTCTCGATTATGTGATTTTTATCGTTTACGGTATTGTAATCGTGGGAGTAGGTTTATGGGTGTCGCGTGATAAAGAAGGACATCAAAAAAATGCGGATGATTATTTCTTGGCTTCAAAATCTTTGCCTTGGTGGGCAATTGGGGCTTCATTAATTGCTGCTAATATATCTGCAGAGCAATTTATTGGAATGTCAGGATCTGGTTTTGCAATTGGGTTGGCAATTGCTTCTTATGAGTGGATGGCTGCTTTAACCTTAATTATTGTTGGTAAATACTTTTTGCCAATTTTCATTGAGAAAGGACTATACACGATTCCTGAATTTGTAGAGAAACGTTATTCAACAAACCTTAAAACCATTTTGGCTGTTTTCTGGATTGCATTGTATGTCTTTGTAAATCTTACCTCAGTATTGTATTTGGGAGCTTTAGCTTTAGAAACCATCATGGGTATTCCAATGATTTATGGTGTATTAGGATTGGCTTTGTTTGCAGCTAGTTATTCACTTTATGGAGGTCTTTCAGCAGTTGCATGGACTGATGTAATTCAGGTTGTTTTCCTGATTTTAGGTGGATTGGTAACCACTTACCTTGCATTAGATACTGTTTCAGGAGGAGAAGGTGTACTTGCCGGGTTTAAGCACATTTACGAAGCAGCTCCAGATTCTTTCCATATGATTTTAGATAAAGCTCATGATCAATATAAAAACCTTCCTGGTATTGGAGTTATTGTTGGTGGAATGTGGGTTGCTAACCTTTATTATTGGGGATTCAACCAGTATATCATTCAAAGAACTTTGGCAGCAAAATCATTGCAAGAATCTCAAAGAGGGATTGTATTTGCAGGTTTTTTGAAGTTGATTATTCCTTTAATTGTTGTGATTCCCGGGATTGCTGCATATGTGATGGTGAATGATGGAACAATAATGACATCATTGGGAGATGCAGCTCAGAATAATATTCCAACAATGGAATCTGCTGACAAAGCATATCCATGGTTGTTACAGTTCTTGCCAACAGGATTAAAAGGTGTGGCATTTGCAGCATTGGCGGCGGCAATTGTTTCGTCACTTGCATCTATGTTGAATTCTACTTCTACCATCTTTACAATGGATATTTACAAGCCATATTTTAACCCAAATGCAAGTGATAAGCAAACGGTAAATACAGGTCGAATTTCAGCAGCTGTAGCTTTATTAATTGCAGGATGTATTGCTCCTCAATTGGCAGGTTTAGATCAGGCTTTCCAATTTATTCAGGAATACACAGGAGTAGTTAGTCCGGGTATCTTGGCCGTATTTATGTTGGGATTATTCTGGAAAAAATCAACAAACAAAGGTGCTATTGCAGGGGTGTTGGCATCTATTCCAATTGCCATGTATTTTAAAGTGGCTCCTAATGGATGGGTAGCTGGTACCAGTCTTGAATCTATATTTGTTAATGTTCCTTTTATGGATCAAATGGGATATACAGCAGTTCTTTCGGCATTAGTTATCATTTTGGTTAGCCACCTACAGAATAAGGGTGCTGATGATGAAAAAGGGATAGAGATTAGCAGAAAAACATTTGCAACAGGTAAGGTATTTAATATTGTTGCTTATACCATTTGCATTTTATTGGTTGCTTTGTACGCAATCTTCTGGTAGAGAAAAAAATAAAACAAAATATTGCGATGACACACTTGCTCAATTAAGTGTGTCATTGTTGTAAAGTATCAAATTATAAGGATGAAAAAAAAGGTTTTAGTTACTGGAGGAACTGGTTATATAGGTTCTCACACTGTTGTAGAATTGCAAAATAGCGGATTCGAAGTTGTAATTGCTGATAATCTCTCAAATTCAAAGATTGAAGTTTTGGATGGAATCGAAGCTATTTCCGGCATTCGTCCATTATTCCAACAAATCGATTTAAGTGTGGAGAGTGAATGCAATGAGTTCTTTAAAAAGCGTAGAGGAATTGATGCCATTATTCACTTTGCAGCATCAAAAGCTGTTGGCGAATCGGTTGAAAAACCTTTGCTGTATTATCGCAACAACCTTAACTCATTGATGAATATTTTGGAAGCGATGAAAGAGAACAACATTCAAAATTTGGTTTTCTCATCATCATGCACAGTTTATGGACAACCTGATAAACTGCCTGTAACTGAATCGACTCCGCGAAAAGAGGCTGAATCTCCTTATGGAAATACAAAGTCAATTTGTGAAGATATTATTCGCGATACAACAAAAGCTCATCCTGAACTAAAGGGAATTGCTTTAAGATATTTCAATCCAATTGGAGCACATCCAAGCTCTAAAATTGGAGAATTGCCATTGGGCGTTCCTAATAACCTTATTCCTTTCTTAACACAAACAGTGGCAGGCATTCGCCCAGAACTTAGTATTTTTGGAGATGATTACAATACGCCTGACGGATCTTGCATTAGAGATTATATCAACGTAGTAGATTTGGCAAAAGCACATGTTATTGCAATTGAACGTTTGCTGCAAGATAAAAATGCTTCGAACTACGAATATTTTAATGTTGGAACAGGATCTGGTGTTTCAGTATTGGAAATTATTGAATCATTCGAAAGATCAACAGGGGAGAAAGTTCCTCATAAAATAGTTGGAAGAAGAGCTGGAGATATCGAGCAGATTTATGCAGATACTTCATATTCTAATCGAGAGTTGGGGTGGCAATCGGAAAAAAGTCTTGATGAAACTTTGCTTTCGGCCTGGAATTGGCAAAAAACTTTATAATCGAACTAAGATTATAAGAGTTTCACAATATTAAAAGATAAACATGCAGGTTTATACACTTAAAAATAAAAGTATAGAGGTTGATTTTATTGCTCGTGGCGGTCAAATCATTTCAATTAAAGTTCCTGATGCAAAAGGCAATGTTGCCGATGTTGTGGTAGGGTACGATACCATTGAGGAAACCCTTAATGGCGATGCGTATTTTGGCGCCCTGTGTGGTCGTTATGCCAACCGTATCGTAAATGGTGAATTTGAAATTGATGGGGAAAAATTTCAGTTGGATTGCAATAACGAAACCAACCACTTACATGGTGGTGTGGATGGATTCAATCGAAGAAATTGGAACGTAAATGCTGTTGAAATTGATAAGTATGTACAGGCCTATCAATTAAGTCTGGTTAGTGAAGATGGCGATCAGAATTATCCGGGCAAATTAAAGGTTTCAGTAATATACGGATTGACAGATGATAATCAATTTGTTATTGACTATGAGGCACAAACATCAAAGCCAACAGTAATTAATTTAACAAGTCATCCTTATTTCAATTTAAATGGTGCAGGCAATGGATCAGCAATGAATCATGAGTTGCGATTAAATGCTTCAAACTATACACCGATTTCGGCAGAGTTGGGAACAACATCCGGAGAAATTGCATTGGTAAAGGATACGCCATTTGATTTTACAATGGCAAAAACCGTAGAATCTGCTTGCAATGCTGATCATGAACAAATCAACATGATTGATGGTATTGATCACAATTTTGTTTTGGATGATTTCGATGGAACGGTAAAGCTTGCAGGTGTACTTTCAGATCCTAAATCGGGACGAAAAATGGAAGTGTATACCGATCAGCCAGGTATTCAAATTTACACGGGTGCTCATTTCGATGGCTCTGAAACAGGTAAAAAAGGAGCACCAATTATACAGTGTGCAGGGCTTGCCATGGAAACACAGATTTTTCCAAATTCTCCAAACTATGAGCACTTCCCAAATGCAACTTTAAGGCCAGGTGAGAAATACAAGCATGTATGTATTTATAAGTTTTGCTAAAGATTGACCTCGGATAAAATCTGATGTTGCTTAAAGATAAAAAGTAGTTATAACAGACTAGATTCCTTTTGTAAAGGATACTTTTAACATCAAACAGAGTTGGTTTACGTTCATTTAAATCTCTGTTTGGTGTTTTTTTTATTTACTGATTTTAAGAGTTAAACTATAATTTTTTGCTCAAAGAGGGGGTGTTTTTAAGATTTTCATGGGTAGAGGATTGCAATTCATGCCTTTTTTGGAAAATAGCAAGGGTCTAGTATTGATTTTCAAGCCTTGAGGTTTGAATTTGATGGGTTTAACATCGACAAGAAATTCTTTAGGATAGAATTTCAATCTTTTAGTCTTGAATTTGATCAATTTAGCTTTGAATTTCAAGCCTAAAAACATGAAAAATGAGCTTTTAGCTGTGGAATTCTATCCTAAAGAAGAGAAAATCATAGCTAATGAGATGCTGCTCAAGTTTTAAGTGTTGTTTTTCGATCTTTGAGTAAAGTAGATCAAGCCTTCTGTGATGTGAAAATCTGATTTATTCGTTTACAAGTAGATTGCATCCACGAATATCAGAATGATCGAATCGACCAAGAATTTCAAAGCTTCCATCTTCGTGGATTTTACCAAGATCTTGGGTTTCGATAAAGGAACACGAGTGTACATTAGCCAAATCGATCACATTTACACCACCCGTTCTACCTGTTTTTTCATAGCTGAATGGATCGTAAGCATCGCGAATCATGATTTTCATCCAGTTTGGTGTGTGAAATAAACTTTTTCCTTTAGAGTATGCTTGCGAAAGCAATTCCGTCATTCCATACTCAGAATGGATTTCATTCACACCTAGTCGAGAACAAAGAAATGTGTGCAACTCTTCACGAGTAATTTCTTTTCTTCTTCCTTTCATGCCACCAGTCTCCATGATGATTACATCGGAAAGATCTAGCGCATATTTTTCAGCCAAATCAAGCAAAGCAAAACTAACCCCAAGCAGTAAAATTTTTTGATTCGCTTTTTTCAAATCAGCAATGCACTCAATCAATTCTTCATGATTGTGCAGGTAGAATCCACTTTTAGCATGCTTGCTATCTTTAATCAGGTGTTCCATCATGTAGATTAAGGATGAACCTTCGCGCTCCAAATAAGAAGGAAGCAAAGCCAGAACACAATAATCTGTTATTGGCCCATAAAAATCCTCGAAACCTTTCTTAAAGCTCTCTTCATAAATACTGATATCGGGAACAAAGTGCCTGCTGGTTAGGTTGCCAGTTGTTCCACTGCTGGTAAAAATTTCTTTTGCAGGATCGTTGGAAGAAACCACCTTTCGGGATTTGAAAAACTCTATGGGAAGAAAAGGAATATCTGTAAGCTTAGTGATTTGATTGATATCCTTTTTCAAATGTTGAAGATATTCACGATACACCTCATTGTTTTCCGCTTGATAGCGAAAAATTTCCAGGGCTACTTGTTCAAATTCAGTTTTATTTGATATCGAAAATATTTTTTCCTTCCAGTTCATTTCTATTCTCTATTTGTTGTGATTACAAAGGTAATTGAACCAAGTTTATTGCGTAGCATTAATCAGTGAGAATCTTAAACAATCATAAAAATCTAAGTTTAGTAATAAAAAAAGCAGCCTCGAAAGACTGCTTTAAGAATCCCTGTGAAGGGAAATATTATGGATCGTTAATTACCCTCTAATAGCTGCAACACCTGGCAATTCTTTACCTTCGATGTACTCTAATAGAGCACCACCACCAGTTGATACATAGCTTACTTTGTCAGCCAAGTTGTACTTGTTGATCGCTGCAACAGAGTCACCACCACCAATTAATGAGAAAGCACCTTTTTCAGTAGCTGTTACAATTGCATCAGCAATTGCTTTGGTTCCTTTAGCGAAAGTATCCATTTCGAATACTCCAACAGGACCATTCCAAAGAATTGTTTCTGATTCTTCGATAACTTTCTTGAAGTTTTCAATAGTTTCAGAAGCAACATCTAATCCCATCCAATCAGCTGGAATTTCAGATACGTTACATTCTTTAGTGTTTGCGTCGTTAGAGAAATCGTCAGCAATTAATGCATCAACTGCAAGGTGAAGTTTTACATTGTTTGCTTCAGCTTCACTTAAAATTTCTCTTGCGATATCTAACTTATCATCTTCAACCAATGAGTTACCAATCTTACCACCCATCGATTTAACGAAAGTGTAAGTCATACCACCACCAATAATTAAGTGGTCAACTTTAGGCATTAAAGTTTTAATGATATCGATTTTTGAAGATACCTTAGCACCACCCATAATTGCAGTTAACGGACGCTTAGAGTCTTTCAATACTTTATCAACGCTCGATAATTCACCTTCCATTACGTAACCAAACATCTTGTCGTTAGGGAAGAATTTAGCGATAACAGCAGTCGAAGCGTGAGCACGGTGTGCAGTACCAAATGCATCGTTGATCCAAAGGTCAGCTAAGTCAGCTAATTTTTTAGCAAAAGCTTCGTCACCAGCTTTTTCTTCACCGTAAAAACGAAGGTTTTCCAACAATAGAACTTCACCTTCTTTTAGGTCAGCAGCCATTGTTTTGGCACTTTCACCAATACAATCATCAGCAAATTTCACATCAACACCTAATTTTGCAGAAAGGTGAGCAACGATGTGTTTCAATGAGAATTTTTCATCAACACCTTTTGGTCTACCAAGGTGAGACATCAAAATAACGGATCCGTTTCCTTCTAATACTTTTTTGATAGTTGGAAGTGCAGCACGGATACGTGTGTCATCGGTAATTTCGAACTGATCGTTCAAAGGCACATTAAAATCTACTCTGATAATCGCCTTCTTTCCTGAAAAATTGTATGAATCAATTGTTTGCATTGGAATATGTCTTTATATTTTTTTCTTCCAAACAAAGGTATGTTTTTATTCAAATTGCTGCAAAAAAGAAAGAGAAATGCTTTTAAGTGTCATGTAATCAGATGGTAATATTATGTAGACCTTTGGCTTTGAAACGATTGCATAAATTTTTCCTTATTGCAAATTGATGGTCAAAACGTCATTTTTTTCTCAATTGACTTTGAACTTAAGCTATAATGACAAAGCTCTCCTTTATTTTTTTAACTTTGGATACCCCGATGTACCTTTGCACAACATTGGGGGTTAAATGATTTTTGACCAGCAGATGAGGCTTGAACTTATCTGTTCGAAACCATTTCATATTGAAAATTCATGCAATTTAAAGATATAATTGGCCACAAAGAGGTCAAACAACGTTTTATTCAAACCGTTAAAGAAAACAGAGTCAGCCATGCACAATTGTTGATTGGTCCCAAGGGAGTTGGGAAACTATCAATGGCAATTGCATTTGCTCAGTATGTTTCCTGTTTGGATAGAAAAGACAATGATTCGTGCGGGGTTTGTTCATCGTGTAAAAAATATGCGAAATTGATTCATCCCGATCTTCATTTTGTTTTTCCGGTTGTTAAAGGGAAAGGATTTACCAATCCTGTGAGCGATAATTTTATTGAATTGTGGCGATCGCAAATTGAGAGTGATTCTTATTTTGATATTGGAGATTGGTACAGAACCCTTGGAGTGGATAACTCACAAGGGATGATCTATTCTGGCGAAAGCAATGAGATTATCAGGAAATTAAGTTTAAAAACTTACGAATCGGACTATAAGGTAATGATCATTTGGTTGCCTGAAAAGATGCATACTTCATGTGCCAACAAGCTTCTGAAAATGATTGAGGAGCCACCGTCGAAAACTTTGTTTTTTATGGTGGCGGAAGAGCCAGATAAAATTCTACAAACCATATTGTCACGAACACAACTGATTAAAATTCCGGCAATTGATCAGGAATCATTGTCGGTTGCGGTTAAAAATGAGTTCAACCTTAACGAGCAGGAATTAAAGAATGTAGTTCGTTTATCGGAAGGAAGTTACCGTAAGGCAAGAATCCTTATTCAGAATTCAGATGAAAATGCAGAGAATTTTGAGAATTTCATTACCATTATGCGACATTGTTATGCTCGTAAGGTGTTGGATATAATGGATTGGGCCGAAGAGATTGCTACCATAGGACGCGAACGTCAGAAAAGTTTCTTGAATTACGCGGTTAGAATGATACGTGAGAATTTTATTCTAAACTTAAAGCAACCCGAAATGGTTTATTTAAGTGGTGAGGAAATGAATTTCTCGCAACGATTCTCACCTTTTATCAATGAGGATAATGTTTGGATGATTTCAGATGAGCTTTCAAAAGCATATACCGACATTGAAAGAAATGCTAATGCAAAGATTGTGTTTCTTGATTTGGGTTTAAAACTGGTTAAATTATTACGCCCGTAATCACCCAATAATTTCCCGAAATAATTACCTTTAAAGGTTTGTAAAATAAATTAGCTAATTTTGCGGTCGATTATCGACTAATAATCAATATATATATGACAGAAAATAAGGAACCAAAAGGGAAATGCGCAGGCTGCGCATCCAATAAAAGAGACCATCGTTTGTTGGCTGGTAAGCTAGATGTTTACGATTGGTTGAAAGATGTTCCTGAAAGTGCACAATGTCCGGATGTTGTTGAAATAAAATTTAAGAATACCCGTAAGGGATTCTATTCAAATACAAATCAATTAAGATTACAAAGAGGTGATGTGGTAGCAGTTGAAGCATCACCAGGACATGATATCGGGATTGTATCCTTAACAGGCGATTTGGTTGTGGAGCAAATGCGCAAACAAAAGCTTGATCCGAATACATACGAGGCGAAAAAAGTATACAGAAAGGCAAAGCCTGTTGATATCGAAAAATGGCACGAAGCCATTGCACTGGAACACAAAACAATGATTAAAGCTCGCCAAATATCTGCTGAATTAAGGCTGGATATGAAAATTGGCGATGTGGAATATCAGGGAGATAAAACAAAAGCAATTTTCTACTATATCGCCGATGATAGAGTTGACTTTAGACAGTTGATTAAAGTATTGGCAGAGCAATTCAAAATCAGAATTGAAATGCGCCAAATTGGTGCACGACAGGAAGCTGGGCGAATAGGAGGAATTGGACCATGTGGTAGAGAGCTTTGTTGTTCAACTTGGATTACCAATTTTGTTTCGGTAACAACCAATGCTGCACGTTATCAGGAAATTTCGTTGAATCCTCAGAAACTTGCTGGGCAGTGTGGGAAATTGAAATGTTGCTTGAATTTTGAGTTGGATTGCTATATCGATGCTCAAAAGGATTTTCCGAATACAAGTATTCCGTTGGAAACCAAAGATGGAACTGCTTATCATCAGAAAACAGATATCTTCAAACGCCAGATGTGGTATTCATTCGATAAGTTCAATTCGATGAATATGGTTCAGGTTTCGGTTGATAGAGTGAAGGAAATTATCCGATTGAATAAGAAAGGAACTAAGGTTGATAAATTGATTTCTGAAAAATCGATTGACAACAAAAAATCCTTGGACTACGAAAATGTAGTAGGACAGGATAGTTTGAACCGCTTCGATAAGAAGGAAAATCCGAATAAACGAAAAGGAAAAAGAAAATTCCGTCGTAAACCAAGAAAACCAAACAAGCCAGCAAAGTCATGAACAAATTGATTTGGATTTTTTGCATGGCAGTAATTGCACTGTCAACCCAATCGTGTGATTCCAATCGTGTTTATGAAGAGTATAAAGAAATTCCAGATTACACATGGGATATGAACAATACTCTTCGCTTTGAAGTGGAAGTTACCGATACCATTAGTGTTCACAATTTGTATATCAATGTTAGGAATACTGGTGGATATGCGTACAGCAACCTTTGGTTGTTTGTGAAGAGAACTTCTCCAGATGGGAATGTTGTTGAAGATAAGTTCGAATGCAGTTTGGCTACCGAAAAAGGAAAATGGTTGGGTAGCGGATTTGGTGATATTTTCGATTTACAAATTCCATTCAAGCAGAATGTGGTTTTCCAAAAATCGGGAATTTATGTATTCGAAATTGTGCAGGGAATGCGCGATGAGGAATTGAAAGAAGTTGTGAATATTGGCTTAAGACTTGAGAAAGCAAATCAATAAAATTTTTAGCGTTTAGTCGTGGGAAAGAATAAATTACAGCGTTTTGCTGAGATGGATACATTTGATAATGTATTTCAACCAACCCATAAAGAGGTTTGGGAGACAAATTATCATTTGAAAGGAAAGTGGAATAAGGAAGTTTTTAAAAACGATAATCCAATTGTTTTAGAGGTTGGATGTGGAAAAGGAGAGTATACCGTAGGTTTGGCTCGTAAATTTCCGAACAAAAACTTTATTGGAATTGATATAAAAGGCGCAAGAATGTGGCGCGGTGCTAAAACTGCTATCGAAGAAGGCTTGGGTAATGTAGGATTTATCAGAAGCAAAGCAGAATTGCTTGAGTCGATTTTTGAATCAGGTGAGATTTCTGAAATCTGGATCACTTTTCCTGATCCACAAATGAAAAAGGAAAGAAAAAGACTTACCGGAACACGCTTTCTGAAGCTTTACTCAAATCTGTTGACTAAGGATGGAATTATTCACCTGAAATCGGATAGTAATTTCCTGTATGAATATACATCGTATGTAATTAAGGAAAACTCTCTTTCGGTTGATGTTGACACCAATGACTTGTATAATTCAGGAAAGGCTGATGATATTCTTTCGATCAGAACATTCTACGAACAGCAATTTCTTGACAGAGGAATTCCGATTAAGTATTTAAAATTCAGGCTTGATGGAAAAACTGAATTTATAGAGCCTGATGTTGAGATTGAATTGGATTCTTACAGAAGTTTTGGTAGAGAGAAGCGCAAACAATAAATGTCTGATCTGTACGATAAAATTTATGAAGTGGTTCGGCAAATTCCTGCCGGAAGAGCTACCAGTTATGGAGCTATTGCCAAGTTTGTTGGATCTCCCAGAGGTTCCAGAATGGTTGGTTGGGCCATGAATCAATCACACGCTAGCAAAGCGTATGTTCCTGCACATCGAGTAGTAAATCGTTTGGGAATACTTAGTGGAAAACATCATTTTCCAGGCGAAAACTTAATGCAAGAGCTTCTCGAAAATGAAGGAATTGTTGTGATTGATGACCAAATTCAAGACTTCGAAAAAATATTTTGGGATCCCATGAAAGAACTTGACTGGGATTCTATTTAAATTCATTCTAAATATATACCTTTGTTGGTATCTTATCGAATTCAATATCAGCGATGCTTAAAAGGATTCGATCCAACACCGATTATTAATCAGTAAAAGTCATTTATTCGTTTTTACTCTAAATGACTAACAGATTATATATCGGCATTTCAATTTAATATTTCATCGTTTCGCAATTGGCTCACGTTGAAATTTAAATTGTTTAAAAATATTTTAAAGAATTAATATTCATAAATCATGAGTTACACTCAAAAGCAAATTACGGACGCTTTAAAATTGGTTCAATATCCTGGTACCGATAAGGATATCATGGGGTTGGATATGGTTCGTAATATTAAAATTGAAGGAAAGAAAATTGGTTTCGATTTGGTATTTCAAAAATCAGATGATCCTAATATTGTTCCATTGAAAAAAGCCTGTGTTTCAGCTATTTTGAAATTTGTTGATAGAGAAGCTGAAATTAAAGGAAACATTAAAGTAAAGGCAATGCATGTGGTTGAAGAACCAAAAGTTTTGCCAAAAGTTAAAAATATTATTGCTGTTGCATCGGGTAAAGGTGGAGTTGGAAAATCTACAGTATCATCGAACTTGGCAGTTGCACTGGCGAAAGCTGGAGCAAAAGTTGGTTTGATTGATGCCGATATTTATGGACCTTCAATTCCATTGATGTTTGGTGCAGAAACAGCTCGTCCGAATCTGATTAATGTTGATGGTAAGGATTTGATTGAGCCACACGAGGCATATGGTGTAAAGATGCTTTCTATTGGTTTTTTTGTTGATCCTGCTCAGGCAACTGTTTGGCGTGGACCTATGGCTTCCAATGCATTAAAGCAGATGATTGAAGAAGGAAACTGGGGCGAGTTGGATTACGTTTTAATCGACTTGCCACCAGGAACCAGTGATATTCACCTTACTTTGGTACAAACAGTTCCAGTTACAGGAGCCATTGTGGTAAGTACACCACAAGAGGTTGCTTTGGCTGATGCCGTTAAAGGAATCAGCATGTTCGAAGGACCTGGAGTTAATGTTCCTGTATTGGGTATGGTTGAAAATATGGCTTGGTTTACGCCAGCTGAATTGCCAGAAAATAAATACTACATTTTCGGTAAAGATGGATGTAAAAAACTAGCTGAAGAAAAAGGAATCGAATTGTTGGGACAAATTCCAATTGTTCAAAGCATACGCGAAGGTGGTGATAATGGTAAACCTGCTGCAGTGAACGAAGATTCTGTAGTTGGTATGGCTTTCGCCGATTTGGCTGCTAAATTGAATGCTGCGGTTGATGCAAGAAATCAAAAATCAGCACCAACTGAGCGAGTGAAGATTACACGATAACTTATCAAGTTCAGTAAAAAATCAAACCCACTTACATTTAAAATGTAAGTGGGTTTGATTTTACTTTCTTATTTTATTTCTCAAAACCACAAGTCACAGACTTGCGTCATTTGTGGCTGCCAATTTTGGCAGCCTTTAGTTTCATTAAAATTCTATCTTATGTCACGAGGATAAGCTACCTTGGTATACTGTGATTCCTGAATTATTTTTAACTCATCCCATGCAATTACTATAGTTTTAAATTTCTCTTCCCGTTTATAGTAATTACTTTCTGATACAACAGTATCAGGAAATACAAACTGCCAACAGAGTTTATCCAAACGGCTGTAATAATTAAAATAGACCTTATAATTAGAAATGTCAAGTCTCCTGGATAAGGCATAGTTTAAGACAAATTGTTTTACAGTGTCTCTTGGAATAACATTCGACTTATTCCATTTTTCCTTGGGCCAATTGATATTTAAGAGTTGTCCATATTCATCAAGTTCTAATGATAAATTATAGCTTTTTATGCCGATAGAGTTATCAGCTAATATAAACTTTAGAATATATTTAGGTTTAATAGCATTACCAATAAAGGTTGCCGAGTCTTTTTGAAATATGGTTTTTAAATCAACTTCTTGTCCTTGTATATAGTGTAAGCTATCTCTCATTTTACCAAAAAATCTTTCTAAATATCCATTGGTATTAAATTGGATATTGTTAGGTAAACTTGAAAATGATTCAATTTTATGAATAGGACTATGTCTATATGACCTGTAGCTCATATCTCTTTCTTGATTTATAATCATATGTTGCCCATATGAATATGTATTAACTAGAAAAAGTAATATTATCAGAATTTTTCTCATTATACTTCTATGGTTTTAATTAACGCACTTTGTTCCATTTGCTTTTGAATCACCATTCTTTTCTCTCTTGTTGATTTTTATCATGAGTTGATCCCATGCGCCCGTTTGCCCCATCATATTATCATACTCATTTTTTTTAAGGTCGTATGCTCTTGTATTTTGTAAACCTTGCCATGCCAAGCAGGTTGCATCACTGTATGGCATATTAGGATTAATCTGCATAATAATATCAACCATTTCATCAACATACATATTTCCCATAGTTAAATGATCTCCATCTTCATATTCAAAAGTTTCGTAAAAAATAGGAAATAGTTCTTTTCCTTTTTGTGGATTATTGATTTTATAATAGGCTATTAGTGCATGAATTGTTTCATGGGCATAAGTAACTGCTATATATTCCTTTGTTGAATTATTTAAAACAAATTCATTTATTTTAATTACAAATGTTCCCTCTGTTATAGCACCTGTAGTATTATCTGTTAATATAGTTCCATCAACAGAATCGAAATTACCATCTACATTAGCATCTAATTTTGCCCCTTTAAAAATTATATGAAAATTGTGACTATTCCCAAAAGTATTACTTAATAAATTTGATATTGTATTATCAAAACTGGAGAATGAATTAAATACTTCACTTGCGCAATCAAATTTTTCTAGTTCTTCTTTAACCTCAGGATCTGGTTCGTGTTCAGAATTTGAATCCGAATTACTGCCACCTCCATTGTCAAGGTCACCTTGTCCGCCACCAACTTGATCATCATAGTTTTCATACATATATCTGCCAGTTACAGTTCCAGGAACATGCTCTTCCCAGCAAGTCATTTCTACGACTTCCCAACCAATTACATCATTACCTGTCTTTACAATTCTACAATGTTCGATAATATGGGCTCCTTCTTTGGTACGAATATTATAATCTCTTTCATTGGGTTCAATAAATTTATATTTGTCATTTTTATTTAAAAGGGTTTGTTCGAAATAAGCAAAATTATAATCCATATGTTTATCCTGTCTTACTTCCTGATCATTAACAATTACAGCATAATTTATTGTCCCTTTAAAACAATCGAACAACCATATACCTTCAACTTCTTGATTCAATAAGGTTGGAATCAGCATAACAAAACCTTCCTCATTTTTAATGGTAATATTTTCATCCCAAATAACATCTCCATACATGCTGGAAAAATCTGAAGTAAAATTCTCAATTTCATTTCTTTTTTGTAGGAATGATACTACATTATCAAGTACTGGATTATCAATACTTGAATACGCAAAAAAGTCGTTAGAGTTTGATGGGATCAGTTCATCTTGATCTTTGCTACATGACCAAACAAATATTAAAGTCATAGCAATAATTAATACTTTTCTCATAATAATTTTGTTTTTAAATGATCGTTACATCCCTTTATTCATTTTATAGTTAAAAAGTAACCCGCACTTGTTATGTGTTGTAAAATATTTTCAACAATAAATCTTAGCTATCGCCCATTATACTTAAGTTTTGTTTATGGTTTATTTTTAAAATAAACTAAATATTTATTTAAAATTTGTAAAATAGCGCTTAAAGGCTTAAATTCTAGGTGTTTTATGTTTTTTATAATTTAAAATTCTAAACCAATGACTAACCAAGAAAACTACGAAGCCCTTAAAGAGAATTTGCTTACTATAGCTGTAAACAAGCTTAGCAAACCTGGAATGCCTGTTGATACTTATCTTGTAGAGGCAGAAGACAAAAAACATTATGCTATAAAAGACAAAGACAAGCTTGTGGCTGCTGGTTTAAAAGAAGAATACATTACCAGCCTACCAATTCGAATTGGAGCTTTGCGTCATGCACAATCGTTATGGACCAAAGAGTCGGAAGCCAAAAGCATAGCTGAAAAAGATTGGAAATTGCTATCGGAAGATGCCATGGCCTTACACAGGATATTGATTCATGATTTTAAATTTGCTTATCGCAATGATGAAGAAGGAAAAAAGGTGGTAGATAAAATTGCAGAGGGTAGTGGATATGGTGATATGGTTCAGGATTTTAGTGATTTACATGTTTTAGGAACAGCCAATCCGCAAGCTTTGCTCGACATTGGTTTTGACAATACAAAACTGGAAAAAGCTTTGGAATTGTCAAATAGCATGGGACCATTGCTTAGTACCATTAATGGTGAGAGAGACGAGAACGATAAACCAAGCAAGGAGATGAGAGATCGTGCTTACGTATATCTGAAAGAGGCAGTTGACCAGATATGTGAATACGGTAAATATGTATTCTGGGAAGACGAGGAACGATTGGAGAAATACTCCTCGGCATATTTCCGCAAATTAAGAGAGGAAAGAGAAGAGAAAGAAGAAAGTATTACAGAATAGTTTAAATGTTGTCTTCTTACAAATAAGCTTTTGTATCCCGGTTGCATGAGAGTGTAGCCGGTATTTTTTATAAAAGCCTCTGAAAGCCCCACGCAGGCTAGGGAAAAATGCGCAGCGCGGGTAAAATAAGCGCAGCGCAGGTTAAAAGTCCGCAGTGTGGCAACTTTTTGCGCAGCACGGCTTAAAAGTGTGCAGATTTGGCATATTTTGCCGCAGCGGACCATAAAAACGCGCAGCGCGATGAGAAAAATGCGCAGCGGGGCATGTTTTTGCGCAGCGTGGCTTCAGAATGAGTAGGCATGGCTTCAAAATGTCAACACTAGGATTAAAAATCCGAAGATTTGAGAAATTTTTCCGCAGCCTGGTTTAATAATAAGAATGTGTACCAGTAAAGAGTACAGCAATAGCATTGATGATTTTTGGATGTTTGTTTGGGTTCATTATCAGTTAATTCTTAAAGTTCTAATTGTAAATAAGAATTGATAAATCTGTATTGTTTTTGGAACAGTTGATGGTGGGGCATTTATTGCTCCTTTTTTTATTCCTTGAATAGAACTATTTTTAGATTTTATTTAATAAATTTCAGTTTTTAGAATAATAAAAATCAATAGATAGCAGTTATACCATTTTGGGAATCTAATAAACTCAGAATAATACCAGTAACCTTGGTGTATAAAAAGCGAAGATTACGGTGTTATCAAACAAAACATTTAGCCTTGACTCGTAAACTAATTCAACAAACCTTAACGATAATAGCCATTCTGATTTTTGCATATGCATGTTCTAATCAGAAAAATACTTTTTTGAGCCGCCAGTACCATGCCCTTACCACACATTATAATGTGTATTTTAATGGTAAAGAGAGCTTAAAAGAAGGTGAGCAAAAAATCAAGAACGGATTTCAGGAAAATTATACCATTTTACTGCCTGTTTTCGAATATCAGAATCCAACTGCCAGATCATTGTCTTTTTCGAGCATGGATAGAGCCTTGGAGAAAGCAACTAAGGCCATTAAAATTCACTCCATTACTCGTAAGCCGAAACGTAGAAAAGGAAATCAGTCAGAAAAATACAAAGCATTCCGCAAAAAGAAGGAGTACAACAATTGGATTGACGATTGTTACATGTTGATTGGAAAGGCTCAATTTTATAAGGGTGAATATCATGTTGCAGAGAAAGCTTATGATTTTATCATGAGAGAATATCCAGAGTCGGATTTGATTCCTGAAGCTAAATTATGGAAAGCAGTTAGTTTAATTGATAGAGGAGAGTTCATTGCCGGTGGGGAGATTTTGGAGAGACTTTCGAATGACAACAACTTATCGAAAGATGATTTGGTTAGAATAGAAGCTTTGCAAGCAGATGCAGCAATAAGACAAAAGCGATTTGAAGATGCTATTCCTGCTTTGGAAAGGTGTATTGCCATATCGAAAAACAAATACGCAAAAGCAAGGTATTATTATTTGTTGGCGCAACTTCATCAAAAGTTAGATAATCCAAGCGAGGCATCAAGAGCTTTTCAGCAGTTGATTGATTTGAATGCCAATTATGAAATGACTTTTAATGCAAAAATCAGTCGTGCTTTATCCTATACAGGTGACGAAAATGGTGAGCAAATAAGAAAAGGCTTGCGCAAAATGTTGCGCGATGAGAAGAACAAGGAATACAAAGATCAGATTTACTATGCAATGGCCGAAATGGATGTTGTAGATGAGAATATGGAATCTGCGATTACCAATTATTGGGAATCAACAAAAGTGTCCTTGTACAATGAGAATCAAAAGGCCATTTCATTTTTAAAGCTGGGTGACTATTATTTTGGAGAGGAAACTTACCCGAAAGCTCAGATGTGTTACGATAGCTCAATGACCTATTTGGGGAGTGATTATCCTAACTACGGAAAAATATCCGAAAGAGTTGGGAATCTTACTGAATTGGTGAATAATCTGAATATGGTTGTTCGTGAAGATAGCTTGCAAAGAGTTGCTTTAATGAGCAAGATCGATAGGGACAAGTTAATTAATAACTTAATCAAGAAAATAAACGAAAAAGAAAGAGAAAAACGCTTAGTCGAGGCTGAAGCCCAATCAGATAGAGCTTTCTTTAGTCAGAATAATATGCTTGGGAATTCCAGAAACAGAAATCAAACTCAGGGGAATTGGTACTTCTATAATCCAACCAATATTGGATTGGGAAAATCGGAATTTCAACGCAAGTGGGGACGAAGAAAACTCGAAGACAATTGGAGAAGAAAAAATAGGTCTAATTATTCTGTTGAGGATATAGAAATAGCTTTAGAGCAAGAGTTGGGTGATGGAATTAGTTCTCAGTCGCAGAAAAAAGATCCTAAAAGCAAAGAGTACTACCTGGTGGATTTACCAATGACAAAAGCTGCTATGGTAAAATCTGACGAGAGAATTATGAAAGGATTGTATCAATCTGCATTGGTATATGAAGAGAAATTGAATAATGAAGAGAAAGCTCTTGAAAGTTTGGAGACCTTGTTGGAAAGATTTCCTGAAAATCCATATTTGCTTTCAACATACTATCATTGTTATGCAATTAATAAATCCCTAAACAGATATTCAAAATCGGATTTCTACAAGAATAAAATTTTAACTGAGTTTAGAAATAGTGAGTATGCAAAAGCTTTGAGTGACCCTAATTACCAATCAAAATTGGATGCTAAATATCAAAGAGCACATCAACTTTATGCTCAGGCTTATGAGGATTTCCAGAACTACTACTATTTTAGAGTGGTTAAGACTTGTAATGAAGGTTTGTTAAGATATCCGGAGAGTGATCTTCGTCCAAGATTCTTATTTCTTAGAGCTTTGTGCGTAGGAAGAACACAAAATGTTAATGTTTTCGAGCAATCACTTGAGCAAGTGTTGAAGGCTAATCCGACCAAAGCAATCACTCAAACGGTTAAAGCAATTCTTGCTGGGTTAGAGAAAGGAGCTACTCCTGTTATTTACACAGCCAAAGATATGGAGTTGGCCCGTCAAAACAGGCTGCTTCGAAATTGGCGACTTGAAGATGAACAGGCAATGGTTGAGGTTAAGGATGATAAACCTAAAAAAGAAAAGCCGAAGAGTTTGTACAAGTTTAAAGCTGATGAGGAGCATTATTTTGTATTGATGTTTTCTAAACAAGATGGCGATCCAAACAGATCTTTGTTTAATGTGTCAAGGTATAATGCAGATGCATACAATAGTCGTACTTTTAAAGTCGATCGTCTGTCACTTGATAAGGATCACATCATGATCATGGTAAAAGGTTTGAAAAACAAGGAGGATGCATTAAATTATTTTAACGGAATTATTACTAGCAACAAAGCGTTTAGTGGATTAGAGGATGTTGATTACAGGAACTTTATCATTTCTCAATCGAATTTTGAAATGTTGAAACAAAGTAAAAATGTTGAACAATACCTGAATTTTTACACAAAAAGCTATTTTAATGTTGAACGAAAACCAAAACAATCTACGGTTAAGAAGCAAGGTAAATTGGTAGCTGTAAACAACAAATTAGATTCTACAGCGTTTGTATTTAATCCAACAGATAATCACAAGTTTATTCTTTTGGTTCCAGCACGTAAAGTGAATATCGGAAAGTTGAGAAATGATATTTACAATCATGACAAAGATTATAGTGTGCTAAAAGAGCAATACGATGCGGATTTAAATATGATTGTGGTAAACAATGTTGGCTCGAAACTTGATGCAATGAACTATTTCAGAAGTTTGGTTTCGAATGATGCAATTTATACTCAACTTGAGAAGGTTGATTATCGAAACTTTGTGATTAGTGAGGAGAATTTCAATAAGTTTTATGTAGAGAAAGCTTTGTTCCCATACTTGGATTTCTTTAAAAAGAATTATCTGGATGCGAAGAATTTTGCTCCAGTTAAGACAGAAAAGAAAGTTGTTCAAGATGGATTGTATCAATTTAATGAAAAATTGCCGCATTATTTCGCCTTGATTTACACAAGAGAGAATGTGAACAAGAAACAGTTGATTTCAGGAATTAAGAGATACAATACCGGGCCATTAAAAATTGAAGTTCGTGAGCTGGATGATAAGCGTGATGTGCTATTGGTCGTGAACATGAGAAGCAAAAAGCAGGCAATGATGTATTTCCGTGCTATTGTTACCAATCGCGATTTGTTTGCACCTGTGGAAAAAGTGGGGTATCGCAATTTTGTGATTTCCGATGAGAACTTTAAGGTATTTGAGAAAGATGGAGATACGGCAAAATATCTTCAGTTCTTCAAAAAATACTATTTGAAATAGATTTTTGGTTGATTTAATTGTGTAAGCGTGAAAGAAAATACGATACTTTGGGTTGATGATGAGATAGAGTTGTTGAAACCTCATATTATTTTTTTAGAGGAAAAAGGATACGAGGTAGTATCGTGTAATAATGCTTACGATGCGCTCGATTTGGTGAAAGAATCACACTTTGACTTGGTTTTATTGGATGAAAATATGCCAGGAATGAGTGGGCTGGAAGCGCTAAGTGAAATCAAATCGATTGATTCTGCCTTGCCTATTGTAATGATTACAAAAAGCGAGGAAGAAGATATCATGGATGAGGCTATTGGGAAGCAAATATCCGATTACCTGATAAAACCTGTGAACCCAAAGCAAATTCTGCTTACCCTTAAAAAACACATCGATAAAAAGCGATTGGTTTCAGAGAAAACAACCATGGCTTATCAATCGAAGTTTGGGCAAATGGGAATGGAAATTAACGATTGCCGCAACTTTGAGGATTGGATGAAGATGTACCGAAAATTGGTATTTTGGGAACTGGAACTTTCCAATATCGAAGATTCCGGAATGGATGAAATTCTAAAAATGCAGAAAACCGAGGCCAATAATCTATTCGCTCGCTTTGTAAAGAAAAATTACCTTTCCTGGATGGATCCGAATGAAGAGGATAAGCCATTGCTTACACCCAATGTATTCAAAGAAAAAGTTTATCCATTACTGGATCAGGGACAAAAGGTAGCTTTTATATTAATTGACAACCTGCGTTACGATCAGTGGCAAACCTTGTACCCGGTAATTAGCAATTACTTTGTGTTGGAAGATGATTCGATGTATTATTCCATTCTTCCAACGGCTACTCAGTATGCACGCAACTCAATGTTTTCTGGTTTAACTCCTTTGGAAATCAAAAAAAGACATCCACAACATTGGATTGATGAGGACGAAGAAAGTAGCAAGAACATTCATGAGGAAGATTTTATAGGATTCCAATTGAAGCGTCATTATAAGGATTATACCTATCATTACGAGAAAATTAACAATGAAAAAATGGGCGCAAAGGTCTTGGATAACCTAAAGTCCATTTTAAATTCTCAGTTAAGTGTTTTTGTATACAATTTTGTGGACATGCTTTCTCATGCCAGAACAGAAAGTGAAATGATTCGCGAATTGGCCGCAGATGAGGCCGCGTATCGATCATTGACCTTATCGTGGTTTGAGCATTCAATGTTACTTGAGTTAATTAAAAAGCTATCGGGACAGAATGTAAAGCTCGTAATTACCACCGATCATGGTTCCATTCGTGTGCAAAATCCTGTTAAAGTAATTGGCGACAGGCAAACCAATACCAACCTGCGTTACAAGCAAGGAAAGAACCTGAATTATAAATCAAAAGAGGTTTTTGAGGTTACAGAACCACGAAAAGCGAACTTGCCACAAGTAAATGTTAGTTCTTCTTATATCTTTGCATTCGGAGAGGACTTTTTGGCATATCCGAACAATTTTAATTATTACAGCTCTTATTATCGAAATACTTTCCAACACGGGGGGATATCTTTGGAAGAGATGATTGTTCCGCTGGTTACTTTAAGTCCTAAGAAAAATTAAAACACAAAGATTTAGCAGGAAATGACGGAATTAAAAATCAATTCGCTGGAAGATATTAACTCTGTTGCAGCTGAATTTATTAAGCTGGTTGGAGATAAGAGAATTTTTGCAATGCATGGTGCAATGGGGGTTGGAAAAACAACATTTGTAAAGGCCATTTGCGAAGAAATGGGAGTGCAGGATACCATCAATAGTCCAACTTTTGCCATTGTAAACGAGTATCATACCGCCAAGGAAAATATAATCTATCATTTCGATTTTTATCGAATTGATGATGTTCAAGAGGCTTATGATTTTGGGTACGAGGATTATTTTTACAGCGATGCCATGTGCTTTATTGAATGGCCAGAAAAAATTGATTCGATTCTACCTAATGATACTGTGGAAGTACACTTTAGCGAAGAGGCTGATGGTAGTAGAAGAATTCGCATACTTTAATCTGAAATAGTCTAAGCTGAAAAAAGCCAAAAATTTCTTAAATTGTAATGGCTTACCCAAAGTAAGTATTCCATTTAATACCGAATAGTGTTTAAATTGATCAATAACTTCACTCTGTTTGTAATTGCTCTTTAAATATCTATCGGCATTATACCTTTATTATTTTGGAATTTAATTGGTATAATATTACAATATAGCATATGGCGCCGTTAAGTGAAGGATCAAAGAACTTCCCACTAGGTCATGAATTCTATCAGCCTAAGGAAGAAATGTTGGAATTAGAACGCCGACGCAAACAATTGGTTATTGGTATACCTAAGGAGGAATATCGAGGTGAAAATCGTGTTTGTCTTACTCCACAATCAGTGGAATTGTTGGTAAACAATGGCCATGAGGTGGTTCTTGAGCGAGGAGCTGGTTTGGCTTCAAATTATACCGATAAGGAATATAGCGAAAATGGTGCACGTATTGTTCTTGAAAAGAAAGAAGTATATCAATGTGACACCGTTATGCAGGTATCGCCATTTTCAAGTGCCGAAATCGATATGTTGCGTGGTAATCAGATCTTATTTTCGGCTCTGCAAATCAAAAGTCAATGTGGTGATAATGTTCGCAAGCTCATGCAGAAAAAAGTAACTGCGATTGCCTTGGAATTGGTTAAAGACCAAGATAACTTTTATCCGGTTGTAAGATCGATGGCAGAGATTGCAGGTATTTCATCAATTATGATTGCTGGAGAATATTTAAGTAAGGCACATGGTGGAAAAGGGGTAATGTTGGGAGGAATTACCGGAATTACTCCAACCGAGGTAGTGATACTGGGCGCAGGCACCGTAGCAGAATATGCTACTCGATCAGCTCTTGGCTTAGGAGCCATGGTAAAGGTATTTGATGATTCCATTTATCGCTTACGCAGATTGGAAGATCATTTGGGACATAGGGTATTTACATCGATTCTACATCCCAATGTACTCGAAAAAGCATTGGCTTCAGCTGATGTGGTAATTGGTGCTTTGAGACATGGGAGAGAATATTCTGGATACATGGTAACTGAAGAAATGGTTGAAAAAATGAAACCAGGATCAATAATTCTCGATTTGAGCATTGATCAGGGAGGATGTTTTGAGACTTCTATGATGACCAATCACAAAGATCCAGTTTACAAGAAATATGGTGTACTTCACTATTGTGTTCCTAATGTACCATCGCATGTGGCCCGAACAGCATCATTGGCATTAAGCAATATTTGTGCTCCATTATTGCTGAATATAGGACAGAATGGGGGGGTTCACAAATTCATTAAAAATGATTTGGGGCTTCGTAAAGGTGCATATGTGTATCGTGGTATTTTAACCAATAGAAGGTTAGGAGATACTTTTGGAATCCTTGCCAAAGATATTGATTTGTTGTTGGCAGCAATGTAGGTGTTTAAGCGTTGTTTTTTACAGAACATTCACTTAAAACTTTCTGTATGGCTATAGCAAAACCATCCTTAATTACATTTTCAGTTACCTGATATTTGTCTTTTAATTCATGAGGTGCATTTTCAACTACATAACTGTGCTTTCCCCATTCTAAAAGATCAATGTCATTATAATCATTGCCTATTACAAAAGAATCTTCAGCGTTGATATCAAGTTTCTCACATAACCATTCGCAACCATGTCCTTTTGAAATGTGTAAGGGGAAAATTTCCATCCAAATGGATTCATGATCAAGAGGTGAGGTGGCGCGAATGATTTTAATGTCGTCAAACTTGGTTTTTAATTCTTCAAACCACTCTTCTTTGTTTGGCAGAATTGCTAAAATTTGGCAAGCATCGCGCTTTGTGTCTTGAATGTTACCAACAGGTGTAGAAAATTGTTTGTAAAGATTTAATCTTCTGTCGAAATCTGAATTTTTATTTCCCGTTTTATAATACCAAAATTGATGATTGTTTGGGATTGGGTCCAGAATCATAAAATCAATTTCATGACCAACCAAGATTTTGGAAAGTTCCAGGACTTCATTTGCTTCAATTTGCTGAGAGTAGATCAATTCCTTACTTTTCCAATCCATGATTCCTGCACCAGAAGAGAAAATCAGGTAATCAATAGGAAAATCATCAGGTAAAACAGCCATTGCAGAATATAAAGTTCGTCCTGTGGCAATCACTCTTATAATTCCCGATTCCTTAAGTTGTTGCAAGCATTTGTAGTTTCTAGCACTAACCTCACCCATTGATGGTAACAAGGTTCCATCTAAATCGCTTACTACAATTCTAATCTGATCTGTCATGAATTCTTTTTTTAGCCAACAGCTAAAATTACATTTTTAAGTTGAAAGATAATTGCAGAATTGAGTTAAATTAAAAATAAGCTCTCAATTCCATGCTTCCTACATGTATGGTTTTTCCCCCTTCGCTCTGACGCCCATTATAGGAAATATTCATTTGAAATACTTTAGATAATTGTTGGTTGTATGCAAGATTCCAGGTTGAGTTGTTGCCTGGCAAAAATCCTTCCAACATTTCGTAGGCGATTGAAGTATTTGAATCAGAATTGTATTTCAGATTTAGGAAGTTGATTGCAGCCTGAAGTTTACCAGTTTTAGTTAGTGCATATTGACAATTGGCACCCAGGTTGTGAGTTTTTGATTCTTCAGTAGCTAATTTGTTATCTTTTTGCTGATAGTTGTAGCTTAGGCCAAATTGAAATACAAGACTGGTTTGGAATTTTAATTGGAGCTCGTTTTTGATCTCTTTTAAGCGATAGTTTTGGTTGGTAAATCCTTCCTGATAAAGGCTTTTTGTGCCTAAATCTATACGATTTGAAATTTGACTCGACTTGCCGATGTTCCAATTGTAACGGAATCCGTTCTGTTCTAATTTTCGTCTTTCAAATCCTTGTGTAAGCAATTGTTTGTTTCTACTGCTTAAATGAATAATATCCCAATTGGTTTTTGATTTAGGTTTTCGGTATGAAAAAGTATTCTGAAAGCTAGAATTTACAGTAATTAAATTCTCGTTGGAAGCATGCGATTGTAATGGATTGGCATAAAGATTAAAATCATTTTTCAAGCTTTTTTTAGAAAGACGATAAGCAAAACGGTTGCTAAATCGGGAAATGAACGAACCAATACTCGACTTTGTTTTTAAACGCTTAAAACGGAAATTAAATATTTGTCTAAAATCGCTGGTATAAACTTTATTGTAATTGTTCGTATTGGTAGCGATTCTAATGTAGTTGGCTTCATCTTTAAAGGAGGCGATTTCGAATTCATTAAGCTCCTTTACATCATTGTTGTTGTAATCGGTCCAGCGATAAACACCTCTTCCATCATTCACTTCAACATATGAAAATTCCTTTTCGCTTTCTAATCCAGAACCCAATTCGTAGTAAGTAGAAGTTTGCAGTAATCCTTTTTTTACTTTAGCTTGATGTTCCAGCTTTCCCAGAAATGTGTTTTCCGGTTTTTCCTTGCCAATAGCGTTGTCACTGATCTTTAATCGTCGGTAAATACTTTCAATTTTTAATTGCTGCTTCCTGTTCTTTTTCAGCCAGATTTTACCCCCAAAATCTTCCGATTCACTTTGGGTTTTCAATTCATTATCTAATGGAAGAAAATCTTTTCGTTTGCGGTAATAGAATTGAAAATGATTTTTTGTAGAATCCTGATTTTCGATATAGAATTTGTAAGAATAAAAGGAGAAACTGCTCGCCAATAGATTTTTGCTTTCAGAATTTTCAATTTGATTGTTTTCATTCTCCGTTTCAAGTCCGATTTTGGCAATTTTTGTTGAGTACGCAGCATTCAATGTATGTCGATAAAATTTGCTTTCCAGGTTTTTCTGATCCGTATGTAATAAATTACCATTGAACTGTATAGAATACCTGTTCTTCTGATAAGCTAAGTTTAAATTTTGATTAACACCTTTGTAATCAGATTCTCTTTTTAGTACAGATATATTATGAGTAATTGAACCCCAATTTGCATTGTTGAATTGATTCAGCAGGGCAATGTGGTTTTCGTTGTTTTTATTGGAACTTTCTTCAATATTCCAATCTCTATTGAATTCAACCGACCTAAAATTCTCTATTTGCTCAAAGTTTTTTTGAATAAAATGCATGTTGAGCTGAGTATTCAAAAATTTAGTTGTGTCAGCGATTAAAGTCTTTTTAGCCAAGGAAAATTCTGCTGCAATTCCTTGATTGTCGCCATCATTAATGGAAGAAAATGTATTTAAATCTTTATTGCTTAAGGCAATTTCAAATCTCGAATTGAATGTTTGTGATAGTTTGTAATCGGCACCTAGGCTAAGCATTTGTTGCTTTTGTGGAGTGATCAATTTCGATACGGGAGCATAATCACCTTGTGCGACTCCATCTATTGGATCAACCCATTGATAAACTCTACCATTGGCTATGCTATTAATCTGAATGTAATTCCCTCCATTGCTTCCAACAAAAGAGAAATTTACCCTGTATATTGCTTCTTCTGGTAGGGTAGAGTATTCGTATACAGAGTAAGTTGCTTTGCCCACAGTTTTGGAAATTTTTCGGTACAGAACAAAATCATTGGAATATTCCACCACCTCTTCGTTAGGAACTATGGCTAAATCAAGATTATCACCAATATTGCTTAATAGTTTTTTGTCTTCCTGGCTTAAGGTTTGATCCAAGGGTTGATTTTTACTATCCTGCTCATGATAAATATTAAACCAAATTTTTCCATTCTTGGTTTTGTACTCATTGGCATTAAAAATCAGGTAACGAGAATAGTTTTCTTCAGAATATTCAAACTCCACAACTATTCGAGAGTTTCTTGTTATTGGTTGTTGGGTGGTAAAACTCAATTCTGCAGTGTTGTAATTGATCACATAATCGTAGTTTTCTCCGCGCATTAACTTTTTGCCATTTACAAATACTTTTTCCGAACCCGCCAGAACTACAATAAAGCTTTCATTATTCACACCAGTTAATCGGTATGGACCTTGAATTCCTTCCGATCCTGTAATTTCCATTCTCCTAAATTTTCCTTTGGCGATTGAAGCACTAATTGTTGATTTTAACTCATTGCCATTCTTTTTTTTGCTGATCAAACCAGAAAACTTCCCTCCTTGTACTTTTTTATAAAAGCGCATAAAGTTTCCTTCCTGCGATTCTATTTCATAATCACCAAGAGTAAGTTCCTTGGTATCGTCAAAAAGCTTGATAAAGATTCTGTCAAAATCCTGAATGGATTGTGTATTCCCATCGGGTTGAATAGGGATATTATTGTCGGAAATGGCTGCTAGAATGTTAACATCATCACTCAATTTACCCGATAACTGAAGGTTTAGATTAGAGTTGGTGACTACATCCTGATTGTTTCCATATGAAATGCCTCTTGAGTAATTCCCTTGCTTTTGTAACTGGCTGTCGTTAAGAATGCCTCTGTTGCTATAATCTCTTACAGTTGAAAATGCTCTGGGTCTTGCATCTCCTGCCAAATTAATTTGGGAGATGTCTCTCGTGTATATTGGCTTACGGATATTGTAATTGTAAATTCTATATGTAACGAGGATTGAATCGTTGATTTCCTTTAGTTTTGGACTGCTGATCAGTTCTCCTTTTGCAGAATTAATTTGATACCAATCCTTTTGTATTTCTTTCGTATTATGGAATAGTTTTACTGTAGATGGTAAAATAATTAAGGAGTCTAGCTGTATGGTATCTCTATTGGCTAAAATTCTTTTCGATCTTAGATTGTTTTGAGAGAATCCGATCTGCTTAAGACCGAAACAAAGAAGTAATATGATGAGAATCCGAAGTTTCAATAGAAGATTTTCTTTAAACTGACTTTAGGCATTAAATGATTCGCTTCCTTAATAACGAAATCTGATCTTTAAAATTATTAGTTTTGCATAGAATAAATATAGCGAAGCTGTTCCGTTAAACATTAATTTTTTTCAAATATGGTTTTTTTTTATAACCTGTCTATTCGATTGTATGTTCTTTTAATAAGAATTGCTGCATTTTTTAACCCCAAAGCCAAGCAATGGGTTGTTGGAAGAAAGAATGTATTTACAAAGCTTCAAAAGGCAATACATGGCGAAGAAGATATTATTTGGTTTCATTCTGCCTCATTGGGAGAATTTGAGCAAGGAAGACCTGTTATTGAGAGTTTCAAGGAGAAATATCCAAACAGTAAAATTTTACTAACATTCTTTTCTCCGTCGGGTTATGAAGTTCGAAAAAATTACGAAGGAGCGGATTATATCTTCTATTTGCCACCAGATTTTGCAAGAAATGCAAAACGTTTTATGGATATCGTAAATCCAAAAATGGCATTTTTTATCAAGTATGAGTTTTGGCATCACTATCTTAAAGAGTTGAAGAGAAGAAATGTGCCAACTTATATTTTCTCTACGATTTTCAGACCAGATCAATTGTTTTTTAAAGGATATGGAGGTTTTCATAGGAGAATGTTAAGTGCATTTACCCATTTGTTTGTGCAAAACCAGGAATCGGTTGATTTATTAAATGGTATTGGTCTTTCGAATGTAACTCTTACTGGTGATACCCGATTCGATCGTGTATATACAATTGCAACTAGATCTAAAACTTTGCCAAAGGTGGAAGGCTTTGCACAGGGTAAGGAGGTTCTTATTGCAGGCAGCACCTGGCCAAAAGATGAAGAGAATATCATCAAATATTTAAATGAGACTAAAAATTCTTACAAATATATTATTGCTGCACATGAAGTGGATGAAGATCATATCAACAACATCACTTCTAAAATTCAAAAAACATGGGTGAGATATACCAAGGCAACAAAAGAAGAAATTGATACAGCAGAAGTATTGGTAATTGATTGTATTGGTGTTTTGTCTTCTTTATATCGATATGGTACGGTTTCCTATATCGGAGGGGGATTTGGAAGAGGTATTCACAACACTTTGGAAGCAGCTACCTTTGGATTACCCGTGATATTTGGACCAAATTACCACAAATTTCAGGAAGCAAAAGATCTTATTGAAATAGGCGCTTCAAAATCTTATGAAAACTATTCTGAATTGAAAAATCTTCTCGATATCTTCTATGAAAATTCAGAAAAAAGAAATTGTTCAGGCCTTCAATCTAAAAATTACGTAGATAGAATGCGTGGAGCTAGCGATAAAATTTTATCGGAAATTCAGTTCTGATTTATTGTCTTTTTTGAATACCTAGGTTTTATTGGGGGTGCCACGTTTTTGACGTTCTATTTTTATAAATAGCCTTAAAATGGTGATGAACGGATTTGTTTAAATCGAGAAGTTTTACTATCTGAGAAGAGATATAAGTTTTTCTTTTTGGACAACTTTTTAAAAAAACGAAAAATTTAAATGATTCTAAATCAATAAATTAACATGTTTTTGTGGATAACTTTTCAATAAAAAAAGATTTTGTTGTTGTTCGGTAAGGGTGCTTTGTGTAACTTGCATATTACAAAAATGGACCGGGTGAAGCCGGTCATTTTGCTGATATATAGAGACAAGTTATTCGCAGTAAGAACCACTTTTTTGAGAACCTGAATGGAAGTTAAAGAGAAGCAACAACAAGGAGAAAAAATGAAAGAGACTTTCAACCCTGAAGAAGCCTTTCAAGCGTCTTTTAAATATTTTAATGGAGACGAATTGGCAGCACGTGTTTGGCTGAACAAGTACGCACTGAAGGATTCGTTTGGAAATATTTATGAAAAGACCCCGGATGATATGCATCACAGAATTGCAAGTGAAATTGCAAGAATTGAAAAGCGTTATCCGAATCCGTTAAGCGAAAAGGAAATTTTCGCCGTACTTAAGGACTTTAAATATATCGTTCCACAAGGAAGCCCTATGTCAGGAATTGGTAACAAATTCCAAATTGCATCTTTGTCTAACTGTTTTGTGATTGGTAACGATGGTGATTCCGATTCATATGGTGGAATCATGAAGATTGATCAGGAACAAGTTCAATTGATGAAACGTAGAGGTGGAGTTGGACACGATTTATCTCACATTCGTCCTAAAGGTTCACCGGTTAAAAATTCTGCATTAACCTCAACGGGTGTTGTTCCATTCATGGAGCGTTATTCAAACTCAACAAGAGAGGTTGCACAAGACGGTCGTCGTGGAGCTTTGATGTTGAGTGTTTCTGTTAAGCACCCAGATTCGGAAGAGTTTATTGATGCTAAAATGGAGCAGGGGAAGGTTACTGGAGCAAATGTTTCTGTAAAAATTCACGATGAATTTATGCAGGCGGTATTGGATGGTAAACCATATACCCAACAATATCCTATCAATTCAGAAAATCCAACCTATAAAAAAGATATAGATGCAGGAAAGCTTTGGAACAAAATTGTTCACAATGCCTGGAAATCTGCAGAGCCAGGAATCTTATTCTGGGATACCATTGAAAATGAATCGGTACCTGATTGTTATGCTGACTTGGGTTACAGAACGGTTTCTACAAATCCTTGCGGAGAGATTCCTTTGTGTCCTTATGATAGCTGTCGTTTGTTGGCAATTAACTTGTACAGCTATGTTGAGAATCCGTTCACTGAAAAAGCGAAATTTAATTTCGATTTGTTCAAGAAGCATGTGGCTCTTGCGCAAAGAATTATGGATGATATCATCGATTTGGAATTGGAGAAAATTGATGCAATTATCGAAAAGATCGATGCTGATCCGGAAGGAGATAACATTAAGAGAGTAGAAAAAGAACTTTGGCAAAATATCAAAACAAAAGCGAACGAAGGTAGAAGAACTGGTGTTGGTATTACTGCCGAAGGAGATATGATTGCTGCTCTTGGAATGCGTTATGGTAGTGATGAAGCTATTGATTTCTCAGTTGAAGTTCACAAAACCATTGCAGTTGAGGCTTATCGTTCTTCAGTTTATTTGGCTAAAGATCGTGGTGCTTTTGATATTTTTGACATCAAGAGAGAAAGTAAAAACCCATTTATTTTGCGCTTGAAAGAGGCTGATGAGAGTCTTTATGCAGACATGCAAAAATATGGTCGTAGAAATATCGCATGTTTGACCATTGCACCAACTGGAACTACAAGTTTGATGACTCAAACAACTTCTGGTATCGAGCCGGTATTTATGCCTGTTTACAAGCGTAGAAGAAAAGTAAACCCTAACGATAAAGACGTAAGAGTTGACTTTATTGATGAGGTAGGTGACAGCTGGGAAGAATTTGTGGTATTCCACCACAAGTTTGTGACTTGGATGGAAGCAATTGGAATTAACGCAGCTCAACACTTTACAAACGAGGAAATTGATGAGTTGGTGAAAAAATCACCATACTATAAGGCAACTTCGAATGATGTGGATTGGGTACAGAAAGTCCGTATGCAAGGTAGAGTGCAGAAATGGGTTGATCACTCGATTAGTGTAACTGTAAACTTGCCTTCAGATGTGCCAGAATCATTGGTTGGTGATTTGTATGTTGAAGCTTGGAAGAGCGGTTGTAAAGGTTGTACTGTATACCGTGATGGATCTCGTTCGGGTGTATTGATCTCTAATGATAAGAATGAGGATGACACTAAGGTTGTACCTGAAAAACGTCCTGCTGAATTGGAAGCAGAGGTTGTTCGTTTCCAAAATAACAAAGAAAAATGGATTGCCTTTATCGGTTTGTATAAAGGACATCCTTACGAAATTTTTACCGGTATTGCAGATGATGAAGAAGGTATTTTGCTGCCAAAATCAGTAAATAAGGGTATTATCATTAAAAGAAAGGATGACGAGGGGAATACCCGTTACGACTTCCAGTTCTGTAACAAGCGAGGATTCAAAACCACGTTCGAAGGTTTATCTTACAAATTTGATAAGGAATTCTGGAACTATGCGAAATTGATTTCAGGTGTATTGCGTCATGGTATGCCAATTGAACAAGTTGTAAATCTTGTTTCTGGTCTTCAGTTGGATAGTGAAAATATCAATACTTGGAAAAATGGTGTTGAACGTGCACTTAAAAAATACATTCCAAATGGAACCAAAGCCAAAGGTATGAAATGTGCTGATTGTGGTTCAGACCATATTATTTACCAAGAGGGGTGTTTAATTTGCCAGTCTTGTGGGACATCCAAATGCGGATAAATAATTTTATAAATAACAAACCACTTTTAAATAAAGGAGTCTTTTAAAGACTCCTTTATTTTTGTCATGTTTTAATGGGTGTAAATGGCATTTGTTTTGATTTATAAGTAAAAATGTTTTAAAAAGATTGTATTGTAAGTAAAAAGTCTTATTTTTGTTTCAATCAGTTTAGATTTCAGTTTTAAAACTTATAAATATAAAGTTGATTCCAATGTCAACAATGGTGAGTTCAAGAAATTGACATACGACTGTTTAAATTTATTTCTGTTGTTAGGGCTTTTCGTTGAGAAGCCCTTTTTCTTTACATTAGGTATAAAAAAATTCATATTAGATTCGGATTTTTTTTGTCTTATCATAAAATATTCTAACTTTGGTATAAGACAATTATTTAACTAATAAATAAGAAGATACAGCATATGAATTTTTCCTCTGAATACAATTGGGAAGGTAAAGTGTTACTTGTGGCAGAAGATGAAGATTTTAACTATATCTTTCTGGAAGAAGTGCTTACAGATACCAATGCTCGCTTAATTAGAGCCAGAGATGGGGAAGAAGCCATTCGTATTTTCGAGTCCAATCCTGAAATAGATTTGGTATTAATGGACATGCAAATGCCAGTAATGAATGGATATGATGCTACTCGAAACATCAAGAAATTAAATCAGAAAATTCCTGTAATTGCGCAAACTGCTTACCACTATGGAGAAGCATACGAAGAGATTATGGCTGCCGGCTGCGATGATTTTGTAACAAAACCTATTGATATTAACGGCCTAAAGGATGTGATTGCCCGATTTATTTAATTTTAAGCAGTTTCTTAATTTTCTACAATAAATTTCTTTTTCCATTTTCTTATCTTTGCTGCGAAATTAACGGATATAAAAATGAGCGAAAAGAAAGTCAGAGTTCGATTTGCACCAAGTCCGACCGGACCGTTGCATATGGGTGGTGTAAGAACAGCCTTATTTAACTATTTATTTGCGAGAAAGCACAATGGTGAATTTTTGTTGCGTATTGAGGATACCGATCAAACAAGATATGTTCCAGGAGCTGAAGATTATATTGTAGAAGCACTAAAATGGTGTGGAATTACACTTGATGAGGGAGCTACCGTAGGTGGAGAATATGGTCCTTATCGTCAGTCAGAACGTAAGCCAATGTATCGTGAGTATGCCGATCAGTTGATTGCTTCGGGTGATGCTTATTATGCATTTGATACTCCAGAGGAGTTGGATGCTATCCGTAAGAAGTGCGAAGAAGAAAAGAAGACTTTTATATACAATTACGAAACTCGTGAAAATTTGAACAACTCATTGGCATTGCCTGCCGAAGAGGTTCAAAGAAAGATTGAAGCGGGTGAAGCATATGTAGTTCGTTTTAAAATGCCTGTTGGTGAAGAATTACACATGGATGATGAAATTCGTGGTCATGTAGTATTCAATACATCTACTTTGGATGATAAAGTATTGTTCAAGTCGGATGGAATGCCAACTTATCACCTGGCAAATGTGGTGGATGACTATTTGATGAAGATTTCTCACGTAATTCGTGGTGAGGAATGGTTGCCATCGATGCCATTGCACGTGTTGCTTTACAGACAACTAGGATGGGGTGAAGATATGCCTAAATTCGCACACTTGCCCTTAATTTTAAAGCCAGTTGGTAAAGGAAAATTAAGCAAGCGCGATGGCGATAAGTTAGGTTTCCCTGTATTTCCATTGTTGTGGACCGATCCAAAAAGCAATGACATTTCTTCAGGATACCGCGAAGATGGATATTTCCCGGAAGCTTTCGTAAACATGTTGGCTTTCTTGGGTTGGAACCCAGGAACTGAGCAGGAAATCTTCTCAATGGACGAGCTTTCTCAGGCATTCTCATTGGATCGTGTGAACAAGTCTGGTGCGAAGTTTGACCCTGAGAAAACCAAATGGTACAATCGCCAATATTTGGTAAAGAAATCAGATGAGGAGATTGGTAGCTTATTTACCGAAGAGGTATTAAAAGCAAGAGGTATTGAAGCTGATCAATCTGTTGTGAATCGCGTATGTGGAATGGTGAAGGATCGTGTAGATTTTATCGCTGAACTTTGGGATCAGGTGAATTTCTTCTTCGAAGCTCCAAAAGAGTACGATGCCAAGACAGTGAAAAAAGGATGGAAAGCTGATACTCCAGAATTGATGACTGAATTAAAAGGCATTTTGGAAGGTATTGAAGACTTCTCATCAGCAAATACAGAGGAAGTAGTTAAAGAATGGATCACATCGAAGGAAATTGGCTTTGGAAAAGTGATGAACCCATTCCGTTTGGCTATGGTTGGTGCAGGTAAAGGCCCTCACATGTTCGATATCATCGAAATCCTTGGAAAAGAAGAAACCATTGCTCGTTTGGATTTTGCAATGGAGAATATCAAAAAATAAATCATTGATATTAGATATAAAGAAGGGCTGTCAATCTTGAATTGACAGCCCTTTTCTTTTAGTATAATGTGATTTAGCCTCTGCGTCTTTCCAAAAGAATCATCATCATAAGGCTTAACATGATTCTGTCATCATCTTCCTCATCCATTTCTCCCAATTTCGTCAACTCGAATCTACGACCAAAGAAGGAAGGCATCTTTTTCAAGCGAATAATTTCTTGTTCATCCTGATCTTTCACAATGTAAGATGGATTGAACAGGTAACCAGTAAGAATACCCAATACAGGCACTTGTGATAGTATTGAATCTAATACTTTGATCCAGCCATTTTCTTCGCGAATATTGTATTTCTCATGTTCACTTCCGTTAAATATTTTGTACTCCGCTTTCCAAATGGATTTCCAGCCCTTACGAACTACCTTACCAAATTCTTTTTGATCTTCATCCAAGAACTTATAGGCAGTAGAAAAATCTAACCACTTGTCGGCTTTAATGCTATAGTTTTGCTTTGTGCGTGTTTCGTCGCTATAAATCTGAATGTCCTCTTTAAGCTTGAACATTTTCTGGCGAACGTAAGCTAATATTTTGCCATCGGCATCGGTAGCCGTAAAGTCGTTGGCAATGGTAGAAACTTTGAATTCAAAGTTAACGGGGAATTGTATTTTTTGCATCTGATGTGATTATAGTTAATGAGGCCGCAAATTTATGAAATGCATATTGCTGAACAAAACAAAAATATTATAAATTACACTTGATATTATAAAATTGTCAATTCAAATTTGTACAAATATCAATTGCCCCATGAATTGCCCCGGGTTTTAACCCAGGGAGTATTGATATAAAAAAACCTGTCAGGAAAATCCCAACAGGTTTAAGTATTTTGGTTTTAGATTCTCACTGAAAGTGTGAATCTAAATAATTAAAAGTTTATTTCTTCTTCTGTGATTTTGCCCAAGAATCTTTTAGTGAAACCGTACGGTTAAAGATCAATTGATCAGCATTGGTATCCTTATCAACCGAGAAGTATCCCAAACGTGTAAACTGGAAGTGATCTTCAGCCTTAGCATCTTTCAAGCATGGTTCAACGTAACACTCTTTCAAAATCTGCAATGAATCAGGATTGATGAAATCCTTGAAATCTTTGTCCTTGTGTCCGTCAGGAGCTTCGTCGTTGAACAAACGATCGTACAAACGAACTTCAGCTTTAGCTGCATGTTTTGCAGATACCCAGTGAAGCGTACCTTTTACTTTACGTTTGCTCTCTTCTGTTCCACTACCACTTTTCGATTTTGGATCGTATGTACAGTGAATTTCGGTGATGTTTCCATCAGCATCATACACCGCTTTTTCGCACATTACAATGTAACCAGCCTTTAAACGAACCTCGCGACCCGGAGTCATTCTAAAGAATTTGCGTGGTGCATCTTCCATAAAGTCGTTGCGCTCGATATACAATTCGCGCGAGAATGGAATTTCACGAGTTCCTGCATTCTCATCTTCCGGATTGTTATCAATGGTCAACCATTCTTCTTCTCCTTCAGGATAGTTGGTAATTACCAATTTTACAGGATCCAACACACCCATTACACGAGTTGCAGTTTTGTTCAAATCTTCTCGAACACAGAACTCCAATAAAGAAACATCAATTACATTGTTACGTTTTGCCACACCAATGGTATCGGCAAAGTTGCGAATTGCAGCCGGAGTATAACCTCTACGACGCAAACCAGAAACGGTTGGCATTCGTGGATCGTCCCATCCATTTACATGACCATCGGTAACCAATTCCAATAACTTACGCTTACTCATTACGGTGTAGCTTAAGTTTAAGCGAGCAAATTCGCGCTGCTTAGGTCTGTATTCGGTATCAGTAATGTTATCGATAAACCATTCGTAAAGCGGACGGTGAACTTCGAATTCCAATGTACAGATTGAGTGAGTAATTCCCTCGATATAATCCGACTCGCCGTGAGCATAGTCGTACATTGGGTAAATGCACCACTTGTCGCCAGTACGGTGATGATGCGCATGCAAAATACGATACATCAACGGATCGCGCATGTGCATGTTTGGTGAAGCCATATCAATTTTAGCACGCAATACTTTTTCTCCATCCTTGTACTCACCATTCTTCATTCTTGCGAATAAATCAAGGTTTTCTTCAACGCTACGGTTACGGAAAGGACTTTCGGTTCCCGGAACTGTTGGTGTTCCCTTTTGCTCTGCAATTTGCTCAGCAGTCTGATCATCAACATAGGCTTTGCCATCTTTGATTAACTGAACTGCCCAATCGTATAACTGATCGAAATAATCAGAAGTATAATGTGGCTCGCCATCCCATTGGAAACCCAACCATTTGATGTCTTCCATAATGGATTCAACATACTCTGTGTCTTCCTTAACCGGGTTGGTATCGTCGAATCGTAAATTACATTTTCCCTGGTATTGTTGGGCAAGGCTAAAGTTTAGGCAAATTGCCTTTGCGTGACCGATGTGAAGATACCCATTTGGTTCTGGTGGGAATCGGGTGTGTACTCTTCCATCATTTACATTGTTTTGCAGATCTTCCTCGATGATCTGTTGGATAAAATTCAGAGATTTTTCGTTAGCACTCTCTTCCTTTACAGTTTTGTTATCCATGTTTTTCAATTTAAAATGATACAATGATTTGCCTCGGATTCGATTGAATCCTGCCTTGCTTTTCGTTTCGAAATGCACAAACATAAATTTACAATAATTCTTTACATCTGTACCTGTTTGAAAACGAAAAAACAAAAGTAGATAAAATACGCTAAAATCAATTACGATTTAAGAATTACGAATGACGAATTTATTCAAAGTTTGTAGTAGTTAAATTTCAATACTCGTAATTCCTCTTTCGTAATTCGTAATTTAATTTCTATTTTCGCCCCAGAATATCAACAACAAATACAATGGGAATTATCGAATTGGAAGGCATGGAGTTTTATGCCTATCACGGATGTTTTAAAGAGGAGCAGATTGTAGGGAACAAATTCACCGTGTATGTACGCATGGAGTACGATGAAACAAAGGCTGCCCAAAGCGATTACATTGGCGATGCTTTAAACTACCAGCGTGCCTACGAAAAAATTAAGGAGCAACTGCAAATTAAATCGCATTTGTTGGAGCATGTTTGCCAGCGAATTTTGGATATGTTGTACGAAAACTTCCCAGAATTGCAGCATGCAACGGTAAAAGTATCGAAAATGAACCCGCCAATGGGTGGACAAATAGAAAAAGTTAGCCTTACGCTGAGCCGTTAAGCCATTGATAATGCTAACTTTGCATTTTGGGCGTGAAATTTTTGTTACAAAAGCTAGCAAAAAGTTTGCATAGGTAAAACAGAAATTTATATCTTTGCAACGCCTTTAAGGGAGATAGGGTCTCTTGGCCGAGTGGCTAGGCAGCGGTCTGCAAAACCGTCTACGGCGGTTCGAATCCGCCAGAGACCTCTGGAAAATTCGAATAAAACCTCATTTGCTTATGCAGATGAGGTTTTTTGTTTTTATATATTTTCTAGTTAATGCCTTTATTCTGGATCAAGATGAAAACTTGAGGGGAGTGTATGTTTCAAGCATAAATTTTAGAAAGTCTGAATAGGAAAAACTCAATTTCCCTCACACCTCTAAAA
>NZ_JALPNU010000015.1 GCF_030851345.1 Marinifilum sp. D714
CAACCTAAAGTTATTTCCGATTTTTTTCTTGAGCTAATTTTGGGCTCCGAAAAAATCAGAATAACTTTAGTTACACACTTTATGGGATACTACTAAATAAAAAAAGCCGATCGATTTGATCGGCTTTTCTTTTCTATTTTTTTCTTATTAATAAGATCTCTTATCGTTTCCTTCCACGTAGTTAATGAATGAAGTATTCACAACTTTGTTTCCTCCTGGGGTTGGATAGTTTCCAGTAAAATACCAGTCACCATTATTTTCAGGACACGCTTCATGAAGGTTTTCTATTGATTGATATACAATCTGCACTTCTGCCTCCATTCCTTCTGGAGTTAGCAATTCTGCAATTTTCGTTGAAATTTCCTCTGCTGTAAAAGGCTTGTAAATTTCTTTCACGTAATTCACAATCTCTTCTTTTGGAAGATTTTGCTGAGCCTTACACTTTTTATAAGTCTCCTCAATAACGTTCTCCATTCCACGCTCCTTAAGCATAGCAATGGTTGCGTTAAAGGCAATAAACTCACCCATCCTTGTCATATCTATACCATAACAATCTGGATAACGAATTTGCGGAGCCGAAGAAACAATAACAATCTTTTTCGGATGTAAGCGATCCAAAATTCTTAAAATACTCTTCTTAAGCGTAGTACCACGAACAATAGAGTCATCAATCACAACAAGGTTATCTTCCTGATTCTTAACAACACCATAGGTTACATCATAAACATGACCTACCAAATCATCTCTTCCTTCGTCGTTGGTTATAAAAGTTCTAAGCTTAACATCCTTAATTGCAATCTTCTCAACACGAGGTTCTACAGAAATAATCTCTTGCAATTTCTCCTCAGTCCAACTGCCATTTAAGTCGTGAATCCGCTCTTTCTTCTCTTCCATTAACTTCTGGCGTACTCCTTCCATCATACCATAAAATGCTGTTTCCGCAGTATTTGGAATAAAAGAAAATACTGTATTCTTAATATCATTACCTACCGAATCAAGAATTGCAGGAGTCAACAATTGCCCCAGTTTCTTTCTCTCTAAATAGATATCCTTATCACTACCCCTTGAGAAATAAATTCTTTCGAACGAGCAAGATCTTCTTTTCTGAGGAACACGAACCGGAACCTCTTCCACCTTACCATCTTTCTTAATAATAACCGCATTACCAGGAGTAATTTCCTTAATTGTATTGGCTCGAACATTAAATGTTGTTTGAATTACAGGTCTTTCCGAAGCAACAACAACAACTTCATCATCCTGATAATAAAATGCTGGACGAATTCCCCATGGATCGCGCATTACAAATGAATCACCATGACCAAACATACCTCCAACTGCATATCCTCCATCCCAAGATCTACTTGCGCTTGAAAGTATTTTTTGAATATCAATACTATCTTCAATTAAAGGAGAAATCTCTCTATTTGAATATCCATCATTTTTATACTGGCGGAATAACAATTGATTCTCTTCATCTAGATAGTGACCAACTTTCTCCAGGATTGTAACCGTATCGGTATAATCTTTAGGATGCTGTCCCAAATCAACCAAAAGGTTAAAAAGCTCATCAACATTGGTAAGATTAAAGTTCCCTGCCAATACTAAATTTCTAGATTTCCAGTTATTTTCACGCATTACAGGATGAACAAAATCAATACTGTTGCGCCCAAAAGTTCCGTATCTCAAATGCCCCAAATACAATTCACCTGCAAACGGTAAATTTTCCTTTGCCCATACAGGATCTTTAAAGCTTTCAGGATTATTCTTTTCTCCTTCACGCAATCTTCCATATATGTTTTCGAAAACTTCTTTAATTGGTTGGTTTCCACACGATCTTTCTCTGGAAATGTACTTTTCTCCAGGGGTTTGATCTAACTTCAAACCAACAACACCTGCACCTTCTTGTCCTCTATTGTGTTGTTTTTCCATCAACAAATAAAGCTTTTGAATACCATATTGCCAAGATCCATATTTTTCCTTGTAGTATTCAAGAGGTTTAAGCAGTCGGATCATTGCTATCCCGCACTCATGCTTTAATTGGTCACTCATTCTTTTATTCTTAAATGGTTATTTAGTATGTATTTTGCTATTCTATTTTGTCATCAACAGCTGGAGCTTTCAATGGCTTCATTTCAGAAAACATTATCTCCGTTTTCACCGGATAACAATTTGGATAGAATTCAGAACAGGCTTTATACAACTCAATTGATTCAAGTTTTGTCCTAAAATTACCTACACGAACTCTAAAGTCAGGAGCTGTATACACTACATAAGCTCTCTCTTCTGGAAACAATTCCAAAAACTCATCTTTTATTTGGAAAGCCTTTTCTCTATCGGTACTCCCTCCAAAAAATATCTGAATTCTATATCCTGTGAAACTTTGTTTCTGAGAATTAATGATACTATCAGTTTCAAGCAATTGATCAATTCGTTCATCTTGAAGAATATTTACTGTCCCAATTGAATCATTCTTCGTTTCAATACTTTCATAATTCTGAGCTTTCGCAGAACCTCCAATCAACATAAAAACAAAAATTGCTATAAACCAACAATACTTCATATATGTATATTTAAAAATTATAAATAGCTTCTACATCTATAGCCAATTGTCTATTTCCAATTAGGAACAGAAAGAATTGGCACTTCCGATTTATTAACCATTTGCTCTGCATAAGATCCAAAAAACATGCTAAAAGTTGTTTCGGCCTGCTCAGTCATAATGGCAATTAAATCCGCATTTATTTCTCTTGCATACTCAAGAGCAGTTGTGGTATTATTATCTCCTTTACGGATATCTTTGACCACCTCTATATCTTTCTCTTTCAAATATTCTTCAGCTTGTCTCATATAGTGCTCAATCTTTCCAACAATTGCTGCGTCGGATGATTCATGAACACCTAAAACATAAACTTTTGCTTTACAAGCCTCAGCCAATTCAGCCACATAAGGGATTTTTTTTCTGGTTTCATTACTGGCATCAAATGGCATTAAAATAGTATCAACCCCGCTCTTCGACAATTCTTTCCGAACAGTAATCACAGGACAACTTGCATTACTCACAACCTTAAAAGCATTGCTCCCAATAAAAAACTCTTCAAACCCCGATGCACCATACGCTCCCATCACAATCAAGTATGAATCACCATACTTGGCTTGGTTGACGATCTCTTTATACACACTGCCCGTTCTTATTTTAAAATCAAAAACTCCATTCTCTACTTGGTAAGCAGGCGAATGAAGTTCTATCAGTTTTTCAAAATATTCTTGAACGGTATGTACTATTTGATCTTCAAATTCATTAAAGTGAAATGGAATCTCAAATTTCTTTGATTTATTCACATGAATCATTCTCAAATCCGTACCGAGATGGTTTGCCAAATTAAGCGCAAACTTTAAAGCCTTGAGCGAATCACCGGAAAAATCTACTGGAACCAAAATACGTTTCATCTTTCTTAGTTTTTCATTATTCTGTGATACAAAAACAGTTCCCAACTTCAATTTACATAAGCAAAATTGGCAACAACGAGAGAATTCATTTCTAAACCCACTCAATATCAAGGCCTTTTAAAAAGTTGAATTTGCGGGTTAAAAATACACAAAATTCTTTAGCAACAAACACAATTTTCAATCCAAGACATTCTTAAAAAAAGAACAAAATGAATTCAAGCAGAATCAAAACCATCACAATTAAATTTACAAATTTATCGGGGAACAAAAGACATCTATTTTTGTAACTCAAAATCAATTAATTCCTAAGCAATAGAGTTTTTATAACAATTCTAAATGATCTTATTCTGTCTTGTTAATCAATTGAGATAATGTACCTTTGCCCGAAATTTTAAACTGAGGATATCAGAATGAGCGAAATGAGCAAGAAATTGTTTTTGGAGACTTACGGATGCCAAATGAATGTGGCAGACAGTGAAGTGGTTGCTGCGATTATGCAACACGATGGATTTGAAATTACCAAAACAAGAGAAGAAGCAGATGTAATTCTAGTCAATACATGTTCGGTGCGCGAAAATGCAGAACAAAGAGTTCGAGGACGAGTTCAGGGATTTTCGGAACTAAAGAAAAAGAACCCTAAACTTTTGGTAGGAGTTATTGGCTGCATGGCAGAACGTTTAGGTGATAAACTTTTTGACCAAGAGAAAAATGTAAATATTGTAGTTGGTCCGGATGCTTATATGGATTTACCAATGTTGGTAAAAAAAGCTGAAAATGGAGAAAAAGCCATCAACATTGAACTGTCACTAACCGAAACCTATAAAGACATTTGTCCTTCAAGAATCGATGAAACTGCTATTTCAGGATTCGTTTCAATCATGCGTGGTTGCAATAATTTCTGTACCTATTGTATTGTTCCTTACACAAGAGGTAGAGAGAGAAGTCGTAACCCAGAAAGCATTATAAAAGAGGTTAGAGATTTGGCTGAAAAAGGCTACAAGGAAGTAACCTTACTTGGCCAAAACGTAAACTCATTCAAATTTAAAAACTCAGTTTCAGAAATCAGCTTTCCTGAATTATTGGAAATGGTTGCCAAGGCAGAACCTAACATGAGAATTCGTTTTGCAACTTCGCATCCAAAAGATATGAGTGATGATACCCTAAAAGTAATCGCGAAATATCCAAATATCTGCAAACACATTCACTTGCCGGTACAATCTGGTAGTGATTCGGTTCTTAAAGACATGCGCAGAAAATATACTCGCGAATGGTACATGAACAGAATTGAAGCCATTCGTGAAATAGTACCGGATTGTGGTATTTCTACTGATATTTTCTGTGGTTTCCACAACGAAAGCGAAGAAGATTTTAAACAAACTTTAGACCTAATGAAATGGGCAAAATACGATTTGGCTTTCATGTTTAAATACTCTGAAAGACCAGGAACATTTGCTTATAAAAATCTGGAAGACAACATTCCTGAAGATGTTAAAAGTGAGCGTTTAACTCAAATGATCGAACTTCAGAATCAATTATCATTGGAAAGTAACCAAAGAGATATTGGACAAGTTTTCGAAGTTTTAGTTGAAGGTGTTTCTAAAAAATCTCAAGAAGAACTTTTTGGAAGAAGCTCTCAAAATAAAGTTATTGTATTCCCAAGAAAGGATTATAAAGTTGGTGATTTTGTTCAGGTAAAAGTTACCGATTGTACTCAAGCAACATTAAGAGGAGAATCAGTATAATTTCATTGAGCCATGCAAAACGTATGGCTCATGTTTTATTCTTAAATTTATTTCAATACTTCTACCATGAAAATCTCTATCCGCCCGGAAAATAAAAATGACTACTCTACAATATCAATGATAAATGATATGGCTTTTGGTCAGGAAGCAGAAGGTATATTGATAGAGAAATTAAGAAAGAATAAAAAATTTATAAAAGACTTGTCCTTGGTGGCATGTATGGGCAACGAAATTATTGGCCACATTCTTTTCTTTCCAATTACAATTAAGGGAAATGAACAAGAATTCAACACTTTGGCATTAGCGCCAATGTCGGTTATTCCAGAATTGCAAGGTTTGGGAGTTGGAAGTCAATTGGTTGAAAAAGGTATTGCTAAAGCAAAAAAGCTGGGACACCAATCCATAATCGTATTAGGTCACGAAAATTACTATCCTAAATTTGGTTTTAAACCAGCTAATACATTTAATATCAAAGCCCCATTCAATGTTCCTGAAAATGCATTTATGGCTTTGGAAATGGTCAAAGGTGCTTTGTCAACAGTTGAAGGAACCGTTGAATATCCAAAAGAATTTGATGAAGTTTAGCAGCTTCAGTTCTTGCCAATAGAGAATGAATCTTTCATTCCAACAAGATCTACCAATTCAATAACATCATCAGATAAGTTCGCTAAAGAAAACAATTTCTCGTTGGCTCTGGCTAGCTCAGCAATGGCTTTTAATGCCGAAAACCCCTGCGAATCAATAAAGCTTACCCCATTCAAATCCAGCACAACTTGTTTTCCAGATTTTTCAATAAAATCAATGATTTCTTTCTTCACCATTTCCGAAATCATACTATTAATTCTGCGTGTTCCTTCTAAAGATGCGATTACAGATTGTTCTTGTATCCGAAAATTAAACATTGCAATTCCAATTGATTTTTAGCTATATAGTATCAAACAAAGAAAACGGAAATTCTTTAAAATCCAATTTTAACATTCTAATTTAAAGTTGATCCGATTCCAATAGCATAGTACGATACCGAACATGATTTTGTTCACATTCGAACAACTTTTTTTTTAAAAACAAGATTTCAACTAATAATCATCCTAATAATCACACCATTATATTTTTTGGTATAGTATCTGATAAGAATGCTTTGTCAAAAATATATCAAGTCACAATTTAGAGTTTTTAAACTAGACCAATTCGTTATGATTAAAAAACTGTTTTTTCTTACAACCTTTTTAATTGCGCTAGCAAAAAGTTTACTCGGAATGGATACGCCTTTATGGCTTAGGTATCCGGCAATCTCTCCAAATGGTGAAACCATTGTTTTCGAATACGGTGGCGATCTATTTACTGTTTCGGCTGAAGGTGGTGTTGCATACCCACTAACAACTAACACAGCATACGATTACAAACCAGTATGGTCACCTGATGGTTCTACCATTGCTTTTGCATCGAACAGATTTGGGAATTTTGACATCTACAAAGTTGGCGTTAATGGAGGTACTCCTGAAAGACTAACATTTTATTCTGGTAGCGAATCTCCATCTTCTTTTACTCCTGATGGCAAGCACATTTTATTCTCAGCATTAATTAGCGATGATACAAAAAATGTAATGTTCCCATCTGGTGCTTTATCTGAACTTTATAGCGTACCTAGTAATGGTGGAAAAATATCACAAATTCTTACCACTCCGGCATTGGATGCCAAGTACAGCAACAATATGGAATATATTCTATATCGCGACAGTAAAGGATATGAAGATCACTGGAGAAAACATCATACATCTGCGGTAACAAGAGACATTTGGTTGTACAATACCAAAACTCAAAAACACAGCATGTTCTCTGAATTTAATGGCGAGGATTTGTATCCGGTTTTTAGTGCTGATAACAATGAGATTTACTACTTATCAGAAAAGTCAGGTAGTTTTAATGTTTGGAAAGCTCCTGTTGATAATAAATCTGAATTGACTCAAATATCAAATTTCGATAAGCACCCTGTTAGATTCCTAAGCATTTCAAACAACAACAAACTATGTTATTCTTACAATGGTGAGATTTACACTCAGGAAAAAGGCAAAGATCCTGTCAAGCTGAAAGTAAGTCTTGCTACAGATAATAAAGAAAATGCCGTTAGTTTCGAAAGGTTAAGTGGCGGAGCCAGAGAAATGAGCGTATCTCCAAATGGCAAAGAAGTTGCTTTTATTGTTAGAGGTGAAGTGTTTGTAACCTCTGTAGAATATGGAACTACCAAAAGAATTACCAATACTCCTGAACAAGAAAGATCGGTTAGCTTTAGTCCTGATGGCAAAGCATTATTATACGCATCAGAACGAAATGGAAGTTGGAACTTATATCAAACCAAATTGGTTCGTGAGGGAGAAACTCAATTTTCAAATGCAACGACACTAAAAGAAGAAGTAATTTTAGAATCTCCTGCTGCAACTTTCCAACCTAAATTCTCTCCTGATGGAAAAGAGGTGGCTTTCCTTGAAGAAAGAGTAATTCTTAAAGTGATAAATCTGAAAACAAAGAAAGTTCGCGAAATTTTAGGCAAAAAATACAACTACTCCTACTCTGATGGCGATCAGCATTACGAATGGTCGAACGATGGAAAATGGTTCTTGGTTGATTTTTATCCTCACACCATTTTTATGTCGGATGTAGCAATTGTAGATGCTCAAGGCAAAGGCAAGATGATTAATATTACCGAAAGTGGTTATAGCGATTCAAATGCCAAATGGTCGCTTAAAGGCAATGCAATGATATGGTTTACTGACCGAAGAGGATATCGCTCTCATGGTAGTTGGGGTTCTCAATCAGATGTTTACATTCAGTTCTTCAATCAGAAAGCATTAGATGACTTCAAACTTTCGAAAGAAGAGAAGGAACTAGTGAAAGAGGAAGAAAAAGCGAAAAAGGAAAGTAAAAAAGAAGAAGAGTCTGATAAAAAAGACAAGAAGAATAAAAAAGACAAAAAAGATAAGAAGGATGATGAAAAGACTCCTCTTGACATTGAATTCTCAGGAATGGAGGATCGTCAGATTTGTCTAACCATAAATCCTTCGAACCTATCGGATGCAATTTTAACTCCTGATGGTAAAAAATTATTTTACCTAAGTAAATTCGAAGATGGATATGACCTTTGGGTTAACGATTTGGAAGAAAAATCGACTAAAAAGGTACTAGATTTGAAAGGTGGCGGTGGAGCTATGCAGTTCGATAAAGATGCGAAGAATTTGTTCCTAATGTCAGGCAGAAGTATTATTAAAGTAGATGTAGCTTCGAATAAGCGCAAAAACATCAGTTACGCTGCCGAGATGTATCTTGATAAATCAAAGGAAAGAGAATACATGTTCAACCATGTTTGGACAACCATGAAGAAAAAATTCTACGATCCGGAGATGCATCAGCTTGACTGGGAATTTTATAAGTCGGAATACGAAAAGTTTTTACCACACATTAATAACAATTTCGATTTTGCAGAAATGCTAAGTGAATTGTTGGGAGAATTAAATGCCTCTCATACAGGTTCTGGCTATCGTCATAGCTCAAAAAATGCAGATAGAACTGCAAAACTTGGCGCATTCTACGATTGGAATTATGAAGGTGATGGATTACGAATTGCTGAAATCCTTGAAAAAGGACCTTTAAACCAAGCTGATTCTAAAATCAAGCCAGGTGTAATCATCGAAAAAATTGATGGTATTGCAATCACAAAGGATAAGAGTCATTATCCAATGCTTAACCACAAAGCAGGTAAAAAGGTATTATTGAGCTTATACAGCCCATATACAAAAGAGCGCTGGGAAGAAGTAGTAAAGCCTGTTTCAAGTGTTAGTACATTGCTTTACGAACGTTGGGTAAAAAGCCGTCAAGAAGAGGTGAAGCGTTTATCTGATGGTAAAATAGGATATGTTCACGTTAAAGGTATGAACTCTCCAAGTTACCGTAAAGTCTACTCGGAAATGTTAGGTAAATACGGTACTTGCGATGCAATTATAGTTGACACCAGATTTAACGGCGGAGGCTGGTTACACGATGATCTTGTTACCTTATTAAGTGGTCAAGTCTATTCAACTTTATCACCTCGAGGACAAGACTTTGGTACAGAGCCAATGTTTAAATGGAAGAAACCATCGGCTGTTTTAACTGGCGAAGGAAATTACTCTGATGCATGTGCATTCCCATATGCCTATCAAACTTTAAAAATTGGTAAGCTAATTGGTATGCCTGTGCCAGGTACAATGACAGCTGTTTGGTGGGAAACTTTACAAGACAGAAGCTTGTATTTTGGAATGCCAATGGTAGGTGTAAAAGATATGAAAGGAAAATATATCGAGAACCAACAAATTGAACCTGACATTAAAGTTCGTAACGATTACGAAATGGTAATTCAAGGACGTGATCAGCAACTTGAAAAAGCTGTAGAACATTTGCTTGAAGAGATTAAAAAGAATAATTAGTCTGTGTAGTCAAGATACCCCGAAAAGCACAGCTCACATTGGGCTAGTGCTTTCGGGAAATCTTAATTGCCTGTAAAAAATAAGAGGCAAAGCTCAATACTTCTCATTTCACCTCAAATGATTTGAGCTTTGTCCTCGCTTTAAATGAACAACAAATATACCCCCTTCCAAAGAAAACTTACTTTGGAAGAGTCTGTTCCTCCCTCCTCTTCTATATATTGAACAGACAAAATAAAACCGAAAATTGCACAGCATAGGGGCACCGCAATTTTCGGTTTTTTATTTCAACAATAAATGTAAGTGCTGACAAAATAATGATATCTTCTAATGTATAAAATGTTCAATTCATTTAAAATCATTAATTAATAAAAAAGAAGTACATTTAAATTCGCTCGAAAGGAATCTGTTTGTTAGTGACAGGTTCCTTTCTTTTTGTCTACTCACTTGTATTTGCGATTTCGATCGAATATGAGTTTTCCCTTGTGACAAACATCACATAACACAGCTCATTTACTTGAACAGGTAAAGGGAGCGTAATGCTTACATTATAATCCTCGTCGAAGATTTATGATTTTTTCGTCGATAATGATTACACTCTTCGTCGAAGATTGTATTATTTCTCGACGAGAAATGATGCCTGATTCATACCTATGGTGTTGTAAGAAATAATAAACCTACTTGTGTAAGCTAATGTAGCAAAAGATAATTAGCATGTAAATTCAGTATTAAACTTTTCGGTCGATACAATTGTTTATAGCCAAGTAGTTTTCAAAATGCAATAATATAAGTACCTTAAAGTCAATCTTAAGAATCATATATGAATACCATGCAAAATATCGATGGTCGTTACCTCTACTTCGCCTTTTTAGCCGGTGCCAACAAGTTGATAAAAAACTTAAATGAACTAAATCGAATTAACGTTTATCCTGTTGCCGATAAGGACACAGGCAGCAATATGGCATCAACCATGAGATCAGTAATGGATCGTATTTCGCCCAATGTTTCCTATAAATTCATGGTCGATCAGATTGCAGAAGCAGCACAGGTAGGCGCAAGAGGGAATTCAGGAATCATCATGGCTCAGTTCCTTTACGGATTAAGCAGTGAAACATCAGAGAAAAAGAGCATCAGCTTCTTAGAATTCGTCGAAAGTGTTCAATCTTCTATTCCATACATCTATGAATCGATAGGTACACCAGTTGAAGGAACCATGCTTACAGTAATTAAAGACTGGTCGGAATTTCTCTATTCGAAACGAAAGCAGCTGGAAGAATTCAAACAAGTTCTGAATGAATCTATGCAAGTATTGGAAACATCGCTTAAAAGAACTACCGATCAGCTGGCCGTTTTAAAAAGGCACAATATTGTAGATGCGGGAGCCAAAGGATTTGTGGTGTTTATTCAGGGGGTTATGGATTTTGTAAACCATGGCATTATCGATAGAATAAAGTCTCCTAATTTCATTCCTTCTGCCTCCGCTGCCATTGATCATTTGGAAGATATCAATTATAGATATTGCACTGAAGCCATCCTTAAAAATTCTTCTATTGCCTTAAAGGAAATCAAAGAAATTTTAAATAAAAATGGCGATTCTATTGTAATTACCGGAGGGAAAAACTCTTGCAGAGTTCATGTGCATACCAACAATCCATCTGAACTCTTTCATCAATTGGAAAACTTTGCCACCATTAATTCTCCAAAGGTTGATGATATGCTAAGGCAGAGTGAAATCAGCAAAAATCAAAAATGGAAAATTGGAATTGTAAGCGATTCCACCTGCGATCTACCGCAGGAAATCATCGATTCTTACCAGGTGAATATAATGCCTTTGCACCTCTCTTTTGGCGACAGTCAATATCTCGATGGGGTAACCCTTAAAGCCAAAGAGTTTTATGAGCTTTTAGATAAATCGGAACACTTTCCTAAAACCTCTCAAATTAATGAATATACTTTTGTAAACACCTATTCTCAAATGGCTCAAAACTATGATGCCATCATCTCCATTCATTTGTCTGAGAAATTCAGTGGTACCTTCCGCAGTGCTCAAAAAGCAGCCGAAAGGGTACAAAAAGAACTCAACATTCCCATACATGTGATCAATTCTCGTAATGTATCTGGCGGATTAGGTCTGGCAGTTCTGCGTATTGCCAAAGCGATTGAGCAAGGAGAAAACATTGAAACAATTCTTTCCCAGGTAGATTCGTGGCTGAACAAAACCAAGATATTTGTGAGTGTAAAGAGTTTAACTGCCATGATTAAAGGTGGTCGTGTTCCTCCTACAGTGGGAAAACTTGCAATGTTTCTAAGAATTAATCCTATTGTATCACTCAACGAGTTGGGAGAATCTAAATTATTTGGACAAGCCATTGGTCAGAAAGCCAATATCAATAAAGTCATTAAGCATGTTCTGAATCTGAAGAAAGATCAAAAAATCTGGAACTATATCATTCTGCACGCCAACAATCATGAAGTGGCCAAAAAATACGGAGATCGCCTGAATGATCTCTTAGGCAAAGCTCCGATTGAAGTGATCAACATTTCGCCAGTTATTGGGATGAATGCAGGAGAAGGAACTGTTGCTGTGGCTTTCCAATTCGAATAAGACTAAGATAATTGTTATTAACTGTAAAGACGGCATTAATGCCGTCTCTACAAAAATATCATTACAATTATTAACAGCACCACCGGTATGAGACTCTCAAATTAATGACAACTGAAAATTAAATGGTTGTAATAAAACATTTTTTATTATTCGCTTGTTTAAAGAGAGAACAATTAGCTTAAAATTATGGTTTTATATCTCAATACAAGCATCCTAATTATCGTGTTGGTAACACTGCTTTGGATGTACAGTGTATACATTAAAAATGCCAGTATCGTAGATATTTTCTGGGGATTTGGTTTTGTTGTAATCGGAACTTACCTGTTTTTTACAACCGATAGTTTGTCGCTGCGTCAAATCATTTTATTTGTTTTGGTTTCCATTTGGGGATTGCGCCTCACCATCCATTTATTCATTCGGAACTTTGGCAAGCCCGAAGATTTCAGATATCAAAAATTCAGGAAAGATTACGGGGAACACCGCTACTGGTGGTTCAGTTATTTCCAGGTTTTCCTTTTACAGGGAGTATTAATGTTGATGATTGCTTCACCTTTGTTTGGTGTATATATGACAGAAGAAAATACTCCTCTAAATGTGTTTGACTTTGTGGCTATAGCATTTTGGATTGTTGGTATCAGTTTCGAAGCAGGTGGTGATTACCAGTTAACCAAATTTAGAAAACAAAGAAAGAGCAAGGATGAAGTGCTCTCATCAGGCTTCTGGAAGTATACCAGGCATCCCAATTATTTTGGTGATGCAGCCGTGTGGTGGAGTTATGCACTCTTTGCCATTGCAGCCCAACAATACTGGTTTGTTCTGGGTTCCCTGTTAATGACTTACCTCATCATTAAGATATCGGGTGTTGCCATGTTGGAAAGAACACTTACCACCGATAAACCTGCATACAAGGATTATGTAGAGAGAACCAATGCTTTTTTTCCATGGTTTCCTAAAAAGCAAGTACAATAAATCAAATGGGCTTATCATGATACAGAAAGCAACACATATCAATATAAAGGATTATTCCAGCCAATTTCTTTGGGATCTGCGGATAAAGACATTAATTTTAGTACTCACAATTATTTTTCCTTTTTCAGTAATGGCAGACAAATCAAAAGAATTACAGATAGGTGATCAAATTCCGGTTTTTCAACTTCAAAACCAAGATGGAGAACTCATCAATATCAAGGATTTTGTTGGAAAGCAAAATCTAGTGATTTACTTCTACCCGAAAGATGATACGCCAGGCTGTACAAAGCAGGCATGTAGTTTTCGTGATCAGTACGAAGATTTTAATGATTTAAACGCAGAAGTTTTTGGCATCAGTGGTCAATCGGTTAGCAGTCATAAAGAATTTGCAAAAAAACACAAACTGAATTTCAACCTACTGTGCGATGTAAACAATACGGTTCGCAAACAATTTGGAGTACCCACCAACTTTTTTGGGCTTTTACCGGGAAGAGTTACCTATGTTGTTGACCGATCGGGGAAAATTGTTCATATCTTTAATTCACAGTTTAGAGCTGAGGAGCACATCGAGCAGGCCAAAAACATTTTAAAACAACTTGAATGACATTCTTTTGGGACTACGTACTAATTCTGACAGCTTACATGCTAGGATCTTTCCCTGCAGGCTATGTCTATACCAAAATCTCAACCGGAAAAGACATTCGTAATTTCGGGAGTGGCAACATTGGTTCTACCAATGTAAAAAGAATCGCAGGCCACAAGATTTCCATATACACACAAATTACCGATATGGTCAAGGGATTATTGCCTGTCTTCTTTATCCTTCTTATCCAAGAATATCAATTCCTCACAATTTCCCCTTCGCTAATTTACTTTGTAGCACTGGCTGCAATACTTGGTCACAATTTTAGTTTTCTTCTAAAGTTTAAGGGCGGAAAGGGTGTTAACACTACTTTAGGGGCTTCAGTCCTAATCGCACCCATATCTGTTTTCATCTCGGTAGCAGTTTATTTTATTGTGAAAAAAGGCTTTAAGTTTGTTTCTTTAGGCTCATTGGCAATTGCCATTTGCCTTCCTCTTTCGGCCTACTTCTTGGGACACAATCAAAATGTAATTCTTTATTTATTGACTTGTTCCCTATTCATATTTATAAGACATACTGCAAATATCAAGCGACTTTTTAAAGGAACCGAGTTGAGTTGAGATCAGACCCTAATTTAGGATATCCACATCTTTATTTTACATTGAGCGTTGCAGTTTTTTGTGATATTTACTACCTTAACTCATAGGATGACCACCAACGTACTACTAATAGATGATTATGGAGGTCCATATTTATTGGACACCATTCGCTGCCTGAGTTATAAACAGGCTGTTAATATCTTTGTGGTTTCTCCCGAAAAGAAAACTTATTTCAATACCATTCCCTATTCGAGATATGTATCAAAATATCAATATCTAAAGTCTTCGGATCCCAAAGAGATCATTCAAGAAATAAGTGCTTTGGAAAAGAAATGGGATATTGATATGATTCTACCCGTTAAGTACTCTAACTATCAATTTATAACAAAGCACAGAGCACTATTTAATGGTTCGGTTTTTCCACCAATGCCTACCCAAAGTACATTTGCTACCGTTACCAATAAGCTTTTTCTTGCAGAGTTTTTAGTAAACAATTCTTTTCCAAGTCCTAAAACTAAAGAGATATCAGCCGACAATATTCAGCTGTTTAATTTTCCATTACTTCTTAAGCCAAGAACTGATTATGAGGAAAACAGAATTATGGAATGTAAATCGAGAGAAGAATACGAAGAAAATATCAGTAAAGAAGATTTTAAAGCAGATGACTTTGTGATTCAGGAAAAGTTGAATGGAGAAGATATCGATATCAGTTTCCTTGCTGAAAATGGAGAAATTCTAGCCTATACCATACAAAAAGGTTTGGTTCGCGAAGCCTTTTCTTTTGCTACTGGGATAGAGTTCCTGGAAGATCAAAAACTATTGGATGAGACAAAGGCCATAGTCAAAAAACTTAAATGGAGTGGCATTGCACACCTCGATTTTATTTACCGAAAGGAAACAGATTCCTATTTGCTTATTGACTTCAATCCAAGGATGTGGAGTACAGTGATTGGTTCGTTGCATGCCGGAGTTAATTTTCCAGGCTTAATGGTTTCACGGGCAAATCATAAAGAAATTAATTTTGAAGGATATCAAAAGACCAAATTTTATCTGGCCAAACCAGCTCTAAAAAGCAAAAGTTTCTCTGCACTTAAAACTTCATCCTGGCCATACATTCTAAAAGATCCATTGCCAGAAATTGTAAAAGTCATTGGCCACATCAATTCAAAATTCCATACTTAAAAAAAGGCTTTTCAATCTTTACCTTTTCCTTTATTTATAATTATCACCATAAAATACTTTACTTGATTACTAAGCAAATTTCATTATATTTATGATAGATTTAATTAGTGATTTTTAATAAACTTCATTCTTCATTTTATTATTCCTCGTAAAACTATGCAAAAAGATCTCCTAAGCCTATTGGATGGCAAAACGAATCTCTGGAAGAGGTTAATGTTAGATTACCCAGCTAAACTTGAAAAGGAATTAACAGAGGAAGATGAAGAATTACAAGTATTTCTTTACTATAGCGTAATGGCTTTAGATACTTGCTTTGAGCCATCGGGAGAAGAAAAACTTTTCGATCTGGATGTCTATCAAATTGATCCTGTATATTTAATTTTTTCATTTAGAGATATAGTTGAATCCTTAATGTGTTTTTATTTTTTCGAGCACGGTTATCATCCCTATTTGGTTAAAAGATATGTAGAGATCAGAAGTAAAATACACCAGGGAAGTGGAGGTGAAGTCTACATTAAAGGTATGTTTGAAGATGCTACATCTGTTGGTAGCATTACCAGAGATTGCTTTTTGAATCTTTCTGAATATTTTGACATTCCCCAAACAGATGAAAAAGTTATACAATTGTATTGCATTCTACAAACCTATTACGATCAAATAAAAAAGGGACTTAAAAAAAGTGACAAAAGTTCAACTAAAGGTCTCTCTCTGATAAAGTATGCATATGATATGGATAACAATTCATCCTGCTAAATGATTTTATTAGGAACTCTTTAATTTTACAAAGCAAAAAAAGACCTGCCAGAATCATTCTAAGCAGGTCTTTCAACTTTTAGTTAGTGGTTACCCCAAAATTACTTTTCCAATCGCTCGGTAAGCTTTTTGATGATTTGTTTAGCATCCCCCACGATACCCAAATCTGCTACCTGGAAAATTGGTGCATCCTTATCTTTGTTCACTGCGATAATCAAATCTGATTCTTCCATACCAGCAACGTGCTGAATAGCTCCAGAAATACCAAAAGCGAAATACAAGTCAGGACGTACAGTTTTACCTGTTTGACCTACCTGGCGCTCGTGTCCGATATAACCAGCATCAACCATTGCACGAGAAGCAGACACTTCAGCTTCCAATGTCTGAGCCAATCCGTCCATTGCTTTGAAACCTTCTTCGTTACCAATACCTCGACCTCCTGAAACCAAAATTTTAGCTTCAGTAATGTCGATCAAATCAGTATCTTCTTTTACAGTTTCAATCAATTTTACTTTAAACTTAGCAGTGTTGAATTTCACTTCGTAGTTCACAACTTCACCTGTACGGTTTTCGTCAGCATCCATTGCGAACAATACACCCGGACGAACAGTACCCATTTGTGGGCGGTGATTCTTACAAACGATAGTCGCCATTAGGTTACCACCGAAAGCAGGACGAGTCATTAACAACTCCTTGTTTGCACCTACCTCAATTTTAGTACAGTCTGCAGTCAATCCAGTTTCAACACGAGCTGATACACGAGGACCTAAGTCACGACCCAAAGTAGTCGCTCCGATCAACATCGATTCTGGTTTTCTGTCTTCAATAATCTGGCAAATTGCCTGTGTATATGGTTCTGTAGTGTATTCAGTCAATTCAGGAGCATCCACAACAATTACCTCGTCAGCACCACGAGCAATTAAGCTCTGCGCCTGATCAGCAATATTGTGTCCCAAAAACATTGCATACACTTTGTCGTTCAACTCATCAGCTAATTTTCTAGCCTGTCCTAACAACTCTAAAGCTACATTCTGAATAACACCTTCACGTTGTTCAATGAAAACGTAAATCCCTTTGTAATCTTCTAAATTCATGGCTATATATTAGTTTAGAATGAATTTCTCTTTTAATTTCTTGATGATGATTCCTACTGCCTCATCAGTCTCTACCTCGTACAATTCACCTGCTGGTTTCAAACCACGTGCAAATGCTTTGTGTACACTTGTTGGAGAACCTTTCAAACCAAGGTTTTTCTCATCAACTTCAATTTCGTTGAATCCCCAAACCTCAACTTCCTTCTGGTAAGCATCAACAATACCTCCAACGTTCATGTAACGTGGGTTGTTAGCCGATGAAAGAACAGTTACCACACAAGGTGCTTCTACCTCTAGCATTTGGTATCCTTCTTCGATATGACGCTTCATAGTGAAAGTCTTTTCACCGTCGAATTTCAAATCTTCCAAGTAAGAAACCTGAGGTAAATCAAGGTGTTCAGCAATCTGAGGACCTACCTGTGCAGTATCACCATCAATCGCCTGACGACCTGTGATCAAAAGATCAAAATCGATCTTTCTCAATGCACCAGCCAATGCGTGTGAAGTAGCCAAAGTATCCGCTCCGGCAAATTTTCTATCTGTTAAGTGGATCGCACGATCAACTCCCATAGCATAAGCCTCACGAAGAATCAAATCAGCCTGAGGAGGTCCCATGGTAATTACTGTTACGTGAGCTCCTTTTTCATCTTTCAATTGAAGTGCCATTTCCAAACCACTCTTATCATCCGGGTTCATGATACTTGGCACACCATCACGGATCAAAGTACCCGTTTTTGGATCTATTTTAATTTCGGTAGTATCCGGTACCTGCTTAATACAGACAACTATTTTCATTTCTTTTATTATTTACGTAATAATAGCCTTAATTACTTCAGCATATTCGCTGAAATCACCATTCTCTGAACTTCTGAAGTTCCTTCGTAGATCTCAGTGATCTTCGCATCACGCATCATACGTTCAACAGGATATTCTCTTGTATATCCATATCCACCATGAAGCTGAACTGCTTTGTTGGTAACTTCCATTGCTGTTTCAGCAGCGTAAAGTTTACACATTGCAGCATCAACTGAATAAGGAACTTTCTGATCTTTCTTGTTGGCAGCTTTGCGAACCAACATACGAGAAGCTTCAGTTTTGGTGTTCATGTCTGCCAACTGGAACTGAGTGTTCTGGAAACCAGAAATTGGACGACCGAACTGCTTTCTTTCCTTCACGTAACGTACAGTTTCGTTGATCGCTCCTTGTGCAATACCTAATGCCTGTGCAGCGATACCAATACGACCACCATCCAAAGTTTTCATTGCAATACCGAACCCTTTGTTCAATTTTCCTAACATGTTCTCTTTTGGAAGAACTACATTTTCGAAAATCAACTCACAAGTTGCCGATCCACGGATACCCATTTTCTTCTCTTTCTTACCGATTGAGAAACCTGGAGTTCCTTTTTCAATGATGAAAGCAGTAATACCACGAGTACCTTTCGACTTGTCAGTCATTGCAAAAATCACATAAACATGAGCGTACTCAGCATTGGTAATAAAGATTTTACTACCATTAATGATATAGTTGTCTCCCTCTTCAACAGCAGTAGTTTGCTGACCTGCAGCATCGGTACCTGCGTTAGGCTCTGTTAAACCAAAAGCACCAATCCACTCACCTGAAGCCAATTTTGGAAGGTATTTTTGTTTTTGTGCTTCTGTACCGTTCTCCATAATTGGAGCAGCACACAATGAAGTATGAGCTGATACAATTACACCAGTAGTAGCACAAACAGCTGATAATTCTTCAACAGCCATAGAGTACATTACATTGTTACCACCAGCTCCACCATATTGCTTAGGAATTGGAATCCCCATAATTCCAATTTTTGCCATTTTCTCTACAGTTTCGATAGGAAAACGTTCCTGCTCATCAACCTCAGCAGCTAAAGGCTTTACCTCTCTCTCAGCAAAATCTTTAATCATTTGCTGAAACAACACTTGTTCTTTTGTTAAGCTAAAATCCATATTTTTTATTAGATGTTAGTAGGTTTTATGCAATTCTCCCCTATTCTCACCTCAAAAATGCCCTATTTAAGGGCATTTGAGATAAGATATTTTTTTACTGCGCTTTACCTACTCAGTACTAATTACACGTTTTTCAAAATTAATGCGGTACCCATACCACCACCGATACAAAGTGAAGCCAAACCATACTCTTTACCAGTACGCTTCATTTCATGAATCAAACTTACAGTGATACGTGTTCCTGAAGCACCAATTGGGTGACCCAAAGCGATAGCACCACCGTTCACATTACATCTCTCTTTGAAGAAATCCATGTCAACTTTGTGATCTTCGCACAATTGTTTCACAACTCCTAATGACTGAGCAGCAAAAGCTTCGTTTAATTCAAGAACTTCCATTTGTTCAAGAGTCATATTAGCTTTCTTCAATACATTAGCAACAGCAGGAACTGGTCCCATACCCATAACTGCAGGATCTACACCACCTTGACCAGTAGCTACGATTTCTGCCAATGGAGTTAAACCATGCTCTTTAACTGCCTCTTCTGATGCAACCAATACAAAAGCAGCACCATCGTTAATACCCGATGCATTACCAGCAGTTACAGTACCATCTTTCTTAAATGCAGGACGTAAACCACCTAGCTTTTCTTCGTTGGTTCTTCTATTGATGAATTCATCAGCGTCAAATACAATTGTTTCTCTGCGAGATTTGATCTCAACAGGAACAATTTCATTCTTGAAGTTACCATTATCCTGAGCAGCAGCAGCCTTTTGCTGAGAAGCAAAAGCAAAAGCATCTTGCTCTTCACGAGTCAAGTTATATTTATCAGCAATATTTTCTGCTGTAATACCCATGTGATATCCTTCGAAAGCATCAGTTAAACCATCAAAAACCATGTGGTCAACCGCTTTCAAATCCATCATTTTGTGTCCGCCACGAACTTGTCCAGACATCACAAAACCAGAACCAGACATAGATTCTGTACCACCGGCAAGAATCATGTTTGCTTCACCTGCCTTAATGTTTGCATAAGCCAAGTTGATGGTTTTCATACCAGAACCACAAATCATGTTGATTCCGTAAGCAGGAATTTCTTGAGGAATTCCCCCTTTGATAGAAGCCTGACGAGCAATTCCCTGACCTTGACCAGCCATAAGGATGTTACCTACCACAACTTCATCTAAGTTTGCTGGGTCAATTTTAGTTTCCTCAACAATATTTTTAATTACTGTAGCAGCTAAATCAGCAGCTTTTACAGGAGTTAATGTTCCTAAAAATTTTCCTATTGCAGTACGTTTTGCTGCAACAATATATACTTTGCTCATATCTTTAGTTTTTACGCATTTCAATTAAATCTTCAGCAATAATCAATTTTGCATCAGTAGCTTCCTGAATTTGCTCCAATGTAAATAAAGGATTGTACTCCTTAAGTACGATACCTTCAGGTAAAACTTCCATTACTCCCATTTCAGTAATAATCATATTAACCTGACCGGCAGCTGTTAATGGAAGATTACACTCTTTCAAGATTTTGTGTCTTCCCTTAGCCGTGTGTTCCATTGCAAGAATTACACGTTTAGCACCCACAATTAGGTCCATAGCACCACCCATTCCAGGTGTTAATCTTCCAGGAATGATCCAGTTTGCAAGATTACCTTGCTCGTCAACCTGAAGAGCTCCCAAAATTGTTACATCAACATGACCACCTCTAATGATTCCAAAAGAAACAGAGCTATCGAAGCTACTAGCTCCTTCTTTGCAAGTAATGTATCCACCACCAGCATTTACAAAATCAGGATCTTCTTCTCCCTCAGCAGGAGCAGCACCCATACCAAGCATTCCGTTTTCCGATTGTAAAGTCACGTTAACATCTGCCGAAACATAGTTAGGGATTATTGTAGGCAAACCAATTCCCAGATTTACCACATCACCGTCGTTTAATTCGAGAGCAGCTCTTTTAGCAATTACCTCTCTGATTTCTTTTTTATCCATGTTTTATTAGTTATTGGTCAGTTTGACGATATACTATCCATTCAATCTTCTGCTTAATTCCTGAGCAGCATAAGATGCCACATCATCAGCATACTTGTTCATTCCGAAACCTGCATCGTAACCAAGTTCTTTTGCAAGTTCGTGTGAGATACGTGGACCTCCGCAAATCAAGATTACTTTTTCACGCAATCCTTCTGCTTCTAAAAGCTCCACAAGTTCAGTTAGGTTTTTGATATGAACATCCTTTTGAGTAACTGTTTGCGATACCAAAAGAACATCTGCTTCCATCTCGATGGCTTTGGCGATGAACTCTTCGTTTGGCACCTGGCTACCCATATTTAAGGCTTCCATCATTTCATATCTTTCCAAGCCATAGTGGCCTGCAAAACCTTTCATATTCATAATTGCGTCGATTCCTACTGTGTGCGCATCAGTACCAGTACTAGCACCAACCACTCGAATCGGACGTCCAATATTTTCTTTTACAAACTCGTCAGTTTCATGCATATCCATAGTAGTTGATTCTACTTTTGGAACATGAATCCCTGTGAAATCTACTGTATGTGTACAGTTTCCGTAACAGTTAAAGAAAGTAAAACCTTCCATTAACTCTTGAACCATTACCACCTGAGGATTCTCGAAACCCATTTTTTTCATCATCTGCTTTGCAGCTTCAATGGCTTCTTCTCCTTTTTTTACAGGAAGCGTAAAACTTACCTGAGTCTTACCATCGTTCATGGTATCGCCGTAAGGCTTAATTTTGGTAAGATCTAAGGTTTTATCAAAATCGTTGGAATCAGTTGAATAAAGACCTCCACTCATTTCTTTGTCTCCTATATTTAAGTAGTATCAAATTTGACATTTGACACTTTGTACTTACTAATTAATTTATTTCTTATGCAAAATCTCAATAAATGGATTGAAGTAGTTGCTTCCTTTTTCAACAACTCCATCTAAACCTTTACCTCCATCTTTCGGACGCTTGATATCAGCAAAAATTCCTTTTTCCAATGCGGTAAATAATCCTTCTTTCTCGATATTTTCAACCAATTCAGTTGCATCATCAAGAACTTTAGCAGCTCTCTTACGGATGATACCACCTTCTTTGAATTCCATTTCGTCACCAATACTCTTCATGTTACTAAAGATGTACTTGGCATTTTCGATTGAAAGATATCTGTCAGACATGAAAGGAGTGTGAATTGCTTCGGTTAACATACCAAGCAACTGAATTCCTTGTCCTGTCCAAATTGAAATCTGATTGAATAATGCATCCTGAACATTTCCTTTGAAAATGTTACCAGTCATAAATTTTGTAGGAGGCATGTATTTAAGAGGTGCTTTCGGGAAGATTTCTCTAATCATTTGTGCTTGAGCAAGCTCATATAGGAAACCATTTTCCAGGTCAGGAGTCATCTCGAATGCGTGTCCTAACCCCATTTGTTCTTCAGGCAAACCAGCTACCAATGCCAACTGCTCGTTGATAAAATCAGAAGCTAAAACTGTGTGAGCCTCATCGAACGCATCAGCAGTAGTTAAGTAGTTGTCCTCACCAGTATTGATGATTACACCTGCAAAACCGTTCAATAGTCTTGAGAAGTACTGGTCAACAATGGTACGTTGCATGTTAATATCACGGAAAAGAATTCCGTACAATGCATCGTTCAACATTACGTCCAAACCTTCCAATGCACCCATTGCTGCAATCTCAGGCATACACAAACCAGAGCAGTAGTTACACAAACGGATGTAACGACCTTCTTCCTCGCCAACTTTATCCAAAGCAGTACGCATGATACGGAAGTTCTCCTGTGTAGCAACAGTACCACCAAACCCTTCGGTAGTTGCACCATAAGGAACATAGTCAAGCAACGACTGACCTGTTGTACGAATTACTGCAATGATATCAGCACCCTGACGAGCAGCTGCCTCAGCCTGAACCACATCTTCGTAAATGTTACCAGTTGCAACAATTACATATAGGTATGGTTTTGGACCTTCACCAATTGTATCAAGATAGTTGTCTCTTTTCGCTTTACGCTCTCTAATTTTATTGATGTTCTCATCAACAAATGGTTGAATTGCATTTTGAATTTCTTCCATTGGACGAATCGGAAGAGTTGTAATTTCCAATTCTCCTTCAGCAATTTTCTCAGCAATTTGCTGTGGGTTCATTCCGGTTTCAAGAATGGCATTACCAATGAAGAACATAACACCTTCACTCAATACACCCTTGTCTTTAATAGCATCAACTACCACATTTGGAAGCGGTACCTCGTTGCTATCCACTCCGTCGATTCCCAACAAGCGACACAAAGTACGCTCAACTGCAACAGTTGAGTAGTTGTCTACGAATTTCTGAACATCGTCTGCAATTCGCTTCGACACCTCTTTGGCGTGTCCAACTTTTTCAAAGTCAAGACCTAGTTTACTCCTTTGCATATTCAATTTATCCATTATAAAATTTCTTCCTTACTAGCATTCATATTCAATTGGTTTTGAGCTTTTTCAACGATCTCTTTATTGATTCCCAATAAAGAAGCAATTCTTAAAGCTTCATGAGGCACTTCCCCTGTATTGTCCTCTACCAAAGAATAATCCATATAACTGTTTATATTGTTTTTGGTGATTCTCTGATCCCCAAAATCCTTATCCAGACCTTTAACACGTAACTTTCTGAAATAAGTATTCAATCCACTATAGTGCGTTGTAATCACACTTCGTGTATTGTTCTGATAAAAGATATCTGCAACCGCATTTACAATTGCCAATCCTTCTACCGGGTTTGTTGTTCTTGCCAATTCATCAACCAACACCAATACATTTTCATGCGATTGAGAAACCTCGACCATTTGGTTTACATTCATCATTTCTGATGCAAAAGATGACAAACCATTTAATTCTGACTGATCATCTCCTACCGAAAGCATGATACGATTTACCAAACTAACTTTGGCTTGCGAGGCTGGCACAAAAAAACCAAACTGACACAGGTACTGACAAAGAGCCAATGTTTTCAACACCACTGTTTTGCCTGCCATATTCGCACCTGTAATCAAACAAACCGATTTTTGAAGTTCAATATCAATTGCTTGATATTGTTTCTTTTGTTTTAGAAGCTCATCCTTAATCATAGGATGAAACATTCCATTGTATATTGTACTTTCTTTAACCAATTCCGGTCGATTAAAACTCAGTTGAATGGCTTGTTTTGCTTTTGCGATTAACAAATCAAAATGAGCTAATTGATTCAAGGCAGTTTCCAAATCATTAGCAAACACTCTTATTTTACCACAAAGTTCTTCTCTTACTCTTGATTCTATTTCCTGAGCCTTATCAAAAATCTCCTCGAGCTTTGCTTCCGAATCACCATTTTCTGATTTGGCAATTCTTAAGTTCTTTCTAGCCTCGGCAAGCTCTTCCGAATAATCATCGTAGATATAAAAAGATGGGATCCCAGATTTTTGAGGATCAAGAATATCAACCAAACCAGACAAGTTTGGCAGACCAATCACCTCTTGCTTTAAATCTTTTTGCAGATTGAGTATACCATGACAATGAAATGCAAAAGATTTGATTTCGAACAATTCAATATCATCCAGAATCAAGTTTGCATCAAGGTTTCCAACTGTTCCCTTAATATCTCTTAAGTGAGAAAGTTTGCTTTGAATATCAGCAATTAGCTTTGGATCAGATTCGATTGATTGAATTACTTTATCAGTCAAATCATACTCGATGTTCAAGTCTGTTTCATTGTACAGCATTTCAGAATCCAACAGGAATCTCTTTCCCATTGGCGATTGCAAATCCAACTCTTCAGCCAGGTATTGTAATCCTTTTATCTCTGATATTGCTTTACGAAACTGCATTTTCAATTCTTTTTACATCGAAAACCGGCACTTGCAATTTTGTTTCCAAAGCAAGTTTAAGTTCATCTGAATTTAATATGTAACCATCTGGCGATACCGGATTAATGGTAATGGCCACAAGGTTAGTTTTATCAAGTACCTGAATTTTACCACCTTTTTTCACAAAGGCATAGTAGGTTTCAGGATTTGCAAAGACTCTTGTAAAGTCTCTGATAATTAATCTAATTTGATTTACCTGCTTTTGATTCTTCAGAAAATCAAGAAACTGATCGGTTACTGCTCCACTCACAAAAAAATCGGTTCCAAACTGAAATAGTTTGTCCTTTTCTTTTTTGATCATTAAAACAGATGATATGCCAGTATCCTTCACTTCTCCTGATTCATCCAATGCCCAAATTCCATTTTCTATTCCTCTAAATTTTGGTTTCAATTCAGAATCGATCTCGGTCAACTGAATTAAATCATACACATATTGTGTTTTGAAAACCAATTGAGGAATATTTGCCGACAAAGCTGCTCCTGTAGCCAAAATCATGGCTTCGGTAACCGCAGGTGAACCTAAACTTTTGCGAGACAGCGCACCATCTACAATGGTAAGGTCAACACCCTTTTCTTTTAAATCAGCAATCAACCTGATAATTTCTGCATTGTTAGCAGGTCCTGATAACATCACTTTTCCTGAATGAATGGTTTTAGCAGTTACCAACCTTCCCAAACTTGTGGTTTGGTTAGAAACATCAATTACTTCAGAAAACAACCTGCGTTTTGCATAGTGTGTTTCCGAAGTAACGAACATCATTCCTTCGTTAAGCTCAATTTCAGGTTTATGTGTTTGTGTGACTTGATCACGGTTTTCACCATCAATACCAATGGATGTAAGAGCAATTTGTTTACGGCTGTCTCTTAATCGAGACAGCACGTAATTTAAACACTCGGTTTTCCCGGTATTCTTTTCAAGTCCAACAATTGAAAGACTTTTATATTTTTCTATGTCCTTAAGAAAGGGCATCTTCTTTTTTATTTCTTTCTTTTCTTGCCAAATGATCTGGTTCGATAGACAGTTTCTCGCCATGTAACAATGAAGCAACACCCTCGCGTTTATCATCCATTGCACATTCAGGACAAGTACACTTATCTTCGTAATGAGTAGGCTCAGTATAAGTTGTAATTACTCCTTCGAAGTTTCTCAACACCACTTTACCCGGGCTTTGTGAAACTACATACTGAGGCATTACCGGAGTTTTACCACCTCCACCTGGAGCATCAACAACGAAAGTTGGCACAGCAAAACCAGAAGTATGACCACGAAGGTTCTCGATAATCTCAATACCTTTCGATACCGGAGTTCTGAAATGCTCTAATCCCATAGAAAGGTCACACTGATAGATGTAATATGGACGAATTCTGTTTTTTACCAGGTTATGCATCAACTTCTTCATAACATGAACACAATCGTTAATCCCTTTCAACAATACTGATTGGTTACCCAATGGTACACCAGCATTAGCCAAACGTGCAACTGCTTCTTCCGCTTCAGGAGTAATTTCGTCTGAGTGATTAAAGTGAGTATTCAACCAAACTGGGTGATACTTCTTCAACATATTCACAAGGTTATCAGTAATACGCTGTGGCAATACAACAGGTGTACGGCTACCAATACGGATAATCTCAACGTGAGGAATATCTCTCAAACGGCTAATGATGTATTCTAATTTATCATCACTGATCAACAATGCATCACCACCAGAAAGAACAACGTCACGAACTTGTGGAGTATTTGCAATATATTCAATTGCTTTCTCGATATTATCTTGTGGAGTTGAAGCATCTGACTGACCTGCAAAACGACGACGAGTACAGTGACGACAATACATCGAACACATATCAGTAATCAAGAACAACACACGATCCGGATAACGGTGAGTCAATCCAGGAACTGGTGAGTCCTCATCCTCGTGCAATGGATCCAACAAATCGGCATCTGCTTTGTGAACCTCTGCTGCAGTAGGGATCGCTTGCTTACGAACAGGACAATTTGGATTTTCAGGATCAATCAAAGTCAAATAGTATGGAGTAATTGCCATACGCAATGTTGCCAATGATTTTTTAACTCCTTCTTCTTCTTCCACTGTAAGGTGAACGTATTTCTTCAGTTGTTCTAAAGTTTCAATACGGTTTCTCACCTGCCATTTCCAATCGTTCCACTGAATGTCAGTTACCTCTGGAAATAATTCTTTTCTTCTACTGTTGTTAGCCATTACACGTATAATTTTTCGAACAACTCTCTAATTCCTTCTGATTTTCTAATAATATCTAAAGTTAGGTCGGCATGCCCAATTGCATATCCATTACCTACAATCATGTCAACATCTTTACCAACACCTTCGGCTCCTAGAGCAGCCTTAGTAAATGATGTAGCCATTGAGAAGAAGTAAACACACCCTCTGTCTTTAGTGATCAAGATTGATGACATCTCGGTTGAAGCAACATTCACGTTGTTAATTACAACATCGCATCCTTCTTCACCAGCAATTTCAGTAACTCTTGTGTAAACATCCATTACATCAGTTGCATCACCAACAAGCACTTCGTGAGCCAATCCAAGATCCTTAATGCGCTTTGCATTCTCTTCAGAATATTCTACAACGATTACTTTTCCTTTAGGACCAACTTTTTCCATAGCCTGATAGCAGCAAAGCACACCCGATTTACCACCTCCACCGATGATACAAACTGTGTCGCCTTCTTTAACCAAACGATCAACCTGAGCAGGAGCACCAGCAACATCTAAAGCTGCCAAAGCCAATTTTTCAGGAATATCAGTTGGAAGAACTGCGTATAAACCACTCTCGAATAAAATTGCTTCTGCATCAACATCAACCTGGTCGTTAGAAACATTAATATTCTTGATTTTATTAATTTTTAAAGGAGTCAGTGAAAGAGAAACCAAAGTTGCAATCTTATCACCAACCTTTAAATCCTGATTTGGGAAATTAGGGCCAACTTCTTTGATGGTTCCAATCAACATTCCACCCGAACCGGTAACCGGATTTTGCATTTTACCTCTCTCGCCAACAATTGAAAGAATCATTTCTTCCATTTTAGCGGTATCAGCATCGCAAGCACCTTTGATCTGAGTAAAACTTGCAGAATCGATATTCAAAGTCTGAACATCAATCAACAATTCATTGTCGTAAATCGACATTGTGTTATCCAACTTTTGAGCTGGCTGTGGAAGAGTACCTTTTGGTTCAAGTACTCTGTGAGTTCCGTATTTATTTCCTTTGTTCATTTTCTATATTAGTATCAAGTACAAAGACTGTCCTCTATTTTTGTTTTAATCCTAAAATTTCTCTTGCCTCAGCTGGAGTAGCAATTTCGCGACCTAATTCCTTTGCCAAACGAACCACTTTCTCAACCAATTGACCATTTGATTCTGCAACTTGACCTTTTGCAATCATTGTGTTGTCTTCAAATCCTACACGAACGTGACCTCCATCAATGATAGCAGCAACTGCCAATGGGAATTCAAAACGTCCAATACCTGCTACAGTATATGTAGCATCAGCAGGAATACTTTCACGCAAGAAAACAAAATCACGAAGTGTTCCTGAAATACCTCCATTTACACCCATTACAAAATCGAAGTGCATTGGCGACTGGATGTATCCCTTCTTGTGTAGACGAAGTGCCATATCAATCATTGATTTGTCAAACACTTCCAACTCAGGCTTAATGCCTCTTTCGATCATCTTTTCACCAAAGTATTTGATGGTATTTTCAGTATTCTCGAAAATCTCATCTCCTCCAAAGTTCAAAGTACCGCAATCTAGAGTTGCCATTTCTGGATTCAACTCTGTTGGCTGCAATCTTTCATCGTTGCTCATTCCAACAGCTCCACCAGTCGATGGCTGAATGATTACATCTGGATATTTTGCATGAATCGCATCCATAACCGCTTTAAAACGATCTTTATTTTGAGTAGGAGTACCATCATCTTCACGAACATGAAGGTGAATTATACTTGCACCAGCTTCGTAAGCTAAACCTGCTTCACGAACACATTCTTCTACAGTGTAAGGTACATTTGGATTATGCTCTTTAGTTACTTCAGCGCCGCAAATAGCAGCTGTGATGATCAATTTTTCCATGGCAGTATATTATTTACGTTGACAATTTTTAGGTGTAACACAAGTTCCTGTAGCACGACAAACTACTACTGGTTCTTCAAGAAAATCTGCAGCAGATTCAGAGATATCAGTTCTAGGAACGATAACCTTACGAGCTTCAAAAGTCATTTTACGACTTGAATTTCCTTCTTTAATAATTTCACCAACTGCTTCGATATAATCACCAGCATAAACAGGAGCTAAAAACTCAACATTTTCATAACCTGCGAACAATCCTTCGTCACCATCACGACGGATTAATAATTCTGTTGCTACATCACCAAATAATTGAAGCATTTTTGCTCCATCAACAAGATTTCCACCATAATGTGCGTCATGAGAGCTCATACGCATTCTAATCATTGCCTTTTCCATTTGTCTATATTAGTTTAGTTGTTGTTAACGATATAATCCACAAAGATTGAAGGAGTTCTTACCTGTTCAGGGCTAATCTCTCCAACTTCAACCATTTTTTCCGCCTCAGCAATTACCAAATCAGCTGCAGTAGCCATCAACGGATTAAAGTTTTGAGTGGTTCCTTTGTAAATCAAGTTTCCTTGCTTATCACTGATACTTGCACCAATCAATGCGATATCAGCACGTAAAGGTTTCTCAAGCAAATATTCCTTACCATCGACCTTTACAACTTCTTTTCCTTCAGCTATAATGGTACCTAAACCAGTTGGAGTAAGAACACCTCCCAGGCCAGCCCCTCCTGAACGAACACGTTCTGCAAGCGTTCCTTGAGGGCTAAACTCAACCTCAATTTCACCATTATTCATCTGCTCGATAGTTGCAGGGTTGGTACCAATATGAGAAGTGATTACCTTCTTCACTTGCTTATTAGCAATCAATTTACCAAGACCTTTATCTGCAAAAGCAGTATCATTACAAATGATAGTTAAATTTTTAACACCAGCTTTTACCAGCTGATCAACCATATTATTTGCAGTACCTACAGACATAAAGCCTCCAATCATAAGAGTCATTTCGTCTTTTACTTTCGACACTGCTTCGTTAATTGAGATTATCTTGTTCATTGAAATAATTTTTTGGAGAGATTTCTTCTCATCCCATTATTTTCAAGGAAAATCAGAAATCACATTGATTAATTCAATGACAAAGATAACGGAATATTCATTTCTTGAAAACGATTGCAAATCTTCATATTAAGACTGATTCTAAACGAAAAAACCAAGAAACATTTATTGCGTAAAACCATTCTAAACAAGATCAAGATCGAACAATTTTCCGTTAAAAAATCCAATTTACTTGTTGTATTTTTAACTATTTATTTCAAAATATCACAAATAATAAATCACACACAAAAAAATAACTGCTACAAAACATGTAATGCAGAATTATTTTAAGCACATGTTTTACAGCATAAAGTTTAAAATGACGTAATCCAAGCTAATTATACAAAATCACATCAAGTTGCCATTCAACATATCTTAACATCATATCAGCTCAATTGATTTCACTACTTTTAATGCTCACAATTCAACCTTTAATTAAACAACCAAAACACACTTTTTATGAAACGCAACCTAAAAATCATCTTCATTGCCATTTTCATTGTGGCAGTTCACAATTCCTTTGGGCAAAAAGATCCTGTGGTCAAAAAAATTATCGAAATCGGAAAAAATGATAATCAGTGCATGTCCCACCTCGACATTCTGAGTAACCGATTTGGAGGAAGGTTAATCGGTTCAAATGCATATGACAATTCTGCAGAATGGGCGGCAAGCAAATTCAAAGAATGGGGCATGGAGGTCATCATGGATGAAGTTGGCAGTTTACCAGTGGGATTTAATCGTGGTCCATGGTTCGGGAGAATGCTTGGCGGAAACAACATGCACCTTCACTTTGCAACTCCTTCGTACACTGTAGGGACAAAAGGAGTACAAAAAGGCCATGTACTTTTAGAACCAAAAACCCAGCGACAATTCGATCGAATGAAGGGCAAATTAAAAGGAGCATGGGTGCTTATCGGTGGAAAAAACAAAGGATGGCCAATCGATTATTCGGAAAAAGCTGAAGAACACAGGGCAGAAATTCGGGAAGAAAATGCAAAAATTGAGAAGAAAAACGATAGCATCAGAAGAATCAACTGGAAAAACAGACATGGAGAACAAATTGAATTGATTCCCCTGAAAGAAGAGCCAGCCTTATTCTACAAACAAATGGTAGATGCTGGCATTCTAGGAATTATTCAATCAGCAAAACTTCCAATTGCTGCCATGTACGACCGAAAGAACCTGATGAATATGACTTTCGATACACTACCTAAAATTCCAGACATCAAACTAAATGAACATCAATATAAAGTCATTGCCCAAATGGCAAAAGAGCGCCAGCGATTCGAACTAGAGTTCGACATTCGCAATCATTTTAGAATGGGCCCTGTGAAGTACCACAGTGTAATTGGTGTAATTAAAGGCAGCAAATATCCTAACGAATATGTGATTATGGGAGGACATTTGGATGCTTTTGACATTGCAACCGGAGGTGTTGATAATGGTTCTGGAGTATCCCCAGCAATGGAAGCTGCCCGTTTGATTATGAAAGCAGGAGGAAAACCCAAAAGAACAATTTTGGTCTGTTTGTGGGCAGGAGAAGAATTTGGCTTACTAGGTTCAAAACATTGGATCAAGACAAATCAGGACAAGCTGGATAAAATTGCCAACATGTTCAACCGCGACAGCGGCCCTACAGCAACAACAAGCTTGAGTGTTACAGAAGCCATGTGGGACGATATGGAAAAGATCTGCAAACCTCTATCAACAATTAATCCAAACATTCCTTTCACACTTAAAAAGCGACAGCCAACCAAGCGTCCTAAAACACCATGGGGAACCGACAGTGGTCCTTTTGCAGTAGCAGGCGTTCCTACGATGGAATTCGGTAAAACCGATCACTTTGGATACGATTTCAGTTACAGGGAAATCTGGCACACAGAAAGAGATCTGTACAACATGAGTATTGTTGAGTACCAAGAACACTCCTCAATCGTAACAGCTGTTGTAGTATACGGAATCGCCAACCTGAATCATATTCTTTCTCGTGAAGGATACTATATAGAAGAGAAGGATAAGAAAGAACTAACACAGAAGTAAGAAAGTTCCCTATAACAATCAGGAGAATAAATAAGCAAACACAAAACAACCGAGGGAAGCATTATAAAGATTGCAACCCTCGGCTTATATTTTAAGAAGGCCGCAATAACTTGCGGCGAAATAACAATTCTCTTCTCTAAATCTCTTACAAGTGTTTATAAATTTTAACTTGCCTGAAGCCAAGAACAAATAGAGCAAGTAACTTGATTACTTCCATTACTACATACATTAAATGAACCGAGCTTTTTTCGGGCTGCATTCCTTGCATTATTAGTTGTGCATGTTCATTAAGTTCCGGCAGGAGATAACCCGACTGTGCCACCACAAATGTAAAAATGGCAATCCCACTTACCACAACCACTTTATCGGTATAATAAACGAAAACATATACCAACAAGATTGCGGTAAAAATCCGCTCAACAAAATTCAACGCCCCAAACACATGCATCCCCACCTCTAAAGCTGTTGGAGTATCAAGTGATTCTGCACGAAATTTCACCCAGGCTTCCATAAAACTAATGGCAAGAATAAAGCCTGCCCAGATAAAAGTGACTACAAAGCCGTATTTAATAAATTTACTCATGTCTTATTTTATTATTTTGAACGAATAAAAATAAGAAAAGAATACGAACTAACTCCGCAGAATTACAAAAACATTCAAGTTCCCCATCATATAAATAGAAAAATTGTTTGTCATTCTTGAAACCGAACCAATTCAAAAAGAAAAGGCCCTATTAAAAATGGGGCCTTTTCTTTAATAATATACAAACCACTACTCTCTCCTTCCCATGTACATCATCACATAATACATCAATGTTGCCAAAGAGGACAATGCAGCAACAATGTACGTGTATGCTGCCCATCGCAAAGCATCATCTGCACTTTTTTGCGACTCATAAGTTGTAATCCCAGTTGTCTTTAACCATTTTAAAGCCCTATTACTGGCATCAATTTCAACTGGCAAAGTAATAATACTAAACAAAGTAGTTGCTGCAAACATTATAATCCCTGCAAGTAATAGCTGAGGAAAAGAATTAATCATGATGATACCAGCCAATAAAATCCACTGTACCCATTTTGAGCTAAAACTCACCACAGGTACCAAAGCCGATCTCATTTGCAACCATGAGTATGCTTGCGCATGCTGAATTGCATGCCCTGTTTCGTGCGCAGCAACAGCAGCAGCTGCAACATTTCGTCCATGATAAACTTCCTGGCTCAAATTAATTGTTTTCTCAGCCGGATTGTAATGGTCTGACAACTGTCCACTCACCGATCCTATTCTAATTCCAGTTACTCCATGATCTCTCAACATTTTCTCTACCACCTCTTTTCCACTCATTCCATTTGAGGTAGGGATTTGAGAGTATTTTTGAAATCGTGACTTGAGCTGATGACTCACCAACCAACTCAACAATGTAAATCCTATAAAAATTATCCAAATACTCATATTCTCTCATTTTATTATTTCACTTCAATTGGATCAAATTCTTTGCCAATATATAATCATTTCATATTAGTGCCGATTTGTCAGGCATAACTTTGATACATGTTGTTTGTATCACTATCAAAATCACCCTCCTAAACCTGTTATCCTAAAATCCAAATCTTTGAATTTCAGACAGATTTAAGAGCTGTAAATCCAAAAAATCGCTACATTTTCTTAGATTTACACATATAATGCTTATTTTTGCCACTCCTTAAAAAACTAATTCAACCAAAGAATGATCACCGAATCAGATTTTGATGACATAAGACCATATAACGATTCAGAGGTAGTTGAAGTAATTAATCGCCTTCTTCAAGAAGAAGCGTTTATTAAGTTTGCGCAGCAACTTTTTCCTGGTTTCACAAAAGAAATGATAGAAAAAGCCTTGAGCGAAGTGAAAACCATCAAGGAATTTCAGGGTAATTTTATTATCCGATTGGCGCAACATATTATCGACAACACAACCAAAGGAATCACAATTGACGGATTGGAAAACTTAGACCCTAACGAAAGTTATCTATTCATTTCTGATCATCGTGATATTATCCTTGATTCAGCATTGCTCAATGTAATGATGCATCATCATGGTTTTGAAACAACAGAAATTGCTATTGGAAGTAACTTATTAATTCAGCCTTGGATTGCTGATTTAGTTAAGCTGAATAAAAGTTTTGTCGTAAACAGAAATGTAACTGTTCGCCAGATGTTGGAAAGCTCAAAACAACTTTCCAATTACATCAACTTTGCCTTAAACACCAAGAAATCCTCAATTTGGATTGCCCAACGTGAAGGTAGAACAAAAGATGGTGATGACAGAACGCAACAAAGTCTTTTAAAAATGCTACAAATGAGTGGCGGAAAAGAATTTTGTTCCCACTTCAAAAACCTAAGAATTGTTCCTGTTGCTATTTCTTATGAATACGAACCTTGCGATGCAATGAAAACTCTTGAGGTTCACTTGAAAGAAACTGAATCCGGATATCAAAAAACTGCGAAAGATGACTTAAGAAGTATGATTCGCGGAATGATAAACGAAAAAGGTCGTGTTCACTTCCATATCGGCAAGCCAATATCTCACATGTTGGATACCATAGAAGATATGGATGAAAGCAAAGACAAATACAAAGCCCTTGCTGATTTAATTGATTACAGAATTCACAAAAATTACAAATTGTGGCCTGACAATTATATTGCTTACGACATTGTTAACAACAGCAAAGAGTTTCTTGACAAATATACCATTGAGGAAAAGGAATTATTCCTTAAACACATGGAAAAGAAAATTGCAACAATCGAAGATCGTGCTGAAAACATGGAAAGATTGCACCAGATCTTCTTTGAGATTTATGCAAATCCTGTAAAAAACAGGTTAGAATTAACAAAACCAGAATTTGTTGAAGATTAAATAACTCAAAAGGCTTTCGTAATGAAAGCCTTTTTTATTGTATTTTCTTTTTATTGAACGAGATTTTTAATAATTTCGATTAACGAAAAATCAACTACACAATTATGAAATTGATAAAGTTTCTTCTGATCATGTCTACCTTTTTAATAATGGTAGCCGCAATTTTTAATCTTTTAAATGCTAATGCCGAAACACCTGACAGAACAGGCGTTTATATCGAGCTAGTTGTAATGTTCGTCCTTACCCTTACAATGGTATTATTGAACAACGTAGAAAAAAAGATGAAACAATTGGAAAACAAACAGGATCAGGAGCTTTAATGGCTCCTTTTTTTATGCCTAAAACCTACAAATTACAGGCATTAAGAAACTATAAAAATAGAATTACTAAAATCCTAAATAATGTTAAGGCTTGTTAATACATTCAATATTTCAATAAAGATTTTGGTATATTCGAATGCAGGCTCAAAACAAAAAGAAAAAAGTAATGCTTGAACAAACAAAAATTGTACTATCTAACGTCAGCTTTGACTTAGGCTTATTTCGAAAAGAACTTATTAAGGCTCTTAAATGGCTGCAACCATCAGAAGTAGCCGCACTTAAAAACTGGTGTTCGGAAAATTTTTCAGGAAGGTTCGATGAAATCGTATCTGAAGTTCTCCACCCACAATTGTCTTTATAATATTTATAACAACCAATAATAAGGAGAGGTGCATCACGCCTCTCTTTTTTTGTGTTTGTAATTTCCTATCAGTGACTCATTTCCAATTCGAAAAATTAGCTTAACTTCGCAGCTGATAAAATTTAAAGAGATGATAAAGTTTAAACGTCATATTAAAGTTGATGATCAGGTTTTCGAAACCTGGTTTGGGATGGACATTAAGAAAAAAGGTGGAAAACCTAATGTGAGTATATTTTACTATACAGATGACCCAAATGAAGAATTAAGTGTTCACCAACTAATTAAAGGGAATTTTACGAGCAAAGATGAAGCTGTAAAATACGGTACCAGATTCATGAGAAGAATGTACCAAGACATGATAAAAAGAGAAGTTTCTTCTTCTAGCGAAGAAAACGAAGAGGAAACAATACTATAAATTACCTCACAAAAAAACCCGATCAATGGATCGGGTTTTTCTTTATCTGAATTTTAAATTATTCTTTTCTGTAATCAAGGCCTAACTCCACCATTTGCTCATCAGCAATTGTTGAAGGAGAATCAATCATTACATCGCGACCTGAATTGTTTTTAGGGAATGCAATTACATCACGGATAGACTCAATTCCTGCAAACAATGATGCCAAACGGTCGAAACCAAAAGCAATACCACCATGAGGAGGTGCACCATACTGGAATGCATCCATTAAGAAACCAAACTGAGCTTTTGCTTCCTCATCGGTAAATCCAAGATGCTTGAACATTTGAGCTTGCAATTCAGTATCGTGAATACGGATTGAACCTCCACCAATCTCAACACCATTGATAACAAGATCGTAAGCATTTGCACGAACTTTTCCTGGCTCTGTTTCCAACATGTGGAAATCCTCTGCCTTAGGAGAAGTAAACGGATGGTGCATTGCATGATATCGTTGAGAATCTTCATCCCACTCCAAAAGAGGGAAATCAACAACCCACATTGGTTTGAATACCTTGTTATCACGTAAACCTAACTGAGTACCCAATTCCAAACGAAGCTCACAAAGTTGAGTTAAAGTTGAATTCTTATCACCAACCAAAATCAACATCAAATCGCCTGGTTTTGCATTACAAGATTCAGCCCACTTTTGTAAGTCTTCAGCGCTGTAGAACTTATCTACCGATGATTTAAATGAACCGTCTTCGTTGTATTTCACGTAAACCAATCCTTTAGCTCCCACTTGTGGGCGCTTTACAAAATCGGTTAATTTATCTAATTGTTTACGAGTATAATTTGCACAGCCTTCAGCGCAAATTGCCCCAATATACTCTGCTTCGTCGAATACTTTAAAATCATTCCCTTTTGCAATAACGCTTAAGTCTACGAACTCCATTCCGAAACGGATATCTGGTTTATCGCTACCATATTTTTCCATAGCTGTAGCGTAATCCATGCGTGGGAAATCGTAATCGATATCCACATTCTTCAATTTCTTGAATAAGTTTTTGGTCAATCCTTCGAAAGTATTCAAAATATCATCTTGCTCCACAAATGCCATCTCGCAATCAATTTGAGTAAACTCAGGCTGACGGTCGGCACGTAAATCCTCATCGCGGAAACATTTTACAATTTGATAGTAACGGTCGAAACCAGAAATCATCAACAATTGCTTAAACACCTGTGGCGACTGTGGCAATGCATAAAACTCACCCGGATTCATTCTCGATGGAACAATAAAGTCACGAGCCCCTTCAGGAGTAGACTTAATCAAAACAGGAGTTTCTGTTTCGATGAAGTTTAATTGGTCAAGATAGTTGCGAACCTCGATACCCATTTTGTGACGCATTACAAGATTTTCGCGAACACAAGAACGACGCAAATCAAGGTAACGATATTTCATTCTTAACTCATCACCACCATCGGTATCATCTTCAATTGTGAATGGAGGCAAAGCCGATTTGCTCAACACCTCAAGTTTTTCAGCAATAATCTCTACATCACCTGTAGACATTTTACTGTTTTTGCTTTCTCTTTCTGCAACCTTACCTGTAATGGCAACAACGAACTCACGTCCTAGCTTACGAGCTTGTTCACACAATTCAGCATTTGTTTCCATATTGAAAACAAACTGTGTAATGCCGTAACGATCTCGAAGATCGACAAAAGTCATTCCACCCAAATCGCGTGCTTTTTGCACCCAACCACTTAATGTTACCGTTTCGCTTACATTCTCAATTCTTAATTCTCCGCAAGTATGAGTTCTGTACATCTTTTACCAATTAATTGAATTAAACTAGCTTTTAGCCTTTAGCTATTAGCTCTTAGCTTTTAAAATTCTACACCAGAACATCCAAATCAAACCATCAATTCGAAAAATGGAATTCATTCTTTGTTACTGGTTTTGTTAACTTTGCGAAAATACTAACAATTTGTGAAACAGAATAGCTTTCATTAACAGATTTATAAAAAAGATTATTTATGAATTCGAACGATACAATTACTCCCTTCTCCGATGAATATTTTATGAAACAAGCCATGCAAGAAGCCTACAAAGCTTTCGAAGAAGATGAGATTCCTGTAGGTGCTGTAATCGTTAGTAACAACAGGATAATTGCCCGTTCGCACAATTTAACCGAGCGATTAAACGATGTGACAGCACATGCCGAAATGCAAGCCATTACTTCAGCTGCCAATTATTTGGGCGGAAAATATTTAAAAGATTGCACCCTTTACGTTACTTTGGAACCTTGCAACATGTGTGCAGGTGCTTTGGCATGGTCGCAAATCACCCGAATTGTTTATGGTGCTGGCGATAAAAAAAGAGGTTTCACAAGATTTACTCCTTCTCCCTTACATCCGAGAACCGAAATTACATCAGGAATACTAAAAGAGGAAAGCTCAGAGCTTATAAAAAGTTTCTTCTCTAAAAAGAGGAACTAGTCTTAAAAAAATCGAATCAAAATTATTTTTTTACAAAAAAAGATTACTTTTGTGCTCGGCTTTAAATTTTTAAGCAGATTTTATTAGTAATAATTCATCTGTCTTAAAGCAAAGAAGCATACTACCGTCCAACCCATTTTATAATCCATTCTCTTTTTTTAGAAAGCGAGTAAAGCGCAATTATTTGCGATATGATTAATTATTATACGTAAAACGATTATCTTTATTAGTAAACTTTTAAAAAAGGATACCATGAGTGCACACAACGAAGCAAAAATGGGCGAAATTGCCGAAACAATACTTTTACCAGGCGATCCGTTAAGAGCAAAATATATTGCTGATAACTTTCTGGAAGATGTAGTATGCTACAACCAAGTAAGAAACATGCTTGGATTTACCGGAACTTACAAAGGAAAAAGAATTTCGGTTCAAGGAACAGGAATGGGAGTTCCATCAATCTCTATTTATACTCATGAGTTAATCAACCAATATGGTGTAAAAAACTTGATTAGAATTGGAACTTGCGGATCATTCAACAAAGATGTTCACGTACGCGACGTAATTTTATCAATGACATCATGTACCGATTCTGCAATCAACAAGAATTTATTTAGAGGAATGGATTATGCTCCATGTGCTGACTTTGGCTTGTTAAGCGATGCACACAAAGCTGCAGTTGAAAAAGGTGTAAATGTAAAAGTTGGATCAACTTTAACTTCTGATATTTTCTATCACGACCTTGACAACAATCCTGAACCGTTTAAACTATGGGCAGATTATGGAGTATTAGCTGTTGAAATGGAAGCTACTGCTTTATATACTTTAGCTGCTCGTTATAACGCAAAAGCACTAGCCATTATGACTGTAAGTGATCACATCCTTACAGGAGAAGAGACAAGTGCTGATGAGCGTCAAACCACTTTGAACACAATGATTGAAATTGGTTTGGAAACTGCAATTAGGCAATAATTTAGATCAGATACATTTTTAATGTACGGAATGGAGGAGCTATCGGGGCTCCTCTTTCTTTTTTGCACTTGAATGAATTAAAAAAAGCTTGCCTAGATACTTCCAGACAAGCTTTTGATATTTTATAAAGAACTATTTTTCTTCAACAATAAATCCCAATTTCTGTAACTGCTCCCAAAACTCAGGGTAAGATTTCTTCACCACTTCAGGATCGTCAATCAAAACATCGTTTCTCAACATGGCAACCGGAGCAAATGCCATGGCCATCCTATGATCGTGATAGGTTTCGATAACAATTTTCTCATCCTCCTCTTTTCGCTCTCCATCCCAGGCCAACTCACCTTCTGTCGGCTCATGAAGCACATATCCCAACTTGCCTAGCTCGGTAATTAAAGCGTGAATTCTATCGGTCTCTTTAATCTTTAAAGTTTCTAATCCTTTAAAGTGAAATGGAATTCCTTTAAGGCAGGAACACACTGCAAAAGTTTGTGCCAAATCGGGCATTTGCAAGAAATCATAAACCAACTTTTTGCAATCGCTCTCCTTCTTTTCTATAAACATGCCTCGTTTCGAGAATTGTGTTTTCACACCCAACTTTTCGAACACAGAAACCAAACCCGAATCTCCCTGGAAACTTCTTCTTCTCAATCCATCCAAGTACAATTTCCCTTCGCCAGCCAAAGCCATAAAAGACCACCAGTATGATGCTCCTGACCAATCGCCTTCAACCGTATACGGAATTCTTTGGTAAGCTTGTTTGGCAACAAATATTTCTTGTCCTTTAAATTCCGATTTTACACCAAACTCTTCCATAATATTCAGAGTCATTTCGATGTAGGATCGTGAAACCACATCACCTTTTAATTTAATGCGCAATCCATTTTCCAGAGTTGGTGCAATTAGTAAAAGTGCCGATATGTATTGCGAACTGGTGTCACCCTTCAATTCTACTTCCTTTCCAGTGATATTTGATCCAAAAATCTTTAAAGGCGGATATCCTTCTTTCTCCAAGTAAGAAATTTGAGCTCCCAAGGAATTTAATGCATCGACTAAAACGCCAATAGGGCGCTCTTTCATTCTATCAGATCCTGTTAAAGTCCATTCTCCAACAATTTTCGACAAATAAGCAGTCAAAAAGCGCATGGTTGTCCCTGCATGTCCAACATCAAAAGTATTGGTATTCGAGAATAAAATATTTTGCATTGCTCTCGAATCATCACAATCCGATAGATTTTTAATGGGCTCGAAACTATTGCTTAAGGCATTAATAATCTGAACTCGATTCGAAATACTTTTCGAAGATGGAAGTACAACTCTTCCTTCCAGAACTTTATTGGCTTTAGAAATGGAATATTGCATGGTCTTTTGGTTTGATAGTTACACCGATTAATTTTAAATCGGAAGTTAAACATCCCTCTGTTTTTCAAATGGATCACAGAGAAATTTATATGCTTATACAAAAATAGGCCAACAATTATGAACGATTGTTGGCCGACATATCATTAAAAGTAAAACCCTTTAAAAATGGAATAAAGAATCTACTTCAAAATTCGTATTTAGCTTATCGCGACCTTTTAAAAAGTCAAGCTCCACAAGGAAATTTACAAAAGCCTTGTTAACACCACATTTTGCAAGTAGCTTGATAGAAGCTGCTGCTGTTCCACCTGTTGCCAACAAATCGTCATGCAACAAAACAACATCATCTTCAGTTAAAGCATCCTGGTGGATGTGAATTTCATCCTCGCCATACTCCAAAGTATATTTTTCAGAATAAGTTGCAGCAGGCAATTTACCTGGTTTACGAATTGGTACAAATCCAGCATTTAATTTATAAGCCAACACTGTTCCCAATATAAAACCTCTACTCTCAAGTCCTACTACCTTGGTAATTCCTTTGTCTTTATATTGCTCGTATAATGTTTCTACCAATGTTGCCAAATGCTTTTCATCTTTCAACATTGTAGTAATATCCTTAAAAACGATTCCTTCCTTTGGGAAGTCAATCACATCTCTGATTGAATCTTTTGCTTCTTGAAGTCTTGCTTCCATTATTAATTTATTTTTCCAGGTGTAAAAAACACAAATCCGACTTGGCTAAAAGGCGCAACAATTCGGAAGAAGTGGAATATTCACCCCCTCATCACTTAATTATTCAAAATATTTACTTGATAAAGTGTGGGATAATTCCGGGTAAAAATAAAAAAGTCCGTTTAAATAAACATTCTAAATTGCAAAAATTGCACAATCTTTTTACAGATATTTAAATAAAGACTATCAACAACATTCGGAAAGATATTTTCGATCAGTTGTTGTCGAATATATCCATTAGTTTTTACCTTTGGATTGGAATTTTACACACATGCCATGACAATAAACAATCAAAATCGCGCAAGCTGGATTAAACTAGCCTACTATTTATTAATATTTCTTTTTTTAGCTTCAATTATTCTTTTGTTGTATTTAAATATCAACAAACCATATCAGGTTATTGGAATAATAAGTGCATCTGTAATTTCGGTCATTATCTGTTCTTTTCATTTAAATTTTAATTTCATCATATATAAGGAAGGTGATGATAAAATCATTCTTCGATACTATCCTCTTCATCCCTTTCATGATAATTTTAAATCCATTGAGATTCCTAAGAATTGTCTTGCCAAATACGATTTGGAGACAAAGACATTTGGACTCAAGCCAATTGTTACACTATATCAATTAACCGAAAAAGGAATTGCAAAATATCCATCGGTTTGTTTGTCTGCACTTTCCAAAACTGAACGAAAGAAATTGATTGATTCTCTTTCTCGAAACAGTCTGAAAAAGTAATTCAGGGCATACTATATTACTTTATTAATCGTTAGCCATACCATTAACAAATACTATTAGGAATGAAAATTAAAACACTAGTAGCAATTTTGCTATGCACATTATCATTAAATACTCTTGCTCAAAACAACGAACTACGCCTTAATATAGGTATTCCTTTAGGCAAGTATGGCAAGTTCGACCACAACTTTGCAGGATCCGATGAAAGCAACTATCCTTCTATTTTAATACAGCTTGAAAAAGAGTGGCAGGACAATTTTAGCATAGGTGCATACATTGGTTATGCTGGCCAGAAACATGAATACGATTTTGGTCACAGCGAAACCAATTACAATTATTACAGATTAGGAAGTGTACTTACTTATGAATTGAACGATTGGCTATCGGATATGAATATCTCGACAGGATATGATGTTGACCTGTACACTTCGGTAAAAGCAGGTATTTCTTTGGAGCACAAGAAATACGAAAACACAAGCCCCAATGCAAGTTCAAATGCAGTATACTCTGACAACACATCAAATGATTTACTGTTTGATCTGGGAGTTGTACTAGGTGCACGTTATCATTTTTCAAATCAATTTGGATTATTTACAGAAATAGGTTGGGCAAATGCCGGATTTTTAACCATTGGAACATCATTTACTTTATAAATCTTTTGTAAATTCATATCCAGATTGTGGTATTCCTATTAATAAGGTATGGATAAAATATACAAAATTGCAGTAAGTTTTATCAATGGTTTTGGACCCGTTAATATAAAAAAAGCCATTGCCTATACAGGAAGCGTTGAAGCTTTCTTTACTGAAAAGAAACAAAATCTCCTGAAAATTCCAGGAGTAGGTCAGGCATTTATTCAAAAGCTCGACCGAGAAACAGCTCTTCTTCAAGCCGAAGAGGAGCTCAAGTTTATAGAGCAGAATGAAATTCAAATTGCATTCTATCTGGATTCCAATTATCCACAAAGACTTCTTAATTGCTCCGATTCTCCTTGCACGCTATATTATAAAGGTAATGCAGATTTTAACGCCAACAGAAACATCAGTATAGTTGGCACAAGAAATGCAAGCGATTACGGGAAAGAACAATGCTCCAAACTGGTTAAGGATTTATCGGATAAATCAATAAAAACAACAATAATTAGTGGTCTGGCTTATGGTATTGATATCTGTGCACATAAAGCCGCCATGCAATATCAACTTCCTACGATTGCAGCTATTGGTCATGGTTTTCAGCAAATGTATCCAGCCCAGCATAGAAACTATGCTGAGGAAATCATCCATAAAGGAGGAGCAATTGTTAGTGAGTTCACATCAAACAGCAAGTTCGATCCTAAAAACTTTGTCCGACGCAACAGAATAATTGCTGGCATGTCAGATGCAACGATAGTCATAGAATCTGCCAAAAAGGGCGGTTCATTGGTGACTGCTGATATTGCTAACTCATATAATAGAGATGTATTTGCTTTCCCGGGAAGAATCAGTGATAAATATTCCGAGGGCTGTAATTTTCTAATCAAAACCAACCAAGCTCACTTAATAGAAAACATCTCAGACTTGGACTATATATTAGGTTGGGACGATCAAACTCCAAAAGCAAAGGAAATTCAAACGAAGCTTTTTGTAGAGCTTACCAAGGAGGAAGAAAAAATAATATCGGCACTTCGAGATTTAGAAAAAACACCGATAGATTTGATTTGTTTGAAGAGTTCATTTCCGATGAGTAAGGTGTCAAGTTTGCTCTTAAAATTAGAATTTGATGGCATGGTGAAGTCACATCCAGGAAAAATCTACTCTCTAAATTCCTGAAAATTGTCAATTTTTATGGTTTCATGTTGTAGAACAGAAATTACGCCTTTCTACATGTCTGATTTTCTGCGTTTTAATTTTTACGAAAACGTTGTAAAAAAAATCAGCTTTTAATTTGTGATTATGAAAATTTGTATACATTTGACACCAAGAACTAATAATTAAAACACAACAAACAATTTTAATTTCATAACAAGTTTGGATATGGAAGCAAAAATAATTGAATTCATGGATAGCCTTAAGGCTAAAACTCCAGGTGAAGCTGAGTTCCATCAGGCAGTACAAGAAGTAGTAGAAACAGTTTGGGATACTTATGATGCAAATCCTAAGTACAAGGCTGCAAAGATTCTTGAAAAAATGTGTGAGCCTGAGCGCGTAATCATGTTCCGCGTACCATGGATCAACGATAACGGTGAAGTTGAAATCAACCGTGGTTACCGCGTTGAATTCAATAGTGCAATTGGACCTTACAAAGGTGGTTTACGTTTCCACCCTTCTGTAACGTTAAGTGCTTTGAAATTCTTAGGTTTCGAGCAAACTTTCAAGAATTCATTAACTACTCTACCTATGGGTGGTGGTAAAGGTGGTTCTGACTTCAACGCTAAAGGAAGATCAGATAACGAAATCATGCGCTTCTGCCAAAGCTTCATGACTGAGCTTTGCAAGCACATTGGTCCTAACACTGACGTGCCAGCAGGTGATATAGGTGTAGGTGGTCGCGAGATCGGATACCTATTCGGACAGTACAAGAGAATCCGTAACGAGTTTACTGGTGTATTAACTGGTAAAGGTCTTGAGTACGGTGGATCATTAATTCGTCCTGAAGCTACTGGTTTTGGTGCTGTATACTTCGCTCAACACATGTTGGCTGAAAACAACGAAGATTTCAAAGGAAAAACTGTTGCTCTTTCAGGATTCGGTAACGTAACTTGGGGTGCTGCTCTTAAATTGGTTGAGCTAGGTGCTAAAGTTGTTACAGTTTCAGGTCCTGACGGATATGTATACGACAAAGAAGGTTTAGATGCTGAAAAGATTGAATACTTATTGGATCTTAGAGCTTCTAACAACGACGTTGTTGCTCCTTACGCTGAAAAATTCGGTGCTGAGTTCTTCCCTGGTAAAAAACCTTGGGAATGTAAAGTTGACTTAGCTTTCCCTTGTGCAATTCAAAACGAATTGAACGAAGAAGATGCTAAGCAATTGGTTGAAAACGGATGTAAGTATGTAGTAGAAACTTCTAACATGGGTTGTACTGCTGAAGCTATGATCTACTTGGTAGATAATTGTGCATTCGCTCCTGGTAAAGCTGCTAATGCTGGTGGTGTAGCTGTTTCTGGTTTAGAAATGTCTCAAAACTCTATGCGTTACAACTGGTCAGCTGAAGAAGTTGATGAAAAATTGGGTCGTATCATGAAAGATATTCACGATACTTGTGTACGTTTCGGTAAAGAAAACGGTCACATCAACTACGTTAAAGGTGCTAACGTTGGTGGATTCGTTAAAGTTGCTGAAGCTATGCTAGCTCAAGGATGCGTTTAATATGCAATCACGCCTAAATATATAAAGAAGCCGGCTCTGCCGGCTTTTTTTGTACTGATTTCTGTTCAAATTCCCTTTGTATTCCTATTGCGATTCAATAAGTTTGCACAAAAAGTAAAAACATGAATCTAATCGATACACATTCACATATTTATTCAGAAGATTTTAATGGTGATATTCATCAAATCATTGAAAATTCGAAAAAGGCAGGAGTTGAAAAAATACTTTTACCAAACATCGATTCTGAATCAATTGACCCAATGCATTCTTTGGAAAAAATGTTTCCGGGGTATTGTATTCCAATGATGGGCTTGCACCCTACATCGGTAAAGGAGAATTATCAGAATGAATTAGACATTTGTAAAAATTGGTTAGACTCGAGAAAATACTGTGCAATTGGTGAAATTGGAATTGATTTGTACTGGGATAAAACATTCGTAAAAGAACAACAAATTGCTTTCGATACTCAAATTAACTGGGCTTTAAAATTCAACTTGCCAATAGTGATCCACTCCAGAGAATCGTTCAATGAAATATTTGAGATATTAGAGAATTATAAGAATTCTAACTTAAAAGGAGTATTTCATAGTTTCTCAGGAAATCTAGAGCAAGCAAACAAAGCCATAGATATGGGCTTTTTACTTGGCATAAATGGCATCGTTACCTTTAAAAATTCAGGTTTAGATAAAACCATTGCTGAAGTACCTCTAGAAAGGCTAATGCTGGAAACAGATGCCCCTTACCTGGCTCCTGTTCCCAAAAGAGGAAAACGAAACGAAAGTTCATACGTAAAGTACACCGCACAAAAAATTGCAGATATTTATCAAACCAGTATAGAAACAGTGGCAGAAATCACTAGCCACAATGCAAGAAATTTGTTCAACTTATAATGCCTCTCTCAATGGACAAAAAACAAACTTCTATTCTAATATTATATACCGGAGGTACAATCGGTATGGTAAACGATCCTGAAACTGGCTCGTTAATTCCATTTGACTTTGATCATATTCTAAAACAAGTTCCGGAATTAAAAGAATTCGGATACGAACTTACTTCCATTGCCTTCGATCCATTAATCGATTCTTCAAACTTAAATCCTAAAGTTTGGGTAAAAATTGCAGAATTGATTAAGGAGAATTACAGCAACTATGACGGATTTGTTGTTCTTCACGGAACAGATACAATGTCTTTTACTGCATCTGCTTTAAGTTTTATGCTTGATAATTTGCAAAAACCAGTAATATTAACTGGATCTCAATTACCAATTGGAACCTTAAGAACGGATGGGAAAGAAAATCTAATAACAGCCATTGAGATTGCTGCTGCATACAAAAATGGACAAGCAATGGTACCTGAGGTTTGTATTGTTTTCGAAAATCAATTGTTTAGAGGAAACCGAACCACAAAACACAATGCAGAGCATTTTAACGCATTCTACTCATACAATTATCCAGATTTGGCAAAAATTGGAATCAATATCAATTACAATTATTACGCAATTCATTATCCAAGTCATCCAAAACAACTTGAAATTAGCACTGAGTTTGATACCAACATCGCAATTTTAAAAATCTTTCCAGGAATCAATAAACAGGTAGTCGATTCCATTTTAAATATAGAAGGATTAAAAGGAGTAGTAATGGAAACTTATGGTGCAGGCAATGCTCCTACCGATAAATGGTTTATTGATTCCATTAAGGAGGCAATCAGCAGAGGAATTGTTGTATACAATATTACACAATGTGCAGCAGGAAGCGTTGAAATGGGACTCTATGAGACAAGTTTAGAGCTACTTAACGCAGGTGTAGTAAGCGGACACGACATCACCACTGAGGCTGCAATTAGCAAACTGATGTTCATCTTAGGTAAAAAGCTTGACATGCAACAAACCAAATTGCTTTTAAATAAATCTCTAAAGGGCGAATTAAGCCAATAGAATATTTGTTTTTCACATTTTTTTTGTAATTTGGTGCACTGTTTAAAGCTTTCTATATTACATAAATACCTAATCGCAGGTTGTTGAAAGCATTAAAAACAGAATAGTTTTAAAGAATAATATACAAACAACTAAGGAATTAGTTGTTTATGAGATCGCAATCGTTTAATTTTGTAAAAAATAATTTCGTTAATTAAAATTTGAAAAACAGACTATGAAAAAGTTATTTGCATTTATAGCAGTTATCGGGATGCTAAGCTTAGGAGCATCATCTTACGCAGTTGCTCAGGATGAGACAGCAGAAACTACCGTAGACACAACTCAGGTTGCAGAGGAAACTACTGTTGAAGAGCCTGCAGCTCCAGTTATGGAAGAAGAAGCTATCGAAAGCACATCTTTCCATAAAGTTGTTAAGAAGCAATTCATCCAAGGTGGTGCAATGTTTATGAGCTTCGTATTGCTAGCTCTTATCTTAGGTCTTGCTTTGTCAATTGAAAGAATCATTTACTTGAACCTTTCAACTACAAACACTAAGAAATTAATTGCTAACCTTGAAGATGCATTAAACAACGGTGGTGTTGAAGCTGCTAAAGAAGTTTGTAGAAATACTCGTGGTCCTATCGCAAGCATTTTCTACCAAGGTCTTGACCGTATCGATGAAGGTATTGAAGTAGTAGAAAAATCAGTTGTTTCTTACGGATCTGTTCAAATGGGTCTTTTGGAAAAAGGTCTTTCTTGGATTGGTTTGATGATCGGTTTGGCTCCTATGTTAGGATTTATGGGTACTGTAATCGGTATGATTGACGCTTTCGACTCAATTCAGTCTATGGGTACTATTTCTCCAGCAGCTGTAGCAGGTGGTATTAAAATCGCTTTGATTACAACTGTATCTGGTTTGATCGTAGCAATGATCCTTCAAGTATTCTACAACTACTGTACTGCTAAAGTTGACAGCATTGTAAACAACATGGAAGATGCTTCTATCTCTCTTCTTGATATCCTTGTAAAATACAACATGAAAAAATAATTATAGACTATGTCAAATACATTGAGTAAATATTTAAATATTCTTACCTATGTAATGATTGGTCTAACAGCTATTTTTGTGATCATGTTTTACGTAGGTGGAGAAATCCCAAATCAAGCACACACTACTCCAGTTTACACTGATCTTTTGATCAACTGGGCTAAAGTTTTGTTTTTTGCATCTGCTGCATTAGCGATTCTTTTCCCAATCATTCAGATCGTTGTTAACCCTAAAGGAGCGCTTAAAGGTTTGATGGGATTAGTAGTACTTGGATTGGTAATCCTTGTATCATATAGTATGTCAGATGCTACATTGTTAAACCTTCCAGGTTACACAGGTACTGACAACAACCCTGCTTCACTTCAATTTGCTGATACAGTACTTTACACTATGTACATCCTAGGTATAGGAACTGTAGCTTCAATTGTTGTTACTGAAATTATTAGAAGATTACGTTAAGAATATGATCCGAATTTACGGATTCGGATCGCAATACCTTTATTATGGCAAGAAAAACACCAGAGATTAACTCAAGTTCGATGGCCGATATTGCATTCTTGTTGCTGATTTTCTTCTTGGTATCAACTACGATGGATGTGGATACTGGTATCTATAAAAAGTTACCTCCTATCCCTGAAACAGATCAACCTGATGAAGAAGTTAAGGTAAAAAAACGTAATGTTTTAGCGATATTGGTAAACCGTAACGATGAGTTGTTGGTGAATGGTGAACTTTTGGACATTTCACAATTGCGTGAAAAAACCAAAGAGTTTATCCTGAATCCAAACAACAGTGAAGAACTTCCTGAAAAACAAGTAAAAACAGTTCCATATTTTGGAGATGTTATGGTTTCGAAAGGATTGGTTTCATTGCAGAACGACCGCGGTACGAGTTACGAAATGTATATTAGAGTTCAGGATGAGCTAGCCATTGCTGCTCGTGAGTTAAAAGACGAAAAAGCAATGTCTAAGTGGGGAAAAGTTTACAGTGAGTTGGATAAAGAACAACAAGATGCTGTAAAGAAATATGTCCCAATGGCAATATCCGAGGCTGAACCTAAAAACGTAGGAGGGAAAAGATAATGTCAAAATTTAAAAAAGGCGGAAGTAAAGAAACTCCTGAAATTTCAACAGCGTCACTTCCTGATATCGTATTCATGCTTCTATTCTTCTTCATGGTATCAACTACCATGCGTGATGTAGAATTGAATGTAAGCTATGTACAGCCACAAGCTAAGGAATTGACAAAGCTTGAAAAAAAGGATTTGGTAAGTAACATCCATGTAGGTGTTCCTTTGAGAAAATACCAAAAAACTTTTGGTACTGAATCAAGAATCCAGCTGAACGATCAGTTTGCAACTGTTGATGATATTCAATCTTTCATTGCATCGGAAAGAGAAGCAAGAAAAGAAGAATTACGTAACAAGTTGACAACCTCTCTAAAAGTTGACAGATACACAAAAATGGGTATCATTGTTGACATCAAACAAGAGTTAAGAAAAGCAAGTGCTTTGAAGCTGAACTATTCAGCTCTTCAAGGTGCTGAAGAAAACTAAAAATTTTCGAGCTTAAAAATATAAAAGGAGTCCATTAGGGCTCCTTTTTTTATGCAATGAATTGTAATAAAAAAAGCTTGGAAATGCATCCAAGCTTTGTGACCCGTACAGGATTCAAACCTGTGACCTTCAGAACCGGAATCTGATGTTCTATTCAGCTAAACTAACGGGCCAATGTGTGCACAAATTTAAAAAATTATTTTGTTCTCCTTTCCTACTCTAACATTCAATCTATAATTGATTTTCACCAACTCTCCTAATGCTCTATTAACCAATTTTTAATAAAAAAAACAGTTCGCTAAAAAACAGCTCTTTTATTTCTAAACTTTTACTAATTTTGCGGACTGAATACATTGAAATAACCATATTTTATCAAAATATTACAATGGAGTACACATTTAAAGAAATAGAACAAAAATGGCAGAAGTACTGGAACGACAATAAAACCTATAAGGTTGATGTCGATGCAGACAAACCCAAATTTTATGTGCTTGATATGTTCCCATACCCATCAGGAGCGGGATTACATGTTGGTCACCCACTCGGTTACATTGCGTCTGATATCTATTCTCGTTACAAAACCCTCAAAGGTTTTAATGTACTCCATCCAATGGGATACGATGCATACGGATTGCCTGCAGAGCAGTATGCTATTCAAACTGGACAACATCCAGCAATAACCACTGAGCAAAACATTACTCGTTACAGAGAACAATTGGATAAAATTGGATTCTCTTTCGATTGGGACAGAGAAGTGCGTACTTGTGATCCTGAATATTACAAATGGACACAGTGGGCATTTATTCAAATGTTCAACCACTATTTCGATAACGAAACAGAAAAAGCTCAACCAATTTCAGCATTGGTAACAAAATTCGAAACAGAAGGTAATGCAAATATAAATGCTGCTTGTTCTGAAACTGATATTTTCACAGCTGAAGAGTGGAAAGCTTTATCAAATACAGCACAGCAGGAAATTCTTTTGAATTATCGCTTGGCTTACCTTGCGGATACAATGGTAAACTGGTGCCCAGAATTGGGAACTGTTTTAGCCAACGATGAAGTAAAAGATGGTTTATCTGAGCGCGGTGGACATCCTGTTGTTCAAAAGAAAATGCGTCAATGGTCACTTCGAGTATCGGCTTATGCAAAAAGATTACTGGATGGTCTTGACAATTTGGAATGGACAGATTCTTTGAAGGAAATTCAGAAAAACTGGATTGGACGTTCTGTTGGTGCAGAGGTGAATTTTGGAGTGAAAGATTCTGATATCAAAATGGAAATCTTCACCACTCGGCCTGACACCATCTTTGGAGTTACTTTTATGGTATTGGCACCAGAAAGTGAATTGGTAGATACTTTAACCACTCCAGAATACAGAGAAAAAATTGATGCATATATTGAAGCTACCAAGAAAAGAACCGAAAGAGAACGTTTAGCTGATGTAAAAACAGTTAGCGGTGAGTTCACAGGTGCTTATGCAATTCACCCATTCACAGGAGAAGAAATTCCAATTTGGGTAAGCGATTACGTGTTGGCCGGATATGGTACTGGTGCTATTATGGCTGTACCAGCTCACGATAGCCGTGACTACGCATTTGCAAAGCATTTTGATTTGCCAATCATCCAGGTTGTTTCTGGTGGTGATATTTCGGAGGAATCATACGATGCCAAAGAAGGAAAATCGATGAACTCTGATTTCCTAAACGGATTAGATGTTAAGGATGCGATTGTAAAAGCAAATGAAGAAGTAGAAGCAAGAGGCTTAGGTAAGAAAAAAATAAACTATAGATTGAGAGATGCTATTTTCTCTCGTCAGAGATATTGGGGAGAACCATTCCCAGTGTATTTCAAAGAAAACATGCCATACATGATGGAAATGGATCAGTTGCCTTTGGAATTACCAGAAATTGACAAGTACTTGCCAACTGAAAGTGGGGAACCACCATTGGGACGTGCTAAAGATTGGAAAACAGCAGATGGTCACCCAATTGAATTGAATACAATGCCTGGTTTTGCAGGATCATCAGCATATTATTTGCGTTATATGGATCCACGCAATAACGATGCGCTAGTTTCTAAGGAGGCAAATGAATACTGGCAAGATGTTGACTTGTATATCGGAGGAACTGAGCATGCAACTGGTCACTTGATTTATTCACGTTTCTGGAACAAGTTCTTATTCGATATCAACGAAGTTTGCAAAGATGAACCTTTCAAAAAATTGATCAACCAAGGAATGATTCAAGGTCGTTCGAACTTTGTTTACAGAGTTAAGAACACCAACAAATTTGTTTCTTACGGCTTAAGAAAAGAGTACGATACAACTGCAATTCACGTAGATGTAAATATCGTGAAGAATGATGTATTGGACACAGAGGCTTTCAAAGCCTGGAGACCAGAATTTAAGGATGCTAAATTTATTCTTGAAGATGACAAATACATTTGCGGATGGGCTGTTGAAAAAATGTCGAAATCGATGTTCAACGTTGTAAACCCTGATGTAATTGTAGAAGAATATGGTGCTGATACACTTCGTTTGTACGAAATGTTCCTTGGACCATTGGAAGCTCACAAGCCTTGGGATACAAATGGTATTGATGGTGTTCACAAATTCTTAAAGAAACTTTGGAGATTATTCTACAAAGGTGAAAACTTTGAAGTTTCTGATGCAGAACCAACAAAAGATGAATTGAAAGTTCTTCACAAAACCATCAAGAAAATTCAGGATGATATCGAAAGATTTTCTTTCAATACATCAATTTCTGCTTTCATGATTTGTGTGAATGAATTAAGTAGCTTAAAGTGTAACAATAAGGCTGTACTAGAAGATTTCTTAAAACTTCTTGCTCCTTTCGCACCGCATATTTCAGAAGAATTGTGGAACAAATGTGGTAATAACGAAAGTATTACCAAAGCAAGTTTCCCTGAGTTCAATGAAAGCTTTGTTGCTGAAGATTCTCATGCATACCCAGTGTCATTTAATGGTAAAATGAGGTTTAAGCTAGAGCTGTCATTAAGTATGAGTAAGGATGAAATTGAACAGGAAGTCCTGAATTGTGAACAGGCTCAAAAATGGATTGATGGAAAAACACCTAAGAAGGTGATTATCGTTCCTAAAAAAATCATCAACATAGTAGTATAAAGTAGAAAACAATAAGCACAATTTATAATCAGGCTTCGTTTTTCTAATAAACGGAGCCTTTTTTTTTCACATTGAATTATTTTTAAAATACAATGAAATTCTCTATTAATGAATTAAAATCATATGCTATTATTACACTTGGCTTGTGTGTTTATAGCTTTGGATGGACTGCATTTTTGATTCCTTCAGAAATCGTAGCAGGAGGTGCTGGTGGTATTGGAACCCTTATTTATTACGCATCAGGTGAAACAATTCCTGTTGGGTACTCCTATCTTGTAATTAATGTTTTTTTAATTTTAATTGCTTTACGAGTACTGGGGAGTAAATTCGGTATAAAAACCATATTTGGAATTATTGTAGGTTCCCTTTTATTAACATTGCAACAAAGAATTTTTTCAGAACCTCTAGTAGATGACAAATTTATGGCAACCATTATAGGAGGTATCCTAGGCGGTGCAGGTATTGGAATCACTTTTACTCAAGGAGGAAGTACAGGAGGAACTGATATTATTGCAATGATGGTTAACAAATATTACAATATAAGTCCTGGCAGAATTATCCTCTATCTAGATATTTTTATCATCGCATCTTCTTATTTTCTTTTTAAAGATATCTCAACCATTGTATACGGATACGTTGTAATGGGCGTTGCTGCCTATGCTATTGATATGGTTATATCTGGAGCAAAACAATCAGCTCAGCTATTCATCATATCACCACATCATGAAGAAATTGCAAATAGAATTAGCACAGAAACCGGAAGAGGAATTTCGATGTTGCACAGCACTGGTTGGTATTCAAAAGAAGAAAGCAAAATGTTAATGATTGTGGTTCGTAAACATGAAACACAGCGTATTTTCAAATTAATTAAAGAAATCGATTCGGAAGCTTTTATTTCAATGGCCTCAGTGATGGGAGTTTACGGATTAGGTTTTGAAGAAATTAGAGCATAAAAAAAGAAATAATGGCTAATCAGAAAATCAGTTTATCAGAAAACATTCGTTCCTATTTAATTATTACCATAGGATTGCTTATTGGTTCTTTGGCATGGACCGGTTTTATAATACCATCTGGAATTGTAGGTTCAGGAGTAAGTGGAATTGCAACCATGATTTATTTTGTAACAGGAATAAAGGTTGGTTATAGTGTATTTTTAATCAATACGGTATTTCTACTGATATCATTACGTGTGCTTGGCTTTTCTTTTGGAATAAAAACATTGTATGGAATTACCGTAATTTCATTTTTCCTATGGCTGCTTCAATCCATTATCACCGAACCTTTGGTTTCCGACAGGTTTATGTGTGCTATCATCGGAGGTATTATGGCTGGAGCAGGTGCAGGAATGATTTTATCGCGTGGTGGAAGCACAGGCGGCACCGACATTCTAGCCATGATGATCAACAAGTACAAAAATTATAGTCCGGGACAACTTCTTTTAACAATTGATGTGATAATAATCTCTTCATCATATTTTTTAGAAAACTCCATTGAACAGGTGGTATACGGGTTTGTAACAATGGGTGTAAGTGCTTATGTAGTTGATATGATTATTGAAGGAAGTAAACAATCTGTTCAAATAATAATTTTCACACAGAAACCTGAAGTAATTCGAAAAGAAGTAATTCACAATTTAGATCAAGGACTTACAGTAATAAATGCCACCGGAGGATATAGTAATGAGGATGTGAAAATATTGATGGTACTGGCAAAAAAACGCGATTCTCAAACCATTTTAAAAATGATAAAGCATGTAGATCCCGATGCATTCATATCTATGGGTAGTGTAATGGGTGTTTATGGTCAAGGTTTCGACAAAATTAAATCTTAATACTTAAAAAAGCTTAAATACTACAATCTCTATCTTTTCAAGTTGTATGACTATAAAAACAGTTATACCTTTAGGGGCGAATTCAAAATTTCCGAAATGAAAAAGTTCTTCAACTATAAAACTCTCATTATTGCTGCCCTTGTAGTAATAGGCCTATTACTTTTTAAAAAATTTAAATCAGATGTACCTGAGGAAGTAAAAAGCGATAATCATGAATTGATTGATTCAACAGCTTTAGAGCCTGTTAATTTAAAATATGGATTTCCTATTGATAATTTTAATGTTGAAGAAAGTAAGGTTAAGAGAAATCAGAGTTTGTCAACAATATTAAGACAATACGATGTATCATATGCTGCAATCGATAAAATTGCAAAAAAAGCCAAAAATGTTTTTAATGTAAGAAGGATAAAATCAGGACGAGAATATTCTGTGTTGTTCTCAAAAGATAGCTTAAGAACTCCAGAGTATTTTGTATACGAAAACACACCAGTTGAATATATTGTATTTGATTTACGAGATACTTTGCATGTATACAAAGGGGAAAAAGAGATTATTTATAAGCGCAAACAAATTAAAGGAACCATTGAAAGTTCACTTTGGAATGCCATGGTAGAAGCCCAGGCTGATCCTATTTTATCCATCGAATTATCTGAAATTTATGCCTGGACTATAGATTTCTTTGGTATAGGTAAAGGCGATGAATTCAATATTATTTATGAAGAAGCTTTTGTTGATGATGAATCAATACATGATATCAAGGTACTAGCTGCCAATTTTATTCATCACAAATCAGATAATTATGCCTTTGCCTTTAAAGAAGGTGAAAAAAAAGGCTTTTTTGATGAAGAAGGGAAAAGCCTGCAAAAAGCATTCTTAAAAGCTCCTCTGCGTTTTTCAAGAATTAGTTCCAGGTTTTCTAATCGCAGATACCATCCTGTGCTAAAAAGATATAGAGCTCATCATGGTGTAGATTATGCAGCTCCAACGGGAACTCCTGTTCATACTATTGGAGATGGTGTTATTATTAAGAAAGGTTACCAAAAAAGAGGCGGTGGAAGATATTTAAAAATAAAACACAACAGTGTATACACCACAACCTATATGCATTTATCCCGTTTTGCCAAAGGTATGAACACAGGTGTTAGGGTAAAACAAGGGCAAACCATAGCATATGTTGGTTCTTCAGGATTATCAACAGGACCACATCTCGATTTTAGAGTTCATAAAAATGGAAGCCCAATTAATCCATTAAAAATGAAATCACCTCCTGTAGCTCCCGTTAAGAAAGAAAATCAGGCTCAATTTGAAATTCTTAAAAACAAATTGATGAAAGAATTAAATGGATTAGATAATATTCCAGAACCATTAATACCGGATTCTTTGAACAATACCCTGGCATCAAAAAAATAAAAGAGAGTCAAAAAATAATAGAGCAATTACTTTAAAGTAATTGCTCTATTATTTTAGGGAAGTGCTCATATTCTAATTTGTGTACTTTATTTGCAACATCCTCTGCAGTATCATTAGGTTCCACTGAACACTTGGCCTGAAAAACAATTTCACCCTCATCATATTTCTCACTTACCATGTGAATGGTAATTCCAGATTCAGTTTCCTGGTTTTCTACTACCGATTTGTGAACATTCATACCATACATTCCTTTCCCACCATATTTTGGTAACAAAGCAGGATGTATATTTATTATTCTACCTGAAAATTCTTGTAGCACATTAGTCGGTATCAACCATAAAAACCCAGCCAGCACTATTAAATCAACTTGCTTTTCTTTTAAATAATCAACCACTTTTGATGTCTCTTTAAAATCTGATCTTGAAAAAACAAAAGAAGGAAGTTTTAACTTTTCTGCTCGATTTAGCACAAAAGCATTGGGATTATTTGTGAGAACACAAGCAATCTCAACATTGGAATTATTTTTAAAGTACAACGCTATATTTTCAACATTAGTACCTGATCCTGAGGCGAATAATGCAATTTTCTTCATGGTGAATTTGTTGTTAAAATAGTATGCCCAAAGGTATATAAAAGCCATTGGATGTAAAATAATTTCGCTAGAAAAGGAAAAAGAATTACATTTGTCCCCAACTTTGTGAAAAAGATTTGAATTTTTTCAAGTAAATTTATTTCTTTGCACAGTTGAAAATTAATTAGTTTAATATTAATCATTTAAATTTTAAAGTTATGTCTGATATTGCATCTAGAGTAAAAGCTATCATTGTTGATAAGTTGGGTGTAGACGAAACTGAAGTAACTCCAGAAGCTAGCTTCACTAACGATCTAGGAGCTGACTCATTGGATACAGTTGAGCTAATCATGGAATTCGAAAAAGAGTTTAACATCGCTATTCCAGATGATCAAGCAGAAAACATCGGTACAGTAGGTGACGCTGTTTCTTACATCGAAGAAAACGCTAAGTAATTATTAACCAGACCCTTTTTTATGGAATTTAGAAGAGTAGTTGTAACTGGGCTCGGAACAATTAACCCAATTGGTAATAGTATTGCCGAATATTGGGAGAATTTGGAGAATGGAGTAAGTGGTTCTGGAATGATCACTCATTTCGACGCTTCAAAATTCAAGACCCAGTTCGCTTGCGAAGTTAAAAATTTCGATGCTAAAGAGCATTTTGATCGCAAAGAAGTTCGCAAACTGGATTTATATACTCAGTATGCGCTTGTAGCTGTTAAAGAAGCTATGGCTGATTGCGGTTTAGATCTTGAATCGGAAGATTTAACAAAAGCCGGAGTAATTTGGGGTTCTGGTATCGGCGGTATTAAAACTTTCTTAGATGAAGTTAAAGGATATGCAAACGGGGATGGAACTCCTCGTTTCTCTCCGTTTTTCATTCCTAAGATGATTTCGGATATTGCTGCCGGCCATATTTCGATGAAGTATGGATTCCAAGGACCAAACTACGGTACAGTTTCTGCATGCGCCTCCTCTTCACACGCTATTATTGATGCGATGAACTACATCCGTCTGGGTAAAGCTGATGTCTTTATCACAGGTGGATCTGAAGCATCAGTAAATGAAGCAGGATTAGGTGGTTTTAATTCAATGCAGGCATTGTCTACTAACAATGAAGAGTTTGAAACTGCATCTCGTCCGTTCTGTAAAACTCGTGACGGTTTCGTTATGGGTGAAGGAGCAGGCTGTTTAATTCTTGAAGAATATGAACATGCCAAAGCACGAGGAGCTAAAATTTATGCTGAAGTTGTTGGTGGAGGAATGTCCGGTGATGCTTATCACCTTACTGCAACTCACCCTGAAGGTAGAGGAGCCATTAACTCAATGAATATGGCTTTGAATGACGCTGATTTGAAACCAGAGGATATCGACTATATCAATGTTCACGGAACATCAACTCCAGTTGGTGATATTCCTGAAACTAAGGCGGTACAAACTGTTTTCGGCGAGCATGCATATAAATTAAACATTAGTTCTACAAAATCGATGACAGGACACTTGTTAGGTGCTGCTGGATCTGTTGAAGCAATTGCTAGTATCTTAGCAATGAACAATCAAACAGTTCCTCCTACCATCAATCACAAGGAACAAGATCCTCAAATCGATGAAAGACTAAACCTTACACTTCACAAAGCTCAAAAGCGCGAAATCAGAGCTGCTTTGAGTAATACTTTTGGTTTTGGCGGACACAATGCATCCGTAATTTTCAAATCATTTAGTAAATAATTTGTGATTAAGTCTATTATTCAATCCATAAAACTTTTTTTCTTTCCTAGGAGGGAGTTTTATGGATTGTTATTTGATTTTCTAGGGTTTTATCCTAACAAACCCGACCTGTATGAATTGGCTTTCATACATAAATCGGCCAGTATACCTAAGAATGGCTTTAACATGAATAATGAACGTCTGGAATATCTGGGCGATGCAATTCTTGGTGCCGTAATTGCCGATATCCTTTACAAGTATTTTCCTAATAAAGACGAAGGTTTCCTAACTCAAATTCGTTCTAAAATTGTTAGTCGAGAATCGCTAAATAAACTTGCCCTTAAAATTGGCTTGGACAATCATGTTGTATCCAATGTAAATATGAACAACAACAAACATATTTATGGAGATGCATTCGAAGCTTTAATTGGAGCAATTTATTTGGATCAGGGATATCTTAAAACCCGTACTTTTATCGAAGATAAAATCTTTAAGAAGTATATCAATTTGGAAGAAGTTGTGACTGTAGAAACCAACTTTAAGAGCAAATTGATTGAGTGGGCTCAAAAGAACAAAAAGGATGTATTCTTCGATACTCAAGAAGATGGTGTTGATAAAACATTGCGTTTGCCTTTATTTATTTCCGAAGTTGAGGTGGAAGAAGTGAAAATGGGTAAAGGTATTGGTACTTCAAAGAAAGAAGCACAGCAAAAAGCTGCTCGTGAAGCCTTGAAAAGAATCAACCAGAAAGAGCTGGCATCCTAATTTAATTTATTCTTTGTATTATAAAAATTCATCAGGTCTGAATTAACCTGACAGGAATTGCTATGTCTAGTTGTAAGGATCTTCTGGTAAATAATGGGTACAAAAAAAAGGACGGTAACCACAACCGCCCTTTCATCTAACTATTAACCAAAATTTTTAATCAAGGAGATTGTTCCTTATAGATTCGCTCTCCGATAGCAAATATAGTATCAAATTATAAACTTCAAATACCTTTTCAGTAAAAATTTGTTAAAATAACGAATTTTTGCCTTAATTATAATCAATCCTAATTTAGAGAAGCTATATTCCATTTAAATTTTCTAATATCCTGATCAATAACAAACTTATACATCACTTGTGTTAAAGATTGTTAAGTCGTAATTGTAGGATGATGATTTTTTTATCTTTGTATACGTGAAACCAGCATGATTAAAATAATTATTAAAAACACACTACAGTAATTGTTTTTATCTTGCAACTTCCTCCCGGTAATATTGGGATGACTAGTGGAAGAAAATAAATAAAGATGAATCAGAAGTACATTTGGTTAGTTACGATTGTTTTGTGTATATCATTGTTTGGATTGATATTGGTCCAAATAAAATACTTTCAATCTGCATCAAAACTTAAAGAAGAACAATTTTCCTTAACTGTTAGTAAAGCCTTAGATCAGGTTGTTAAAAAGTTGGAACATGATGAATCTGTAAATATGATTCTAAAAGGCAATGGTTCTAATCATTCAAACATAGCAGGACATTCGGATCTTTCAACAGAAAGCTCGACGATTTCTTTCACTATGGATCAAAAACATGACAAAGCCGTTTTAAGTATCTCTCATGAAAACAAAAATATCAATATTGCCGAAGGCTCATTAAATGGAGGCTTAGCAAAATTCCAAGAGCAATTTAATAAAGCCTTAACAAGTAGAGGAAATTATGGAGAATTTGCTAATAAATTAAAAAATGCAAATCTAAAACTTAGCGAGCGTATTGACCTTAAAGCTTTACCTACTTTAATTGAGCAGAAGTTAAGAGACAATGGAATCAAATTAAATTTTGAGTATGCAGTAAAAGTGAATGGCATCAAGTTTGAAACGGCTTCAAAGAATTATTTTAGAAATCCTTCTGTGGAGAAGTACACCAAACCTCTATTTCCAAACGATTTGTATTTTACAAGAAATAACATTTTACATGTTTATTTTCCTGCGAAACAGCAGCACATGCTTCAATCATACACAATGCTATTTCCTTCATTTATTCTTACCTTGGTATTGATACTTTGCAGTGCTTTTACAATTTTCATCATCTTCCGCCAGAAAAAGTTGTCGAAAATCAAGAACGATTTTATCAACAATATGACTCATGAGTTTAAAACTCCAATTTCAACAATATCATTGGCATCGCAAATGCTGAAAGACAACAGCGTTGCAACCACTCAAAGCTTTATCGATCATATTGCAAAAATCATAAACGATGAAAGTAAACGATTAACTTACCAGGTTGAAAAAGTATTGCAAATGGCAGTATTTAATGAAGCCAGAATGAAGTTAAAGTTGAAACCTATAAGTGTTCATAAAATAATTCAAAATTTATTACCTAACTTTACTATTAGAGCAGAAGATAAAAGTGGTAACATGTACCAAAATTTAGATGCTAGCCAGGATACAATTATGGCAGACGAAGTTCATGTTAGCAATGTTATCTCAAACCTGTTGGACAATGCAATTAAATATTGCAAGGACAATCCGGAAATCAGTATCAGTACACGGAACAGAGACAAGGGTATTGTTATTTCAATTACTGATAATGGGATTGGAATATCGAAAGAAGATCAGAGAATGGTTTTCGAACGCTTTTTCCGTGTTCATACAGGAAACGTGCACGATGTTAAAGGATTTGGCTTGGGCTTATCCTATGTGAAAAAAGTTGTTGATGCACACAATGGTGAAGTGAATGTAGAGAGTGTTCTCGAAAAGGGATCAAAATTTGAAGTATATCTTCCTTTAAAAAAATAGACGCAATGGAACAAGTTAAAATCTTATTAGCCGAGGATGATGCGAACCTAGGCCTTTTGCTTAAAGAATATTTAATCGCTAAAAATTATAACACTACTCTTTGCGAAGATGGTGACAAAGCTTACGATGAGTTCTTGAAAAATCCTTACGACCTGTGCATTTTTGATATCATGATGCCTCATCGAGATGGTTTTACGCTTGCAAAGGATATTCGTTTAATCAATAGCGAAATTCCAATTATCTTTCTGACTGCAAAATCGATGAAAGAGGATGTTTTGGAAGGATTTAAACTTGGTGCCGATGACTACATGACCAAGCCATTTAGTATGGAAGAACTTTTGGTGAGAATTGAAGCCGTTCTGAGAAGAACCGCAGGAGTTAAGCCAGAAATTAACCAGGAAGAATTTAAATTAGGTCGTTATACTTTCGATGCTAAAAAACAATATTTGGTTGATGGAGATGAAACCATTAAACTAACAACCAAAGAATCGGAACTTTTAAAGCTTCTTTGCAACAATGTAAATAAAGTATTGGAGCGAAATCTGGCTTTAAAAACCATTTGGTCCGACGATAATTATTTCAATGCACGTAGTATGGATGTTTACATTACCAAACTTCGTAAACACTTGAAGGAAGAGCCAAGCATTGAAATTATTAACGTTCACGGTAAAGGTTATAAATTGATAATGTAATCCACCAGATATCAAAAAAGCTGCTTTTTAAAGCAGCTTTTTTTTGGTTCTATATGGAATCTGGTGCGTAACTAAATCGAATATTAATTGAAAAGAACAATCCTAGAATTCTTTAATTTTACTCTGCTCAAGCCGCATGGCTCTTACTTTTTATTCATCAAATGATTTCTTTAAAAAGGAATTCATGAGCTCCCTTCGGTCGGTTCCATTGATGAAAAAGTAAGCAAAAAATCTAGGGCGTGTAAGCACAAACTCCTTCTACTTGAAAACATTAAATTCGGCGGGGTGATCTTCTCAATTCTTCGAAGCTTCCCCGTCTCTCTAAATGTTTTCTACGGATAAGAAGCTTGTCCTTCCAATGCCCGACAATCCCACACGAACAAAGTAGATTATTTTTTACTTATAAGCTATATAATTTCATGAATCACCCACTATAAATCATACAGAGCTTTTTTTTATTATGAGAGAAAGAAACTACTCCTTTTGTTTCTTCGTTTTCTTTCTTTTTATCTTTTTCACTTTCTTTCCATCCTTCTCCTCTACCGTAACCTCAACATCCACTTCGTGCTCACCATGCTTTTCAATCCAAACATTGTCTTTGCCTGAACTCTTTATTTTAATGATTTTCACACCATCTTCCTCAGTAATTTCTACATCGTCGGAATCTTGAATGATGATAATTTTTTCCGCTTTTTTCCCATCAAATGGAAGTACATTCAATTTGTGTTTACCTCCATGAAGCATTTCAATATGGATATCTTTCGAAATACAAGAATCACCTGAGTGGAAAATAAAACTCCCATCCTCACCCGAGAACTTAAATTTCTTCATCATTTTTATTGCATCTCCATCAAAAGTTGAGTCGATATTAAAAACAAAGCTCTCAATCATTTTGAAATGCTTTCCATGCTTTTTATCATCACTAGAATACCAAACCATATGCTTTTTCATTAAAGAATCTGATACACCCTTTAATTCTATAATTTTCATGATTTCATCATGATCTTTATGCTCGTGGAAAATTGTATCGATGACAGTTTCTTTTCCGTCTTCAATCACTTTTACTTTAACATGCACCTCATGTTTTTCCTTTTTCTTATCCTTCTCTTGAGCGAAAGTAACTTGTGACACCAACAAAACAGCACAACATAGGCTTAGTAAGAGTCTAAATCGTTTCATAACCATTGTATTTAAATTTGACTTGAATTATCTACTTTCAAAATTATCATACAACTGAAAAAAAGGCAGTTAAGCTTTAGCTAAAAAGAGTTAAGGAAAGGTTAAAATAGCGATCAGTAGTCAGCTTTCAGCTACTAGCCCCAAGCTATAAAACTTATTACGCTTAAAATTGTTATTATAAGCCTCTTTAGAGCTTGAAGAAAAAAAAAGCTGTCCGAAAAATCGAACAGCTTTGTATATCTTTTTTAATGCTGACAGGATCTCCGAACGCTGTCAGATTACATTATTAGTCTAATTTAAGAACCGCAAGGAAAGCTTTTTGTGGTACTTCTACATTACCTACCTGCTTCATACGCTTCTTCCCTTTTTTCTGCTTTTCCAACAGTTTACGCTTCCGCGTGATATCACCACCATAACATTTTGCGGTTACATCTTTACGAACAGCCTTAACGGTTTCACGAGAAATAATTTTAGCTCCAATTGCACCCTGAATGGCAATATCAAACTGTTGTCTTGGAATCAATTCTTTCAGCTTCTCACACATTCTTCTACCGAATGCCTGTGCATTATCGAAGTGAATTAAAGTAGAAAGTGCATCAACACCTTCACCATTCAACAGAATATCCAGTTTCACCAATTTGGCAGGCTTAAATCCGATCTGGAAATAGTCGAAAGAAGCATAACCTTTCGAGATACTCTTTAGCTTATCGTAAAAATCGAATACAATCTCACCCAATGGCATTTCGTAAGTTAGCTCTACCCTGTCGCTTGTTAAATATTGCTGATTGGTCATGATACCACGCTTGCTCATACAAAGGGTCATCAACGGACCAACAAACTCCGATTTGGAGATAATCTGAGCTCGAATAAATGGTTCCTCGATATAATCCAATGCATTCGGATCTGGCATATCCGATGGATTGTGCATCTCGAACTCATCACCTTTCTTGGTGTGTGCAATATACGATACGTTAGGAACCGTAGTAATTACGTTCATGTCGAACTCACGATCCAAACGTTCCTGAACAATTTCCATGTGCAATAGTCCCAGGAATCCACAACGGAAACCAAAACCAAGTGCCAAGGATGATTCAGGTTCAAAAGTCAAGGAAGCATCATTCAGCTTCAATTTCTCCATTGCCGCACGCAAATCTTCATAATCTTCCGAATCGATTGGATAAACCCCGGCAAATACCATTGGTTTTACTTCCTCGAAACCTTCAATTGCAGCATCGCAAGGATTTGCTTTGTGAGTAACGGTGTCTCCTACCTTTACCTCGGTTGATGTTTTAATACCCGAAATGATATAACCTACATCACCCGTTTTCAAAACCTTTCTTGGTTCCTGGGTCAATCGTAGTACACCAATTTCATCGGCCTGGTATTCCTTCTCGGTATTTACGAATTTTACCAAATCACCTTTGCTGATTTCACCATTCAAAATACGAATGTAAGTAATGATACCACGGAACGAATTGTATTCCGAGTCGAAAATCAATGCTTGCAATGGTGCTTCTGGATCTCCTTCCGGAGCTGGAACACGATCAACAATGGCTTCCAATATATCAGGAACTCCCTCACCAGTCTTTCCACTGGCAGCCAAAATCTCACTCTCATCACATCCCAATAAATCCACAATCTGATCCTTCACATCTTCAGGATTCGCATTTGGCAAGTCAATCTTATTCAAGACCGGAATAATTTCCAAATCATTTTCGATTGCCAAATAAAGATTGGATATGGTTTGTGCCTGAATTCCCTGGGTAGCATCAACAATCAACAATGCTCCCTCGCAGGCAGCAATCGATCTTGACACCTCGTAAGAGAAGTCAACGTGACCCGGTGTGTCAATCAGGTTTAAGGTATACTTTTCACCATCGCGCATATAATCCATTTGGATTGCATGACTCTTGATGGTAATCCCACGCTCACGCTCCAAATCCATATCATCTAGTACCTGCGCCTGCTTTTGGCGGTCGGTAATGGTGTTGGTAACGTCAAGTAAACGATCGGCCAAGGTAGATTTACCATGGTCGATGTGGGCTATGATGCAAAAATTTCGAATGTTCTTCATACTGTCAATTACGAATTACGAATTAGAAATTACGAATTGTATATCACAAATTACGAAAGCTTTTTGGTTCTATTCGCAATTGGTAATTATAAATTCCTAATTGAATCCGCAAAGATATTTAATTCCTTGGAATTTTGGAATGTTAAAAGATTAAATCGTACTGAAGAAATGGCCCATTGGTTTACCAAATATACAATTCAAAACGTAAAAATGGTATTCCCGAACTCCAAGGAAGCATTTTTACTCGTAGTTTTGCTTCATTGGTCTACTGGAATAGTATTTCAACACGTAAAATTGCACAAACAACAAAACGCTTATTCCAAATTAAAGTATTGAAAGGCCCTCTTGGTTTTCCAGATACCCAATTTAAAACGTAAAAATGGCATTCCCGAACTCCAAGGAAGCATTTTTACAGGTCGATTTAGCTCCTTGGTTCTTTGGGTTACCCACTTAACGGGTAAACTCAGCACTCCAAACAAGCGTTATTTATTTATGGATTAATCAGACAAACACACTATACTTAGTTAATTTAAATCAATTCCAAATAAGCTTCTTTTCCCTACCATTACAAGCCATTTTAAATGCACAATCACAAAGCACTGATTATCTGATCTTATTTTTTCCATTTATATAATTGTGGAATAAATTCTTTATTCATAACTTCCTTTGAGTTTAAATAATATTAATACTATATTTTAAATTTTAAAAGTATGTTTTACTCTATTAAGTTTCACAAGATGCATTTGGCAGAATATCTATTATTAGGCTCAAAAGCATCGAACATTTTGGGTAAATACGACGAAACTGAACTTCAGTTAGTCAAGCCAAAAACCAAAGTCACTGCTGCCTTAAACAAATTGGAAGATAACCTTAAAATTTCTCCAAGTAGTATGCGAACCAGCGAACTTGCAGCCAAGGATCTAAGAAGAGACAATGGATGGAAGTGTTTTATGTACCTGGTAATTTCACAGTCGTACAATGAGGATGCTACAATACGTACACATGCAGAGAAATTGGTAACTGTGGTTCGTTCACCTGAAATGCGCATTTACGACATGGGTTACCAAGACCAAACTGTTAGCATGATTAACTTTTTCAATAAAGTTGATTCTAATGAAGAGCTTAAAGCAGCCATTACTGGCATTGGCGCCAATAATCATTATGCTTTCCTTAAAACTTCTCAGCAAGATTTTATTGCCAAAGAAGAAGAAAAAAACAAGGAAGAGGCCGAAAAGCCAAATGCTGAAGGAGCAAAAGCTGCCAAAGAAGTTCGCAAGGCCATTGAATCTCTCGATCAGTTTTTATCGGTAATGAAGGATATGACCGAAAAAGTGGAATATGAAAATATTGCTGCGGAAATAAACGAAGTAATAAAAGACATTAACTCAAGAATTGCATCACGCGAAACCAGACGCGAAAATGCAAAAGAGGAAGAAGAAACAACGCTTCAGGAATAGTCATTTGTTTTCCGACTATTAAATTTGGAAAGGACGCCACGGGTTGGGGTCCTTTTTTTAGCATGTGCTCTGCATATCTAGTAAATTCTTTTTCTTCACAAATGCCGAATTGCAAATTAATGCAAATGGGATATTCTAAAGATAGTTTTATTTTTTCTAAAAATAGGTACGAGTGGAAAACACTCGCACAAACTATTGGTGCATACCTGAGAGTATCCAGGTGCACGATCAGTTAATACAAAATAAGAGCATCTAGTTTTTTATTAGAATATTACCACATTCATTATAAAAACTACTCTACTATTTTTAATCTTTTTACTACTTAAACAAATCAAATAATATTTGTTTTAACAAATCCCATTCTTTAAAGACGTAAAAAAAGAATAAAAAACTAATTGCAACTATAGTATATTCTTTCAAATAATTTCTTTTTTTCTTCATCACGCAAAATATAATTCCCAGTTTTCAATAAAATAAAAACTGGGAAATGTTAATTAATTTACTGGTTTGTAATTCTCAACAAGGTCACAAATTACATCAATTTGTCCCATAATACCTCCTCCACCTTTAATATAGATTCCCAATTCTCTCCATGCAAAACCTACATCATAAGCAAAGCCACCACCTTGAACATCCAAAAGTTCTAAAGTATTTAATTCTGTGCAATTATATATTTCTTCCATAATAATTTAATTTTTAATTTCTGGTTCACCAGCTAAACCTTTTTTAAAGTTATCCCAATCACTTATCACAGCAACAAAAGTTGCAATGATCAATCCAGCTCCTACAGGCCCCCAAAAACTACCGCCTCCATTTAAGTTCTTAATCTCAGAAGTCTCCATTTCAGAAACTCCAAATTCATTTAAATCTTTCATGTTCACAAAATTTTAAATTGTTAATAATTCATTTAATTTTGTGCAGGCTTTTAAGCTAAGTCCGATCAACAGCATGGGTTCGCCAAAACACTTCTGTTTTTCGGGCTTTTTTACCTACACTTTATATATTCGCATTGGCCAAATTTGAATAACACTTGTAAAGATAATTGCAAGCAGTCCAATAAACTTGGACTTTACAATATTTTTTCTCAAAAAATACTTAACTCAGGCATTTGCTTTTGCCACATTTGGTAATATTTGCCTTGGTTTTCGTACAATTCGCTATGCGAGCCTTCTTCCATTAGCTTGCCTTTTTCCAAAACAATAATTTTATCAGATTGTAGCACCGTACCCAAACGGTGAGCAATTAAAACAATGGTCTTACCTTGTTCTTTTAAACCTCTAATGCAGTTTTGAACTTGTTCTTCCGATATGGAATCCAATGAGGATGTTGCCTCATCCAGAATCAATACCTGTGGATCGCAATACAAAGCACGGGCAATTGCCAATCGTTGTTTCTGTCCACCCGAAAGAGAAGCACCATTTTCGCCCAACCAAGTTTGGAAACCATTGGGCAATTCTTCTATAAAATCCAAAATCCCAATTTGTTTGCAAATTTCCAATATGCGTTCCATATTGGGTTGAAACTCGCCTACTGCAATGTTTTCAATTACATTCCCTGCAAACAGATCTAAATTCTGGGGTACAATGCCCACATAATTTCTCAAACTTTCGTTTGATGCATATTTGACATTTACATTCCCTATGTAGATGTTTCCATCGTTTAAAGGATATAATTTCTGCACCAAGGCTGCAATGGTGGTTTTACCTGAACCACTCTCTCCAATAATGGCAGTAATTTTACCATGAGGAATTTGCATGTTGAATTTCTCGAACACATCAACACGTGTACCGTAAGAAAAGGATACATCCTGAAAAATTAGATCTCCTTGATGTTGTTTATCCAGTTCGATCATATTTTCCTCCTCTTCACGTTCCAAATCCATAATCTCAAACAAACGATCTGCGGCAATCAATGCATTTTGCACCGATTTATTCATGCCTATTAAAGAGGCAACAGGTCCTGTGAAATATCCTATTATGGCATAAAAGGACATTAATTCACCCGGAGTTATGGTCTGATCGATTACCAAATACCCACCAAACCATAGTAGAACGATGGTAAAAATTCGGCTTAAAAATTCGGAAGAATTCCCTGAGAATATTGCATTCAACCCCGACTTGTATCCAGTTTGCAACAAATTGATAAAGCGGGTTTCCGTTTTCAAATTGGCAAAATCTTCCAGGCTTAACTGCTTAATGGTTTTTACAGAGTTGAGGGATTCCACCAGTTGTGTTTCCAAATCGGCAGCACGTTCCATTACCTTTCGCTCCTGTTTTTTATTTAGCCTGTTGGTAATAAAATAAACCAAAGTGTATAAAGGAATAATTAAAGCCATTGCCAAAGCCAATTTCCAAGAATAAATAAACATTAAAGCAAACGAAAAGAATACAATAAACACATTTACGATTAGGTTAATGGCAGTATCATTAATAAAGGCCCTGATTTTTACAGCATCATTTATTCTCGAAATAATCTCACCAATTCGCATGGTATCGAAAAAGCGTTGTGGCAATTTCAGCAGATGTTTGTAGTAACCCAAAATCAAGCGGGAATCAATCAACTGTCCAGTTTTTAACACCATTACCGTTTTCGATGTTCCGATAAATATTTGAAAAATGATTAAAACAACCATTCCAATACTCAGCAGGTTGAGAAGGTTTTTATTGCCATCAACAAGCACAAAGTCGGTTAATTTTTGTATGTAAATGGAGGTTGATAGTCCCAATACGGTATAAACAATTGCTCCAAATAATGCCTGAAATAAAATGCTCTTATGGGGTTTTAGCAAAAAGAAAAAACGAGAAATATTCGAAACTTTTTCATCTTTCTTCACAAAACTTTCATTAGGCACCATCAAAATCAATACTCCGGTCCACTCTTTCTCAAATTCAGCTATACTTTTCTTATGAATCTGCCCGTCACCCGGATCCATTACCTCCACATACTTGTCAGTGACCTTATAGATAACAACATAGTGTTGCAAGACCTCCTTAACAACTACATGTGCAATGGCAGGCAAGGGGATTTTTGACAAACTATCCAGCTCTCCCCGCACTCCTTTGGCAGTAAAACCGAGTTTTTCTGCAGCTTTAATCAAACCCAAAGCATTGGTACCTTTCTTATCGGTACCTGCCATTTGTCTGATTCGGGAGATTGGTAGTTTTAATTTAAAATGTGCCGAAATGGAAGCAAGGCAGGCAGCTCCACAATCGGTAATATCGTGTTGTTTTATTTTTATACTCATTATTTAGATGTGAGATTTGAGAAAATTAAGATTGTAAACGTGGATTTAACCAATCATCTACTTTATCATACAACAATTGAAATAGAGTTCGCTCTGTTACATTAAATCGAGCTGTTAAACTCATGCCTTTCTTTAAATTCCCCTCATACCCATTTTTTAGAAGTAATTTATTTTGATCCAAACTACACCTTACCTTAAAAAATACATTGTTCTCGCTTTGAAAAATATCAGGAGAGATCTCCAAAACTTTTCCACTTGCCAAGCCCCACTGATTGTAATTAAATGCATCCAACTGAAAGTTTACATTCATATCCTTGTGGATATAACCTATGTCTGATGGAGACAAATAACATTCAACCAACAATTCGCTCTTGGGAGATATTTGTGCAATGCTTTGTCCGGAAGCAATAAAGTTTCCTTTTTGAACTCCTTTAAAGTGAGTAATGATTCCTGTTATAGGAGCAGTTATCACATAGTTGATTTTCTCCTTTGTATTTATAGCAATACGAGATTTCAATTCTATGCTTTCATGTTTCAAATCACGTAGTGAACTTTGCCACTTTAAGGTTTTCTGCTTGATATACAATTGCTTATTCTGTAGGGATTGTTGCCATGTATACTCTATTTTTTCAAATTCAAGTTTGGCCACAACTTCCTTTTCAAACAACTCTTTATTAATGCGATAATCTTTCGCTTTATGCTTTATTTCTGCATCCAATTCTATCAACTTCTGATTGTATTCTGCCAATTCATTTTGATAGAGAAAAGTTTTTAAAGTATTCGATTTTCCATTTAATAGACATTTTAAATCTTCTTGATACTGCTGATTCAATTCTAACTTTTGCTTAATTGTAGCAATATCCTGATCTACTTTTTCAACATTTAAAATCAAAAGTGTATCGCCCTTGTTTACTATTAAATTCTCATATAACCTATTTTCTGCCACTTGTCCATAAATAGCAGATACAACATTATTATTCTCTTCCAAGCTCCGTATGGTACCTCTCCCTTGTTGGGTAATATTAACTTTTACTACAGGCAATATAGCCACTATCGATAGTAATAGAAGCAATACAAGCAGGTATATGACCTTTACATTCGAATTGAATTTTGCAAAATGCGATTCGGTAGTTTGAGCTATAATTTCTTTTGGAAAAATTTTCTTCATTCAATCTGGATTTCTTCTTAAAAATCTGAGGCAATTGATTGAACAATTCCCTCAGATTATTGATTTTTCAGTTCAAAGTTAAGCGGAAACAGTCCAATAAACTTGGACTCTGACTAAAAGTTCCTCCAGAAATTTCTTTTAATTCTTCATCTTTACGAATCACTTTCAAAGGTTGCTGCACTTCAAGTTCATAATCGCCAAAATATTCATAAGATGATTTTGACTTATTGAACCTAATTTTCACACCTAAATCTTTTAGCTCTTCAAAATGATTGAACACCTGACTACGGGACACTCCCAATTTAGATGCCAATTGTCTTGCGTTTCCAGTCTCTACTTTTTTCAGCAATCGATCTAGCAGCATCAATCGCTCAACCACGTTTAAAATCTTTACCATTTGATTTGATAGTTAGTACTAATCAGCTTTAGTTGTAATTAATTGACAATAGATTTTTCTAATCACTATTAGTTTGTTCCTAAAGAGGAAAAAAAGTAACCCCGAAAAATGTTAAAAAATGTAAAGAGTTTGTGATTGCGTTATTTCAGTTTGTGAACACGTAATTCCAGTTTGTATTTACGTATCATTCCTTCGAAAAACATTAGGTAACTTAAAAACATCTTACTTTTAATTGATTTCTACACACAAAATATTGGGAAACACAATAAAACTCATTGTGCATTAGAAAAAAGTAGGGTAAAAATCAAAAATATCGGTTCAGAAGTAAATGAGCTCAGAAAATTAAACTTTAGAATTATAAATTTTACCATTACAAAACTAGTTTGAGCGAATGATTGTTCACTCCTATATTTAAGAATGATTATTTGCAAATGCTAATCCCGAAAGAAATCGGGATCATATGGAAACTAAAAAATATCAAAATGAAAAAACTATCATTTATATTACTAGCTGGATTGGCAATGTCGCTTTTTTCTTGTGACAATCATGATGATGTTGATGTGATTAAACCTGAAGAACAAGTTGTGTTGAACAACGATATCGAAACGGTAATCTCAACAGAAGAAGCATCTGAAACTGTAATGGAAGTTGCTGATTACGAAGTAGACCTTTTCTCTTTCATGGAAAGTGAATATACTGAATCTACAACGAGTACAAAACAGGGAACCCACAATTACTATGGTAATTTTGCAAGAGAATGGCAGCGTTACAAAGGCGAAAAAATGCCAGACATTTCTATTGAATTTGGAGAAGATGGTAGATTCCCTATGACAATTACAATTGAATATGATTCAATAGAACTGTATAATAATGACAAAACTATTGATGGTGTTATTAAAATTGTAATGACAGCAGCACCTTGGACCAATGGTGCAGTTCGCGAAATTACAATGGATTTGGTAATTGATTCAGTAGAAATTAACGGAACCAAACGAATTGAATTTACAGGTGAACGAGGAGTTAGCAAGAAATGGGAAATCACTAGTGACATTACTTTTACTTATCCTGATGGAACTGAATTAAGCCGAGTGGCTGAACGAACCAGAGAGTGGATTGCAGGTTTAGATACCAAGTGGGATTTATCCGACGATAAAATTCAAATTACAGGGAAGGTAACTTGCGTTGATACAGAGCAAAATGAATATACCAAACAAATTGATGAAGAAAACCCTTTAATTAGAATCGGAACCTGTAGACTAATTGTTCAAGGAACAGTTATCTACTCACAAAATGGTGTAGAGTTTGCCAAATTCGATTATGGCGATGGTGAATGTGACAATGTAGCAACATATACCTACACAACTCCTGAAGGAGAAGAAGTAACTGAAACCGTTGAAATTGGTAAGCACAAAAGAAACAAAAAGAACGGTGACAACTAAAAAATAATCAGGTTAAAAATGCTAAAGGGTGCAGGAAAGTATTTGATTGCCCTGCACCCTAAATTCACACAAAACCATTATTTTTACCTAAATCAATCCTCTAGCCTTGACACAAGAAGAATTTAAAATCTTATTTGACAAGCACTTCGATAGCATTCGAAACTATATCTACTATCGTTCGGGTGATGAAGAGTTAGCTACTGACATAGCTCAGGAAAGCTTTATGAAAGTGTGGGAGAAAAATTTACCCTACGAAGAAAAACCCAATAAATCATTATTGTATAAAATTGCCAGCGATATTTTTATCAGTAAATACCGAAGAGACAAAGTAGCTCAGAAATATTTGGCAAAATTAGAGCCTTCAGTCGATAAAAATTCGCCGGAAGAACAAATGCAATACGAAGAGCTAAAAAATAAATATGAATTGGCCCTAAGCAGCTTATCAGAAAAGCAAAGAACAGTATTTCTAATGAGTCGTAACGAAGGACTAAAATATCAGGAGATAGCAGACAGACTGGAACTCAGCGTTAAAGCTGTAGAAAAAAGAATGACACATGCATTGTCGTATTTAAGAAATTCTTTAGGAAGATAATGAAAGAAAATAATCAAAATATTACCCCTGGTTCGGAAATGGATTTCATCAATTCGCTTCCGAAAATTGATGTGACCTACTCAAAGTCAAAAGAAGAGGTTTGGAAAGAACTTTCGGCAGTGACGACGGTTCAAAAAACAAAAAACAAAGTCATATCACTTTCGTGGATAAGGTATGCAGCAGCTGCTTGTATCCTTTTATTGGTAGGATTTGCAGGATTTACCTACTTCTATACCAGTACTACTTATTGTCCAAAAGGGAAACACATGTGTGTTACTTTGCCCGATAATTCGAAGGTAGAGTTGAACGCAAACTCAAGCATTAGCTATAAACCATACATGTGGAACTTTACTCGAAAAGTAAAGTTTAAAGGTGAAGCATTTTTCGATATCACCAAAGGAAGTAAATTCGAAATTGAATCACAGTATGGTAAAACTTTCATTTTAGGAACAAGTTTTAATATCTATGCAAGAGGAAATGACTACAAAGTGACTTGTTATACAGGAAAAGTTAAAGTTGTATCGACCATTACTTCTGACAAAATTCTACTTTTACCAAATGATCATGCTTACCTAAACAAAAATGGTAAATTAGAGGTGTTTAAGGACAAAAAGGCAAAGGATAAAATTTCATGGCGCAACCATTTCTTTTTATTCAACGCAACACCTTTAAAGGATGTTTTTAAAGAAATAGAGTTGCAATATGACATTCACATTGTAGAAAAAGGTAAATTTAATAAACCTTATACTGGGAATTTTGGAAAAGGAATGACTGTTGATGAAGTATTATACACTGTTTGCAAATCAAGCGGATTTAATTTTGTGAAAGGACCTCGCAAAAATTATATTATAACCTCAAACAACTAATAAGTGCAAAAATATATCGCCCTTATATTTTTTTTCGGATTAGTAATTACGACTTCACTGGCTCAAAAAGTAGAAATTAAAGCCACCAATAAAGCTTTAAATGACATTTTAATTGAGCTCAGAGATAGATACAATTACCAGTTCTCTTATGACACAGACTTATTAGCAAGTTATAATATTAGTATCGATAAAAGTTTTTCCAATAAAGAAAATGCAATCATATTTTTGCTAAGGAAGTTTCCTTTAAGCTACGAAATATCAAATAATGTGTACATCATATATCCCGAGGAGAAAATTCTTCAATACAGAATGATTGGGCAAATTCTTGATAAAGAAAACCTCGAACCTCTCCCCTTTTCACATATCACCATTAACGATCATCCCATGGCTACAGACGAACTTGGGAATTTTTCGTTTACATCAACTACCGATAGTACTTTTAGAATATTAGCTTCACATTTGGGATATTTCATTCATGATACTCTTGTAACTTGCAATAAAACTCACAAGCTACTATTAACTGCTGCAAGTACCGATTTGGAAGAAATTACGGTTACCGACAAAATTGTACAAACCTTTATTAAAGAAAGTAACCAGGCCGGGAACCTAAAATTGAACCACAAAATAGCTGGTTTTTTACCAACCAACAACGACAACTCTGTATTTGAACTCCTGCGCTTACAACCCGGAATCCTTGCTGCCGGCGAACAAAAAGACTTTCTGATTATTTGGGGCTCCTATGAAGGAGAAAGTCAAGTTCTTTTTGATGATATTACCCTGTGGGGATTAAAAAACTATTATGAGGATATTGGTGCTGTAAACCCTTTGGTAGTTAAAAATATCGAAGTATTAAAAGGTGGTTTCGATGCCAGATATGGTGAACGAGTTGGTGGTATTGTACACATTACTGGAAAAGATGGCAACAAGGTAAAACCAAGCCTAAACCTGGCTTTAAATAACATCACGGCGAGTGGATCTTACGAACAACCAATTGGTAAAAAATCCTCGCTTTTGTTTGCATTTCGTCATACCTATTACACTTTATTTAAAGATGATCAAATCAAATATGCCACTTCGAATGTTAATACCGACGAACTTGAGGGTACTATTCCTGAATATGTAGATTTGGATGTAACTCCCAATTACCGATTCAGAGATGCAAATCTTAAATTTTCAACAAAATGGGATAATGGTGATCAATTAAACATCAGTTTAATGGCTGGTGAAGACAGATATTCCTACGATATTACCAATGAATTATTATCCACTTCTCGAAAGCATGATTTTGAAGGAAGTTACCAAAATGGTGGCTCATTAAAATACAGCAAAGTCTGGAAAAAAGGCAATTCGAGTTCTCTATCCATTTCCAGGTCAGAACTTGATCGAAACACAACAGAACAAACCGTTATTGAGCGAATTCGATTTAATGAGATGAATATTCGCAGAGATGACAGATCGTATAACAACATTTGCGAGTACAGCGCAAAATTCCAAAATCGATTTATTCTAAATGAAGATCAAATTATTGAAGCCGGTTTGCAGTATACAAACAATGCTGTCGACCTAAAAGAAGATTCGCTTGGGATAAACATTCTCCATTTGAATTCGAAACTTGATAAAGTTGGTGGATATTTTCAAAACATTCTTAATGTAAGCAATGGAGTAACAATAAAAGCCGGATTTCAAGTAAATTATCCAATTAATTTGGAAAAACTATACTGGGAACCAAGAATATCCATGAGCGTTAAAATCACCGATGAATTATCTTTTAATGGAGCTTGGGGACTTTACAAACAGTTTATTTCAAAAAGTTCGGTATTGAGCAAATCAGGTAAATACAGATACATTTGGGTTGGTGCCGACGAAGAAACAGTTCCTGTTTTAGAATCTGTTCACAATGTTATTGGTGGTTCATATCATAAAAATGGTTTTACTTTTAGTGTTGAAGCCTATCACAAAAGAACAGATGGGCATACAAGATATTACCGATGGAGGAATGAAGGAAACATTTCTTTGGGTAAAAGTAAAAGTGTAGGACTCGATTTCTTTGCAAAAAAAGACTTTGGAGAACATACTTTTTGGATTTCCTACTCCCTAAGTAAAACATCCGAAAACTTTGACTATTTCAGAGACGAAGGAGTATATTTAAGAGCCTTACATGATCAGCGACATGAAATTAAAACTGCAGGTTTACTGGCTTTGAAACCATTCTATCTATCGGCAAATTACATTTATGGTTCGGGATTTCCGATATATTCAGGCTATAACAATATCAATTCAGAACCTGACTACCAAAGACTGGATGCTGCTTTAATTTATAAGTTCTCCCACAAAAAAATCAAATCTGAAGTTGGCATTCTTTTGCACAATGTTATGAATAAACAAAACTTAACCTACGAATCGTTCGAAAGAGTTCCTTTAAGTCAAATTAATAGCATTAGTGTATACACAGAATCAGTTCCATCGTCGATTCGACTATATTTTAAAATTACAATATAAGGCAAAAAAATACCGGGTTAGATACGAATCTAACCCGGCAATCACAACTAAATATTAAAACATAATCAAAAAGATGGTCAAAATTGGTAACAAGAAGAATCTAAGTGTTCTGATAAAACATTGAATGTTTCTTAAAAAAGTATAATCACACCTAACTTACTTTTAAACTACTAATTCTAACGGATTGGTTTATTTGTTATACAAACAAGCCAAAAAGAAATCAATTTTTCATCGTTCTACCGTCCCGACTTAGCTTCTTCATGTTGGTTAATAGTCAGATCCTTAAAAGCACAAGGGGGATAGTGCTTTTAACTCACTGTCTGAAGTAATTGACTTAACAATTACAAATGGTTTCAAAGTACGTTATCACCGGAAACTTCTTCGAAACAACTCTTTAGTGTTTCCATTCGTTTCCCGTAAATAGGAGCTTGGGTAATACTATAAGTATTGTCCATTTTTAAGCTTAACTCGCGTTTAAAACATTCCAGTTCCTCAACGCTTATAGAATCTTTAATCGATTCTACCAAGCCTTTTAGATCAACCAAATCAGTAAATTTTTGAATAATGAAACTTTTAATTTCATTTACCTGATTTCGATTCATTTTTTTTGAATCCTGATCAACTCCAATACATTCAAGAGCTTGATTTAATCCTTTAACTGTTTCAAGTTTATCGGATTTTATTAATTTTGATAACAGATTTGTTGTATTCATGTTCCGTTCCAAGATTGTTTTTACTCTATACATTCTCTTGATTTGACATTTCAAAAGTACGCCTGATGGCGAGTTTTTGAAAATCGTTTTTCAATACAATCTACGAAGTTCAAACAAAATGAAAGTTATAAACCTTACTGTTTACCAAGCAGTTAACTCATATATCCATTACAATGCCTAAACAACAAATAGACCCTCTGTTTCAATTAATTAAATCGATTTCGAAATCTGAGAAACGAAATTTTAAGCTGTATGCAAACAGAATTAGTAGCGATAAAGAGACTAAATTCTTGCAGCTTTTTGATGTTTTGGATAAAATGGATGAGTACAACGAAACCATTATTCTAAAAAAAGCAAAAGACATAAAGCAATCGCAATTGCCAAATTTAAAGGCTCACTTGTACAAACAATTGCTTACCAGCTTAAGACTAACACAGATCAATCACGATATTAGTATTAGTATTCGTGAACAAATCGATCATGCCAAGGTATTATACAACAAAGGCCTTTACCAGCAAAGTTTAAGGATACTGGATAAAACCAAAACTTTAGCTCGCAAAAACAAAAAGAACATTCTGGTTTATGAGATCATTCAGTTCGAAAAGCTTATAGAGTCACAATATGTCACCAAAAGCATAGAAAACAGAGCAGAAGAGATTACAAGAGAAGCTACAGAGATCAGTAAAATGATGGATGGTGTAGTGTATTTTTCAAACATGTCCATTCGTTTGTATGGATTGTATTTGAAAGTGGGTTATGTGCGAAATGAAAAAGACCTTTTAATGGTAAAGGAGTTTTTCAACACTAATTTAATCACACATGATGTTGAAAGCCTAAGTTTTTTCGAGAAATTATACCTGTTCCAATCCTATGTATGGTACTATCTGATCATTCAGGATTTTTTGATGTGCTACAAGTATGCGAAAAAATGGGTTGACTTATTCCTACTAAATCCTGAAATGATTAACATTCATATGGATTTGTACCTAAAGGGATTAAATAATGTACTGGTAGCTCTTTTCTATACCAATCATGTAAGCAATTTTAAGAAACACTTGCGATTGCTAAGAAAACTGGAAAAAGAAGATCAGTTTAAGCACAATTCCAATTTGAATATTTTACTGCACATGTTTTTATTTGTGCACAGAATCAATCGCCACTTTATGGAAGGAACCTTTGATAAAGGTTTGCATCTGGTTCCAAAAATTGAGCGTTTTCTTGAAGAAAACAAAATGGGGATGGATAATCACAGAGCACTAATTTTCTATTATAAAATAGCCTGTTTGTACTTTGGGAATGGACAATATCGCGAGGCCATTAAATATTTAAATCGCATTTCGGATGTGAGAGATACCTCACTCCGAGGAGATATTCATTGCTTTGGTAGAATTCTGAACCTAATCAGTCATTACGAATTGGAAAATACTGAATTGCTCGAGTATCAAATTCGTTCGACCTATCGCTTTTTGGCTAAAATGGATGACTTACAAGAAGTTCAAAAATACATTCTACGATTCTTACGAAAACTAAGTTCAATTAGTCCAGATCAATTGAAAGATGAACTAAAAAAATCGAGAAGAGATCTTAAAAAATGGGTTAATGATCCTTATGAAAAAAGAGCATTCTTGTATTTGGATTTAATTTCATGGCTGGATGCAAAAATTGAAAATCGCCCGGTGCAAGATGTGATCATGGAGAAAATAAATAAAAATAGAAAGTAAGGGGATTCATAGAATCCCCCTTTTCATTTATTGTGCAATTTGTGGACTCAAATACTTCATTGGGTCTACATATTCTCCATCTTTTTTAAATTCAAAATGCAAATGAGGTCCTGTAGAAATTCCTGAGCTCCCCACGGTTCCAATTTTTTCTCCTTTTTTCACTTTCTCACCCTCTTTCACCGAATAAGAAGCCATTTGTGAATACAGACTGGAAATTCCATCGGCATGATCGATAATAATGAAACGTCCATAACCTTTGCCTTTCGTAAATTTTGAATTGACTTTTTTCACGACTCCATCTGCAACCGCATAAATTGGAGTTCCCATTGGAGCAGCAACATCAACTCCTCTGTGGAACTTCTCCTTTTTAAGAATAGGATGCATTCTTTTTCCGTATACCGAAGTAATTTTTACATTATTTCCTGCTTCAATCGGAAATTTATAATCAGACTTTGTTACACTTAGGAGAGTTGGTTTTTCCATATTCATGTCTTTAAATCCAAAGCAAAGAATGGAAAGACAGATCACTGGAATCACTGCAAGTAATTTTAAATTCGATAAATATGAGCTTTTTATTTTTTTAATCATTTTAATTCTCTTTAAAGTTAATGATGAATTGAAAGCACTGGTTAGAAGGAAATTCATACGCCCTTCGATATTTCGCACCAGTGTATTCTGATATTCTATTCTATCATTCCCCGAGGTAATACAAGCTCTATCTGCTAAATATTCATGCATTTCAATTAACGAACGCTGAATAAAATAAATGAAAGGATTAAACCATATCAGTACTTTTACAATCTCAACAAATATTAGATCTAATGTGTGAAATTGTTTAACGTGTACCGATTCATGCAGAAGAATGTGTTTTTTATCAGATTCACTTGTAAGCCGAGGATTCAGAAAAACATATCGAAAGAAAGAATAAGGCGAAGTATTTTCCTGAACAGATACAATTTTTAAATTTTGTTTTATTTCAATTTCATTGGCAGAAATCGTTTTTAAAATTCCGATTAAATGTTTGCTTATTCGAACAAATGAAAACACAACTCCCAAAAGATAAACCAAAAATAAAACTGATATGGTTTCAATCTGAAAAGATTCCTTCACAACTTCCATTCCTCCAACCAAATCGGTTTTGAACTCATAAACCGGATCCAATGCAAATTGATTTACAATGGCAGTTGGTTCCTGATTAATGGAAAATGAAAAAATGGGAATTAGTAACGAAATAAGAACCGAAAAAAGTAGGTAGATTCTATTACGCATCACAAAAGTATCTCTTGCCAAAAAGATTTTGTACAGAAGATAAAAGGCAGCCATGCATACTGAGCTTTCAATTAAGTATTGGATAAACTCACTCATTTTCTTTTTTACTTTTTATTTGCTCTTCAATTAATGATTTCATTTCTTCTAACTGAGAAAGCGATAAATCTTGCTCTTTGGCAAAGAATGAGGTAAATCCTCCAACCGAATCGTTGAAGAAACTTTTAATCATTCCTTTCATAAAGTCACGAGTATACACTTTCTTACTAACCAAAGGATAGTATTGATTCACCTTTCCGAAGGTTTCAAAACCTATAAAACCTTTTTTCACCAAAACCCTAACCACAGTTGATATGGTTGTATATGCGGGTCTTGGCTGTGGAAACTCTTCTATAATATCCTTTAAGAAAGCTTTTTCAAGCTTCCATAGGTATTGCATAATCTGTTCTTCTGCCTTAGTTAATTCTTTCATGCTGCTAATATATGACTATTTTTATAGTCGTACAACTATTTAGATAGTCATAGGCGATTTTTTTTCACATTAACAAACTTTTACTTCTGATTTACAGATAAGGTAGATAATATTTGTTCATTCAAAATTAACCAGACAGGCTTGTTGAGACAAGATGAAACTAACCAATCTATTTTTTAAACTTTTTAAGAAATCCAAACCATATTTAACAACTTAAGAATAAGTGACAAGCTTTCCTTAAGTGTCATATTTATAGAAACCCCCTAAAATCAGAATACATGAAATATTTTTTTATCATTTGCATTGCGTTATTTATGAGTGGTTGCGCCAGTTCATATTTATCTTCAGAAAGAATCACAAACTCACAGAATTATTACAATCGAATATTTGTTGTTAGTATTTTCGATCCTATTAATTTCAGGGAGTTCAACAAAGATTCGTACAACAAGCAAATTATGGAACAGATGAATGATTTTAGTTCAGTTGCTGTTCGCAAGTTGATGAAAAGGAAAGTAATTAATAATTTTAATAACAACAGATTACAGGTAAAGTTTGCCCAAGATGTATTTTCCGTGAATAAGAATATCGATTACAATCAATTCAATAAAACCATATCAGAATTGGAAAGCAATGCCATTTTAATTATCCAGCAATCCAATTTTTTCTATAAACAATCAATTGAAAGTGATTGTAACGGAAGAATTGAAACCAAAGAACGCCCACGAGGAGTGTTTTTCACTTACCTGATTGATGCCAAAACTCAAGAAACCATTTGGGCAGGTAGATTTGATTCATCAGGCACAAGCTGGGATGGCAAGTACTCTCTTTACAATAATATGTGTCGCAAACTGCACAAACAGCTAATTAAAGAAAATCTTATTCCAGCCCCGTTTTATACCAAAAAATAAATTTTCAATAAAAAAGGGTGTTCAAAACATTGAACACCCTTTTTCCATATATTGTTTTGTAATGATCTTACATCATACCTGGCATACCACCACCCATTGGAGCAGCTGGCATAGCTGGAGCTTCTTCCGGCTCATCAATCAAAACACACTCAGTAGTCAAGAACATACCTGCGATTGAAGCAGCATTTTCAAGAGCTACACGAGATACTTTAGCAGGATCGATTACACCACTTTCAAACAAGTTTTGGTACATATCCAAACGAGCGTTATAACCGAAGTCACCTTCGCCAGCCTTTACTTTATCAACCACAACAGCACCTTCGCCACCTGCGTTTGCTACAATCTGACGCAATGGCTCCTCGATAGCACGCTTCACGATCTCGATACCAGTAGTTTCATCATCGTTATCGCCTTTAAGGCCTTCCAAAGCAGCAGTTGCACGAATATAAGCTACACCACCACCAGGAACAATACCTTCTTCAACAGCAGCACGAGTTGCTGACAAGGCATCATCAACACGGTCTTTCTTCTCTTTCATTTCAACTTCAGAAGCAGCACCTACGTAAAGTACAGCAACACCACCAGCTAACTTAGCCAATCTTTCCTGAAGCTTCTCTTTATCGTAATCAGAAGTAGAATTACCGATTAAAGTTTTGATATTTGCAACACGAGCATCAATAGCAGCCTTTTCGCCAACACCGTTTACGATAGTAGTATTTTCCTTATCGATAGTAATTTTTTCAGCCTGACCAAGCATTTCAAGAGTAGCTTGCTCCAACTTCATTCCTTTCTCTTCCGAAATCACAACACCACCAGTTAGGATAGCGATATCTTCCAACATCTCTTTTCTTCTGTCACCAAAACCTGGAGCTTTAACAGCAGCAACTTTTAATGAACCTCTCAATCTGTTTACTACCAAAGTTGCCAATGCTTCACCTTCTACATCTTCAGCAATAATCATCAACGGACGACCTGCCTGTGCAGCTGGCTCTAATACTGGCATTAATTCTTTCATTGTAGATACTTTCTTATCATACAACAAAATAAATGGATTCTCTAAATCAGCTTCCATTTTATCCCCATCAGTAATGAAGTAAGGAGAAATGTATCCTCTGTCGAACTGCATACCTTCTACTACTTTAACGTGAGTTTCGGTTCCTTTTGCTTCTTCAACAGTAATTACACCTTCTTTGGTTACCGCTTTAAATGCATCTGCAATTAAATCACCAATTTTCTTATCGTTGTTTGCAGAAATCTGCGCTACTTGCTGAATTTTATCGAAATTTTCACCAACAATCTGTGATTGCTCTTTAATGTTAGCAACAACAGCAGCAACAGCCTTATCAATACCACGCTTCAAATCCATTGGATTTGCACCTGCAGTAACGTTTTTCAAACCTACATTTACAATCGACTGAGCCAACACAGTAGCAGTAGTTGTACCATCACCAGCGTCATCACCAGTTTTAGATGCAACTTCTTTTACCATTTGTGCACCCATGTTAGCTGCAGGATCAGCCAATTCGATTTCCTTAGCAACACTAACACCATCTTTGGTAATGTGAGGTGCACCAAATTTACGGTCAATTACCACATTTCTACCTTTAGGTCCCAAAGTTACTTTTACTGCATCTGCCAACTCGTCAACACCTTTCTTCAATAGGTCACGAGCTTCAATATTAAATTTAATTTCTTTAGCCATTTCTAATTAATTTTGAAAATTGATTACTGATTAAGCAATGTATAAAACATCAGTTTGAGACATTAGCAAATAGTCTTCTCCTTCGACATTCAATTCAGTTCCCGAATACTTACCGTAGAAAACAGTATCTCCTGCTTTAATTTCCATTGGTTCATCTTTTTTGTCTGCTCCAACCAAAACTACTTTTCCCTGTAATGGTTTCTCCTTTGCAGAGTCAGGAATAATGATACCACTAACAGTTTTTTCTTCTGCTGCTACTGGCTCAACTAAGATCTTTCCTGCAAGAATTTTACCTTTTAATTCTGCCATTTTTCAAAATATTTAAGATTATTATTATCAAATTTTACGGATTCTTTTCTTTCACAATCTGTGCCAAAGCAATTTCATTGTCAATATTTCCGAATTGATTCGAAAGAATTTTAAACATTGCTCATAGAAAGAATAAATATACTGAATTGCAATAATATATAGGCATAAAAAAATGTCAGCATGTATGACATACTGACATTTCTATATTGTAAGAAAATTTCTTTCTTCTATTTTGCTGTATCCTGTTCAGTTGCTGCAGCATCAGTTGGAAATGCTGGCATTTCTGGAGTAGTTTCAGTCTCGTTTAATTGTTGTTCAATTTGAGACTTGTCTTCACGAATTTCTTCGCGAGGAATAGTAACTGCAGCTACAAGACAAAGGAATAAAAGACCTCCTGCAAGAGTCCAAGTAGCTTTTTCAAGAAAATCGGTAGTTTTCTTAACTCCCATAATTTGGTTCGAAGATGAAAAGTTAGATGCTAATCCACCTCCTTTTGAGTTTTGTACTAATACAATTAAGATTAGAAGTACACAAACAATCAAAATCAATACTGAAACAAAGGTATACATACTTATTTATTTACTATTTTTTAATTTTTCTATTTTCTCAATCTGACTCGCAAAGTAAACGTTTTTTTCGGGATTTTTCAACTCTAATTTACGATAAACAGCAATTGCTTTATCAAACAACCTCTGTTTCACATATATAGATGCTAAAGTTTCGCTCATAAAACTGTCATTTTCACGCACACTGTCGACAGAAATATCCTCTTGTTTATCAGCTACTTTAATATTTCGCTGAATTGATGGCTCATTTTGAATGAAATTATCAATAAGGTCGAGATTTTTCTTCTTAGGTTCTGCTGATTTTTCAGGCTCAGAATTCGATGTTTCTTCACCTTTATCTACAACCTCCATCCAATCGGTAAAACTGTGATTCTCGTCTATCGATTTCTCTTCTTCCTGATCTTCGTTTTCTTTTAGTGTATACAAATTGCCACCGTAACCGATATGATACACTTCAGTTGCCGCTGCCAACAAATCAGATTCCGATTTTTCCTGTGTTTTCTCTTCTTCCGGTTTAGATTCCTCCCCTATTGGTTCACCTCCTGGCTCATTCAATTCAAGAATTTCATCATTGGTAAGACGACCGCTATCCGCAAGAATTTCCTTCTCTTCGTTTTCAACAATACTTACTTCAGATGATAATTCAAAAAGTTCTTCCCCTGTAGGTTCTTGAATACTTGCACTGTCAACTTCCAAATTATTTTCTTGTTCTCTGGCCACCTCCACCGATTCTGTTCTTTCAAATGGAACCAGTTTCAATCTATCATTTAAAAGCAAGTATAGCTGCCTTCTATCGGATATGTATAGTGATGAATTTCTTAACTCTTCCTTGAATCGAATGCTCTGACTATCATTAAGGTTTTTAAGCAGTAACAAGTGAGCTACTTCAAAAAATGGATATTTTTCCACCAGATACTTTAATTCTCTGTGGCTGAATTTATCCATTGTTTTTGAATCTTTAACCCAATCTTGTATTCTACTTTGTTCCATAATCATTACCAGTTTACAACTGCCTCGTTGTAAATATCATCAATAATTTGCTCTAAAATATCGTTAAGAAGTGTTTCTTCTACATCTGTCAACTGATCCATACTGTCATAATCAGCAAACGCAGAAAAACTCTTGTCAAAATCATTCTCACTTTCAATTTCGTTGGTAAATCGCACTTTAATGGTAACCGTTAATCGGTTTGTAGCTGCAATTTCACCTGCCTTAATATCCAATGCCTGAGTTCTATATCCTGTAATTTCACCTTCAAAATTAAGATGTCCTTCTCCATCGACTATTTCATCCAAAGAAGTCTGACTTCTAAATTTCTCCTTTAATTCTTCTGTAAATCGATTACTTAAATTCGGATTTACCAATGGAGCACGATTCGGAAAATATTGCACTGAAAAAGTCTTAACTTTCTCTGATAATGTTCCACCTGTAAACGAATACGAAACCTTACAAGCCACGGCTAAAACAACAACACAAAGGCTTAAAACAAATACTTTAATAAACTTCATATATGAAAAATAAAAATAGCAATAATTTATAATAATTAACCAATATCGTACTCTTTGATTTTACGATACAATGTTCTCTCCGATATTCCTAAATCCTGAGCTGCATATTTACGCTTTCCATTGTGTTTATCCAAAGCTTTTTTAATCAACTCAATTTCTTTTTCTTCTAAGGATAAGGATTCTTCAACAAAAACTTCAGTATCCTGAATTACTGAATCATCAGGCGTAGAAATATTAACCGTTGGCTGCTTTACAGGCTGATGCTGCACGATATCCATTTCCTGATCTTCATACAATTTACGAATCAGCATGGCATTGTCTTTCTGTAAATCTGCAGAATCACCATCCTTTTGCATTAAATCAAATACCAACTTCTTTAAATCCGACATGTCTTTTTTCATATCGAACAAAACTTGATACAAAATCTCCCTTTCCGATGAAAAACTTTGTTCTTGCTTTTTGTTCTCCTTGTAAATCGCAGGCAACATATGCTCGTCACTCACAGGAAGATAAGTCTGTAAATTTTCAGCATTAATCTGTCTTTCCTTCTCGATTATGGAAATTTGCTCGGTAATATTCTTTAGTTGTCGGATGTTACCAGGCCATCGATATGATTTCAACATTTGCTGAGCACCTTCATCCAGCCTTAGCGGTGGCATTCTGTATTTTTCTGCAAAATCCTGGGCAAATTTTCGAAACAACAAGTGAATATCATCCTGACGCTCACGCAAAGGCGGCATCGAAATCGGAACTGTATTCAATCGATAATACAAATCTTCACGAAACTTACCATCTTTTACCGATTTTGGGATGTTTACATTGGTTGCAGCAACCACTCTTACATTGGTTCTTAGCACCTTTGATGAACCAACTTTTATGAATTCTCCAGTTTCCAAAACACGCAACAGCCTTACTTGCGTTGATAAAGGCAACTCACCAATCTCGTCCAAAAAAATGGTTCCTTTATCAGCCACTTCAAAATATCCTTTTCTGTCGGATAAAGCACCTGTAAAAGCACCTTTTTCATGTCCAAACAGTTCCGAATCGATTGTTCCTTCTGGAATTGCACCACAGTTTACTGCAATGTAAGGCGCATGTTTTCTTGAACTGAACTGATGAATAATTTGAGGGAACACCTCTTTACCAGTACCACTTTCACCTGTAATTAGCACTGATAAATCGGTAGGTGCAACCTGAACCGCAATATCAATCGCACGATTCAAAGCGTAAGAATTCCCAATTATTCCGAATCTTTGTTTAATTTTTTGTACTTCCATCAAATCTCAAGTCTTGAAATTAAAATGTACAGCATGAAATTTTTTCATACTACCTGACAAAATTACAATTTTTTACTTTTAATTTAATCTACAATCATTCTTAATATCTCTAAAGAATGTTAATTTTAGTATCCTTTTTTACATCGAAACGTAATGAACTTATAATTCGATTACAAATACAAGTACGATGGCGTTACAACTCGAAAACCTTAAAGAATCAAATGAATTTTTAAATATTTTATTTGATAATATTACCTCTGCTCTTTTCATTGTCGATCAATCAGCTAAAATTGAAAATGTGAACGATTCATTCTCCATTCTTTTTCAAAAAAGAGAAGAACAAATTGTAGGAGAACTATGTGGCAATGCCTTGGGGTGTGTTTTTGCTGTTGAGGAAGGTAAAGATTGTGGAACAACAAGCAATTGTTCCAACTGCAAATTACGAAAGGATATTCTCAAAACCATGTCAGAGAAAGTTCCAACATATAGAAACAAACTCAGCAGAGATTTTTATACCTCGCAAACTAAAGATTCGAAGCATTTTCTTTATTCTACCAAGTTTATCCAGTTTCATGGCAAAAAATATACTTTAATCATAGTTGATGATCACACAGAATTAGAGAATCAAAGAAGACAACTTGAAGAGCAAAACGAAACACTAAAAAGTTTGAATGAGCAAAAGTCTAAATTCCTTGGAATAGCTGCTCACGATTTAAGGAATCCAATTGGAGCAATCAGCTCATTTTCCGAAATCTTGTTAGACTCAGGAAACGAATTTCCTTTAGATGAAAAAAAAGAATTACTGACATTAATTAAGGATAGTAGTCAATTCTCACTTCAATTGCTAAACGAATTACTTGATATCTCAAATATCGAACGAGGTAAGCTTGATCTGGATAAGAATGAAGAAAACATCTCACAAATGGTAATAGATGTTATAAAAATCAACAAGGTTTTTGCCAGAAAAAAGAACATCAAAATTATCAATAAGGTAAAAATAGAAAATTCAACAGTCAGTATAGATAAAAGTAAAATTGAGCAAGTGCTGCACAATTTATTAAGCAATGCCATAAAATATTCTACTCCACATACTACCATCACTGTTGATATTAAAGATCGAATCACAAATTTCGAAATCAGTGTTAAAGACCAAGGTGTTGGAATTCCAAAATCCGAACTATCGAAACTTTTTACCGAATTCGGAACCACAAGTGCTAAAACCACCGCTAATGAAAGCAGCACTGGATTGGGATTAGCCATCGCTAAAAAAATCGTTAACAGTCATGGTGGAGAAATAATGGCCAAAAGTAAATTGAACGAAGGTTCTGAATTTTTATTTACTTTGCCTAAATAATTTATAACAAAAAAGTAAATGAGATTCATAGGAATTATTCCAGCAAGATATGCTTCAACCAGATTCCCTGGAAAACCTTTAGCCGATATTCATGGCAAAACAATGATTCAACGAGTTTATGAACAAACTTTATTGGCAATTGATGAAGTGTGGGTTGCTACGGATGACGAGAGAATTAAAACCGCAGTAGAAACATTTGGTGGAAATGTTGTAATGACCTCTGCTGACCACCAAAGTGGAACAGATCGAATTGCAGAAGCTGTTGCTACAATTTCCAAATCGAATCAACAAGAATATGATGTTGTGATCAATATTCAAGGAGATGAACCATTTATTCAACCTGAACAAATTGAATCGGTAAAAGCATGTTTTGATTCACCGAATACTCAAATTGCCACATTGGTAAAACAAATCTCTAGTCAGGAAGATATATTCGACCCGAATAAGGTGAAGGCTGTAATTAGTAATGATCAGAAAGCTCTTTATTTTAGTCGATCTCCAATTCCGTTTCAAAGAGGTGTAGAAAAAGAGGATTGGCTAAACAGTGGAACATTCTACAAGCATATTGGAATGTATGCCTACAAAAGTGAGGTGCTACAAGAAATTACTAAAATAGAACAAAGCAGTCTGGAGCTTTCAGAATCATTGGAGCAACTTCGCTGGCTAGAAAATGGATATTGGATTCAGACAGATATTACCGAACACGAATCTATTGGAATAGACACACTAGAAGATTTAGAACGAATTAAGAAAATGGGACTTTTATAGTCCCTTTTTTATGCTTTAACTTTTCTTTAAGGATTATTAGGGAGACCTTAACCACCTTCGTTCTTTGCAGATTGTAAATTTGTGATGTATCTTCAAATACAATTACAAAAGCTCATGAGTAAAAAGCTAATTACAGGTTTAATCATTTTAATGAGTGTTTCCTTACTCGGAATTATTGCAGTGCAAATTCTTTGGATAAGAAATGCTATTTCCATTGAAGAAAGAACCTTTGATGCCAATATCAACAAGGCCCTTCATAAAATTGTGGATAAGCTTGAAAAAAGTGAGGAAGTTATATTTCTGACCAAAGGCCTGCCAAACCATTCTCAAGAGAATATAGAAATTAAGCACTTTCTCGAGTCAGGGAAAAAAGTTGGTCAAAATGTAATCAAAATCAAAACAGGGAAAACAATAAATGGGAAAACTTCCTATAAAATAGATTCCGATTCCCAAGTAATTGTGATGGAATCCAAGTCTGGAAATCTTAATCTATGGCATCCCAGACATAAAATGGACTCTATTTTCAAAATAGATGTTCATGTAGAAACCAGAGATACCATTATAAGAGCAAAGCGAAAGGAAAAGCATATTGAAAACATCTTCAGCAAAGTAATGTATGAATTCAAAAACAAGGATGTTTCCATTGATGAAAGAATAGATTTTGAACAACTTCCTAACCTAATCAATTCTGAGCTTAAAAATTACAATATTGATTCAGATTTCAATTTCGCAATTTTTACAGGTGAGCCACTACATCTAATTCATTCTTCAGATAGCAGCTATAATGAAATCTTAAAAAACTCGGAATATAAAATCAATTTATTTCCTAACGATATTGTATTCACCAATCAGATTTTATCCCTCGATTTTATCGATAGGTTTAGCCTGATCTACAAATCAATATTACCACTTCTTATTTTATCAGGAATATTCACGATTTTCATTGTTGTAACATTTGTCAACGCAGTATTTTTAATCCTAAAGCAGAAACGCATTAGTGACATCAAATCCGATTTCATCAATAATATTACCCACGAATTTAAAACTCCTATAGCTACCATTGGGTTGGCATCCGATTCTATCAATAATCCAAAAGTAATAGGTAATCCCGATAGAATCAGATATTTTACAGGTATCATTAAGGATGAGAATTTTAGAATGAACAAACAGGTAGAAAACATTCTTCAACTATCATTATTCGGAAAACATGAATTAAAACTGAACCTACAGGCCTGTCATTTGAATGAAATCATTCAAAAAGCTGCTGAGCATATCCAATTGCAAATTGATGAGAAAAATGGCAGTTTAACAACAAGTCTTAATGCCATTAATGATATTACGAATGTTGATGAAGTTCATTTTCTAAATGTGCTTTTCAATTTATTCGATAATGCAATAAAATACTCGAACCAAGAACCTAAAATTGAAATCAGCACAGAGAATAATAATGAATCCCTCTTAATTACAATCAAAGATTCGGGTATAGGAATGAATTCAAAAACGATAAAAAGAATATTTAAGAAATTTTATCGTGCCGAAACAGGAAATATTCATAGTGTTAAAGGATTTGGTTTGGGATTAAGTTATGTGAAGTTAGTAATTGATCGTCATAATGGATCAATTGATGTTGAAAGTAAACCAGGTCAAGGTACAAGTATCAAGTTATCCTTACCTCTAAGTAAAATATAATGGTAGAACCAATTAGAATACTACTTGTCGAAGACGAAACGAATTTTGGTGCAGTAATGAAAAATTATCTGGAGATTTCAGATTTTAAAGTAACATTATGCATTAATGGCAAAGAAGGTCTTAAAGCATTTACATCACATCAATTCGACATTTGCATTTTAGATGTTATGATGCCAGAAATGGATGGATTCACATTAGCAAAAGAAATAAAACTCAAAAATGCGGATATGCCAATAATATTCTTAACTGCTAAAACACTTAAAGAAGATATCATTCAAGGATATCGCATAGGTGCCGATGATTATATAACCAAACCATTCGATTCTGAATTATTAATTTATAAGATAAAGGCGATCTTATCCAGAAACAATGGTAATTCATCCTCATATAAAACAGTATTTTCGATAGGTAAATTTAGGTTTGATTCAAACCTTAGAATTTTAAGTATTGACAATGTTGAGCAGAAACTGTCTCCCAAAGAAGCAGAATTATTAAAACTTTTAGCTGAAAATATCAATCAGATTCTACCTCGTGAAACGGCCTTAAAAAGCATTTGGGGCGATGATAATTTTTACACGACACGAAGTATGGATGTATACATTACAAAGCTTAGAAAATACTTAAAAGCCGATGCTGATTTGTCCATTGAAAACATACATGGGAGTGGTTTTAGACTATTACAAATTAACGCACCTTATAATTAGATTTTGTAATACCTTCTGTATTGCAATAGGGCCAGGCAAGTGCTATCCTAATTTGCCCATTAGGTTCTATCGCTATGGCCTGATAGCTCGGTGTGGGTAGTTGTTTTAAATTTCCGGTCACCTTAAGTTTACAGCAAAAAAAAAGAGTCTCACTCCAATTGGAATAAGACTCTTTAAAGGTTGGCGTCGACCTACTCTCCCACATCTCTGCAGTACCATCGGCGCTAACGG
>NZ_JALPNU010000016.1 GCF_030851345.1 Marinifilum sp. D714
ACCTAAAGTTATTTCCGATTTTTTTCTTGAGCTAATTTTGGGCTCCGAAAAAATCAGAATAACTTTAGTTACACACTTTATGGGATACTACTATAAAAAGAGGCTGTCATAAATGACAGCCTTTTTTATTACTCTTGCATTGGATAATGCCTTATTTCGGAATCCATCACATGAACTGGGTTTTTCTCATTTAGCTGATGGCCATTCAATACTTTTTCGTACATGCTTAAATAACCATCACACATATTTCTTACCGAAAAGTTATCACAAACATATTCATGGCAATATTTTCTATTATAGTCTCTATAATTACTTGCAGCTTGAATTAATTCTGAGTAAGAATTAGATGTAACTCCAACTTCAGAAGGGATTAATTCGGGTAATGAACCATAGGTACTTCCAAATACAGGTCCACCAAAATACAAACTCTCTACAATAGCCAGTCCGAATGGTTCGTGCCAAATAACAGGGAACAATAAAGCTTTTGATTGATTAATGACTTTACTTTTCTTTAAGCCTCCTAAAAAACCTTTATACCTCACAGTTTTTGATAATGGCAAACCGCGCCCTCCAATTACTGCAAGCTTCTCATTTAATGCCTTTGCTATTTTTATACATCCCTTCAGATTTTTCTTACTTCTGCTAGCCTTACCTAAAAAGAGCATATGTTCTCTTTTTAAATTCCAATCAACAGGACCATACTCATTAAAATCCAATCCATTGTAAACAAAAGTTGTACTCCCATGTCTTTCTGCATGATTCTTTGAAATAAAAACAGTGTTAATATTATACTGTTCATTCGGTTTGCTATTTCCATGCAGTGTAGCTAAATGTGGCAAATCAACCTTCTCGTCTAGAGGAAAGTGACAATGTACAACATCTGTACCATCTGGAATTTGCTCGTTTATTGATTTTTTTGGATCATACATATAAACATTAGCGAAATCACATGTTGAACCTTCCCCTGCTAGAAAGCTAACCTTGTGACCTCTTCTTACCAATTCTTCTCCCAACCACCAAACAATACGTTCCGTGCCTCCATAAAGTAAAGCTGGTATTTTTAACTCTGTAACGAGTAATATATTCATGTTATATTATTTTTCACTTTATAATTAAATAACCATTATGGTATAAATTTTATTTAGAATGCTCAAAATTATACTTTTCGAGCTAAGTTTCAAGCCTCAGAAATTTTTCTTTTAATTAAATCGTATTATAAGATTCCTGATTTAGACAATCGAATGAAAAAACCAAGGTTATCCTCAAACAATTGACCTTTATCCATTGCGCAAGCTACATCAATTTTAAATGGAAGTTTTTTAGCTGGAATCGTAAGTTCTACAAGACCTGAAAATTGATTTAAGCTATTTTCATAAGGAACTGCATTTGTTCCATAGTTTTTGCTAAAAGTGAAGTATGTTTTGTATGGTATGCTTCCTAAAAAACCCTTTACTCCCAAATGAACGGCTTTAAATTTATTACTAGCAATTATCGTGTGTCCATTGCTTTCTCCGGTAACAAAAAGTGGAGAACCAATTACTCTAGCATGGTGGGTCCATCCTGATCGGTATTCGCCGTGATTAAAGTAATTATCATTCCCTTTATAATTAACACCATCAATTAAACCATGTTTATCTCCTGACTGATCAGTAGTGTGATAAAACTCAACTATAGCTGATTGAATCAATGAATTCTCATTTGCTTTTCTAGTATAATACAAACCATAAAGTGCATCTGGGAAGCTCTCAAATTTACGTCCTGATCCGTCCTCAAAAACCGATTGGTAATAAGCATTTAAACTAAATTTTTCTTCATTATAAAACAAATCGAAACGCCAACTTCCTATGTGGTCACCCAAACGGTATTCATCATTTGTAAAAGTTCCTTCGTCATCTCCACTACCCGTAAACATCTTGAAATACTTATCTAAACCTCCTGAAATTTTTCCATGTTGAGGATGAGTTCCTGACCATAGCACATAATGCTCAGTTCCTGCACTTGCACTTAATTTAGAATCTTTGAAAAATCTCACATAAAAATTCTTGTGATGTATTCTGGCATTGTCGATGTACCTATTATCCGTAGTTAATCCATCCGACAACAATCCTTTAAAAGATAAAATCCCTTTCAAAAAAGGAACATCTGTCCAATTTGGAATGCTAAGTTCATACCTAGGATACGATCTGGCATTATTTGAGTATAACAAATTTCCATTTGTAGAAGATATCCCATTGTAGATAACATCATCGCTTTTCTGTCCTAATGAAAAATTGAAAATTTTCCATCGCAAACCAACAAACAACTCATCCAACAATAAATCAGATTGATGACCAGTATATCCAATCCCACTGGCCTTCCACATAAAATCTATTTTATCCTTCCGGTTATCATCAAAATTCATCCCTAAAGTAAAATCGGTCATTACATAATTCTCAGAAGGAACCACCCCCCTTTTATTTGAAACCAACCAAAATGGCAGATCTCCATCTTTACCAATTGAGGAGGAGATTCCAACATCATATTTTACTTGTTTTTGAGCACTAATTGTTGATGTTACCATTAAAAGCAACACAAATAATAATCCTTTAAATTTCATCTAATTTACTTTAAGTCTATTTTTCAAAAAACAATGATTCGCTATTAATAAATAATTAAACAGTAAAAAGGGAATTTTATTTTTTGAATTTCTTCTTGATTGCTAATTTTCGATTGATTTTTTCTTTATGTTCTTTGTCAAATTGAATTAACAATTTCACGGCTTCCTCTTCGTTCTTTCCATTTAAGTTAGCATATTCTCTCGCCACCACTTCCAATTCCTCGTCACTTGCCCAAATCTGAGCAAAATTCTTAAGACCTTTCATGTAAGGCATTTTCTCAAAATGCATCCTATTAATATCAACTACACTGAATTGATATTTTTCATCCTTCAATCTTTTGATTAAAATATTGCCTCTGGAGTAATCTAGGTGATGAATACAATTCTTATGAAGTTTACAATAGGTATACTCAGCAAACTGACGTAAAATATTATCCTTATCCGGAAATTCGAAACCAATTAAATCACGAATGGTAAAATCATATTCATGGTGAATACTAACATAGTAACTTCTATGGAATAAACCCTTTTTAATTGTTTCAACACAAGCTACAGGTTCAGGAGTATCTGCTCCTAAACTTATCATTTTCATTGCATATTCATAGGAATGTTTTGCTTTCGATCCGCGTAGCCAAGCATATGCAACTTTATTAATCAAATGAGGAATTTTAAAGGATTTTACATTTAATTTAACACCATCACAATCAAAAACTTTTATTTCATTTCTTCCTTTATAAATTGATTCACCTGAAGTTTCAAACATTTCTGGCAATTCATTTATAAATGATTTTAGCTTTTTATATTTTGGATTAACTATTACTCTCATCTAATTTTGATTTTACAAATGACTTTACAATTTCTTTTATTGATACCGATCCAATCTCATTCAATGGAATATCTGCTGGCTTAAAAAATTCAAACGAAGAAATATCATCTTGAGCCTTAATATTTTTAAACGATTTTATCTGACATATAAAAGCCAAATCCGTTGTAAATACCGATAATCCTCCAAAAACATATTCATTAGGAAATGACATAAAGTATTTCATCTCTTTTATGTCCAAATTCAACTCTTCTCTAATTTCTCTTTGTATAGCATTTTCAGCTGTTTCCATTACATCTACAAATCCTCCTGGCAAATCGAGCATTCCCAATTGTGGTTCAATTGCGCGACGAGTCAACAACAACTCCCCTTTCTCGTTTATAATTAAAGCTGCCACTGCTGCTGCTGAATTGATATAGAGATGAAATGAACATGTTCCACACAAAAAGGAATTATCCCTATTGTAAACAAATTCTCTACTTCCACATTTTGGACAATATCGAATTACTTTTTCTGGGAATGTAGGTGCCATACCTTTACGATTTACAGTGAATCCAACTTTTAATTCAAAAAAATTCTTTACCAACAGAGTTGAATAGAATAAAAAAATAATGAAAAGACAAAACTAACTTATTGTTATCTGAATGCCAATAATTAGCTGTTTAATTTTGGAATATTTTCCTTTGAATACATGAAATACATTGACAAAAAGTATAATTAATCTACCTGATTTTATTATTTGGATTCATCCCAAATTAGCTTTTAAATCGATTGCAGTGCTTTGATTATTTCAAAAACTTATTACTTTTAGTGCCGAAGCAAATACAATGGGTATGGCCAAGCTCAATATTTTTTATCCTGACTAAAAAAAGAGCTTGTATCCTATTCAAATCAAATGGTCGCTAATTTTACTTGAACAAGGTATTCAAGCCACCCCATTCATTTTGATTCTAACCCAAATACCATATATAAAAAAAGGCATTTCTTAAGGAAATGCCTTTTTTATTTAGTAGCCAATAGCTCTACTATCTTTATGCCTCAAAGTGTCCGGAGCTCCAACCAATAGTCCATCGCCATTTATTGCTATATTAGCCATCATTCCAATTCTGGATTGTTCTTGAATTACATGTCCCAGATCTTGTAAACCTCTTTTTACTGATGGGGAGATTGCATCAATTTCTGCATATACTTTGTCGGGTAACCATTGCGAATGGATTCTTGGAGCATTTACACAATCTTGAGGATTCATTTTAAATTCAACAGCATTGATAATATTTTGAAATACAGAAGTTATAATGGTTGAACCTCCTGGCGATCCAGTTACCATAAACAGTTTCCCATTTTTCTCAATAATAGTTGGAGTCATACTACTAAGCATTCTCTTTTCCGGTTCAATTGCATTGGCTTTTCCACCTACCAATCCAAACTGATTTGGCACTCCTGGCTTAATGCTAAAATCATCCATTTCGTTATTTAAAAAGAATCCTCCTCCTTTAACAATTACTTTACTGCCATAGTTCCCATTTAGTGTAGTAGTTACCGAAACTGCATTTCCCCATTTATCCACAATAGAGAAGTGAGTTGTTTCAAAACTCTCTATTACTTCTACATTACCCGCTTTTATTTCTTGTGAATTCGATTTTTTATCCATACCAATATTGGAAAAACGATTAACCAAATAATCTTCGCTTAACAACTTGTTTACAGGAACAGAACAATAATCCGGATCTCCCAGCCAAGTTGCTCTATCAGCATATACTCTTCGCTCTAACTCTACCATCAAATGTATGTGTTCAAATGATCCTGGACTGTATTTTTGAAAATCAAATATTTCAGCACCTTTTAATAGTTGAAGTAAAGCAATTCCTCCACTCGATGGTGGCGGCATTGATATGATTTTGCAATCACGATAATTTCCAACTAATGCAGGACGCCATATAGATTTATAATCTTTTAAATCCGCATAAGTAATCAGACCATTTCCATTCTGTATTTCCTCAACTATTAAGTCCGCTGTTTTTCCTGAATAAAAGCCATCTCTTCCTTTATCTCTTATTCTAATTAATACTTCTTCCAGATCTTTATTGACTAGCAACTCTCCTACCTGAAAATCCTTTTGGCACACATAACAGCAATCATATTTATCTGAATTTACTTCACAAATTCTTTCACGGTAAGCGTTTAATTTATCTGCTTCCAATTTGCTCAGTTTTATACCTTCCCTTGCTAAATCAATTGCTGGCTGCAATAATTTAGTCCAAGTCAATTTGCCATACTTTTGATGTAAATTCACCATTCCATCAACACTCCCAGGTACACCAACAGCAAGATGACCAGTTTGACTTAACCCATCTATAACATTACCCAAACTATCAAGATACATGTCTTCAAAAGATGCTTTCGGGGCTTTTTCTCTAAAATCAAGGCTTATGGATTCTCCTTTCGCTGTTCGAATAACCGCAAATCCTCCACCGCCTATATTACCGGCTCTGGGATAAACAACAGCCAATGCAAACTGCACAGCAACTGCCGCATCAAAAGCATTTCCTCCTTGTTTTAGAATATCTGTCCCCACTTCAGATGCCAGATAGTGTGCTGTAACCACAACACCATTCTTAAATATATTATCTGATTTTAAATTGTTTTTTTGATTACATGCTAATAAAAGAAATAGCGAAATAATTACCGATAGTGTTTTGTTTAGCTTCATATGGTTGGGTTAAATGAAGTCTAAAGATAAAAAAAGATACATTTATGTATACAAAAAAAGCGGCTGCAAATGCAACCGCCTTGATATTTTAATAAACTAAATTTTAGTTGAAAATATAACGCAATCCAATTTGCAATTGCCACTTCGATCTAACTGAAACATCATCAGTATATGAATCTTTTAAATTTGTATTAAACTCCATCCATGGAGTACCATTGTTATCTACTCCTTTTACCGTAATTGGACGAGTTTCTGTTGGCAACTGACGTACCCCCCAGTTAGAGCTAATCATATTTCCAAGATTCAATATATCTAAAGAGAACTGAAGTTTATTTTTCTTTCCTCCTACCTCAAAATTGTAATCCTGCATGAATCGGAAATCCAATTGTCCAAACCATGGCAACATTGCACCATTTCTTTCTGCATACTTCCCTCTTTGATCTCTTAGGTAATCATCTTGACTAATGAATGCATCAAGTGCAGCCCATTGCTGAGCAGCATCCGCGGCTTCGATTCCTACTCCATTTTCCACTTTTCCAAATCTAATATCAGATGAATTTCTAGGAACATAAATCAAATCATTATTGCTAATCGCATCGTTATTAACATCTCCAATATAAGTATAAGAGTAACGATTCCCTTTCCCAGCTTCGTAGAACATAGCGAATGAAGAAGCAAATTTACCGTAGTTAACCTTGTACATTGCCGAAGCAATTACTCTATGTCTCAATCCATATCGTGACCATGAATACGCAGGATTATTAGGATTACCGACAACAGGATTTCTTTGAAAAGCATCAGCCGCAATCTCTGCAGGAATAGAAGTAAGGTCCTTTGCATTCAAATAGGTATAAGCTACATCTGCAGAAAGTCCACAGTCCCACTTCTTAGCTAACTTACCAGTTGCAGTGAATTGGTATCCTTTACTAGTATTATCCATCACGATGGCACCTGCTTCCAAAAATGTTTCAAAACCAGTAGCTGGCGAGTAAATGTTATTTTCATTTCCTGAATAGCTAACACGATTATCACCAGTTCCTGTTAGCTGTCCTGTTGGAGGTAACATGTTGTAATTTTTGTGAACTACTGCATTCACATCTTTTGAATAAATACCTTCAACTGTTGCCAACCAACCATTTCCAAATTTCATATCAATGGCAATATTATTCTTCCATACCTGAGGAAATTTAAAGTCATCAGCGGTAGCATTTAACTGGAACTCATAGCCCAGATCAATTCTTGCATTTGATGATTGGTTACCCAACCATACAAATGGAATACGGCCTGTGAAAATACCAGATCCTCCTCGTAACTGCATGGTATTATCACCTTTTATATCCCAGTTAAAACCAAATCGTGGAGACCACATAAGTTTTGAATCTGGCCAGGTTGCGGGATCCAATCTCACTGATTTTCCATTTTCATCCACCCAACCATCAAAATCTCTCCCCCGGTTAGTAGCTTCATCTTGTGGAATATCATTATAATATTTAGGAAAATCAACTCGCAATCCTAATGTAAGTTTCAAATCATCATTAACCTGAAATTCATCCTGAGCATAGAATGCGATTTGAGCAACATCTACATCAGACCACACATATGGATTTTGTTGAGAATCGGTAACCATTTGATTTAAATCGTAATTACCTGGATTTCCAAATAGGGTTAAATTATTATTTAAAAAATCATCTACACTATTTGCTACAAGCAAAGGATAATAGAATAAATTGAATGAATTCTCAAATTTAAATCTCTCATAATTGAATCCTACCGTAATGGCATGACGATCTGCGTAATAGGTTAGGTTATCAGAAATTTGCCATACGTCCTGGTTCAAACGATTGTGAGTAGAAAACATTTCAGATCCCGCAGTTAAGGCAATATTCTCTCTTTCATCTAAAATGTCAATAACTGGAAATGGTGCTGAATGTGGATTACGCTTATCGCGAAAAGCAGTAAAACTTACCATGAACTTGTTTGAAATTTTACTTGAAAACATTGAATGCAATTCTCCAACAACAGAGTGAATTTTATTAAAAATTCGGTATGATGAATTTTGGAATGGCAAACGATTAGGTGTAGGTCCACGTCCTCCAATTGCTTCCGGGTGTGGAAGAATATCTTTCCAGGCATCCAACATGTTGTAACGAAGTACCATATTGTGATTTCTAGACAAATTTGCATCCAACTTAATCAAAAACTTATCGTTTGATGTTTCGTGATTATACCCTTGATATGCTCCGGTTTTATACCCCCATTCTTCATCAAAGTGATTCATTACTGCAATTGCATCGGCTTCAGAAATACTCGTAGTATTTGAATTACCCGTATTTGTACCATTATCAGCCACAAAACCATGAGCCAGTTGATCTCTTCTTTCCTGCTCGTAGTTTACGAAAAAGAAGAGTTTGTTTTTAATGATTGGACCTCCCAAACTAATACCGTATTGCTTGGTGCTAAAGTCGAAATTTTCCACTTTCAATCCACCTACTTTATCACCAATCATATCTTCATTGCGGTAATAATAGTAAGTAGATCCTTTGAACTCATTGGTCCCAGATTTCGTAACTGCATTTACACCAGCTCCGGTAAATCCCCCCTCACGAACATCGAAAGGTGCTAAGGATACCTGAATTTGATCAATCGCATCAAGCGAAACAGGTTGAGCATCAGCCTGTCCACCAGGCGTTGCAACATCCAAACCGAATGAGTTATTGAAAATAGAACCATCTAAAGAGAAGTTGTTGTAAAGATTGTTACGACCTCCAAAGCTGTTTCCATCTGATTCTGGAGTCAAACGTGTCATATCCGACTGACTTCTCGAAATTGTTGGTAAAGCAACAATTCTTTCACGATTTACATTGGTTTGGGCACCTGTTCTATCCTGACTAATTACATCGTTTTTGTCATAAACTATTGCAATCTCATCAATCTGAATATTGTCTTCGTGAATAACTAAGTTAATTTCTGCAGATTTATTCAACTGCAAGTAAATATTTTCTTGCTTTGATTCTTTGTAACCGATAAAAGTTACGGTTACAATATAAGGCCCACCAACTTTCATATTACGAATATCAAATCGGCCATCATCTTGTGTAATAGTACCATATTGCGTACCTGTTGGAGTGTGAGTTGCCACAACCGTTGCCGCAAATACAGGGGCGTTTTGAGGATCAACAACTTTTCCGCGCATTGACGAAGTTGTTACCCCTTGCGAAAAAGCACCTGGCAAGTAAGCTGCCAATGCTGCTACAAGAAATAATAATTTTAATTTCTTCATTTGAACAAAGATTAGATTATAATTAGGTAGATTATAAAAATAAAAAAAATCAAAAAACAAACCTACAGATCCGTATATCATATTTATTAACATTCAACACAATAGAGGATCAAACCTTTATCATATTGTTTAATATAATCCTTGTTCCAAAATCACAGACATTAAAATTCACTAAAGAAATAGGTACATAGCGAAGATTAATTTTACTTTAAACACAACTCCCTAATAAACAAACTGTTTAATTTAAATTTCGCAAAAGAATTTTCAACCTCAATACCATCTAATTACTCAGTCCATATTTTACTTTCGTGATTAATAAACCATGTTTTACCAGAAGCAGCCTGAATTGAAATTAAAAACTGCTTGCTAGTTGTTTCAATTAAAACTGCATAGTTCGAAGTTATTTTGTTGAAATATTTACCATACTTTTTATACATTTTCTTCTCTAAATTATAAAGTCTGATCAATTCTATTTTGGCTGAATAATCTTCATCTATTCTTGGAGTTAGTTCTTTTTCTCCAACAATTTCATCAGTAAACTCAACATATCCCCATGTTTCTGGCTGATGCATTGCAATTACTCCTTGTGGAGACCAAACCCAATTGTATTCCGGATAAACTTTACCTGTTTCGGGATTCATTTTTTTATGGTACTTTCCATTTTTGACCTCAATCTCCCAATTCACTCTTGAGAAATTCACTCTCCACTGCTCTCCCGATTTTGGTTTTCTTCTTTGGTATGCACACTCTCTCAAAACCTTCCAGGGAAAAGCAATTTCTACGGTCCATTTTTTATCTTTATCATCAGGATTATTCAATGTTCCATAGATCTTCACTGCTGATTTTAATCCTTTAATATCCCATGCATTAATAGCAGGTGCACCATCGCGATATGGTTTGGCAAGCATTAAATCCCAAATGGTATTTAATGCATTAATTTCAAACTCGTAATACCTATGATTATCTCCTTGAGGATCAATAAAAACCTCAAAATCATTATCGTAAAAAATTACGGTATCACGCTGTTTTAGTTTTGCCCAAATATGTGGCTCCTTCAATTCTGCAGCTACATAAAAATAGTTTTCATCCCACAGCATTTTCACTCGTGTTTTGTATTTGGGTTTTGGCTTCTTATCTCCTTCAATATCTACAAACTTACTGGTCCATTTGGCCTTAGACCACTCCTCATCAGACAACAATCCATCAATATTAATATCGGCACCAGCCTTATAACACATATATGATTCTGGATAATCTTGAGCACTTACACCAAATGCCAACAAGATCAAAAATAACATGACAAAACTCTTCATAACAATACTTTTTAGCGGATTTTCCCATAAAAGTAATGAATAATTTAGGTAAGGAGGAATTCATATATACAAATAAAATAGTGCATGAACAACATGTTTGTTACATACCTCTATAGCTAAACTAGTTTAGTTTTAATTTCCTATTTTTGAAATTGTATTAAACGAAAATTTATCATGCTAGATATACTTTACAAAAGAAGAAGTGTAAGAAGATTTACTACCGAAAAAGTAGCAGAAGAAAAACTAGATAGAATCCTACAATCAGGCTTATTGGCTCCATCATCAAAAAGCAAGTACCCGTGCGAATTTATTGTGTGCGATCAGCCAGAGCTTAACCTGAAACTATCAGAAAGTAAACCTGGAGGTGCAAGTTTTCTTAAATATGCTCCAATATCAATAGTAATAACAGGAGATGAAGAAATAAGCGATGTGTGGATTGAAGATACTTCAATTGCAGCCGCCTACATGTTGCTACAAGCCGAAAAAGAAGATTTGGGAGCTACTTGGGTACAAATAAGAGATCGCGAGCATAATGAGAATTCATCAGCAGAAGAATACATTCAAGATCTATTAGGCATTCCAAAAAATCAAAAAGTTCTAGCTATTATAGGCATTGGGCATAAAGATCAAATTAAGGAAGGTAGAGATGAATCTTTTCTAAAAAGAGAAAAAATTCATCGAAATCATTTCTAATGATATTCTGAAAAGAATGTAAAGCTTGTAAATATTAAAATTTTACAAGCTTTTTTTTGCTCAAATGATTTGACTTCATATATGAATTTTGATTTAAATTAATTATTTTAAGTCCTTAAAATTAGCTTATTGCATGGGACGTAAAACGCACTTCATTTTTCTTCTACTCTCACTTCTCATTATTCTTTCTTGTTCAAGAAAAGAATATGACATCCTCACTTTTAAAGAGAGACAGTGGCTAGAAGAACACCCTAGTATTTCTATTGCAGTATCTTCAGTTTTCCCTCCCTTTCAATACACTGATGAAGAAGGTAAATCAGTTGGAATTTCTATCGATATTCTTTCATTACTCGAAACAAAACTTGATTATAAATTTAAAAAAGTAATATATCCCACATGGAAAGATATACTCCAAGCGGGAATAAACAAGGATGTTGATATCATTCTAGAGATTCAAGAAACTCCTTATAGAAGGAAGCACTTTTTCTTTACCGAACCCTTCATTTCAATTCCTCATGTTATTTTTATGAGAAATGATGCTCCTGAAAATGTCAAAATTGAAGAATTAGAAAATATAGATGTTGGAGTAGTGGATAATTATGCGATACAAGAACATCTTGAAGTAATGTATCCTGAAATCAATTTGGTTCCTTTCAAAAGCGATTTGGAATGTCTTCTTAAATTATCAGCTAAAAAGATCAATGTTGTAATTACGCAACAAGGATATGGCATTCACGTCATTCACAATCAATTAATCCCAAATGTTAAAATTGTTGGCAATGCTAACTACGACAATAAACTTGGCTTTGCCATAAGAAATGATCAACCAATGTTGGCAAGAATTATTTCAAAAGGCTTAGCTGAAATAAGCCCAAAAGAGCAAAGCCAAATCTATAATCATTATATTCAAATTAATTCTAGACCATTCTGGCAGAAACCAATTTTTTGGAGAAGTTTAGTAGCTACTTTACTAATATTTGCATTAGGATTACTATTAATGTGGATATGGAACAAGGCTTTAAGAAAAAATGTTGCAAAACAAACAAAGGAACTAAAAAAAGCAAAAGAAAAAGCCGAAGAAAGCAGCACTCTAAAAAGCTCATTTTTAGCCAATATGTCCCATGAAATAAGAACTCCATTAAATGCCATTCAAGGGTTTTCAGAACTTTTAATATCAAAGGATTTAAGTCAGGAAAAAACCGATTTATTTGCAAATATTATCCGATCAAATTGTAATGATTTAACCCACTTAATCGAAGAGATTTTAGATGTATCCATTATAGAATCAGGTCAAATCAAATTAGCCTATCAAGAATTTAATATTGTAAAGCTCATCAAAGATATTGTCGAAATTCAAACCCAAAATATTACCCAAAAGAAGAATCTTAAAATTCGATTTCTCAATCAGTTAAATACAGATGATTTTAAAATTACCGCAGACCAATTAAGAGTAAAGCAAATCTTTAATAACTTAATTGAAAATGCCATAAAATTTACCGACAGTGGGACCATCAGCGTTTATGCTAGCTATAACAGTGATAGTGAGTTAATTTTCTGTATAGAAGATACAGGTATAGGAATCGAACCATCATCCCTAAACTATATTTTCGATAGATTTCGAAAAATCGAAATTGACAAGACTGTTTTATATAGAGGCTCAGGCTTAGGCTTAAACATCTGCAAAAAATTATTGCAAATTATGGGTGGGCAAATTTGGGTAAAATCAAAATATGGAGAAGGCTCCTCATTCTATTTCACCCTCCCCATACGTTAAATAATTAGTGCCTAAAATACTTAAAGTGATAAGTACTTGAAGTTTTAGCTACATGTCTCAATCTGAATTTGAATAAAAAACGAGATTTTGTTCCTGTGTACAGAATTATTCTTCAATATAACTTTAAGTACTTTAAATATTTTAGGCACTTTAAGTACTATAATTGGTATAAAACTCAAGCCACTATTCACTTTATTTAGAATGTCTTGTTTCCAATAAGGCAACAACTTGCTCTAAACTATATCCTTTTGCCGATAAAAGAACCAAGTAGTGAAACATCAAGTCAGCTGCCTCGCCCATGAATAAATCTTCATTATCGTCTTTGGCTTCAATTACCAACTCAACAGCTTCCTCTCCTACTTTCTGTGCAATTTTATTGATTCCCTTTTGAAACAAACTTGCCGTGTAAGATTTCTCTGATAAATTCTTTTTTCTTTCAGTAATTACTTGCTGCAATTGCAAAAGAAAGTCGATGGAACTTACCTCATTAGCTTCTTCCCAACATGTATCTGTTCCTTTGTGACAAACTGGTCCAACAGGATCAACTTTTATCAATAGTGTATCCTTATCGCAATCTAAACTTAGATCTTTTAGGTTTAGGAAATTTCCACTCTCCTCTCCTTTGGTCCACAATCTTTGTTTGCTTCTACTGTAAAAAGTTACCTTTCCCGATTCAATAGTCTTTTCATACGACTCTTTATTCATATAACCCAACATCAATACTTTTTGGGTTTTTACATCTTGTATAATGGCAGGAACCAAGCCATCACCTTTATTAAAATCAATTTGGTTTGTTAGATCTTTAAAATTCATTTTTATTACATTTTGTGCTATGAGATTTAAGACTTACACTGTCTATCCTCCCCCTATTTTATGCGGTTAAATTCTTACTGGGATATTTTTAGCTTTCAGATATTTCTTCAGTTCTGGTATTTCAATTTCTTTAAAATGGAAAACACTTGCTGCCAAAGCTGCATCAGCCTTTCCTTCGATAAACGTATCGGCAAAGTGCTCCATATTACCTGCGCCTCCCGAAGCAATTACCGGAATATTTACCATTTCAGAAATCTCAGCTAATGTTTCATTGGCAAAACCATTTTTCGTACCATCGTGATTCATGGATGTGATCAGAATTTCACCAGCTCCAAGTTGTTCTGCCTTTACAATCCATTCAAATAAATCGATTCCGGTTGGCAGTCGACCACCATTCAAATACACTTCCCAATTGCCATCAATACATTTGGCATCAACAGCTAAAACTACACACTGACTTCCAAACCTTTTTGCCAAATCGGATATCAATTGCGGATTTCGCACTGCTGCTGAGTTAATAGATACTTTATCTGCGCCAGCATTTAAAAGAACACCTACATCCTCAGGTGTTGATATTCCACCTCCAACGGTAAATGGAATATTCAATTCTTTGGCCACTTTTTGTACCAATTCAACCAAAGTTTTCCTTTTTTCGTGGGTGGCTGTAATGTCAAGGAATACCAATTCGTCGGCTCCTTGTTCCGCGTAGTAAGCAGCCAGCTCAACCGCATCACCGGCATCACGAAGATCAACGAAGTTAACTCCCTTTACCGTTCTGCCATCCTTCACATCCAAACATGGTATTATTCTTTTCGATAGCATAACTTACAATATAAATTCGTTAACCAATTCTTTCATATCAATTCGCTCTTCGTAAATCGCCTTACCGATAATTACTCCCCAGCACCCAATTTCATTTAACACTCGAACATCCTCAATATTACTCACACCTCCACTGGCAATTAAGTTGAGTTCCGGAAATTCTTTCATGATTCCTTTGTACAAATCTACAGCAGGTCCCTGTAACATACCATCTTTCGAAATATCGGTACATATAATACTCTTTACTCCCTTGGCCTGATATTTTTCAAGGAATTTATAAAGGTGATAATCCGAATCTTTCTGCCATCCTGAAATGGAAACCATTTCATTTCTAACATCTGCACCCAGAATTATTTTATCTGCGCCATATTTATCGAGCCAGCTCTCCATTAGTTCCGGATTCGATACTGCTATACTTCCTCCTGTAACCTGGTTGGCACCTGATTCAAATGCCAATTCAATATCTTCATTGGATTTTACTCCTCCACCAAAATCTACTTTCAAATTGGTACCTTCCGCTACTCTCCTTAAAACTTCGGCATTACAAATGTGTCCTGATTTTGCACCTTCCAAATCTACCAGGTGCAATCTTGTAATCCCTAATGCTTCAAAATTTCTTGCTACTTCCAAAGGATCTTCGCTATACACTTTCTCGGTATTATAGTCCCCCTTGGTTAAGCGAACACATTTTCCTTTTATGGTATCTATTGCTGGTATTATTTTAATTTTTGCCATTGCTTTTTTCTTAAAGATTGATAAAGTTTTTCAGAACTTTTACTCCAACATCACCCGACTTTTCGGGATGAAACTGACATGCATAAAAATTATCTTTTTGCAAGGCGGCACTAAAAGGTACAATGTAATCACAACTGGCAATTGTTTCCTCTATAAGTGGCACATAGTAAGAGTGCACAAAGTAGGAAAATTCACTTGGCTTAATACCATTCAGTAATCCTCCTTTTAAATCATCCAGCTGGTTCCAGCCCATATGCGGTACTTTTTGCTCATTGGTAAAACGCTTTACGGATACAGGAAAAATACCTAGAGCCTTGGTGTTCCCTTCCTCAGTACTTTCACACATTAATTGCATTCCCAGGCAAATTCCCAATACTGGCTGTTTCAGCTCTGGAATCAAATCAATCAGATCATTTTCTTTTAGAGAATTCATTGCCCATGAGGCCTCTCCTACTCCAGGAAATATCACTTTGTCTGCATTACGAATCACCGCTTTATCTTTAGAAACTATTGGAGTAATTCCCAATCGCTCAAAGGCATATTTTACCGACTGAATATTGCCCGCATCATAATCTATAATTACAATATTTTGCTTCTTCATTCTTTATAACTTTCCTTTTGTTGTTGGTAATTGCAAGCAGTTTACATCTCTTCTAATGGCCATACGAATGGCTCGAGCCAAGGCTTTAAAAATGCCTTCTATCTTGTGATGCTCATTTTTCCCCTCTGCCTTAATATTCAAATTACATGCAGCTCCATCGGTAAATGATTTAAAGAAGTGATAGAACATCTCAGTAGGCATACCTCCAATCATTTCACGTTTGAATTCAGTATCCCAAACCAGCCAGTTTCTTCCTCCAAAATCCAGGGATACTTGTGCTAAGCAATCATCCATAGGCAAAGAAAAACCGTAACGATCAAGGCCTAATTTTGAACCTAGTGCTTTATTAAAAGCTTCTCCTAATGCAATGGCAGTATCTTCAATGGTATGATGCTCATCAACTTCCAAATCACCTTTAACTTTTACAGATAAATCAACACCTGCATGCTTGGCAATTTGATCCAACATGTGATCGAAGAAGCCTATTCCGGTATCAAATTCTCCCTTTCCTTCTCCATCCAAGTCCAGTTTGATTTCGATTTGAGTTTCCTTGGTATAGCGCACTATTTTTGCTGTTCTCTCTTCTAGTCTTAGGTACTCGAATATCTTTATCCAACTATCTGTTGCTAGAGCAATACAAGCTTGAAGATCATTTTTAGATTCCGTCAATTCATCATCTCCAATATTTCCACTTGATGTGATAAAAATGGCTTTCGATCCCAGATTTTTGGCCAATTCCACATCTGTCCACCTATCACCAATTACATAAGAGCTGGCCAAATCGTATTCTTCCGAAAAGTATTTGGTCAGAAGAGCAGTTCCCGGCTTACGGGTAGGTGAATTTTCTTCAGGAAAAGTTCTGTCAACGCAGATATCGCTAAATTCAATTCCTTCATTTGAAAAGGTCTTCAACATCTTGTTTTGTGCAGGCCAGAATGTTTCTTCAGGATATGAATCGGTCCCCAAACCATCCTGGTTGGTCACCATTACCAACTCATAATCCAACTGATCAACAATTTTTGATAATCCTCTAAAAACTGCCGGATAAAACTCCAGCTTCTCTAAACTATCCACTTGGTAATCTACAGGAGGTTCAAGTATTAAAGTACCATCTCTATCGATAAAAAGAACTTTCTTTTTTGTATTCATAGCTTAAAATTTAGAGTTGTATTCGTTTAATGATTTGCACAATAGCTTATTTTCTTCTTGGGTGCCAATGCTTATTCTTACACAATTTTCCAAGCCAACAATCTTTGAACGATCTCTAATAATTATTCCTTTTTCCAATAGATAATTGTATAGCTCTTTGGCATCATTCACCTTAATCAAAATAAAATTAGCATCTGTTGGATAAATCTTTTCCACATATGATAAACCGGAAAGATACTTGCTTAACACTTGCCTGTCTTGTAAAATTTCGTTCACCTGATTTAAATACCTCGCCTCATCATCAAGCAATTCCAATGCTTTTGTTTGTGTTAGGCTATTTACATTATATGGCGGCTTAATGCGATTCAACACTTTAACAATCTCTTCTGATGCAAAACCGATTCCTAATCGAATTCCGGCCATAGCCCAAGCTTTCGACAAAGTTTGAAGAATTACCAAATTTGGATATTCTTCCAACTTATCCAGGACTGATTTACCAGGAGCAAAATCAATGTAAGCCTCATCAACAATTACAATCCCTGGAAATACTTTCAGGAGTTGAACAATCCTATCTTCATCATACAGGTTTGCAGTCGGATTATTAGGTGAACACAAAAACAACATCTTGGAGTTCTCATCCGAGAGATCCATTACCAAATCAATATTGGGTTGGAAATCCTTATCTAAAGGAGCTTCTTTAATTTCAATTGCATTAACATTGGCTGCCACCTCGTACATTCCGTAAGTAGGTGTACAAATCACAACATTGTCTTTATTAGGCTCACAAAATGCTCTAAACAATAGATCAATTACCTCATCACTTCCATTTCCAAGAATCATTCTTGTTGGAGAAACTCCTTTTAGTTGAGTTAATCTTTTTTTCAATTGATTTTGCAAGGGATCTGGATAACGGTTGACTCCATTTTCGTATGGATTTTCATTAGCATCGATAAAAACAGAGCCATTGCCCGAAAATTCATCGCGAGCAGAAGAGTATGGAACCAATTGTTTCACATTCTGTCGAATCAGATTATCAAGTGTAAATGTTGTATTCATCCTTTGACCTCCTCTCTCAATTTTTGCAAACGCACACTTACTGCATTACAGTGAGCATCCAATTGCTCAGCTTTTGCCATTACCTCAATTACTGGTCCCAGCTCAAGTAAACCTTTTTCACTAATCTTTTGAAATGAAATACTCTTCATAAAAGATTCAAGACTTACACCTGAAAAGGACTTAGCAAATCCATTGGTAGGCAATGTGTGGTTTGTACCTGAAGCATAATCACCCGCACTTTCTGGTGTATAATTTCCTAAAAACACTGAACCTGCATTCAATATATTGTCTACACATTTTCCTTCATCCTTTACAGATACAATAAGGTGTTCAGGACCATATTCATTACTCAAGTCCAATGCTTCATCCAATGAAGAAACCAAAATAATTTTAGAATTCTGTAAGGCCTGCTCGGCAATCTCTTTTCGAGAAAGCTTGTTTAACTGCCTATCAACTGCCAACTGAACTTCTTTAACTAATGATTCTTCCCAGGTCACAAAAATCACTTGGCTATCTGCCCCGTGTTCAGCTTGTGATAACAAGTCGGAAGCAATAAACTCGGGATTCGCACTTTCATCTGCTAAAACCAATACTTCAGAAGGGCCTGCAGGCATGTCAATTGCCACACCCAATTTGCTTACCCTCTGCTTTGCAGCAGTAACAAATTGATTTCCCGGACCAAAAATTTTATACACATTAGGAATACTTTCTGTTCCAAATGCCATTGCCCCGATAGCCTGAATTCCACCTACACAAAAGACTTTATCTACCCCAACCAATTTACTGGCGTATAGAATTGCCGGATCAATCTTACCCTCCTTACCCGGTGGTGTGCACAAAACAACCTCCTTACAAGCTGCCAGTTTTGCCGGAATTCCCAACATCAAAACGGTAGAAAACAAAGGAGCACTTCCTCCCGGAACATATAATCCCACTCGTTCTATTGGCGTAGCTTTTCTCCAACACTCAACACCTTTGGTGGTTTCGATAATTTCAGTTTCCTGACATTGTGCCGCGTGAAACTTTTTAATGTTATTGGCAGCAACCAATAAAGCATCTTTTAATTCCGAACTTAGCAGTTCCTCAGCTTTATCAATTTCCTCCCGGCTAATCTCAAGCTTATCAATTTTAATATTATCAAACTGCCAGGTATATTTTCTCAGAGCCTTATCTCCACTAGTTTTTATCTCATTAAAAATTTGGTTTACAACATCCTCCAAATCATCATTATCAATCAAAGGACGTGACAAAATCGCCTTCCAGTCTTTTTTATTGGGGTATTTTATTACTTGCATGATTAAATATTCTGTGATTAATAGTCTTTTCCTGTTTAATTTATAGTACCATCTTTTCAATTGGGATGATTAAAATACCTTCGGCACCATTCAATTTTAACTGATCAATCACTCCCCAAAAGTCATTTTCGTTAATTACAGAGTGTAAAGAACTCCATCCTTCCTGGGCCAATGGCATAATCGTAGGACTTTTCATTCCAGGTAATACTTCGATGATATCATTGACCTTCTCATTTGGAGCATTCAAAAGAATATATTTATTGTTCTTTGCTGCCAAAACAGATTTCAATCGGAACATTAGTCTATCCAGAATGGCCTGTTTTATACCAGACATATTTTTATTGGCAACCAAACAAGCTTCTGATTTTAGAATTTGCTCTACTTCTCGTAATCCGTTTTTAAATAAAGTACTGCCTGAACTTACAAGATCGCAAATCCCATCTGCCAAGCCAATATTAGGAGCTATTTCAACTGAACCAGAAATAACGTGTATATCGCAATTCAAATTATTCTCATCAAGAAATAGCTGTAAAGAATTTGGATAGGATGTAGCTATCCTTTTACCATTAAAATACTCCAGACCATTGTATTCAACATCCTTTGGCAATGCCATTGCCAACCTACATTTCGAAAAACCAAGCTTCTGTAGTATTTCAAGTTCTTTTTGTTTTTCTATTACAACATTTTCACCTACAATAGCAATATCAGCCACTCCATCCTCCACATACTGAGGAATATCTGAATTCCTAAGATACAAAACTTCCAATGGAAAGTTAAAGGCACTGGCTTTTAACTGATCTTTTCCATTGTCGATGGAAATTCCACATTCTTTAAGGATTTTAAGAGAATCTTCTTTAAGTCTTCCTGACTTTTGAACTGCAATTTTTAATTTTTCACCCATGATTTAAAATTTTGAGACCTCCTGATCCATTATGGGTAAAAAAAATGCCCACCTGAATCAGGCGGGCATTAATAATGTTAGTTAAAATATCTTTTAGAATAAGGCATAACATCGTCAGCTCACCTGCGGGTAAGTAAAATGATGATGACGATGATGTAATGCAATAAACTTCATTTTTGTTCTTTTTGTGTGGAGCAAAGATTAGCATTTATTTTTTTTCAGACAAATCTTTTTTTCAAGAATATTGAAAAGTTAACGATTTAGCAACATAGATTCTATTCTAAAACAACATCACACAAATTTCTCTATTTTCAAACTCACCCCCATTATTTCACAGGGATATTCTCTAAAAAAACAAAATAATTCGACACACCCCCTCTTCGAAAACGATATAATTAAAAAAAAATGCACTTTTCGAGAAAAGAACCCCTCATTTTTATTTGTTAGTATGATATTTTTAATACTTTTACAAAAGCAACCCCTAAAAATACCAGGTGTATTTATTAAAAAACCACAATTATTTAATACACCCCCCTTTTTTAAGAATGGGTTGCTTAAGAAAAAACTAAAATTGCTAACTATTATTAAAAACCATTATTAACCACATGAAAATCAATTTTCGGAATTCAGAAGATAAAGCACACCTGCTTTATTCAAGACATCAAAAACTGTCAATTTCTTCAATTTTTCGACAACAGTCGAATTTACGCTTGGTCTAAATACGAAACCCGAGGCTCCTTAATCCGGGGAACCTCGGTGTTTCAAACTAGAAGACTCAATGAAATTAAAATCTTATAATAGAAAAATTTATGAAAAAGATCGAAGCGATTATTCGCAAAACTAAATTTGAAGACGTTAAGAAAGGACTACACGAAATAGGCATCGACTACCTGACATTTTGGGATGTAAGAGGTGTAGGAAAATCGGTGGAAAAAAGAGTATACCGAGGCGTTAAATATGATACCAGTAGTATCGAAAGAACTATGATATCATTTATAGTAAGAGACAAATTTGTAGATAGCTGTATTGTTAGCATTCGTGAAAATGCATTTACAGGTGAAATAGGAGATGGAAGAATTTTCATCTATGAAGTTCTTGATGCCTATAGAATCAGAACAGGAGATTCTGGCGATCGCTCCTTATATGATGAAGAATAGAGCTAGCATTAATTATTCACGAAATTAAATTATTATCATGGAAGAAACTCTAAGTTTAAACACAATACAGTCAACAGTTACAGCAACGAGTCATTCATTAGATGTAGTTTGGGTACTACTTTCTGCTGCTTTAGTAATGTTTATGCAGCCTGGATTTGCAATGGCAGAAGCTGGCTTTACAAGAGCAAAGAACACGGCAAACATCCTAATGAAGAACATGTTGGATTTTGGTGTTGGATCAATTTCATTTTTCTTAATTGGCTACGCCTTAATGTTTGGTTCTGATATAGGAGGATTCATTGGAAAGCTTCCCTTTCTGGAAGAATCAAGCCCCGAAATTGACTATTCATTTCTAATGTTTCAGACCGTATTTGCAGCCACGGCAGCAACAATTGTATCAGGTGCTGTAGCAGAAAGAACTGAATTTAAAACCTATCTATTTTTTAGTATAATCACCACAGCAATTATTTATCCTATTTCCGGGCACTGGGTATGGGGTGGCGGTTGGTTAAGCAATCTTGGCTTCCACGATTTCGCAGGTTCAAGTGTTGTCCATTCAGTTGGTGCATGGATGGGATTGGTAGGTGCTGCCCTTATCGGACCACGTATAGGTAAATACAATGGGAAAGCAAATGCAATACCAGGACATAACTTAACTTTTGCAGCTCTCGGAGTATTTATCCTATGGTTCGGATGGTTTGGATTTAATGCTGGCTCTCAGCTGGCTGCCTCTGGATCGGATAATACCCTTGCCATTTCTCATATCTTTTTAACAACCAACTTATCAGCAGCTGGCGGAACTCTTGCAGCACTTGCAGTAAGCTGGATGAGATATAAACGCCCTACACTTTCCTTAACTTTAAATGGTGCATTGGCGGGACTTGTTGCCATTACTGCCGGATGTGATATTGTAACGCCTCATGCTGCAATTGTAATTGGTATTTTGGCAGGTATTACTCTTATATTTTCAGTTGAGTTTGTCGACAAGAAACTTAAAATTGATGATCCTGTAGGTGCAATTACTGTACATGGCGTGAATGGAGCATTAGGAACTCTTTTAGTAGGAATTTTTGCCACTGATGGTGGACTATTACATGGCGGTGGTTTTAAACTACTTGGTATTCAAGCCTTAGGTGTTGTAAGCATTGCAGCCTGGGCTTTAGGAACTGCTTATATTCTCTTCAAAATGCTAGACAAATCAATTGGTCTTAGAGTTCCTGCAATTGTTGAAGAAGAAGGTTTAGATATTTACGAACACGGTGAAAAAGCATACCATTAATTACCAAACAAATACTCGTTTCTCAATAAAGATGATGTGAAGTAAGATTCTTCCATCATCTTTTTTAATAAAAAAAAACTTTGTAATTTCATGAGAGCAAAAACAAAATGAATGACAATATTTAATTTTATTTGACGTTCTTTTGCAGAAAGAAAAAACTTAAAAAACACATATTAATAAATTAAATTGATGAACATGAAAAAGATTAATGTTTTCTTATTAGCTTGTCTATTCTTCACTCTTAGTATTGGACAAACTGGCTGTTACGGACCGTTTCGTTTGACCAAAAACCTTCATGAATGGAATGGTACTGTAGGAGATAAATTTACAAATGCATTGGTATTTTTTGCATTTGTTGTAATTCCTGTTTACGAGGTTGCTGTTCTGGTTGATGGATTAGTTTTAAATACCATTGAGTTTTGGTCTGGAGATAATCCTGTAGCAATGAAAGAAGGTGAAAAAGATGTTCAGATTGTGAAAAAAGACGGTAAAAAATACAGAATAACAGCTACAAAAAATAAATTTCACATCGAACAACTACAAGGTCCTAACAAAGGCAATTATGCTGAATTGGTATACGATCCAACTAGCTCAAGCTGGAGCCTAAAAGATGGAGATAAAGAATTACAAAAACTAGTTAGTTTAAATGAAGAAGCTAACCTAATAGAAATCTACAAGCCAAATGGCGAGATGATTCAAGTTAACCCAAACAGCTATGATTTAGCACTTATTAAAGAACAGGTTAATTCCAACTCCATCAATTGGGCAATGAAATAACATTCCTCCCCGACTATTGAAAGTCGGGGATTTTTCTTTCTCAAAATTTTGATGCTCCATACTATAAATGTAACTTTATTGACAGCACGTTAAATGCTGTTAATATGAACAAATCACCAATATCATTCCTCTCTTTTAATCTGATCTTAATCTTTGCTTTTTTTTTGCTTGCTGTTAATGCTCAAGCCAGCGACCCCAAAAAAGCTCCGAACTTTGATAAAATCAGATTACAGCTAAAATATTATCACCAATTTCAATTTGCCGGATATTATGCTGCATTACATAAAGGATTTTATAAGAATGAAGGTTTAGATGTAGAACTTTTAGAAGGTGGGACGGTTAACGCAGTAGAAATTGTTTTGCAGGGCGATGCTGAATATGGTGTAGGTGCAAATGATATCCTTATTGAGCGTATTAATAACAAACCAGTTGTTCTTCTAGCCTCTATCTTTCAAAGTTCACCATCAATATTCCTTAGCCTAAAAAAATCAGGGATAAATACAGCCCATGACCTTATCAACAAACGGGTAATGCTTCTGGACGAATATAGAGATCCTGAACTCTTAGCTATTTTCTACAAAGAAGGAATTCCTTTAGACAATATACTTAGATTAACCACCTCCTATGATATTAATGATTTAATTACGGGTAAAACAGATGTTTTAAATGCCTACTCAACTAACGAACCTTATTTCTTAAGTGAGCAAGGAATAGATTACACAATCATTTACCCTCAAAACTATGGTATTGACTTTTACGGTGATGGAATATTTACTACTGAAAATGAAGTTAAAAATAACCCGAAACGAGTTGATGCATTTATTCGAGCCACAAAAAAAGGCTGGGAATATGCTTTAAAAAATCAAGATGAAATCATTGATATACTCATTAATACCTATGGAGTTAAAAAAAGTAAAAAGCACCTTCAATTTGAAGCAAAACAAATTCAAGAGTTAATTTTAAATGATTATGTAGAAATTGGTCATATTAATCCAGGTAGACTGGATAATATTGCAAGAATTTGTGCTCAAATGGGAATGGTTTCTACTAATTATGATTTAAGTGGTTTTATTTATAAACAAGAGCAATTTAAAACTCCAACATGGTTAAAATGGGCACTAATCACATCTATTATAACAATATCGATTGTTGTAATAATTTCACTGTATCTATACATTTTCAATAAACAATTAAAAAAAGCTGTTGACCGACAAACTGCTAATATTAGGCTGAAAAATGAGGAATTAATTAAATCTGAAAAACGTTTTAGAGAGGTTATTGAAAACTTACCTTCCGGAGCTATTCTCGTTGAAGGGGATGTTTTGTTTACCAATAAAAAAGCCTTTGAAATAACCGAATATACCAATGAAGACACTCCCGATATTAATTCTTGGTTTACTGCCATTTACAGAGATCAGAAAGAGATAAATTATCAAATTTACAAGACTAACAAATCAAAGAATTTTAAAAATCCAACAATCACATCCATTATTACGAAATCAGGGAAAATAAAACAAGTTGAATTTCACGCCTACCGTTTCGATGGTAAAGAAATTTGGCTGATGAATGATATTAGCAAAAGAATAGAGATAGAGCAGGCCTTAATCGCAAGCGAATACAAACTTAGAACCTACATCGAAGAATCTCCAAATGGCCTCGTAATATTCGATAAAAAAACCAAAGTAAAGTTTGCAAACCCTGCCTTTCTAAAGCTCTTGGATATTGTAGAATCTGAGGAAATTAATTACTACATAAAAGATTTTTTCTCTTCGTGGCAGCTCGCAAAAAACGTTGAGATGATGAAACAACTTTTGGAGTCAGGAAAAATTCAAGGAGAAGTTATGGTTAAGTCTGTTGAAAATAGAAAATTCCCGGCATTTATTAGTGCTGTGAAAATTCATAATGATGAATTCTTGGGATTTCTTATAGATACTTCTCCACTAAAACAAGCCGAAAATAAACTAAAAGCTGCACTTGAAAAAGCAGAAGAAAGTGATCGGTTAAAATCAGCATTTCTTGCCAATATGAGTCATGAAATCCGAACTCCCATGAATGGGATATTAGGTTTTAGTCAATTATTATTAAAAGAAAATCTATCTCAAGCCAAAAAGGAACAGTATATTGATATTTTGAATCAAAATGGGTGTCAGCTATTGGAAATCATAAACAACATAATAGACATATCCTATTTAGAAGTCAATCAATTGAAAGTAATAAAAAGCACTTTTTCCATTTCAAAACTATTTAATGATCTTGAAACATTATTTATAATTGAAAAACCAAAATATCAGAAAGAAAATCTAGAAATTTCATTCATCAATCATGTTCCAAAAGAATTGGATAAAATTGAGTCTGATCTTGGAAAGATTAAACAAGTTTTAATTAATCTGATCAATAATGCTCTTAAATTCACAAAAGAAGGATACATTAGAATTAGTACTCATTTAAGCGAATCAAAATTATTTTTCGTTGTCGAAGATTCAGGAATAGGAATACCTAAAGAAAAGCATTCCATTATATTTGAACGCTTTGGCCAAATAGAAAATGTATATACAAGACAATTTGGAGGAGTTGGTCTAGGTTTACCTATTTCAAAAGGTATTATTGAACTTTTGGATGGAAAATTAGAACTAGAATCTAATCAAAATAAAGGTTCTAAATTTCAATTTTATATTCCAATACAAGAAAAAGAAATAGAAGTAATAGAAAACAACAATCAACAAAATAGATTCTCCTGGAGTGGTAAGGAAATTCTTATTGTAGATGATGTTGATATAAACATTAATTTTCTAAAAGAATTGCTAGATAATACCGGTGCAAACATCACCTTAAGTAAAAATGGCAAAGAGGCTGTAAAATTATGCGAATCAGGATACCAACCAGACTTGATTTTAATGGATATTAAGATGCCTGAAATGAATGGACTGGACGCTACTAAAGAAATCAGAAAGTATCTCAAGAATACACCTATTATTGCGCAAACTGCCTACGCATCAGAAAGTGATAAAAGACTAGCTTTATCGGCAGGTTGTAATGACTTTTTTTCAAAACCTTTAAATCCAGAAAAATTATTAAATAGAATAGATCAATTCTTATTGGCCAGCATTTAAACTTTCGATTTTGATTTTTGCTTGTGTTTGAAACCCTTACGTTCCATTTTACCCCATTTTCGATTTCCCATGGCATATTGAATATTGCCTTTTATGGAGAAAAATAGAGATATTGGGTGCAATATAAATGGCTCGAGAAGAGCTGCTATCCATAATCTAAATACGTCTCCTTTCTTTTCGTACCTATGGAAGGTTAATTCTTCGTAGAGTATTGCCCAAGTTGTAAAAAACAAGGCAAATGTATATACAAAAAGAAATGTAATCAGAATAAAATTCAAGCTTAAATTTCCAGTAAAATAAAGAATAATGGCATAGATAATACCTAAAACTTCGACCAACGGAGCCAACCATTCAAACAAAAACCAAAATGGATATCCAAGCATCCCCATTGCTCCATACCTCGGTGAAAAGAAGATTTTTGAATGATCGGTTAAGGTTTCTATCGTACCTCTAGTCCATCTGCTTCTTTGGCGACCAAAAGTAGAAACATCTGCAGGAGCCTCAGTCCAACACAAAGGATCAGGCACATATTCTATTTTGTACTTTTCTCTTTGCTCCGACATGTAACGGCGGATTCGCACCACCAACTCCATATCTTCTCCTATAGTATGAGCATATCCTCCACTCTGCACGACTACATCGCGTTCGAACATTCCCATGGCACCAGAAATAATAATCAAACCATCTAATTTGGCCCAAGCCATTCGCCCCATTAAAAATGATCTTGTATATTCCAAAACCTGCATTCTGGCGAGCAAATTATTTGGCACACAAACCTCTGCTATTCTACCATTTTCAATTACGCACGAATTTGCAATACGAACAACACCACCTGCTGCTATTACTCTTCTATCTGTTCTTTCCAAGAATGGTTTTACCAACTTTAATACGGCATCAGGTTCCAAAATCGAATCAGCATCTATAGCCATAAATAAATCCTTATCAGAAACATTAATCGCTGCATTTAAAGCATCGGCCTTTCCTCCATTCTCTTTATCAACAACTATTAAATTTGAATAAGTCTCAAGCTTCGACTTGTAAACTCCTCGAACCCCTTTTGTTTCTATCTCATGATTGATTGCAAAATTAACTCGCTCTAACTTGAATGCTTCTTTTAACTCTTCAAAAGTGGTATCCGTGCTTCCATCATTTACAACAATTACATCGAAGTTATTGTAATGTATTGTATAAATAGACTCTACATTATCAACTATTGTTTTTGCTTCGTTAAAGGCAGGAACCAAAACTGAAACCGAAGGAGCAAGAGGAGAATCAAGAATCACACTATAATCGACAAAACTATTCTTTTTTAGATAGTAATTTAAGGCAATACCCGACACAATACTCAGTGCTGTATAACTAAATATCAATAAGAATGCATAAGATATAAATATCTTATCCAAAAAATAACTAATAAACCTTATTAACTCGTCGTAATTCATATTCTAGGATCTAATACGTGGTTGATTATCCCTTGTAATTCTTCATCAGCATTTACAAATAAAACATTAAGTCTGGCTACACCTATTTCTCCAATTTTTGCAATTGATTTACATGCCTCCATCCTAATCTTAAATTCATCGCTTTTCAGTTTATCTTCCAAAAAGTTTATTTCCGATTCCATTTTTAACTGTCCAATGGATCTAAGAATATTTAATTGATTTGGCAACTCTTCCAAATGATACATTTCCTTAAGCTTTGCAATTGCCTCATAACTTTCCAGATCAATTAATGTTTTAATCACTTTTCCCTTTACAAAGTCATTATCATGATTTATCAATTCTAAAACCTTTGGTGCGGCTTGCTTTTGTTTCAATACTCTAATCATATCCAAACAGAACATTACTACCGAATCATTCCAATGATCCAACCACAAATGAAACTCAGGAATTTCAATCCTGTTTTTTCGTATCAAATCAAATACATTAATTTGCTCCCAAACCGTAAAAGGCTTCTCCTGCGAATCCAAAAATGCAAAAGGAACAAAGGGCAAGAGTTTCATTAATCCCATTTGTGATTCTATCCTCAATACATCATTGTTTTTCTGCTGAAAAGAAATAATTTTCTGATTCTCGGACTTAACTCTCATATGACTTAATTCTCGAATTCCGAAAATCTTTTTGTTCCAAGAAAACTTATCCAGCTTTCGAATTGATTCTTGATTTAATTCTAAATCCAGATACACAGCTCTTATCTTATCACTCACAGTCTTGTTTTCAGCTTTATCAATTGCCATCAAAACACCAATCATTACATTCCGATGGAAGCGGCTTGATTTTAGCTTATTCCTATTACAGATTTCATTGGCTTCTTTATTTCCTATTAAGTAAGCTATAATAGCCTGAGAATATTTTACATGAATTTGATTGTATCTTGTCTTTTGATAAGCCAAGTATAATTTTGAGATTATAATTGTTGGCAACAATACAATCAACGACACAAAAAAGACCAGTATCATGTATACAATCAACCGATTCAATGCATTATATGGCAATCTCTCAAAAAAATAATTGATCACAGCCTGTATCCGATCGATTATATTACCTACAAAATCGAAGACAATAAACAAGAGATCTGGAGTTGAACTCACCAATTCCTGAAAGTCAAATAGAATAATATGCTGATCCAATAATAACACTCTAATTTCTGTTCTTTCTTTTAATATTTAGTTCTCTTCGTACAGCTTGGACTCTCTTTTTTGCGAAAGTCTTTAACCCTGGAATGAATGCTCCCGGATCCAACTCATCTCCCAAATGTATCATCAGATTCTTCTCGAATTCTGAATTGCTATACATTTTCATTGTATCCTGATAAACATGCTTTCTAAGCGCAATGGAAAGCCTATCAATTTTAGGCTCTAAATAATCTGTTGTAAACTTTTCATTCAGTAACTCCTTTATATAGTTTGTATAAAATTCACGGTATTTTTTAATTCCGAAAACAGTTTTCATCAAGGAGTTTTCATACCTGTCATTCATAAAATAAACACTTAAATTCTCCGCCTCATGCATCGTAAACTTTGAACTAAATGCACAAAATGCATAATTTCCATCATAAGGAATCCATTTAAACTGATGATCTAAAGTACTCTTATACAAATAGTAATTATGACGATGTAACAAATTCATAGCATCAACATTCATAAACAAGCTGGTTATTGCAAATACTTTTAAGCATTCATAAACATCAAAAACCTCTTCTAGATATTTTAAAGCATTCTGATCCATTTTAACACAGCCATCAAGCGTTTTAATAAAATCCATCAATACCTGATAGTCTTTTCTATCCTTTGATTTTATCTTATAAGATCGTTCGTAATCCAACTGATTATCGCCTATGTAAAGCAAACTTGCATTGGGCTCTCCTTTAAAAAATGCACCATTCTTGTTCCCAAAATTTCTTTTTACAAAACCTTTATTGATTTCTTCAACCAACACATACAAACCAAACAGCTCGTCATTTACATATACATTTGCGTAAGTAGATCTTGGAACAGGCAATCCCTCCGATCTCATAAAATCCAGGTATATTTTTTCTCTCATAAAAGTGGGATCCTTAAAAGCATTATTCAGATTAATGGTTTTTAAACCATCTAGCTTTTGCTTTTTAATGTACTTCCCAAAATTTATTTTCAAAGATTTCTTCCTTCCTGGATAGAAATCATATGACGACTCTCCTTTTATTCTTACTCCACAGGCAAAAAGTTTCTTTCCATTCACCTCTACATTTCCCTGCAAATACCTATTCAAATTTAAAGAGTCACGAATATCTTTATGATTGACCAATGAATCCCATGCAGAACATTGCAAAAAGTTAATTCTTATCTCATGAATTTTTTCACTTCCAAATATTTCACCTCCAGCCACACTCTTATTCTTGTCCTGATTATTTGAACCAAATACACCAGAACTTACAACAACACAGCACAACAATATGAGTACAGACTTCATCATTTTCATTTACAGTTGATACGACAATTTCACTGAGAAAGTAAGTATGCGTCTTTTTTCATTTACTTCATATTCCTCTCTTTCGTAACCGGCACGCAACAAATAGGTTAATCTTTTATCAATTAACTGATCTTGATATGCCAATCGAACTTTCCAGCTATCATATTTATAAGTGTCAAAATTCGACACATTTCCTCTTGCTTCATCCGGAGATGTTCCAGTTCCCAACTCCAATCCAATATATTGCTTGGCATCTCGCAAATATCTCCTTGTAATAAAGAACACGGATCTTGAAACATCACTATCCTTTGGAGTAAAATATCCACGCAATGAGAACCAATAATTTCTGTAGTACTTTCCAACCGAACCTGTGTAGATGTACACATTTTTGTGGCCAGCACTTCCATCAAATCTTAAAAAACGGACGCCCGCTGATGCTTCAAACTTCGCAGGTAATTTCTGATAAAATTCAGCTCCAGCTCTATGTTCAGGAAATAAATTATCTGGAGAGTATCCATAGTTCAGGTACATGTAATTGCTTGCTGAAATACGTGGATAAGCATCTATTTCAAACTGCTTGGAAATTTCATTGGACCACAAGCCTTCTCCTTCCTTTACCAAATCTCCTACATTTACTTTTCCAATTAAACTTCCCCAGGAATTTCTTCTTGAAACTTGAAATGAACTGACATGCCACCTTCGCACATATGGCTCTTCAAAGTGCTCAAAATCATGCTTCACAATTAACGAATACTTCCTTGTAGCAGATTTGTAAGCCTTAAAAAGTTTGATTCCCTCAGCATTTCCAAGATTAATTTCCAACAGCTCATTTATGGTTTGCAAAGATTTAGCATCCAAACCCATTTCTTGCTGAATTTTAATTTTCTTGATTAAGAGATCTTCCTCTCTGGGATAAAAAGATTGTCCGTATTCACAATAAAACAATGCTTTAGCAAGCTCTCCAGACCACTTTTCCAAATCAATCAATGCAGATATTGCATCTTTATTATCGTAATCTTTATCCAGAACCAATTGCAATTCTTTTCTTGCCTCAGCATAACTTTTATCCCATGCAAATGTTCTTCCTATTAGAATTCTGGCATCATAAAAGTTTGGCTGACCTTTAAGTATCTTATAACAAATACTTCTTGCCTCTGATCTATTTCCATCAAATGCAAGCCTTTGTGCTTCCTTAAACTCAGTAATAAAATTCTTTGAATTAAGCGTATCAATTTCCTGAGCATTCAAATTTATTGAACACATCCAAGTAAAAGAAATCACTAATGAGAGAGATAAAAGTTTAATCATATTCAATTTATTCAGTTATATCCTATAAGAATTTCAATCCAAATATTTCTTTTTGCGTTCCTGCCTTTCACTAATACTATCCATTACCGTCGACATAAATGGTCGATAATATTTCCAAAAGAACATTTTTCTATCTTTAATTTGATACGGGCTGTAAAAAGCACTACTGATATTTTCAATTCCTCGGAAATAGGAGGAATAAATCCCCATTTTGTTATCTGAGAAATCACAAGCAAAATAAAGGAATCTATAATCCTCATCATGTTCAATAATTGCTGGAAACTTATTTGGTACTTTTAAAGAATCTAATAAATGTTTCCCTTTTTTATTCACGTCAATCTCAAAATTTGCCAGCACATGATTTCGGTCATCTGTTTCATGAATATCAAACCAAAATGGATAGTAAACTTCCTCTGGCACATTGTACTCCAATTGAGTACTTAAGGAAGATCTTAGAATTGGAAATCTTTCATTCAGGTGTACATCCTGTTCCAAAATGATAATCTGCTCCCTGTTTTTTACTAAAACAATTCCTCCTTTTCGAAAATGATATTCTGAATTATAGTTCTTACGATATAAATCAGGTATCCACTTAGGAATCTCCGGATCCATCAATGTATCCAAAGTTTGATAATATTTTCCGACCCAACCACTCCATTTAATTCCCAATAGCTGTTCGGTTTGCTTTCGGATTACTGGAGATGTAGGAGAAGCATAGAGATTAAATTCAGCGATTATTGTTTTTCCTTTTCTTTTTAATTCACGAAGCAGATTAAATTCTTCCGCCTGCAGCCCGCCGTAAAAAAGTGAGATGGTATCTTTGCCATAATCAGGATGATCTTTCCAGTTGGAATTGTAAATACCATATGTATCTGCAAAAAATACTACATCTAATGAATCAGCTAGCTTTGCACTACTTTCCTTGCCATATACCTTTAAGTCCTTTATTACATATTGGCCCTTTTCATCAGGATGAAAGCCTAGAAAATCTTTCGCATAATCATACTCTTCTCTATTTGGCTTAACCCACTTACTTTGGTTGGCTACCCAGAAAAAAGACAAGTGTTCCGAGAAATCCTTTTCCGGAGTTGTCTTATCAATTACAAGTAAATTTATGGGTCTCTTTTTTTCCAGTTTCCATGAAACCCATGAAATTACTGGAATAATTAAAATAAGAAAAACCAATGTTCGAACTAACTTCCACATTTAATTTTTATATTAAAAATACTTATTATTCACCCTTATAACGGAAAGTTTCATAAATAAGTTATACTTTTTTGATAAGTATTTTTAATTAATCCATATAATGACTATTTTCCTATTTAATTAATCAACACATTTTTAAAGAATACTTTTTTTTATTTAAACGTTTTTTTTTGATTTATTAAATAAATTTAATCATCCATGAATAAGATTTTATTAGTTTTCGTTTTGACAGTTTTTTTCAGTACAAATTCGTTGGTAAATTGTAGTGCAAAAAATAATCTTTCTCAATCTTCTAACATTAAAATGAATCAAAACAATAAACTTGCAGTAGTTTGGACAAGTGCTGATAAAGAAGTAGCTGAAAAAATGGTTTTCATGTATGCCTATAATGCTGCAAAATTTGGATGGTGGGACGAAATAAATTTTATAATTTGGGGGCCATCGTCGAAACTTCTTAGTGAAGACACCGATCTTCAAGAATACATTAAAAAAATGAAAGAAGTAGGAATAAAAGTATATGCTTGCAAGGCTTGTGCTGATATGTATAAGGTTTCGGATAAACTCTCTGAAATTGGTATTGAGGTAAAATACATGGGAAAACCATTAACTCAATATTTACAAAAAGACTATAAAGTAATTACATTCTAAATCGTATTAAAATGCTTAACAAATCTGTATTTGATTTTCTATTAGAGCTCAGAGAGAATAACAACAGAGATTGGTTTCATGCCAACAAAAAAATGTATGAAACCGCAAAAAAGGATTTTCAACTTTTCGTTGAATTAAGTATAGAGCAAATCAAAACTTTTGATCCAAGTGTTTCTGGTTCAAACGCAAAAGATTGCCTGTTTAGGATATTCAGAGATGTTCGTTTTTCGGAAGATAAAAGGCCTTACAAAACGAACTTTGGAGCTTTTATTGCCCAAAACGGAAGAAAAAGTCGCTATGGTGGCTATTATATACACATAGAACCGGAACAATGTTTCCTTGGTGGTGGATGCTATATGCCTGCCTCAAATGTTTTAAAAGCCATCCGAAATGAAATCTTTCATCACCCTGAAGAATTTAAAGAAATCATTGAGAATGCAGAGTTTAAAAAACATTTTCCAGAATTGTATGGAGAAAAACTAAAAACAGCTCCAAAAGGATTTCCAAAAGACTTTGAACATATCGACTTACTCAATTACAAACACTATGCGGTTTCTAAGATGATTGATGATCAAACGGTCAATTCTGATCAATTTGTTAAAGAAATTGACAATTCCTTCAAAGCACTGTATCCGCTGAACCGATTCTTAAACGAAATAGTTCAAGATTTATAAAACAAAACTCAAGAAATGTCGTTTCAACCAATAGAACCAAGTTTTTTTTCGAATTAACAAAGAATAACATCTTTTAATAGAAAACATTTTTTTGTCTGCCTATTCATAACTTACTTAGCTACAGAATTAAGCAATAAATGTACGACAGCAAATACTACATATTAAAAGTTGAAGAATTTGTCACAGATTTGTTATGTGACTTGCCCGAAAACCTATGCTACCACAACCTAAAGCATACCAAAGAGGTGGTAGAAGCATGTAAGGAAATTGCAAAAAATTCAGGTCTTTCAACAAGTGATACTGAAATTGTAATTATTGCTGCATGGTTTCACGATTCAGGTCATGCTGTTACTTACTTTGGCCATGAAAAGGCCGGAACTAAAATTGCAAAAGAATTCTTGAGCAAAATTCATTATCCTGCTTCCAAGATTAATAAGGTTATCAACTGTATATTAGCTACGCACTACCCTCCTCAACCTGCAAATGAACTTGAAAAAATTCTTTGCGATGCTGATATGTATCACCTCAGCTTAGATGATTATGAATCCAGAAGCTTTTCTTTACTAAAGGAACTGGAAACGGTTACCTCAACCGAAATACCGAAACAATATTGGTGCGATAAGAATCTTGAGTTCCTTAAAGATCATTGTTACTTTACTACCTACGGTAAAAAGGTTCTTCAATTCCTAAAAGAAAAAAACCTTAAGAAATACTTTTTGTCGCACTGTAATTGCAAATAGCAGCTCTAAATATTAGAATATTATGCCAAAAGGAACTTGACCATTTATCAGATACTATTTTGCAGAGCACTTTAATTGCAACTTATACAACTTAGCTTAATATATATTCATTCTTAAATTTTAGTTTACTATATTATCCGAATTGTAAACTAATCCTATTTATCTATGAAAAACTTTACTATTCTTAGAACTCTTGTTCTTGGATTAACAATTCTTTTTATTAGTAATTTTAGTTTTGCGGCTAAAGCTCCAATTAAATTCGGAAAAGTAAGTAATGATGAGCTAAAAATGCAAACATATGAAAAAGACACTACTGCCGTAGCTGTTTACTTGTGTGATTATGGAGTAAGCGAAATTCCATACATGACAACCACTGGAGATTTCCAATACAATTACACAAGAATCATCAGGATAAAAATATTAAAAGATGAAGGTCTTGATTACGCTGATCTTGAATTTTCTTTTGATAAAACACGATCTAATGTGGGAACAGTTAAAGCGTGTACCTACAATTTAGAAAATGGAAAAGTTGTAAAAACAAAAGTTAGTGGCAAAGACAGAATTCTTGAGAAATCCTCTGATGATATTTACACCTATAAACTGGCTTGTGAAAATGTTAAACCAGGATCAGTCGTTGAATTCATGTATTCAATCACTTCCGATATTCCTTGGAATATAGGTCCCTGGTATTTTCAACGCAGTATTCCAACCATTTGGAGTGAATTTAGAGTTAATGTTCCTGAATACTTTGATTATAAAAGAAATGCAAAAGGATATTTAAGCTTTGATATTAACGAGCACAATTATGGGAATGGAACTTTTAACAGTGGTAAAACTTTTACCATAGACCAATATCGATTCGCCATTAAAGATGTACCTGCTTTTAAAAAAGAACCTTTTACCACTTCTAGCAAAAATTACATGTCTGCCATTGAATTTGAAATTGCCGGAACCAAAAACAGTTACGGCGTTTACAAAAATTTAACCGGGAATTGGGATAAGATTAATAAAACCCTAATGGAAAGCCAATATTTTGGTCAACAGTTAAAATCAGGTGGATTTTTAAAAGATGTGGTTGCTGAAATTACTAGCAAAACAGAAACGGATGAAGATAAGATTCTGGCTGCATTCAATTACATTAAATCTAATATGAAGTGGGATGATTATTATGGAAAATTCACGACTTCTACATTACGCGCTGCATTCAAAGAGAAAAAGGGAAATGTTGCTGATATCAATTTAATGCTAGTGGTTCTACTAAATAAATTAGGCATTAAAGCAGATCCTGTGGTTTTAAGTACCAGAAGTAATGGTTTATTGAGTTTATTCTCTCCTAGTCAATCCCAATTCAACTATGTAATCGCAAGTTGTAAAGTTGGGGAAAATAGAATTTATCTGGATGCTACGGATCCCAATTGCCCATGTAATCTTCTTCCTGAGCGTTGTATCAATGACAAAGGAAGATTGATTAGTAGCCAGGGATCTTACTTTGTAGATATCAAGTCAAGTAGCATTTCAAAATCAGCAACCATTGCAAAACTAAAACTTGATGAAGATGGCGTGGTTTCAGGCAAGCTGGATTTTTCGCTAAATGGATTTACAGCTTTACAATTTAGAGATGCCATTCAAGATAAAAGTGAAGAAGAACTTGTTGAAACCATGGATGAAGCTTATAAGCTTATCGATGTAGAAAGTGTTGAAATCAAAAACCTTAAAGAAGTAGAAAAAAGTGTTGTTTCAAAAATGGAAGTCGAAATGACCGAAGAGCTTGAAAGCGTAAATGACCTTATCTATTTTAATCCATTTATCGTGAATAAAATTGAGGAAAATCCTTTCACCCTGGAAGAAAGAAAATATCCTGTTGATTTCACTTATCCTATCGACAGAACTTTTATGCTTGAACTTACCGTTCCTGAAGGATATACACTAGAGAGCAAGCCTGCTCCTGCAAGAATCAACCTTCCTGAAAAATCAGGTCAATTCATGTATTCTGCAAATCAGAATGGCAATAAAATTATGGTGGTTAGTAGATTTAAAATCAACAAGCGCACATTCTTGTTTAATGAATATCCTAACCTAAAAGAATTTTACAACTTAATTGTAGCCAAGCATGCAGAAATGTTGGTTCTTAAACGAATGTAAGATATACCGTTAATAATTATAATGGATGAATTATTAATGAAATGATGAACAGTAGAGCAAAGAATTAATGAAGTACAAATCGTTTATCGACGATCTATTTTAAGAGAAGATTGACAATAGTTTATTTCTTCCACAAAAATTAACCATTGATCTTTGCTTGCCGTTCATTGTTAATTTATGCAATTTTTTAAAATCTTAAGCAATACCTATGAAAGTCCGATACATTTATTTGTTGCTGTTGACATTTCTATGTACAAATCAACTATCCGCAAAAAAATCGCCTGTTTTCCCTGTAAGTGAAATACCAGAAGAACTAAAAGAGAATGCTGATGCTGTAATTAGATTTGACGAGACAACTGTTGAAATCAATTCGATCTATAATTTAAAATACTCCTACAACAGAGCCATAACCATCCTGAATGAATCTGGCGATGAATATGCTGAAATTGTTGCATCCTATGACAAATCAATGCCTTTAAGCAATTTGCAAATTGCAATATATGATGCAGAAGGGAATTTAATCGAAAAAGTAAAATCCTCAGAAATAAATGACTATAGTGCCTCAGGTGAATCGATGTTTTCTGATAACAGGGTAAAACAATATGAAGCCGTTCAAAAAAATTATCCATATACAATTGTATATTCATACAATCAAACATTAAACGAATACACAAGCATTGCTGGTTGGTATCCTTATGATGGTTACAGATGTTCGGTTCAAGCAAGTACCTATAAAATTATAACCAGTGATCCATCTTGCTTCAAACACAAGCTTTACGGTGCAGTCATTGAACCCGAAAAAACAAATATCAAAAATAAAACATCACTATGCTGGAAAGCAAGTAATCTAAAAGCATACAAGTATGAACCCTATGCTTCGCCTTACTCAATTCGAGGACCACTGTTAATTTGTGCTCCTACAAAATTTCAATACGACAAAATTGATGGGAATACCAGCTCATGGAACGAATTGGCAAAATGGTTCTCTAAACTAAATCATGGTAGAGATGTTTTGGATGAAAATACCATTGCTGAAGTAAAAGAAATGGTAAAAGATTGTAAGACGGATTTTGAGAAGGTGAAAACCCTTTATGAATACTTACAAAACAAAACCCGCTATGTTAGCATTCAAGTTGGTATTGGTAGTCAACAACCATTTCCTGCACAAGATGTACAGGATAAGTCTTACGGCGATTGTAAGGCTTTATCGAATTACATGAAGACCCTTCTCAAGGTAATTGATATCCCATCCTACTACACCATTATCACATCGGCGAATAAACAACGCGATCTTGATACTACTTTCGTTAAAAACTTTGGAAACCACATCATATTAATGGTACCCTTACAAAAGGATACCGTTTGGCTGGAATGTACCAATAAATTCAGTCCGTGTGGATTCTTAAGTTCGAGTACCGACGACAGAACCGTACTAGCCATTAATGAAAAAGGTGGACATTTGGTTCGAACGCCAGAATATAAAATGGCAGATAATACCCAAAACAAAAGTGGGGAAATCATTATTAATGCCGATGGGACAGCTACTGCAAACATAACAGAAGAGTGCAGAGGCTTGCAATATTCATACCTGGCCGGACTTTCGCACCTAAGCCCCGAAGATCAGAAAAAGAAAATCTATAGTGATTTGGAGCTTCCTGATTTTAAAATCAAGAACCATGAAGTATCGAAAGAATTAACAAGAATTCCAAGTTCGGTTTTAAAGCTTGAATTGGACATCAGAAACTATGCTTCCAAATCGGGCGATCGTTTATTCATTCCTCTTAATTTGATCAACAGAACCAGTAGAGCTCCTAAGAAAATAAGAAATCGCGAAACAGACATCTACTATAAACGTGAATATTGTGATACCGATAGCATACAATTCATTCTACCGGATGGCTATGAAATGGAAAGTATTCCTGAAAATAAAGTGATTGAATCGGATTTTGGCAACTACTATAGTGAAGTGAAACAAGATGGCAACAAAGTGATTTACATCCGAAAAGTGGAATACAAAAAATTTGACTTGCCAGCAGAGCGATATGATGACTTAAGAAATTATAAAAAATCAGTAGTTAGAGCCGATAAGGCAAAGTTGGTTTTGAAGAAGATTTAAACAGAATAGTAGAATAGTAGAATAGTAGAATAGTAGAATAGTAGAATAGTAGAATAGTAGAAAGGTAAATTTTATATGCAAGTATGGCAAATATTAATCGCTTTGAGGACTTAATAATCTGGCAAGAATCCAGAGTTTTTGTAAAACTAATCTACAATTCTTTCAATTCACAAAAAGATTATGGATTCAAGGATCAAATTCAACGAGCTTCTGTTTCTGTGATGAATAATATAGCTGAAGGATTTGAACGATATTCAAATAAAGAATTTGTTCAATTCCTTCGGATTGCTAAATCGTCTTGTGCTGAAGTAAGAAGTATGTTATACGTAGCAGAAGACCTTAATTATATAACTCAAAACGAAGCAAGAGATCTAAGAGAAACAGGCATGAAGATCTCAGGTAGCATACAGAATCTAATTAAGAAACTTCAACAACGGCCTTAACTATTCTACCTTTCTACAATTTTACTTTCTTGCTTTTAATATTCCGGAAGTAGAAATGAAACACAAACCCCACCCTCTTTCAGGTTTTCAACATCTACTTTGGCCTTGTGAAGATCCATTACCAATTTAACGGCTACCAAACCCGGTGAAAATCTTTTGAATTCTTCGGTACGCTCGTTTTTTTCTAAATCAAAGAATCGGAAGGTATAATTCATCTCTCCTTCAACAAAATGCGTTCCCGCATCTTTTACAAATATTTTAATTTTTTGCCCCATTAATTCGGCTCCTACATACACTTCGGAACGCGATGGAGTATTTGTAATTGCATTCTCAATGATTTTCTCCATACAAACCAACAGTAAACGCTCGTCACCACGAATGATGTAGTTTTTTGGTATATCAATCTTCAATTTGATTTTGCGTTCTGTAATCAGCCCTTTCAGTTTATCAGCACTCGTTTTTACGATTTCATATACAGGCAGGCCTTGTACTTTCATTTCATAACGCTCGAATCGTAAGGCAGAAAGCAATAAGGCAATATCTGATACGCCAATCAACTTTTCAACCGCTTGTTTGATGAAGCGAACATATTTTAAGTTGGTTTTATTCTTGATCGAGAACTCCAACATATCCGCAAAACCCACGATGCCATTTAATGGTTCGCGCAATTCGGTTGACATTAAAGAAAGAAAGTCGTTCTTGGCATCCTCCAATTTTGACAACTGAAGGTTTGCCTCTTTTAATTCATTATTCGTATCCTGTAACTCCATGGTACGAGCAGCCACTCGCTCTTCCAATTGCAAATTCATGAACTTTAAGGATTCATTTTTATGCTTCAATTCGAGATGTGTATTTACACGGGCAATCAACTCTTGAGGATTAAAGGGTTTCGTGACATAATCCTGCGCTCCAGTTTCAAATCCTTTAACAATGTCCTCGCTGTCCACCTTGGCAGTAAGATAAATAATCGGAATATCCTTGGTTTTATCTTTTGACTTCAGATACTTGCAAACTTCATATCCATCCATTTCTGGCATCATGATATCCAACAATATCAAATCAAAACTATCCGCCACACAAAGCATCAAAGCATCTTTACCATTCAGTGCATACTGAATTTCATAAGAAGAATCGGAAAGGATTGCTTTTAAAACTTTTATGTTTTCGGGAATGTCATCAACGATAAGAATACGATGTTTCTTCATTGTTAAACTTTATTTGAAGGGGTTTAAGTTGTATTAATTGAGTTGATTACGAATAAGAACTTAAAGGGGGCTTATCCCAATCAAAGCATAAATATAACATATTAATCTTAAGTTTTGATAATAAAAAGGCAAAAAGTGGAAATGACAATTGGTAATTAATAATGAGCAATGAATAATTACAAGAAGTACATAGGGCTGTGTCTCTTTTTTTGCAGGATCGAATGGTCAAATAGACTAACAGTCAAATAGTCTAAATGTCGAACAGTCAAACAGTCTAACTGTCGAATGGTCTAATTGTCGAATATTGAAAACATTGTGCCATAGAAAAGTAGAAATAGTGGAAGGATAGAAAGGTAGAAAATCAAAAGGAGAAAGGAGAAAGTTTAAAGGATGACGTAAAAATAGGAATGCTTGACTTTGTAGGACAATTTGACTGTGTGACCATGTGACTCTACAGAAAAGTATTCAGCTTACAGCAGGCAGGTTTAACAGCAATTGGCTATTAATCATTAGTAAATATAGCCCCAGAGGGGCATAATCTTTATAGCCTTGGGTAAATAAGCAAAGCGAATGTAGCCCAAGGTATGTGGTTCATGCAAATATCGTCGCAACTACATACCCTTTATTAATGAAGATCGTTCACATGCGACGAAAGAAAATACAAAAAGGAGAAAGGTAGAATGGTAGAAAAGTGGAATAGTGGAAAGGAGAAAGTTGCAGTCATCCCGATCCCGAATGATCCCTTAGGTTTTGGGAGTAGGCTAAAGCCAAGTGGCTATGGAAACAGCAATGAATTTCCCAAACTCTTAGACTGTTAGACTTTTCGACTGTTTGACTGTTCGACTGCCTTTAGACGAATCAAACGTTTTCGATAATAAAATGACCTAATTTTACCATTAAAAATATAAGTTGACACATTTGACAGCTTGACAGTACAAATTATTTTCATACATTTGTGTGACACTACTTTTTTAAAACACTTACTACAATGGAAAACTTGCCAAAGGAAATAGCGGAAGCTATTAAAAATGGGGCGGCAGACAATCAATTGATTAAAATGGCCCAGGATCTTTTAGAGAATGGTGACCAGGAAAATGCCGCTAAAGTTTTGGATTTTTGTTTCTAAAGAAATAAATATTCAATAATAAAAGCCTCAAGGAATTTATCTTTGGGGCTTTATTCTTTTCCAATGATTCTCCACAAATAAAAAAGAACACAAATGGATCGCTACGGATTGTAAATTTTAACCACAAAGGCAAACCAAGGGAATTCACCAAGGACACAAAGGATTAAAGGCAGATCTTGATGATAGATATGATTTTCGCAGATAAGTTTTGTCTACAGATGAACTCAAATGAAGCTGTTTCGTAAAGAACCGTATGGTTTCAAAACAGTAATGTTCATTGTTAATTACTCAAGGCAGTCATCCCGATCCCGAATGGTCGGGAGAGCGATCTCTCTATTTAAATCCCAAATTCCAAAGCACAAATCCCAAGGATAAAGGATAAAGGATAAAGGATAAAGGAAGGAGATTTACGAAGAGTTCAAAGGTTTAGACGCAAATGTTGAGGATGGATATGATTTTCGCGGATAAGTTTTGTCCACAGATGAACACAAATGACAACATTCAGCTTCCAGCAAGCAGATCGAACCAGTTGTCACTCCAATCCCGGATGGGAGTAATTTCTAGCCTGCAATTGGTCATTTTAACAATGAGTAATGAACAGTTACATGCAATGCATTGGTTTGTGCCTCTTTTCTTACAACTACCTCACCCCAACCCTCTCCTCAAGGAGAGGGAGTTTGGAACTACGTTCTTATTTTCTTTAGAATATACAGTCAAATGGTCTAGAAAAGTCTTGAAGAGTGTACATAGGCTAATCCCGAAAGCTTTTTGGACAGTCACCGAGAAAAGGTATGGTCATTGGTCATTAATCATTGGTAAATAAAGCCCCAGAGAGGCGTAATCTTTATAGCCTTGGGTAAAGGAGCAAAGCGAATGTAGCCCAAGGTATATGGTTCATGCAAATATCGTTGCAACTACATGCCCTTGATTAATGAAGATCGTTCACATGCGACGGAAGAAAAATCCCAAGGATAAAGGATAAAGGATAAAGGAAGGAGATTTACGAAGAGTTCAAAGGTTTAGACGCAAATGTTGAGGATGGATATGATTTGTGCTGATGAAGTGTATTTCTACAACAATTATAAATGTCTTAGTATTTCTACGAGCTTTTGTTTGTCATCCCTTTTGAATGCCTTATGTATCATTGATTTTTCTCCAATGGTTTAAGTTATTTTAAAATTTATTTCAATTATCCAATATTTTTTTTTGCTCTTATCAATTTATTTTGTTTACCTTTATATTGTCTACAAATTAATCGGGATACCGATATTCTATTTATAAGGTTCTTTAAATGAGCCTAAATATATCTCACGAACATATATTTCCGCTTGTATTGTACTTTGCAGTTGTTGTAATTTATAAATAAGTATGATGTATAGCGTAAACTTATTGCTTGAAACAGGCAGATCTATAAGATCACCCATTGAAAGAAACTAAAAGTATCCGGTGGCTTATTGATTTTTTCATGCATACAAGTAGTATAAATGGAAGAATTTGTAGACAAACAGTAAGTCACCGGATTAAAATAAAGTCTCCCTAAATGAACAAATAAATTTTAATGTATCCAATATATAAAATTACTGCAAGAGATTGAAATGCTGCTGTTAATGCTAGAGAAGTGCCCGAGAGCAAGATGAAAGCCTGTGTTTGTAATACAGAAAGATTCGGGAATGATACAAAGCATATTGGTTTACGATACAGAGCAAGACGTTGAGGATACAAAAAGTTGCAGGGGTGATACGGCAGCCTTGGTTTATGACACAGAAAAGTGTGGGGATGATACAAATGGTGTATGCTGACCATACAGAGCAAGATGTTTACGACACAAAAAGTTACGGGGATGGCACAGCAACCTCGGTTTATGACACAGAAAAGTGTGGGGACGATACAAAATGTTTGTTGATGATACAGAGCAAGACGTTTGCGATTCAAAAAATTCTGGGGATTACACTGCTGACCCTGTTTATGACACAGAAAAGTTCAGTGACGATATAAAAGCATCTGTTTGGAATACAGAGCAAGCTGTTTTCGACACAAAAAATTGTGGGATTAGCACAGAAGTCTATATAACTGTTGCTTTAAACCACCAACTCTCTCAACTATCCAATGATAGCCTACTTGACGAACTTGTAATCGTCTAAAATACCACTTGTACATACCAATTATTTTTCATCTGACATGTTCCTGCCCATGCAGCACTTGTCATTAAAAACTACTCTAACAATGAAAAGAATTTTTTTTACTTATCGTGAAATGAAAAGAAGACTTGAGGACTTCTATAGCGCAAACCAGGCAAAAATTGATGCCATCCCTGTTCTGAAGGAAATCTTTGATGCCCTCTTTGCCAGCTTCAACAAGTTTGAACTGTCCTGGGAAATCCTCACTCAGGATTATTCGGGCTCTACCCTAAGCAAAAGGAATGTAAAAAATCAATTGGCCAAGCATCTCTCCAAATGCAATATGTTGATATACAACTATTGTATCAAAAATGAGATCACAGCAGAATTGCCAAATTTTAAAGGCAGTGAAGGCAGTTTGAATCGACTTTCGGATGAAAAGTTGATTAGTAGATGTGAATATAGTATTCAATACCTGGAAAAATTGGGTGAAACCATCAGTGAAACTGGCCTTGCAAGCCAGGATTTGGAAGATCTGAAAACCCTATTTACCAACTACGAAGCCTTGGCTCCAAGGCCAAAGGTTTTGATTGGCAAACAGAAAATTGCCCAACAAGACCTAAGTGAGGCTCATGCAGATGGTCTGCACATCATTCAGGAAAGGTTGGACAAGGTGATGGAATCGATGTTTGAGGATGCGGAACCCGATTTCTATCATACCTATGTGGAAGCCTCGGAAATTGAGAAGCCCAACTCTAGCACTCTGGCTGTAAAAGGTTCCATTTTGGACAAGAGCACCAAATTACCCGTTCCACAAGCTCACGTGATTATCGAATCCATCGATTTGGATCATGAGGTAAAAGGGAAAAAGGGAGGTTTTCGAATCAAAAAACTGGAGCCTGGTACTTATACCGTAAAAGTGGAAGCGGTTACCTACAAAAGCATCAGCCTGGATCTGATTCATAGACTGGGAGAAACCAATGTGCTGGAGATTGAACTTGAGACAGTCGAATGAATAGTGGAATAGTAGAAAAGTCGAATGGTAGAAAGGTAATTGTGCCTATCGCTAAAATCAGGGCTGACAAGGGGGTGCGAACTCTCAATTAGTAATGAATAATTAACAATGAGTAATTAAAAGAGGTGCATTGATTTGTATCTCTTTTTTTATAGACGCAGATTATTATGATTTTATTTCTTTGAATCCTGCAAAATCATTGCGATTACGGATGGCATATTCTGCTGTTATTTAAACTTCCCTATAGATGATTATTTATGATCTGGCCACTGCAATTTTCTGGTCATCCTGATTCCTATTGATCGGGAGAAGGATCTCTTCAATGTAAAGAGTGGAATTGTTAAAATGAAACGAACATGAATTTTAGCATTCTAAATTACACACACGAGAATGATTAAATTCATCGAGAGTTCCATCTAACCAAAAAATAAAATTTAAACAGATGAAAAGGTAGTAGCATGAAGAAAACAGATCCTTCACTATATTCTTCCGTTCAGGATGACCAGGTATTTTTGCAGTTAGCTCAAACTTGCAGTCATCCCGAGCTTGCAGTCATCCCGAGGAACCGAGGGATCTCTCAATTTAAACTCCAAAGCCCAAAATTCAAATTCCAAAACACAAAACCCAAAGCTCAAGAAACAAGGTCAAAGGAGAAAGGAGAAAGCTGCAGTCATCCCGAGCCTGTCGAGGGATCTCTCAATTTAAACTCCAAAACACAAAGCCCAAATCCCAAGGTGAAAGGAAGAAGATTCAAAAAAGACTCAAAGCATTTAGACGCAGATGTTGATGATGGATATGATATACACTGATCACTTAGGTTCTATATTTCGCAGACTGACAATCTTTTTTGAAAAGCTATCAGCTCACAGCATACAGCTTTCTGCAGGCAGCTTGAACCAGTTGTCATCCCGATCCCAAATGGTCGGGAGAGGCATCTCATGATATTATCCAAAAAACAAATATAAAGGAGAAAAGTGCGAAACAAAGTCATTCCGGGGTATCGAGGAATCCCTTCAAAAAAAAGACAGATCCTTCTCTGCGCTCAGGATGATCAGAAGTTTTTCTAGGCAGTTCGAGCCAGTTGTCATCCCGATCCCGAATGGTCGGGAGAGGGTTCTCTGTCAAAATACAAAGCCCGAAGAGTTTTTCTTCGAGCTTTCAACCATCGATTCCACGGGTAAAGAATTACCTGTTTGGAGAGGAAGATCGATAGTTTATTCTATTACCGCTGCGCGGAATTCTTTAATACGCTGCTCCTCTTCTTTTTTACAGATTAGCAAAACCTCATTGTCTTCTACCACAATGTAATCCTGTAGACCTTGAATTACAACCTTCTTGTCTTTGGGCATGTTTACAATGCAATTGTCCGCTTCAAACAAATGAACCTTCTCTCCTACTACGGTATTTCCAGCTTCATTTCTCTCACGTTTTTCCCAAAGTGATCCCCAAGTCCCCAAATCAGACCATCCAAAATCTGCCGGTTGAACAAAAATATTATTGGCCTTTTCCATCACTGCATAGTCGATAGAAATATTGGTACAGGTAGGGAACATTTCATCAATAAAGGTTTGTTCTTTATCTGTATTGTAGAACTCTTCTCCTTTTTGGAAAATGGCTGCCACCTCTGGCACGAAACTTTCAAAAGCAGAAAGAATACTTTTCAGTGACCACAAGAAAATACCTGAATTCCAGAAATAGTTGCCTGCTGCAAGATATTTTTTGGCGGTTTCTAAGTTTGGTTTTTCTTTGAAGGCAGAAACCCTACGCACACCCCCTTCGGTTCCCCCTAAAGGGGGAAAGTCAGCCTGCGCACCATTTTCTGTATTTGGCATTATCTCATAAGATTGACCTTCTGAGCCAATGTGCACTCCTTCCTTATTATTAATTATTAATTGTTCATTATTAATTGAAGGCGAAGCCGCTTGTATGTACCCATACCCTGTTTCAGGACGATGTGGCTGAATTCCCAAAGTTAATAAGGCATCATTATTTGCAGTAAAGTCCAAGCCATTTTCGATAATTCGGATGAATTCAGACTCATTGGTAATCAAATGATCCGAAGGAGCTACAACGATGTTTGCCTCAGGATTTAATCCTTTGATTTTATAGGCGGCATAGGCAATGCATGGTGCTGTATTTCGCATACAAGGCTCCAACAGAATATTGCCCTCTAACAATTCCGGACATTGGTCCGTTACCAATTGCTTGTATTTGGCCGATGTTACAATTAGGATGTTTTCAGCCGGGGCAATGGTTTTAAACCGCTCTACAGTTTGTTGCAACAAGCTCTTGCCTATGCCCAAGACATCCAAAAATTGCTTTGGTTTTTCTTCTGTACTCATGGGCCAGAAACGGGAGCCTACTCCCCCAGCCATGATGATGATGTAGTTGTTATGATTCATTTTGTAGTTTTTTTGTAGTGTGATAATTTTTTCTGTCATTGCGAAAGAACGTCCCTTCATCTGTCATTGCGAAGGAACGATAGTGAGTGTGGCAATCTGTTGAAAATTGTGTTGTCTTTTGTGCTAGCAGAAATACCGTATTCGAACAGATTGCTTCGTCGTCGTTCCTTCTCCTCGCAATGACAGTTTTGAATGGACAATGACAGTCATAATTGATCAAACAAATCCTTCCATTCCGGATTGAACTCATTAATCAAATTCAACTTCTTTTGTCTTGAGCCAGCTTTTATTTGCTTTTCTCTTGCAATGGCTTCTCCTATATCAAAAAACTGCTCATAATAAACCAAATGGTCTACATTATATCGAGCAGTAAATGACTTAGAGTTTAACTTTTCTTTATGCTGATCTACACGTTCTTTCAAGTTTGAAGTCACACCAGTATAAAGAACTGTTCGGTTCTTGTTGGTGAGAATGTATACTTGATAGGTACGGTATTCCATTATTACTCTTTATTCGGACAGATCACTTCGCTATGCTCGTGATGACAGGTGTTATTTGTCATTGCGAAGGAACGATAGTGACTGAAGCAATCTATCAACTATCAGTAGTCCCTCTATTATGCATTCTGCCTATTGCGAACAGATTGCTTCGCTGCGCTCGCAATGACAGAATAATTGGGCAGATTGCCGCGTCGTCATTCTTCCTCCTCGCAATGACAGTTCTATTTTAGGTAATGCTCATACATCAACTTGATTCCCTCTTCCAATTCAATGGTATGCTTCCAACCTAAATTGTGAAGTTTAGAAGGATCAGTTAGTTTACGCATGGTTCCATCTGGTTTTGTGATATCAAACTCAATGATGCCTTTGAAGCCAATTTCTTTTTGAATTGCTTCGGACAATTGACTAATTGAAATTTCTTTTCCTGTTCCGATGTTGATGTGGGTGTTGCGGATTTCCTTATTCGAAGAGATTGCCGCGGTCGTTCCTCCCTCGCAATGACAGGAAGAGCTCGCAATGACATCTGCAAAATTGCGATTCTCCAAAAGGAATACACAAGCATCAGCCATGTCTTCTGACCATAGGAATTCACGCATTGGTTTTCCAGTACCCCAAAGGTCAAGTTTTACTCGATTCGAAGAGATTGCTTCGTCCGCTATCGCTCCCTCGCAATGACAGATACCGTATTTATTTAATATCTGAAGAATATCCTCATCGCTAGCATTTCCATCAACTCCTTCCACTGGTCTTCGGTTCAAGTCTTCACGAATGGTATCCCAGTTTTGATCCTCTAATGCTTTTGCCAAGTGAATTTTACGAACCATTGCTGGCAATACATGAGATGTCTCCAAATTGAAATTGTCATTTGGTCCATACAAATTGGTAGGCATTACCGAAATAAAATTGGTACCATACTGTAAGTTGTACGACTCACACATCTTTAAACCTGCAATCTTTGCAATGGCATATGGTTCATTGGTATATTCCAATGTATCGGTCAACAAACAATCTTCGGGCATTGGTTGTGGTGCCATTTTCGGATAGATGCAAGTAGATCCAAGGAACAACAATTTCTTCACTCCATGTACATAGGATTGGTGAATCACATTGTTTTGAATCTGCATGTTTTCATAAATGAACTGACCTCGATACGTGTTGTTCGCAACAATTCCTCCAACTTTTGCAGCAGCCAAAATCACATACTCCGGCTTCTCTTCTTCGAAGAATTTATCTACATCAGCTTGATTCGTCAAATCCAATTCCTCTAAAGAGCGAAACAGCAAATTGTTATAGCCCTTAGAACGAAGGTTCTTGGTTATTGCAGAACCAACCAGACCAAGGTGGCCTGCAACGTATATTTTGCTTTCTTTATTCATGTCTTCTGTCATTGCGAGCGAAGCGAAGCAATCTGTATAAGATACTACTTCGCTTCCTCTAATTATTCTGTCATTGCGAATGAACGAGAGTGAATGAAGCAATCTGTCGCCATTGTGTACTCCCTAATAATTTGGAGACTACTAATTCAAAGAGATTGCCACAGCCTCCCCTGTCGGCTTCGCAATGACAGCCTTTATTATAGGTTACTATTCAAAATAATTCAATACTTTATACCCACCTTCTTTCAGGTAAGCATCTTTCTTGAACAATTTGATATCCGATTGCATCATGTCTTCTACTAATCCTGCCAAATCGTATTCCGGCTCCCAACCCAATACAGTTTTCGATTTTGTTGGATCACCAATCAATAGATCTACTTCTGTTGGACGGAAATATTGTGGATCTACACCAACAATTTGCTCCTGATTTGCTACACGGTCTTTGATGGCTTCTAAATATTGAGCTCCCACTCTTTCTGCAAATAAAACTTCATCCACAGCAACCAAGTGACCTTTTTCTTCCACTCCTTCACCGCGGAATTCGATTGTTAAACCTGCTTCCTTACCTGCCAATAAAATGAAATCACGAATTGTCGTTGTAATACCTGTTGCAATTACGTAATCTGAAGGCTCATCTTGTTGAAGAATGGCATGCATTGCACGAATGTAATCTTTGGCATGTCCCCAGTCACGTTTTGAACTTAGGTTACCCATGTAAACTTTTTCCTGCATTCCCAATGCAATACGACTCATGGCACGTGTTACCTTACGGGTTACGAAAGTTTCTCCACGAATTGGCGATTCGTGATTGAAAAGAATCCCATTTGAAGCATGCATTTTATAAGCCTCGCGATAGTTTACAGTAATCCAGTATGCATACATTTTTGCTACTGCATATGGTGAACGAGGATAGAAAGGAGTGGTTTCCTTTTGTGGCACTTCCTGCACCAAACCATACAATTCAGAAGTAGATGCCTGGTAAATGCGAGTTTTCTCTGTTAAGCCCAACAAACGAACCGCTTCCAAAATACGAAGCGTTCCCAATCCATCCGCATTACCAACATATTCAGGCGTTTCAAAACTTACCGCTACATGTGACATGGCAGCCAAATTGTAAATTTCATCTGGTTGTACTTCCTGAATAATTCTTGTGATGTTCATTGAATCGGTCAAATCACCATAATGTAAAATGAAATTACGATCTTCTACATGTGGATCCTGGTAAATGTGATCAATTCTTTCTGTATTGAATAGAGAGGAACGACGTTTCATTCCATGAACAATGTATCCTTTTTTTAGTAAATATTCTGAAAGGTAAGCTCCGTCCTGACCGGTAACTCCTGTAATTAATGCTACTTTTTTTGACATTATATTTAATTTTTTATTGATTGAACTAATATTGCAGTAAACTACTCTGTCACAAAGGTTATACCATCATTATTATCTTCTACAAATTCATAATGTAAAGTATTGTGTAAGCCTTCTGCCAAAGAGTAAGGAGCTTTAAAACCACTAGAATGAGCTGCTGTAGCATCAAACTGAGTGGTTGCACAGAATTTCTTGACACGCACAGAACTCACCGTAAACTTCTTTCTGGTAATCGAACTTAATAAATCAAATCCAAAACCTCCAAGCATTCCCAACCAATATGGGAAATGCGTTGATGGGATCTTTTTATCCAAACTTTTTTCTACCTGTGTTACAAGATCATTCATACACAAATCTGGCTTATCAATGTAATTGTAGACCTGATATCCAGGTTTTACATTTTCTAAGTGGTATTTCAAAAAGGCAACGATATTCCCAACATAAGCCATCGACTTGAAGTTTGTCCCCTTTCCAACCATCAAGAATTTACCTGATGCAATCTGCTTTAATAAATTAAACACATTCCCTCTATTACGCTCGCCAAAAATCACAGTTGGCCTAACAATAGTTAAAGATCTGTTCTCTGGATCTTTTTCATACCATTCTCTGAGAACTTCTTCAGCTTGCCACTTACTTTTTCCGTAGTGATTAAAAGGATCGGCAGGATGTTCCTCATTCGGATTCTTTTTATTTAATCCATAAACAGCAACTGAACTTGTAAAAACGATATTCTTTACACCATTTCTATCCATAGCTTCCAGAACATTCTTAGTTCCCTGTACATTCACATCATAGTATAGGGATGTAGGACTTACATCATCACGATGCTCTGCAGCCAATAAAACTACAGTATCCTGCCCTTCTAATCCGGCATCCAATTGATCCTGGTTTCTAACATCCCCTATGGTCACTAATTCCGGATAAAAATGACTTACTTGCTTATCAAAAATTTTCAGCTCAAAATCCTCCTTTATGATACTGGTAAGTCTGGTGCCTACAAAACCAGAGGCGCCTATAAGAGTTATATTTTTCATCTGAATATTAATTTCTTAGTAATTTTTTATACAAAGCTCCTCTAATAAAATTAGGTAATAAGCGACTTGTACACCTTGTACAACAATTGATAATAAATTCTTTCCTATTTACAATTCCTAATCTTTTAAACTCTTTTTGAAGTTTATAATCCTGAAGAGCATAATTAAAGCCACCTCTGCGCTTAAATACTTCTCGACCTGCTCTAAAATAAAGTAAACTTTCTTGAATATTATAAAGCTTACTTCCGCTAGCAACCATTCTGGCCCATAAGTAATAATCTTCATTCAAATGAAAGTGCTTATAACCACCTACTTTTTGAACTGATGATTTACGAAAAACTACCGTAGGATGATTTAAAGGATTTCTCTTCTTTAAAAATTCTTTTATTTCAATGGCCGATTCAGGTACTCGTCTTTGAGAAATTACATTATCTGGGGTTGATTCAAACTCATCCAACCAGCTGCCAACAATATCAATTTCTGGATTATTCACCAAAAAGCATAATTGCTTTTCAAATCTTGTTTTAAATGCAATATCATCAGTATCCATACGTGCAACTAATTCATAATTACATTTTTCAAGGCCAATATTTAAAGCCATTCCTAAACCAACATTTTTTTCAAGTGCAATTACCTTTAATGGTGCTACATTTCGAAATTCATCTATCACCTGATCTAACGGTTCGCTTAAAGGGCCATCTTTTACAAGAACAATTTCACTTGGCTTAACAGTTTGTTCAGACCAAATACTATTTAAAGCTGCTTTGAGGAAAATGGGATTTTCCCTATAATATACCGATAATAAAACTGAAAAATTCATAACTCTAAAATTCTATTTAAACACATTGTAAATATCCATTGTCTCTTTAAGTGATCTCTCTAAAACAAAGTTTTCTTTTACATATGAAATACACCTATTATTAATCAAATCCCCATTTTCTTTATATTCTTTGGCTGCAGAAATAATTTTCTCAGCAATTTCATTTGCATTTAGTTTACAATTCCACCCTATTTTATCCTCATTTAAAAACATTGCGTTTGTACCTGGAGTTACTAACGGAGGAATCCCATTAAATAATGATTCAGGAATTACGGTTGGAAAACCTTCATAACGACTTGTTAATATTAAAATGTCAGAATTCTCAAACATTTTTTGCTTTCCAATTTTATCATAAACTGGTCCTAAATATTGTGCAAAACTTAAGTTGTTTCTTTTTAGAAAACTTACCATTTTTTTAACTTCACTTTTTGAGCCAGGACCATAGAAATTAAATTCAATTAAATCTGATAAATTCTTTTTCTTTAGTAGTAGCAATGATTTTAGCAAATAATCCAATCCTTTATGATGAAAATCAATTCTGGAAAAGAACAAAAAACGAACCTTTGACGAGGTTTTTTTAGGAAAATATTCATCATTGAAGTTTATTCCATTTCTTTCAATAAACGAATTAGGACAAAAGTTAAATGAATTCTTCTCCTCCTCTTTATTAATAAAAAGTATCCCTTTTGATTTATACAGAAACTGTTTAAGTCCTAAATAATAGAATATTTTCTTTCTTAATCTACCTTTACTCCAAGAAGATCGCATTAAACTACTATGTGGTTTTACAAGGTATGGAATATTAAATTTTATACAATATTTATAGTCCTTTAGATATTGAGGAAAAAAAATTCCATGAAATATAACTAAATCTATCTTTTCACTTTGTAATAATGCATTAAATTTGATCTGGTTACGAGAATATACATTGTATTTTTCCGATTGAAAATCATTTGATATCAAAAGTGAACATTGAATATCATCTTGTAGATTTTCTAATAAAGTATTTACAACTGTATAGATCCCATTTCCAGGTTTATATTCTCCTGATACCACATGAAGAACATTTAATTGTTTTTTCCTTACTTTCATTTTATTTATTCTCTATGCTTCAAAACCTTAGCAGCATGCCCAACCACTATATCAAATGGTTTAACATCTTTCGTAACTACTGATCCAGCACCAACAATTGCACCATCACCAATCTTAACTCCTGGCAATATAACAGTATTAGCACCTACCCATACATCATCTCCAATTTGTATAAAATTTTTAGTCTCATCCCATCCTTGTTCCTCAATATTACTACCTTTATCATAGTTATGATTAGAACCAATTATAGATACGTGTTGTGAAATTAAACAGTTTTTACCAATTGTTATTTCGGCACCTGAAGCACGAATATTATTGAATTCTCCAATGTATGTATTATCACCAATAATCAATTTCGAATTATTTTTATTTTTACAATAATTCCGAATATGTATTGTAGTAAAATTACCAATCGATACCTCTTGACCAAATTCACAAAAACTTACCTTATCGATATTCAAAAAAGTCCTTCTTGCGATATAACAAGTAGGATTGCAAATCCTTAAATTCATTAAGGCTATAAACTCTTTGATAAACCAATAGGGATACCTTAAAATCCCTTTTACAATTTTAGCGATCATAAAATAACAATTCTAAAATGAAACAAGATGATAAATTAGTTTATAACTTTCATTATTAATAGCTTTAATGAAAATTAAAGAATAAGCTAATATCAATACTATGCAAACTACCTTTCTACTTTTATCAGTAAATGAGTAATAAACGAAAAATGGAATAACCAAAAAAGAAAACCAATCGAAATACACAATAAATCGATATAGAATCTTAATATCAAATAATACGTTTCGTAATACTAAAAACAAAAAATATAAGTTAAAATACACCAAGGCAGCACTTCCTCTATTAATTATTTTTCTTGCAAATATCAGCACAAACACTCCTACCAGATTAGAAAAATGAAAACCCAGGCCTGAATTTGTTTCAACATTTTTAATCATATCATCTAATAACACATATTTTCCATAAGGAGTTAGTGAAAGAATAGAAATAAAAACATTATAGAACACCTTGAAAAAAGAAAGAAGCAATGCTCCTAAAAAACTAATTAAATAGTAAATTGGTTTTAGTTTAATATGTGCTATTGGGTATACTAACAATAGTAAAATTGCTGATTTATGAAATAAAGCTGCAAATACAATAAATACCGCATATCTAAACAATTGTTTCTCAACAATAAACTTAGAAGCATAAAAAAAGATCGCTACAGCAATTCCTTGCCTCATTCCATTTACTATAAATCCATAACCACTTGGAGATACTAAAAATAAAAAATAAGTAAAAGCAAAAAAACGTGTTAAAGACTTTGCTCCGCTATAAAAAAAACCTAATGTTATTACTCCAGTTAATAAAGTAACACCAAAAAATTTTCCTATAAACTCATTTGCAATAACATTAATAGCATAGTAACCAGGTTCAAGCCATTTGCTATTGGTCAAATCTTCAAATGCAGCTTTATAAGAAAGATAATCAACACCTACATCATACCTAAAACCTACGAATAATGATAGAATCACGAAAGATATAATTCTACCAAAATCATATTTTCCGTTAAACATATTATGTGTCAACAAAATCATTACAGAAAAAGTCACAATGTAAACTATCATAACATTCGTCTCTGAATAAGTTTCTTAACAGGTATTATTCCTTCAATAATATTAAATATACAATACGCTATATCTCTAAATGAAATAGGTGAGTATGTTTTAGCTCTTTTTAGCATTTGTATTGCTAAAAAATAACTTCTCTTTTCAAATAAGAGATTTGCAACTAAAAACCAATGTGTCTTATAAATCAAATTTCGATTAGGTAATTTATCTATATCCTTCTCAAATTCATTTAAAAACTTTTCCTTAAACTCAATTGCATTTTTTGCACTGCCCGCATTAATACGAGAATCCATATTGATATTGGTTAATACTTCTTTTGATTGAGCTAATTTGTATCGACGAAAAAAACGAACCAGAAACTCCCAATCTTGATACCGTCGAAAAGATGTATCAAAACCTTGCAGTTCTTCAAAAACACTTTTTCGAATCATTAACGTTGATCCACCACAAATCGAATTTTTTATTAATAGTAAGCTTTCTAATAGGTTACCTTCTTCAAGTTTTTCTATTTTTCGATAAGGTTTATTTTTAAGTGAAAATTGATAACTACAATAACATCCCCCCCATGAGTCATCAAGGTCTTCTAATTTTTTAACTTGCAACTCTATCTTCTGAGGTAAAAATTCATCATCATCGTCTAAAAGTGCAATATACTCCCCTTTTGAGTTCGCTATACCCGAATTTCTAGCTGCAGAACCATTCAAATTTTTAGGATGCTGAATGTATTTTACCCTCTTATCATTCTTAAATTGTCTCATTACAGCTTCCGTCTCTCTTCTTCCTTGAGTATTGGGATTGTTATCATCAATAACCAGAACTTCTATACAACTATAAGTCTGGTTTAAGACACTTCGCACTGAACGAACTAAATAAGTAGGTCTTGAGTATGTAGGAATTATAACACTTACTAATTTTTTCATATTAATTATAGTCTACCATGAACTAGTTTCTTATCTAATACAGACTTTGTATCATATACAATTCCATCTTCAAGCAAATGGTTTGAAATATTTAGTTCTAAAATTTCCGTATGCGAAACTGCTAAAATAATTGCATTGTACTTATCTTTAATTTCTGAGATCATATCTATGCCATATTCTTCTTTAACTTCTTCATGACTTGCCAAAGGATCAAAAATATCGACATTTACACCAAACTCATTTAATTCATCATAGATATCTACAACCCTTGTATTGCGTATATCGGGACAGTTTTCCTTAAATGTTATACCTAAAATAAGCACTTTAGCATCTTTAATACGGTGTCCATTCTGTATCATAAGTTTTACAACCTTATTTGCAACAAAATTTCCCATATTATCATTAACTCTTCTTCCTGACAATATAACATTAGGCAAATAACCAACTGATTCTGCTTTGTAAGCAAGGTAGTATGGATCAACACTAATACAATGCCCTCCAACTAATCCTGGCTTATATTTCAAAAAGTTCCATTTTGTTCCGGCTGCATCTAAAACTTCAGATGTATCAATATCCAATTTATCAAATATCAACGCTAACTCATTTACAAATGAAATATTTACATCTCTTTGTGCATTTTCTACAGCTTTTGATGCTTCTGCTACTTTGATATTTGATGCTAAATGCGTACCTGCTTCGATAATTGATTTATATAAATCATCTACAAAACCAGCAGTTTTCTCATTAGAACCTGAAGTCACTTTTTTGATTTTTGTTAATGTATTAACCTTATCACCTGGATTGATTCTTTCTGGTGAATAGCCACAATAAAATTCTTTATTATAAACTAACCCAGATATTTTTTCTAAGATAGGTACACAAACCTCTTCTGTACATCCCGGATATACAGTTGATTCATATATAACAACATCCTCCTTTTTAAGGAATTTAGCAATCATTTCAGTTGCTCCTTTAAGAGGGCTTAAATCTGGATTCTTATCTAAATCGATAGGAGTAGGAACTGTTACTATAAAAACATTGGCATCCGCTAATTCACTTAAATCTGCACTTAATTTTAAACCATTTTTAAGAGATTCTTTTAGGGTTTCATCATTCACTTCTAAAGTGGAATCTGCACCACAATTAAGTTCTTTTACCCTAAGATCGTTAATGTCAAACCCTAAAGTATTATATTTTTTTGCAAACTCAACAGCCAAAGGTAAACCCACATAACCTAAACCAATAACAGCAATTTTCATTTTATTTTGTTTTATGTTTTAAATAAGCTAATACTCTCATCACAGTATAAGAAAATAATTTTCCTATTACGAAAAATCTTTTTACTCCCGAATACTTCCACGCAATACGGAAATAATCAAATAACCAATAAAAAGAATAGGATGAATAACCATTCATATCATATTTAGATACTGGTAATTCTACATATTGAAACTTTTTCCCTAAATAGAAACAATTGTAAAAAAAATCATAAATTGAACTTACTTTATATTTCAATTTATAAGGATATTCTTTTTGAAGTTCCAGCTTGATAAAGGCTGATTGATGACATATTGGAATTCTTTTCCAAAATTTATTTAAACTTAACGGTTTTGCAATTTCCTCTTTACCATTATTTACAATAATAGTATCCCCATATAAAATATCAGCTTGTTGATTATGCTTAAATAAATTTTCAATAACATGATCATTAACAAATTGATCATTCGAATTCATAAAACAACAATATTCTCCAGTAGCCAAGGATATTCCTTTATTCATTGCGTCATAAATCCCGTTATCAGGTTCTGAAATAAATGTACTGATTGATTTTTTATACTTCTTAATAATTTCAATTGTCCCATCGTCAGATCCGCCATCAATGACTATATACTCAATATCTTTATATGTCTGCCTTAGTACACTATGAATAGTTCGCTCTATATTCTTACAATCATTATATACTACTGTAATAATCGAAATTTTTGCCTTTTGTAATTGTATAATCATTTCTATTTATTGAATCCTAAACTAAATTTCGTTATATGTTTCTTATTAATTTGGCAGGATTTCCACCCCATACTTGATTTGGTGGAATATCTTTCGTAACAACACTACCAGCAGCTACAACAGAATTCTTCCCAACAGTTACTCCTTTTAATATTATAGATCCTCCACCCACAAAACAATATTCTTTAAGCTCTATAGGAGAGCTTTTTATATCATTATCATTTCCACTAGTTCTTATAAATGGATCTATTGAGTGAAAATCAGTATCCCAAATTCTACATCCCCCTCCTATAAAAACATGATCCCCAATTTTCACTTTTTGGGAACAAACAATTGTTGTGTTTGAAATACCGACATTTTTACCAATAGTTAATTGAGCATTATTACTAACGATTAATCTTAATATAGTATCACCTCCAATCGGATTATTGCTTAAACCCGAATTTGCTCTAAAATTATTAGCAATATTAATAACACCCATGTTATTAACGCATATTCTACCATTGATTATCCATCCTTTACTTATGAGAACATGCTTATTTTTAAATTGAATATAATTAAATATTAGATTATATATTTTAATGATGTATTTAAATAATCGCATGAGTAATATTGTTAATTTCAAAAACATTTTTAACTAACTTATAGTAAATTTTACAACCTTAGTTTTTTAAAAAATTCCGAAGGGTTATTAAACATTTCAAAATTTTCCTCTAACCATTCATTGCTTTTATTCCACCATTTTGAACTTTCGAGTTTCTTAATTTCACTTTCTGAGAATCTTTTTTTTATTAATTTAGCAGGTATTCCTCCAACAATAGAATATGGTTCAACATCCTTTGTTACCACAGCCCCTGCAGCAATTATAGCCCCATTACCAATAGAAACATTATCTAATATGATAACATTCGCTCCAATCCACACGTCATTCCCTATTTGTACTTTACCTATCTCTTCAAAATAGTTCTTTTTTGCAAATGTAATCTGGCACTGTCTTCGTGTAGAAAAAAAAGTTGGAAATGTAGAGATAAAATTGGTAGGATGCATACCCAAGCCAATTTTTACATCAGGAGCAATAGAACAAAAGTTTCCGATAGAAGCATTACATATTTCTGTCCTACCTCCTACATAAACAAAATTACCTAATTTAGTATTATCAATTAAAACATTGGAATAAATAGTATTGTAATTTCCACAAGAAACATTATTCAAAGTAGACATATATCCAATTTTTAAATTCTTATTTCTACGTTGCAGTTTTTTAGACTTTAAATACCATTTAAACCATATCGTCATAGGGTTTTTTAAAAGCTTAAGCATACTAAATAATTGTTTGATTAACATTTAACAACAACAAAAAACTATTTAAATATTTTGAATAATTTTAAAATTATTCTACGAGGTAAATTTCTAAAATCCATTAATTTTTCATAAAATGATTCCCATAGAAAAATCTTAGAATACAAATAATTATCATATTCGTTATTTGGTATCATAACCATTGGGTGCTTTAATAAAAGTTCCATCTCGGAAGTCTGTACACTCAATTCTGATCTTGAGTTGGTCGTATGGGTTGCATCTCCATCAAAACCAATATTTTGCACCAAATTAACACGAGGTGTAACAATCAAACCATGATTAAAATAATTAGAAAGTATCCATTGATAATCCCAAGTATTAACAACTCCAGCTTCAGCGTCTAATGCATTCTGAATTATCCGTTTATTAGCTATTTTATGGTTTATTGATAATGTAGTTATTGGAGTTTCTATTATCTCACTAAATCTTGACATAATTTTTCTATGTGCACTCCAACTTTCTCTCCATGTTGCCCACCCCCATATAAATATAAATCTAGAAAAAAAATAACTATCCTTTGTTAATTCGTTTTTATAAAAATTATCACCCGTAATAGCTGTTATTCTTGAATCGTTTTTATACTTATCTAAATTTTCCGAACAAAAATGATAGAAACTTTTACTTGGTAAACAATCATCCTCAAGTATAATTCCTTTTTCCTCATTTTCAAAAAACCAATCAATTGCACCGCCAACGGCACTGGCACAACCTAAATTAACTTCTCTAAAAAGAGTTTTAACTTCACAAGACCAATCAATATTAGAAAGAACATAATCTCTAATATTCTTAACAATTACCGACTCTCCTTGCTTATCACTTCGATGCCCATCAGATGCTATATAAAGTTTGCTTGGTTTTACTGCTTTAATAGATTCAAATACTTTTTTTGTGGTATCTATACGATTAAAAATAAGAAATAGTATTGGAGTATTAAGAGGTTTGTTATATTCATTTTCCATGATTATAGTTTTTTAAAATTAAGTTTCATTTTATAGACACTAAGTACACTCCTAGTAATAAGAAAAAAGCTTCTTCTTGTCCTTTTAAATAGAATAAAGCTAAAGTATGAAGCAATAAACTGGGATATTAAAGTTGAGAATGCCGCACCAACTATCCCTATATTCTTTATTAAAATATAATTTAAACAAACATTTATTATAGCTCCCACACATGTACTTAATGTTAAATAAAACTGCAAATTCTCATTTATTAAGTATTTACTATTTACAACACCTATGAAAACAAAAACAGAAGTCCAGATATGAATTATTAAAACTTTACTAGTCTCAACATACTCTTTCCCATATAGGGCATTAACAACCCAATCACTCATAAAAAGAACAGGTATGACCACTACTAAAGATAAAATAAACATAAATTGATATAAATTTGTCAGTCTATCATGATAAAGTCTTAGACTAATACTCTTTGCTTTAATAATCGCTGGAAATAGTGAATTAGCAATAACCATTGGTATAAAATACCATGCTTCACTTAAACGAACCGCCGCTGAATACTCTCCATTTGCAGAATTATTAAGCATTTCTTTAATCATTAGCTGATCGATTCTCATATATATCATTATTACTATATTTGCAAGAATCAGGGGCCAACTATCTTTCAATAATCTCCTAGCTATATCAAAATTAAATTTCCAATATCGAACCAATGAAACCTCCTTTTGATAAATTATCATAAATAATAAGGCTTTAATTATAGATTCTAAAACAACAGCTACTGCGAAAAATTCAATCGACGCACCACAAACAATTAACAAAATTCTTGTAATTGAAAAAATAATTAATGAAAATGTATTAACTATTGTAGAAAACTTTCCCTTTACTTGTGATTGAAAGTAAAAATCAACAACTTCAAAACTTAAAAAAAATTGCCCAAAAGCTATCACAATTACGATCAATTTCTCAAATGGGGTTGAAGAAGAAAACTGAAGTATATTATAAACTAGCAACAACAAAACAAGAGCACCTAACAGCCTCATTACCAAAGAAGTTCCTAACACAAGATCTCTTTTTGAATTATCTTGAACTAAATTCCTAACAATGATATTGTCCAAACCTAATTTGCTAAATGCTCCGAAAAGAGCAACAAAACTTATTGCATAATTTAAAATACCAAAATCATCCGGTCCTAAATATCGAGCAACCCAAACACCAACAAATACACCAAGAAATAGTCGAATAACTTTATCCAACATTAACCATCCAGTATTAGAAAAGTATTTTAAAAAACTTTCATTTCTGGATAAAGCATATACTTTTCCAATTATTGTGCTAAACATTATACAATTACAAATTAAACTACATCAAACTAGGCTGCAATACAGATTCAAAATATTTAACGGTACTCTGTAAACCTTTATCCAAATTAATTACAGGTTTCCAAGAATTTAAATTATTAAATGCCAAAGTTATATCTGGCTTGCGCTGCATTGGATCATCTTTAGGTAGTTCTTTGTATACCAGTTTTGATTGAGAATTTGTTTTTTCAATAATTTTTTCCGCCAATTCAATCATTGTAAACTCCCCAGGATTACCAATATTAACCGGACCAATAAAATCATCTTCCGAATTCATCATTCGAATCATTCCTTCTACCAAATCATCAACATACTGGAAGCTTCTTGTTTGTGTACCATCTCCATAAATGGTAATATCCTCTCCCTTCAATGCTTGAACTATAAAGTTTGAAACAACACGTCCATCATTGGGATTCATTCTAGGACCATAGGTATTGAATATTCGGATAATCTTAATCTTCACATCATTCTGATTGTGATAATCCATAAATAAAGTCTCTGCACAACGCTTACCCTCGTCATAACAAGATCTAATACCAATGGGATTTACATTACCCCAATAAGATTCTGGTTGTGGATGAACTTTTGGATCACCATAAACCTCACTTGTAGACGCTTGAAGAATTTTAGCATTAACTCTTTTTGCCAAACCAAGCATATTGATAGCCCCCATTACAGAGGTCTTTATCGTTTTAATTGGATTGTACTGATAGTGAGGTGGAGAGGCTGGACAGGCCAAATTATATATCTCATCAACTTCTGCAAAGTATGGCTCCGTTACATCATGTCGCACCAATTCAAAGTATGGATTATCCAATAAATGAACTATATTTTCCTTACTGCCAGTAAAATAATTATCCAGACAAATTACCTCATTTCTTTCCTTCAATAATCTTTCACAAAGATGGGAGCCGATAAATCCAGCTCCCCCTGTTACCAATATTCTTTTCATTAATTAGTTTCCTTTACCAATATTATACAATTCAAATCCAATGCTATCAAGCTCCTTCTTATCAACAATGTTTCTCCCATCAAAGACAAAAGCTGGCTTCAACATTTCATTGTATACCTTTTGCCAATCATAGGTTTTGAACTCATCCCACTCTGTTAACACTGCAATGGCATGTGCAGCTTTCATAGCAGAATATGGATCAGAATGTACAGTCACCAAAGAACGAACCTCCTCCATAGACATCACTTCACCTTGCTCTACATATTGTCCTACACGATGATTTTGTAAGTACTCCAAATCAGCAAATATTTGCTCCTCTGTTACTTTGGGATCGTACACATGAATTTCTGCTCTGTCCTGTAGTAATTCATCAGCCACATAGATGGCAGCTGTTTCACGGGTATCGTTGGTATCCTTTTTAAAAGCCCAGCCTAAAAAAGAAATCTTTTTACCTGATACGGTATTAAATAAAGTATCGATGATATTTTTCGCAAAACGATGTTTCTGGTAGTCATTCATATGAACAACTTGCTCCCAATAGTCTGCAACCTCCGGCAGATTAAAATGACGGCATAAATAAACAAGATTTAAAATATCCTTTTGAAAGCAGGAACCACCAAAACCTACAGAAGATTTTAGAAATTTAGCTCCAATACGAGAGTCTTTACCTATTGCTCTTGCAATTTCATCCACATCAGCACCTGTCTTCTCGCAAAGTGCAGAAATGGCATTGATGGAAGAAACACGTTGTGCCAGAAAAGCATTAGCCGTCAATTTTGATAATTCCGAAGACCAAACACGAGTCGTAACAATATTTTCTCGTGGCACCCAATTCAAATACACATCTACCAAAGCTTGAACGGCAGCTTCACCGCTTTCGGTTGGCGCTCCACCAATCAAGAAACGATCCGGATTGTGCAAGTCTTGAATGGCTGTTCCTTCCGCCAAAAATTCCGGACTGGATAAAATTTCAAATTTGACTCCATTCCCAGTAGAATGCAAAATGGTACGCAAAGCCTCTGCTGTTCGAACAGGCAAAGTAGATTTTTCAACAATGATTTTATCATCTTTTGCCACTTTGGCAATTTGACGGGCACACAATTCAATGAACTTTAAATCTGCTGCCATCCCCTTCCCTACACCATAGGTTTTGGTTGGCGTATTTACCGAAATGAAAATCAATTCAGCCTCATCTATTGCTTTCTCTACATCTGTAGAAAATTTCAGGTTACGGCCACGAGCCTCAGCTACCACTTCAGCCAGGCCAGGTTCATATACTGGCAATTTATCCAAGTCAGCATCATTCCAGTCAGCAATGCGTTGTTCGTTCAAGTCAACCACATGCACATTGATATGCGGACATTTCTGAGCGATCACGGCCATGGTTGGTCCGCCTACATAACCTGCACCAATACAGCAGATGTTTTTGATTGATTTTACTTTGTTCATTGTTTATCTTGTTTATTTTCTCTTAGCTCTTTTATTCTTTTAAAACACAGATTTCGCTAATTAAAGCGAATCTCGCTAAAGTGCGAGTTAATGCTTTGTATTCACGAATTGTTTATATTTTAATGATCTCTCACTAAAATTAACTAACAAACCTAACTCATAATTAGTCGCCTTTAAATAATTAATGGTTTGCTGTTCGTCAAGTCTTATCAAAGTTGATTTACTTTTTATTTCTGTCCTGAGCTAAGTGAAGGATCTGTCAATTTTTCTCACTACTTCATTTTTAGAGATCCTTCGTTCCTCAGGATGACATGCCGTAAAGTATTTATTCATTTTATTTCCATTGTAATAAAGATCCAATTTCTTCTCCTTTTCAAATGGAATATTTCTTTTTTCAAACTCTATTGAAAGAGCTTCGCCATATACACTTTCAAGAAAACCTGATCCTAATGAAGCATGGACTTTCATGCAAGCTCCAACAATCGCATAGGCCTCTTCTTTATATAGTAACTCTCCCATTCGTTTCAATTCGTATAATTAGTTTTAATTAGCGGAATTAGTATCTTCTTTAGTCCACTGTTCTTTAATAGAACTCAGGAATTCACGACCAAACACCATTCCAACACCTACAATTCCACCTAGAAAAGTCCAAATTATCAGAATCATTGCACGCTTTGGTTTTGATTTTTGTATTGGCACTGAAACTGGTTCAATCACCGTAAACACAGGCGTATTCTCTTTCACCTGTATTTTTTGAGTCGCCAACTGCTTTGCCAATTCAGAGTATACTCCATATACCAAATTGTATTCTGCAGTTAATCTTTCCTGTTCGGTTTGAGCCGTTGCTGTGCTAACAAACTTATTTCTATCTCTAAACTGTGCCAATCTTTCCTGGGCTGCTTTGGCCTCTTTTTCTTTCTCGGCATAACGTTCTTCCACAAAGTTCAATTGATCCTTTGCTTTTTTGATTTTAAATTTCGTTATAGCTTCCTGCAACAAAACCTGTGCTTTTAGCGTCAATTCCGCTGCAGCTTTAGCTTCAGGCATATTAGCAAAAATAGAAACGTATCCATCTTTATCATTTACCTCCAAAGTCAGTTGAGAAGAAAGAATATCAATTAGTTGTTTTTCTTCTTGATTAATTGATAAAATACCATCCTCAAAAGACGCAAGCCTTGCGTTGCTACGATCGCCGCGAATTGCTTTTAGGATTAGACCTGGTAAACCAATTGTATATTTTTTGATGTAATCAAATAATCTTGGCTTTTTAATTTCTAAATAATAGTCGGCAAATGTTACAGGTGTATCCTGTCCTTCAATGGTCAAAGGCGTTTTCATCAATTCCTTTTGGAATGGGATACTGTTTACAATTTTCGGATACAGAGTTGGTGGAATACTTGCCCCTCCTCCTATACTTCCTAAATTAATACCTGCCATTGCAGCTAAACCACCTAAACTTCCACCAAGCTTTGATCCACCTTCTGCAGATTGTGGTACCATGGTACATGAAGCGGTGTATTCTTTTTCTGAGAAGATGGCTACGAAGAGGCCGATGACCATGAAAATAATGGTGGTTTTAATGACAGTCTTTCTGCCTTCCCATAAGGTTTTGGCGAGTTGTATTAAATCGATTTCGTCGTCGGCTTGGGTTATATTTTTTTGTTCTTGCATACTGCGTATGTTGATTTCGCGGATTAAAAAAAAGATTTCACGGATTTGAGCGGATTTCGCTGATGTGTACGTCTCTATCTATAATCTACGTTTATTATTTAATTGTCATGCTGAACTCGTTTCAGCATCTCATTCCTTTTATTTATCCTGAGATCCTGAAATAAATTCAGGATGACTGCGTCAATTCAGGATTACTTCACAGAATAATTTCATTTATCTAAAATCCATTTTTAAATCTTTCAATTCTGGATTCAAACTCTTAATTAAATTTAACTTCCATTCTCTCTTCCAATTTTTCAATTGTTTTTCTCTGGCTATCGCTTCACTTATGTCGTCAAACTCCTCATAATAAAGCAAGTCAGTCAAATTGTATCTTTTTGTAAACTTTGCTCCTATCCCTTCCGAATGTTCAGCAATTCTTCTATTCAAATCAGAGCTTACTCCAATATACAATGTCGTTCTATTTTTATTTGACATGATATATATGTATGCTCTCTTCATTTTTCGTCCTGCTGATTTTTCCAGCACTTATATATATAATACTGGACTCATTTCAGCATCTCTTTCTTTTTATTCCTGATCCTTGATCCTGAGATTCTTTGAGATCCTGAAACAAGTTCAGGATGACTGCAAACTATCGTGTCGCCACCGCAATTGCCGTAATCAGACTAGCCAATGTTGATGTGAAGGCCAGCCACTTGCTTGCGTTAGCAGCTTTGTCCACTTCTGGTTTTTCCGGAACAATGATTTCACAGCCTGGCTCAACACGAGGGAAACGTCTTCCGAACAATCCTCCTTTTGTAGCTGCTGTTGTTCCGTTGGCATACAGCACATATACTTTTCCTTTCTTGGCCCTTTGGGCAAAACCACCCGAACTCAGGATGTAATCTTTTGCTTTTTTTCGATCACTAAAGGTATGAGCCACCGGATTCAATACCGATCCTGATACCATTACCGTTTCCAGTTTGGAAGGTACCATCAACTGATCCCCATCCAAAACTTGCAGATCTTCCACACAACCCGAATTCTTCATAATCTTTGGCAAATCAATACCCACAATTTGATACTGTACCTTTTCTACCTCTTCGGCATTCATGGTTGTATCCTGCATGGCAATGGCCACTTTTGCCTGGTATTCTGCCTCACTCAATTCTATTCTTCTGCGCAATGAAGCTCCTTTCACATAAGCTTCAGGGGTTAAGCCTCCAGCCCTGCGAATTACATCTGATATTTTTTCATCCTTACGGGTAATTCCATATTCTCCTGCATACTTCACTTCTCCCTGCACGCTTGCCGCTCCTTGTGGGCGATAGCCCGGTGCTCGGCGAATGTATACCTTATCGAAAGCATTTAGCACAAAAGCTTCACCTTCTGCATCCAACTTCAGATTTCGATCCAATCCATATTGGTAGGTATGCAGCAAGGATTTGGTCAATTCTTGGGTTTCGTTGTAGTCCAAAACACGGCTTACCTCTACAGAGCTCACCTCTGCATTTTCCAGGAATCCACCTGCCTGAAAAATCAGGTCGGCAATTTTCATATTCTCAGCCCATGCATAAGTTCCAGGAAACTGCACTTCTCCTACAATTTCAACCGTACGTGCCTCACGCAAGTCAAAAATAGAAGAGATCTGAATTCGGTCCTCTCGCTGCAATAGCACATCCGCTTTTCCATTCAACACTTCACGAGGTGAGAATGAGATGGCTTCCAAACTCAAATCCTTTTGCTTGCGGGTAATTACGCCACGCTCCATAAAGGCTTCTTCTTTCAAGCCTTCTGCTTTTGCAATCAATTCGGAAAGCTTCATCCCTTCCAACAATTGGTAATCACCAGGACGATAAACCGCTCCCGCTATGCTGATTCTATTTTCGAAGCGCTCCGTAATGGCACCTGCCTGTATGGAATCCCCATTCATCAAAGCAATCTCCTTGTATTGATCCGCAGTCACACCTACAAAACTTAAGGTACGAGAATTGTTGCGATACAAATCCAAAGCATGGGTATAAGCTTTATCGGTAAAACCACCTGCATAACGCAAAATGTCCGCTACCAATTCTCCATCTTTGGCCTCAAACAAACCTGTACGCTTGAACTCACCCGCCACTTTAATGCGATTCACATAAGGGCGAACCATGATCACGTCCTGATCGCGCAGCTGCACGTTATTTTGTGTTTTGCCATCAATTAAATATTCATATACATCTACCGAATTGATGATTTTCCCATCACGAATCAAATCGATCACACGGAATGATCCATTTTCATTGGGACCTCCTGCCAAATACAGGGCATTGAAAACAGAAGCAGTCGCAGGCAAAGCGTAGGTTCCTGGCAGATTCACCTCACCAATTACATTTACCTTTACTCCTTTTAATGCACCCAAACTCACATCTGCAAATGTATTGGGCTGATTCCCTTGCATGCCATTGTAGATGGAGATCAATCTGGATTTGATTTTTTCACCGGCCTTCGCAAAAGACATTCCATACACGTTAACCGGTCCCAAATCAGGAATGATAATGGCTCCATTTTTTTGAACCACCAACATATACGATTGTTGCGACGCTCCATAAACTGCAATATTTACTTCATCCCCTATACCTAATGCGTAAGAATCCGAAACTGGAACATTCACATTTGGCGCAAAGCTTAAATTCTCCGAATTGAAAAAATGAAAACCAAAAATTTCTTTGTTCTTTTCTGTTGCATCGAATTCCTTCTTTTCAGACAATTCATCTCCTGCAGATAAATCTGCAGGCAATTCAAGTCCTTGCTCAACTTCTGCCCCAGTAAATTGATTTTTTAATTTGTAATCCCTGATGCGCTGAGTCATTTGATCGATTTGCGTTTGAGAAGCCCCTCGAGCACGCGCCAAAGCCATGGCTTCCTCCAGACTCATCCCATTCTTCTCCATTTCGGAGATGATTTTTTCAATTTGCTTGTCGCTTAATGCATTTACATTCACCGTAGCCGGATTAATGTTTGTATTTTGCGCCTCAGCTCCAATCGCAGCAAAAGCGAACACCAATCCCAGGAAAAAAGTTTTTCGAAATAATCGAATCATAATTGTATTCTATTAAAATGCTTATGGTTTACACCTATTATTCAATCTAGACCGCTCTACTTTGATCAAACCCCACTTTTGTCTGATCAAAGATTTTTACAGTTGCGCAAAAATAAAAAACTGTAATCCAATTCCCTAATTTTTGGGCCTATTTTAAATTAAATTTTTCTAACATAGTTTTCAAACAATAGTAAAATCCCAAAAGGCAAAAGTCAAATCCCAAAATCCAAAATTTAAATCCTAATGATCTAAGCCCTGCAGTTAGTGATCTATGAACAGTTACCAGTGATCCAAACAGCAATCAGTAATCAGTCTCCATTATACATTTCAACAATTTCACTTTTCTACCTTTTTGCCGTTTGAATTTATCTTGCAATGGTAAATAAAAATCCTCAATAAAAAAGCTGCCAAATATGTCAAGTTAATTCTCTCCCTCTAATCCCTCTCATATTCAAAACGAAAGACCTAACAAAATAAATAATCCTTAGGCATTAACTTAGTATAAAAACTACACCCCCCTTTACCTTCAAGTATCATAAGTCACAATGATATTATATTGCGCAATCGTTATTATACAAAAAAAAGCCATGATTAGTTTTTTTTATACAGTGACAAACATCTCATTTTAATTGATTAACAGAAAAATTAAATAAAAAATCACATAAAAATTATATTCATTGGAAGTATTTTCTTAATTTCGCGTAGGGTAACACCCTGTCAAATCGGTTAGGTATCAGTATTTAACATTGAATTCATGCAACTTGACACATTTGACAGGCGGATTATATTAATAAAATTAATATTTTTGCGCACACAACGGTAACGCTAACTTAACACACATAAATTATGTACCCGTTTACACACTACTTCTACATTGCGGCCAGTTTCATTTTTTCATTGCTCTTGTGCTACAAGGTAATTCCTTCTGTAATTCAGTTGGCAAAGAAAAAAAAGCTCTATGATGAACCAAACCATCGCTCTTCTCATACGAATGTCATCCCATCATTAGGAGGGGTGGCTATTTTCTTAGGGTTTACACTTTCAATTTTGATTTTTAGTAACGGGTTCATGATTCATGAGTTAAAATATATTGTTGCTGGAACCTTAATCATGTTTGGACTGGGAATTAAAGACGACATTATGGAAATTGCTCCCAAAACAAAATTGGCTGGGCAAATATTTGCAGCATTGATTGTTATTGTAATGGGGGATATTCGTTTCACCAACTTTCATGGTATTTTTGGAATTCATGAAATCAATTACATCTCAAGTGTTCTGTTTACAGTTTTTGTTATCATTGTAGTTACCAATGGCTTTAACCTGATTGATGGTATAGATGGATTGGCTTCAGGAATCAGTGGTCTTTGTACTGCAACTTTTGGCATATGGTTCTTCCTTACTGGAAATTATGAATACGTTGTTCTGTCAGCTGCTTTATTGGGAGCCCTAATATCTTTTTTCCGATTTAATGTTTTTGGGAAACACAATAAGATTTTCATGGGAGATACTGGCTCATTAATATTGGGTTTATTAATTTCTATTTTGATGATCCGATTTAATGAGTTGAATATTTATTCTGATTTTGCTTATGCAGTCAAGGCAGCTCCGGCAATTTCCATTGGGGTACTTGCAGTTCCATTATTTGATACTGCGCGCGTAATGCTTATTCGCATTAAGAATAAAAAGTCACCTTTTCAACCAGACAAAAACCATGTACACCATCGCATGATTAGTCTAGGTTATAAACATGTTGCTGCTACTATTCGCATTATGGCGGTAAATATTTTATTCATTATAATTGCCTTTTCTCTTGGAAATTTAGGAAATGAAGCATTGTTAAGCATTATAGTGGCAATGGGAGCATTCTTCTCATGGCTACCATCTTACTTGCTAAAAAGAAGAGACAAGAAGCAAACTGCCATTCAAACAACATAAGAAATAAAGAATTTTTAAAAAACGCTCTCAGGGTACTGAGAGCGTTTTTTTATACTGCTGATCCATCAAAAGCCGAACTGTGAAATAGTCTAAATGTCTGGAAATGGTAGAATGGTAGAATGGTAGAATGGTAGAATGGTAGAATGGTAGAATGGTAGAATGGTAGAATGGTAGAATGGTAGAAAAGAGTAATAAGTATGCAAAGTTCGGAACTTATAGTTACTTCCTCAACTTTATATCCCGAATTCTATGAATCATCCAAACAATCCTGCTTATAAAATTCATATTTAAGCTGCTACATTTAAATTTCGCATGTAATACTTTATACTTGCGGATTGGTATTTTCATGAGATCCCTCTCCCTACCATTCGGGATCGGGATGACTACAACTTTGGAATGAATAAAAGTTTGAATCACCTCCCTCATCTTTTAAAATTTCATCTTTTTACTTTCTCCTTTCTCCTTGATTTTTGAAGTTTGGTCCCGAAAGCTTTCGGAATTGGGATTCGAGATTAGCAGATACAAAAAAACCACCCCAATTACTTGAGATGGTATTATTAATTACTAATGCTTCATTACTAATTAAAATTGGCAAACCTATAAGCCGGGTCCTGTCCTCTTCAAAAGAGTTTCTATCATTTATCTTGAACATTTGTTGCCAAATGTCTCTAGCAATCTACCCCCCGACATCGGCCGAGTAAGCCTACAACTGACGGTATACTTGATCTTGCAACACATAAGGTACACGGCTACCCATGTCACCACAGGTACCGGTGAGCTCTTACCTCACCTTTTCACCCTTACCAAAATTACCGAAGTAGGTTTGGCGGTTATTTTCTGCTCTACTACTAAAGCCTTTCGACCTTCTTCCAGTTAAGAAGTATGTTACTCTGTGTTGCCCGGACTTTCCTCTCTTTCTTGCGAAACAGCGATAGAACGGTTTGCCGACAGCAAAGATAAGGAGAAAGGATTAAAGGAGAAAGGAAAAAAGGAGAAAGGAAGATAAGAATTATTTATTAAACCTTTTTCTGGTTTTAGAATGTATCGTACCCAGTATTTTCATTAATTCCATTGATTCCTTTTCCAGGTCATCCCAAACATCCTTCTTACTTGAGATGGTCAATATTAATCTGATCCAATAGTTTGTTTCTCTTATTTCTTTTAATGAAATTGCTATTTTATTTGAGAAATCGGCATTTGAAACTGCCGCTTGAGCTTCCTCATAATTGGCTCCGACCGAAGTAGCTGATTTTAATATCTGATGAGAGACAACTTGAAATTCCGTTCCATTAGGTAAATTTCTCACACCTTTAATTACATCCACAGAAAACTTAAACAATCTTTCTTGTAATTGGTTTTGACCCACTTTATACTTTATACTTTATACTTGCTTGTTTACAATTTAACGATAAAAGCATCCCTAAAGCCTTTCTTGCGTACTTCGCGCAATTCGCGGCGGCAAACCCAGTAGTTGTCGTAATCACCAACAAAGTAGCGATACAACTCATCATGCTGGTCATAGGATTGACTCACATCACTTAAGTTAAAGCGAGAACTTTTTACTTTATTTTTTCCAGCAAAAATTTGAATGGTATAATGAGCATCCGCTGCAGCATCAGGCTGATGCACAATTCTCTTGTCTTTACTTGGATCCTTAATACCAGCTTTGGCAAAGCCTAAATCATGAAGTTTTTGAACTGCTTCATCTGCTTTCTCTTTATCGGCATATGGTCCAAGTTCGATATAATAAATTGGTGATTTGGAAATCTTCAAAGCAGACAACTCGTAGTAATAGTCAGCATACTCCTGTCCACGCATTTTACGTCCCATATTATAAGATCCCGCATTCGCTGTTTTTACTTTTTTAGACTTTGAGGCATTCACCAGTTGTCCCCGGTTCATTACAAGCAATTCTGCATTTGCGTACTTGCTTTTGATCTTGTCATTAAGGTATTCTTCAGCATTACCAACATCTTCAAACTTTCCCAACAAATAGTAATACACCCCCTCCTGCTTGTGAACCTTAGGTTTAAGGCCTGCAAATTGATCGGCTGTTAAAATCTCTTTTGATTCTTTTAATTTAATGGTATAGAAATATGCACTTTCTACATTGGTCAATTTTGATATTGCCAGTTCAGCGGCTTTCTTTTTTTGAACATCCTTTTTTTGAGGTTCCAAATCAATTACTCCCTCCAGCTCTTCTTTCGAAAATTCTTCCAGCAAATCAACAACTCTGGCCTCTTTATATCCAATCTCTTTGATCTTCTCGCTTAACTCTTCTGCTTCTTTCAATGACTTCGTAACTCCAGAAATATAATGAAAATCACCACCTTCACTACTCAATTCGATCACTCCATCCAAATTTTCAAAGTAATCCGTGTAAACAGGATATTTATACTTCACAATCTCAACTGCATAGGAAGTACTGCCTGAAGAAGATGCATTAAAATTCAAATCCAAAACTGGGGAAAAATAGCCGATTGCCCCAACCGATAAAACAAAACAGATGATAAAATAGATATTTCTCATAGTGCAAGATAGAATAGGGTACAGAGATAAACTGGTCGCAATATTAGTAGTAAATATAATAATTTCCTAGTTATTAACAATTAAGATTTTCCATTAATACTGATAAAAGTCAAGGAAAAGGAGAAATGAGAAAGCATCTCCTGCCATTCTACATTTTTACTATTCTACTTTTATAACTGAAATACTATTTGATTACAAACAACAATTCCAACCTTCGGTTCTGTCGATGCAACTCTTCCGAACAATCCATACCATCAATACATCCATTCACTACAAAACGCTCTCCATATGCATTGCAGATGATTCTACTAGAATCAACCCCCTTTGCAACCATAAACTCCTTTGCCATTTTTGCTCTCTTCATTGATAAAACCCTATTGGACTCAGCAGCTCCTTTCGAATCTGTATGAGAGTTGATAACAATACCCAACTCAGGATATATTTTCCAAAAACCCGCCATTTTCGATAAAGTTACCTTTGCTTCTGAACTCAAACTCTCCTGCCCAGCATCAAAATGAATTTTACGAAAAATCATTCTCTTATCTGGATAATGAATTGGAGTCAACTCTTTGACAAAACCTTCCACCATATTTTTCTTTAATTTCTCAAGTAATATATCAACACTCAGATTAGATTCTACCGGATAAAATTTCAAATGCGCATTCTCATAGCCTTGTTTTTCCGCATTTATCTCATAAAGTAAGCCCTTGCCCAATTCGTAACAGGAAACCTCAAACTGAAACTTGTCTGCAGAAATTTGCTGCGGCACAATGATTTGATCACTCAACACCTTTTTCACTTCAATCTTGGCATTAGAAACTGGCTCCTTGCTGCTCTCCTCTTTCACCAAAAGTTCAACCGGAATTTTTCGATCTGCACCAAATGAATAAATTCGATCCCGAATTCCATTATTATTTCTATCCGAAACAAATAAAAGCTGTCCTTTTTCAGGGCTATCCTGAATGCTAAAATCATTCAGAGAGGAATTCAAACCCACTCCTGCATTCTTCACCTCTCCCCACTTCCCTTCTTTTGTTTTCGAGGCATAAAACAAATCCAATCGACCATAACCAACCTGTCCATCGGATGCAAACCACAACTTTCCATCTTTTAAAAGAGAAGGGTATATTTCATGATGTTGGGTATTGATTTCTTCTCCTAAATTAATGGGCACTCCCCAGGACTTTCCCCTCTTATGACATACATAGAGGTCCATTCCTCCATATCCACCAGGCATATCCGAAGAAAAATACAAACTCTTGCCATCTTTAGTAAGGAATGGATAAGCGCAAGAATATTTACGACCATTAAATGGCAAAACAAAACTTGCCTTCCATTTGTTATTTTTGAACTCTGCCTGAACAATTTCCATATACTGCCTGCCTTTCCTGGTATACCAGCATGTATAATACATGGTTTTCTCGTCACCAGGAACGGCAACTGCACCTAAATCAACAGTATTATCCAATTGATTGGACCAGAGCTTCACTTCCGAATACCTCTGATCAGCAAACTCGCTATAAAACAACTGATACCTTTTATCGCCACGAGCATTCTTTTTGCTCAGGTTAGAATATATGATTTTATTCCCTACTACACTCAAACCCATACTTTTTGATTTGGGTTGCGGATCGATTGATCGTAAAATCATTCCAGAATAATCATCATTTTTGTGTAATTCCTGAATTGCTTTGATTCTTTTGTCGATAAGAACCTGATCGGCTCCTTTAATCGCAGCTCTTTCACAACACAATATGGCATCTATATACTTCTCTGAATTTAGGTAGATGTGCGACAAGGCCAACAAATCGTCTGCAGATTTCTCACTATCATATATCTTTTGATAATAACTTTCCGCTTCTTGGTAGTCGCCCAGAAAGTAATAGGACTCTGCTATCTTCCGATTAATTTCTGGATTCTTGTTTTTAACATTCTTAAAATTTGCAATTGCCTCGGCATAATGATTTTTCACAAATGCCTTCTCTCCTCTTCTTAAAAATCGACTTTGAGCCGACAAGAGAAAAGTAAAACATACGAATAAAAAAGTCAGTTGAATTTTGGTAGCCATACTTTTACTTTGTTTGGGATGAACATAAATAAAAATAGGACTTTTTTATCAGAAAATCCAAACTTCAAACATCAAATACCAATAAATAAGGAGAAAGGAAAAAAGAACAAAGGAGAAAGTATCTCCTGCCATTCTACTATTTTACTTTTCTACCATTCTACTTTTCTAGACTCTACAAGACCTTTTGACTATTCAACTATCATCTCCCTCTTCATCAATAGTGAACTATCACCATAGCTCAAGAAACGAAATTCGTTATCCATGGCGTATTGGTAAATTTTTCTCCAATCTTCACCAACCAATGCCGATATTAGCAATAACAAAGTACTCTGTGGCTGATGAAAATTGGTAACCAATCCCTTGATCACTTTAAAGTCGTAGCCTGGGGCAATAATAATTTGCGTAGCTGCATTAAAAAGGCTGATCTCATTCTCATCCATATAGGAACAAATGGCCTGAAATGATTCTTTTACCGTATAGTTTTTAGGCAACTGATAGGCTTCCCACTGCTTCAACAATTTAGGATCTTCTGCCTTGTCCAGGATTTTAACTCCCATCCAATACAAACTCTCCAGTGTTCGAACAGAGGTTGTACCTACCGCAATCACACCGTTTTTTGCAGTAGCAATGCTTCTTAAACTTTCTGCAGTTACCTGAATGTGCTCGGTATGCATTTCATGATCTCCAATCTGCTCCGATTTTACTGGCTTAAACGTACCCGCACCAACATGCAAAGTCAACTCTTCACGTTCAATCCCTTTGGTGTCCATTTCTGCAAAAACCTTATCGGTAAAATGCAAACCTGCCGTAGGAGCCGCTACAGAACCTTCATATTTCGAATAAACCGTTTGGTATCTAATCAAATCACCCTCTTCTGTATCGCGATTCAAATAGGGAGGAATTGGAATTTTACCGGTTTGCTCCAACACCTCGCTAAAACTTAGTTCATCATGATTCCAACTGAACTGAATTTCCTGAGCACCATCCAATAACTGAACTCTCTCTGCCTGTAACTGATATTCCATATCATCTACAAAGAAAGGCATGCTTAACACTCCAGATTTCCATTTTTTAGAATTCCCAACAATACATTTCCAAGTAGATTTTTGAGTAGCCTGAAAAGCCAGATTGTAATCTGCCGGGTTGAGCGGTTCAAGACAAAATATCTCGACACGTGCACCAGTTTCCTTATGGAAGATTAATCTTGCCTGAATTACCTTGGTGTTGTTGTACACCATTTTGGTTCCCGACTCTATTTCATTAGGAAGTTGATTAAATACAGACTCACTGATCTCTCCATTTCGATAAATCAATAATTTGGATAAATCTCTATTCTGCAAAGGATGTTTTGCAATTCTATGATCAGGTAAGTCATAAGTGAAATTTGCAATTTCAATCTGTTGTGTCTCCAATATTTTGTTTTCCGTATTAATCTCCATCTTCCTTCATCTGTAGGCCACACATTATCATGCAGCAATTCATTTTGATCGGCAAAAATAGCTAACTTTGTCGGGAATTAAAAAAATCAGATCAAATGCAAATCAATATAGGTGATAAAGTTCGTTTTTTAAATGATATAGGTGGAGGAATCGTAACCAAAATCATTGATGCAAACACGGTTATGGTGTTGAACGATGAAGATGAATTTGAGATTCCAAGCATGAAAAAAAACCTTGTAGTAGTTGAAGCAGCCGGTGGCGAACAAGCAAATCAGCAGCAAACCACAAATATTACATTAGAAAGTTCGACTATTAAACCAACTGCGCAAAACTTATTTGTAGAGAAAGAAGAGGTATATGTGGCATTTGCTCCTCGTGAAGGCTACAACCCAACCGAAAGTCCGTTAGAACTTTACCTTATCAATGACACGAATCACATTCTTCTGTATGGATTCTATGATAAAAAAGGAAACAAAATGGAAGGTCAAACGGCAGGTAACCTTGATCCAAAATCAAAAATCCTACTGAACGAATACGATCTTAAAGACTTGAATGAACTATCAAACTGTTTCTTTCAGATTTTATTCTACAAATCAGGGGAAGCTGATATCAAAAAACCTCTTGAACGCAACATTAAGATTCAACCGGTTAAGTTTTACAAATCTACAAGCTACAAAGACACTCCATATTTTCAGCAAAATGTAATTCTTCACAAACTTACCGGTGAAGACCTGGAACACAAGCTGGAAGAACTGAGCCAGAAAGAATTTAAAAAAGTAATTCGGGAAAAAGAATCTGCAAATAAATCTAAAATCCCACAAGTCAATGTAAAAGGCAAAGAGGAGATCCTTGAAGTCGACCTACACATCAACTCTCTGATCGATTCTGTTACTGGCCTTTCAAATGCGGATATTCTGGAATTTCAATTGAATAAGTTTCATGAAATTATGCGCCAATATCAAAATTCAAAAGGAAAAAGAATTGTGTTCATTCATGGAATTGGCAATGGAACTTTAAAAAAGAAAGTACACGACGAATTAAAACGCAAATACAAAAAACATTACCAGCAAGATGCTTCGTTTAAAGAATATGGTTGGGGAGCTACAATGGTAACGATACGATAATTTCGAATTATAAATAAATGATGAATGAAGGAGTGCAAAGAATTGCGCTCCTATTTTTTTTACGAAAAGGTCAACAGTCCCAAAGTCACACAGTCGGAAAGTCAAAAAGTTTGATATAGTGGAATAGTTTTTATGTAGCTCATGCCACTAAAAGTCAGACTTATTCAAGATCTGATTAAGAATTTAAGAACGATTTGATTGGCTCAAAGCAGGAAAGAAAAACCAGAAAGCCTAAAATGGCAATGATCAATCCTGATATTTTATTGATCCAAAACATCTGCTTTAGTCTAAACTTTTTTCTAAACAGGTCCACTATGGTTGATAGTGCATACCACCACAGTGCCCCACCCAACAAAACTCCAAGCAACAAATAAAGACCAGTCATTACTGAATGGGAATTCCCAAACACGGAAGCTCCAGCAAACATAGCCCCAAAAAACAAAACCGCAATAGGATTAGAGAGCGTTAAAAAAAAGATGGCCAAAAAATCACCAAACATTCCTCTTTTACCTGGCGCTTGCGATTTTTTAAACTGCTTTACGGTATTGGTAAGAAAAATTCTTAATCCAACTAAAACCAAAAAATTGGAACCAATTAATCGGAAGTAAAATTCCTGAGCTTGAATAAAATTGATCACAAATCCTAAACCCAAAACTGCAATGGAAGCAAATAAAGTATCAGCAACAGCTGCTCCCGACCCTGAAATAAAACCAGCCAGCCTTCCCTTTTGCAGTGTTTTTTGAATGATCAGAACACCGATAGGTCCCAATGGTATTGAAGCCATTAAGCCCACAACAATCCCTTTAAATATATATTGAAAGTCCAACTAATCGTCTTTTTCAGTTAACAAAATTGAGTCGCAAAGTTCGGAATAAATCTCTTAAAATTCCATATCATCCGAAGAAAATCTTTGAAGAATTGTATCATCGTTTATTTCCTTCGATAACGATTCAATCACTTTCATTGGAACATCAAACAAATCCAACACAAGCAATCCATCCAAACAATCATTAAAATTTGGATCAATATTAAATCCTACAATTTTAGCATTCAGTGAAATATACTTCTTCAACAACACAGGCAACTTATCATTGGTAATTTCAAAATCACCAATTAACTTATCCAATTTATTGATATCATTCTTGGCCGTTTCCAATAAAATATCAACATCCAAATCCTTAATCTTAACCTTAAACTGCTTTCTCGATTTGATATGCTGCCCCATTTCATAATTGAAATAATTGGCCATTATGAATTTAATGATCAAATCCTTCGACAAATTCGAGTATTTATTGCTAATACTAACCGGACCAATCAAATAACGAGATTCCGGATTTTTAAGTAAAAAGTACAATATCCCTTTCCAAAGCAAGAACAGAGGCATTGGTTTTCTTTGGTATTCCTTCACAATAAACGAACGTCCAAGCTCCAAAGACTGACTTAAAATAGGCTGAAATTTCTTGCTCATTCGGAACAGACTTTGCAGGTAGAAGCCCTTTAATCCATAACCCGATAAGATTTCATGTCCTTTCCCAACGCGATAAGCTCCTACAATCTTGTGGTTTTCTTCATCCCAAATGAAAAGTTGGTGATAATACAAATCAAACTCATCAATATCTATACTTTGATTTGTCCCCTCTCCTACTTCACGGAAAGTAATTTCGCGCAAACGGCCTATTTCATTTAGTATATTAGGCAATTTTGCTGAAGGCGCACAATACACGCAATAAGATCTACTTTTAAACAGTAAAAATTCTTCTTTCAAGCTATCTACCTCATTTCGGATCACATTCTCATCAACAGGAGGAATTACATCTTCCGCCTTAACTACTTTAGCTTTGCGCTTAAAGCGATAGAATTTCTTCACCTCAATTGGGGTTCCCAACATGTAGGTTTTTGCACGCAGAAATCGTCCATATTGATTGATATCTGTAAAACCTTTCTGATCTTTTGGAGAAATTGGATTACCAATCCTAATACGTACAACCTTATTCTTTTTATTTAGTAATTCAGAAGGAAGCTTAACGGTTCGTAAACTTGGATGAATCATACCCAACAAATGAAAAATCAAACTGTTATTTCCCTGAAAGTAAATCGGCACTACCGGAACATCGGCCTTCTTAATAAATTTAAGAATAGAAGGCATCCATTGCTTATCCGAAATATTATGTGTTGCTGATTGATAGGTTGAAACTTCTCCTGCCGGAAAAATCCCCAATGGCTTTCCATCGCTTAAATGTCTCAATGCTTCTTTTAGGCCTCCCGTACTTGATGCTGCTCCTTTTCTATCTTCAAAAGGATTTACTCCCAGAAAATAATCCTGAATTGGCTCTACTTTTTTCAATAAAAAGTTTGCCATAGCCTTAAAATCAGGTCGCACAAGACTCAACAGTTTTATCAATATAATGCCATCAATTCCCCCAAAAGGATGATTAGAGATGGTAATAAAAGCACCTTCGGCAGGAATTCGCTTTAATTCTTCTTCATCAAATTCAAACTTAATTCCTAGCTCTTCAATCAAAGCATCTATAAACTCAATTCCGTCTTTACAGCAGTTATCAGAGTATAGCTTGTTAAGTTTGTTTAATTTTAAAATATACATTAAAAATTTGGCAAAGCTTTCACCGCCAAACCAACTTAAACTTTGGCTGGCTTTTAGCAAATCTTTCGGATCAACTAATTTCATATATTAATATTTTCCTGAAAGCCCTTTTAAAAGGAAAAATCTCACTCAAATAATAAGATTTACTTTCTTTCTTAGTTTTTATTTGGGTTGTCCAGTCGAGAGCATTCATTTCAAACGAACACTTTTTCAACTAAGCAAAAATAGCATTAATTCTTATATAAGAGTGAATATTCAATCGATTCACCGCTCTTTTTAATTATTTAAATACTTTCTTTAATCCAAATTCCCTTATGAAAAACACTAACTTGCTTAAAACCTATCTGTTTCAGTTTTTTTACAGTTTCGTCAAATTGGCTTAATAATTCAGATGGTTGATGTGCATCGGTACCAATTGTTACAGGAATATTTCTTTTACAACATTCCATCAAAAAATTATCATCAGGAAAAAGTTTATCCGATTTCTTTTTGTAAATGCCACGGGTGTTCACTTCCACAATACAGTCTGATTTCTCAAGTGCATTCAATGTTTTATTCAGCAAGTTGAGATACCACTCCTCTGTTTCCTCGAAAAATCGTCCCTTATTATTCATCTTCACCTTGTCTATATGACCAATCACATCAGGCTTTTGGGTTTCGATCATTTCTATTACTTGATTAAAATAAGCGGTTACAGCTTGCTCAACATCTCCTTGAAACAGCTTCTTTATTCCTTCTGAATAGTTGGTGTCCGGACCATCTAAAAACCAAAAGTTGTCATTTGAATCTCCTTTTACCAAATGCACCGACCCAATGGTATAATCCAATCCAGCAGCATCTTTCCATGTTTTAAAGGGTTTTGTTATTCCTGGAATATAATCCAATTCCAGCGACAAGTACACTTCTATTTCATCCTTATATTCCTCCTTTAAACGATTGATCTCATTTAAATAGGACTTTACACTCGAAGATTTCATTGCCCAGGGAATATTTTCATTTAAAGGGGCATGAGAAGAAAAACCAATTGCTCCCATTCCTAGGTTGATTGCTTCTTTTATGTACTCTTCCGGATCTCCTTTACCATCGCAATAGGATGAATGTGTATGATATGAAAAATATTTCATTGGCTCTTTTTATGTTGTGCAAATATAAAGCAATATGTAGAACTTTCAAGATGAGTCCAGGAATAAGAGCATGCTTCTTTAAAATGTTTTTAAATAATCCTATCTTTGCAGTAATTTCAAGACTTATGGAGAATAAAGAAACAACTAGATATAATCAATGGCTACCTACATCGGCCAAGGAGGTTGAAGAGAGAGGATGGGAGGAATTAGATGTAATTCTTTTTAGCGGAGACGCATATGTAGATCATCCATCATTTGGTGCTTCGGTAATTGGACGAATTATTGAACACGAAGGCTTAAAGGTTGCAATTGTTCCTCAACCCAACTGGCGCGATGATTTAAGGGATTTTAAAAAGCTAGGGCAACCAAAACTGTTTTTTGGAGTAACTGCTGGTAATATGGATTCAATGGTGAATCATTACACCGCAAACCGAAGACTACGCCATGATGATGCATATACTCCAGGAGGAAAGCACGGATTCCGCCCAGACAAACCTACAGTTGTTTATACACAAATCTTAAAAAAGTTATTTCCTGAAACTCCAATATTAATAGGTGGAATTGAGGCTTCACTGAGAAGGTTAACTCATTACGATTATTGGGAAGACCAATTGAAACCAAGTATCCTAATGGATAGCGGTGCAGATTTGCTGGTGTATGGAATGGGAGAAAAACCGTTAAAGGAAATTATTCGCTTAATGAAACGTGGTGTGCCTTTTTATTCTCTTACAAACATTCCTCAAACTTCATTCATTGTAAATCAGGATGAAAAATATGCCACAAAAAAGCAATGGCAAAGTCAGGAGCTTTTTTCACACGAGGACTGTTTAGCTGAGAAAAAGAAATTTGCAAGCAACTTTAGATATATTGAGATGGAATCGAATGCCATGATGGCAAAGAAACTAACTCAAAACTATGGCGATCAGCAAATCGTTGTAAATCCACCATATCCCGTAATGAATGAAAAAGAAATGGATGAGGTTTACGATTTGCCTTATACCAGACTCCCGCATCCACGTTACAAAGACAAGCACATCCCTTCTTTTGAAATGATCAAATTTTCGGTAAATATGCATCGAGGATGTTTTGGTGGTTGCTCGTTCTGCACCATTTCTGCTCATCAAGGTAAATTTATTGCCAATCGATCAGAAAAATCAATTTTAAAGGAAGTTGAATACATTACAAAAATGCCTGATTTTAAAGGCTACCTATCTGACTTAGGAGGTCCATCTGCAAATATGTACCAGATGAAAGGGATTTTTGAATCAATCTGTAAAACTTGCCGTCGCCCTTCGTGCATTCACCCTGATGTTTGTCCTAACTTAAACACAAACCATCAGCCAATGCTGGATATCTACAAAAAGGTGGATAAAATTCCAGGAGTTAAGAAATCATTCATCGGTAGTGGTGTTCGATACGATTTAATGATGCACAAATCAAAAGATGAAAACATCAACAAATCAAATAAGGATTATGCGGTAGAATTGATTAAAAATCATGTTTCGGGTCGACTTAAGGTAGCACCAGAGCATACTTCCGATGAAGTTTTGGAAATCATGAGAAAACCCTCATTCAAATTGTTTTACAAGTTAAAAGCTCTGTTTGACGAAATAAACAAGAAGGAAGGCATGAACCAACAGCTTATTCCCTATTTTATTTCCAGTCATCCCGGAAGTCATGGAACCGACATGGCCGATTTGGCAATAAAAACAAAAGAGTTGGATTTTAAACTGGAACAGGTTCAGGATTTCACACCTACACCTATGACTGTTGCAACGGTAATATATTATTCTGGCTATCATCCTTATACTTTGAAAAAGGTTTTCACTGCCAAGACCAAAAAAGAGAAGTTGTCGCAAAGAAAATTCTTATTCTGGTACAAAAAAGAATATCGTGATGCAATTAAACAAGAGTTAATTAAAATGGGTAAAAAGGATTTACTCACCAAGCTATTTAGATAGTTTAACAAACAATAAACACTATTAATAATAATTTGGTTGACATTAAATAGGTAATATTTTATTATTAGTCTATATAATTGTACATTAGGTGTTCAAACTCTAAGCTTAATTTATGAAAGCATTTTACCAAACGACTTTTAAATATTTGTTGTTATTAGGATTCATCTTTTTGTTTACCAATTGCGAAAAATCAAAACAAGACAGACAAAATGAGAAAGGAATTGAATTGCTGGCAGATAAAAAGTTTGAGGAAGCCGTCAAGTATTTTACAACGATTTTAAAAGAAGATAAAAACTACTTGCCTGCATATTTTAACCGTGCCATTGCATATTCTTACCTTAACAACAACCGGGTTGCCATTAAAGATTTAAATGCTGTAATTGGCAAACAGAAATTTGAGGAAGAAGCCTATTTAAATCGTGCTATTCTTTATGAGAATCAGAAAAATTACAAACAGGCTATTAAAGATTATTCTCATGTATTAAATATCAATCCCAGAAACATTAAAGCCTATCACTATCGTGGAATATGCAAATATTACGTCGAAGATTACAAAGGAGCCATTGAAGATTATAACCGTTCCATAAAGATTGGCTTAAATTCATCCGGCGTGTACTATAACAAAGCAGTTTCGCTTGATTGCACAGGCGATTTTAATGAAGCCATCAAACATTACAACAAAGCCATTAAAATAGATAAGAAACTCGACAGAGCCTATTATGCACGTGGAATTGCCAAACTAAAGAATGGCGACAAAAATGGCGCCATAAAAGACATTCAAACATCAGTTACAATGGGATATAAAAAAGGGGCTGATATTCTGAAGCAGATTAAATAAACCTATATCTGGAACAACCTACCCTGCCAGGTGTTTCTCTCTTTTAAAAGATTATTTAGTTTGTTTACGAACTGATAATTTTTAACACCTCCCCATTTTGGTGCAATCAACCATCCAGGAGGTGCTTGATTAATGAATCTTTCCAACATTACTTCAGGGTTCACTCTCTCAATTACATCAACTATAAAATCAACATACTCCTCATACTCGAACAAATAAAATCGTTCTGGATCTTGCTCATATTCCTTAGCCATTTGAGTATTTCTTAGAATTTGAAGCTGGTGTAATTTTAATGTTTCAATAGGCAATTTAGATAATCCGATTGCGTGATTCAGCATATCTTCCTTGCTATCATTTGGCAAACCATTCACCAAATGTACACCTATGTGAATATCACGATTGGCGGTTCTTTGAATGGTTTTTTCTGCCTCATCGTAAGTATGCCCACGATTAATAGCCAACAAGGCTTCATCATTAGCCGATTCAACCCCGTACTCTATTGCAATGTAATTGTGCTTTGCCAGCTCTTCCAAGTAATCCAATACCTCATCACCTACACAATCGGGTCTTGTTCCAATAACCAAGCCTACTACCTTCTCGTGAGCCAAAGCCTCTTCATACAGTTCTTTTATCTTATCAATATGACCATATGTATTCGAGTAAGCTTGAAAATAGGCCAGGTATCTCTGTGTTTTGTATTTGGCTTTAAAAAAAGCAATTCCTTCTTCAATCTGTTCTGTAATTGTTTTACGTGGACTGCAATAGTCTGGGTTAAAACTATTGTTATTACAATATGTACAACCACCAACACCCTTATTCCCATCACGATTAGGACAGGTAAAGCCAGCATCTATTGATACCTTTTGAATTCTTTCTGCAAATCGAGTTTTAAAATAAGAAGAAAAATCATTGTATCGTCCTTCATGTCCCCATGGGTAAGTAATGTCAGTCATTTATCTATTATTTTTTGCAAAAATAGAAATTTAAATCAAAACCAAGCATTTCTATTTTTGCTCCCTCCAAATTAGAATCATCTATGAAAATACACTGATTTATTTCGATTCTTTTACGAGCAGAACATTTTTACTGTATTGCATAATTTTTTTCATTATTAAAGCCATAGGCCTTTTCTTTTTATGAAAGTATTCTTTATCTTGCCTCAGACACTTTAATAAAAACTTTAAGCATGTTTTCAGAACAAGATCTATCTCAATTTCAATCTAAAGGGATTTCTGTTGAAAAAATCGAAGAACAGATTCACAATTTCAAAAATGGTTTTCCTAAGATGAAACTGAAAAAACCGGCTACTATTGAAGACGGTATTACCAAAATTCAAGATGAAGAACTTGAGATTTACGAGGAAGTGTATAACACACATTCTAAAAATCTAGAACTTTTAAAGTTTGTTCCTGCATCTGGTGCAGCATCAAGAATGTTTAAAATCCTTTATGATTTTCTAAATACCTATCAGGATACTGAAGATGAATACCTGAAGTTTCTATGCAATAAAGGACCTGAAACCATGTTCAATTTCTTTGATCGTTTGGAGGATTTTGCTTTTTACGGCGATCTTAAAAATGTAATGATTGAAGAAGGTTTGGATCTGGATAAAATGGCCGATAAAAATAAATTCAAGGAAATTTTATCGATGCTTCTTAACAGCAAAGGTCTTAACTACGGCAATTTGCCAAAAGGATTATTAAAATTCCACAGATACAAGCATTATTCAAGAACAGCCTTCGAAGAACATTTGGTTGAAGCACTAAACTATGCCAAAGATGAAGCCGGCAATGCCAACATTCACTTAACGGTATCCGAAGATCACAAAGAATTGTTCCAGGAACGTTTTAACAAAACCAAAGATACATTTGAAGAAAAATACCAAGGTAATTTAAATGTATCGTACTCGGTACAAAAATCTTCTACAGATACAATCGCAGTTGACATTAACGATGAACCCTTCCGAAACGAAGATGGGTCAATTCTGTTCCGTCCAGGCGGGCATGGCGCATTAATTGAAAATCTTAACGAGCTTAAGGCTGATATTATTTTCGTTAAAAATATCGACAATGTTGTTCCTGACAGATTAAAGGAAACAACCTTCAAGTTTAAAAAGGTTTTAGCAGGTCTATTATTGGAAATGCAATCCATCATTTTCGATTATTTAAATTTATTGGAAGAAGACAAGGAGATCTCTGAAGATAAACTTCAAGAAATGATGACTTTTCTGGAAGAAAAACTTTGTACTACACCTCCAGCCAAATTGAAAAAGGATAATCCGGACAAGGTTAAAAAATACTTGTTCGATAAATTTAACCGACCAATCCGTGTTTGTGGAATGGTGAAAAATGAAGGTGAACCTGGCGGAGGTCCTTTCTGGGCCAGAAACGCAGATGGTTCAGTTTCTTTGCAGATTATTGAAGGTTCTCAAATTGATAAGTCAGATGTTCGACAGAAAAACATTTTTGCAAGAGCAACTCACTTCAACCCGGTTGATTTGATTTGCGGAACCAAGAATTACAAAGGAGACAAGTTTGATTTGCACAAATTCATCGATCCTCAAACTGGTTTTATTTCAGAAAAATCTAACAATGGACGAGATTTGAAAGCTATGGAGCTACCAGGTCTGTGGAATGGTGCAATGTCTGACTGGAACACCATATTTGTTGAGGTTCCTATCATTACCTTTAACCCGGTAAAAACCATTTTCGATTTATTACGAATAGAACACCGAAACTTATAATACCATTTATACCACAAGAATTATTTGGTATAATCAACAAAGGTCTTGCAATGCAGGACCTTTTATCTTTAGGCTAATACCAACTTTTCAGTGATAAAAACACCTACTTTGTTAATATCTTACAACTTGGTATTTTTAAAATTAATCCTACTTTTGCAGTGCAGTAATCATTTTAATTTGATAAATGATAGATAATACGGAAAACTATCTTGATGGTGATGTACTTACAATTGTAAGTAGATATGAGGAAATGATTAAAGCGAATAAGCTTTATTACTTTGATGTTCACGAATTTGAAAACATCATAGATCATTATATCGAAAAAAATAAATTTAGCGATGCGGTTAAAGTTACCAATATTGCTAGTAAGCAGCATCCTTCTGCCATATCAATTCAAATTAAAAAAGCCCAGGTATTAATCAATCGTGGGCAACATCTCGAAGCATTGGCAATCCTAAATAAAGTTCAGGGAATAGAAGCATCCAATAAGGAGATTTGGCTATTAAAAGGCAATATCTACAACCTGATGGGCAAACACAAAAGTGCCAAAAAACAATTCGATGAAGCTTTAAAGAAAGATCACGAAAACCGGGAAGATCTTCTTTTCCGAATTGCAATGGCTTTCGAACAACTAAATCAATTCGATTTGGCTGTTGGTTACCTTGAAGAAGCATTAAGACTTAATGAAGATGATTCTGAAGTTCTTTTTGAATTGGGATATTGCTACGAAAAACTTGGCCTGGATGAGAAAAGTATTAAAACCTATAGCAAATTTTTGGACATCAATCCTTTCTCAGACAATGCCTGGTACAACATCGGGATTGTTTACAATCGCCAATCGAAGTTTCCAAATGCAATTGAAGCATACGAGTTTGCTCTGGCGGTAAACCCACAGCACAGTAAGGCCTACTTTAATTTAGCTAACGCTCTTGCGAATTCTGGAAAATTTGAGGAGGCAATCAAGCACTATATTGAATATTTGGAATTTGAAGATGATCATGCTTCAACCTATTCATATATTGGGGAATGTTTCGAAAAATTGAATGAGTACGATCAAGCACTGAACTATTACGAGACTGCCATAAAAACAAACGAAGAGCTTCCTGACCCATGGTTTGGAATGGGATTGATTTTGATGTATCAGGATAAGATTGATGAGAGCTTGGTTTATCTAGAGAAAGCCAATAAACTGGATGGTGACAATCCTGATTATTGGTTCGCTTTGGCATCCGCCTATTCAAGATCAGAAACTCCACAAAAAGCTGTTCGCGCCTTTCGCGAAGCAATTGATTTAGATCCTTACGATCCAACTTTCTCAATAACCTTAGCAGAATTCTATCATCAAAATGAAAAGCTTGAAACTGCCATTGATGTTCTTTTAGAGAGTTGTGGATACAATCCGGAATCGCCAGAACTTTTTAACAATTTGGCTGCCTATTACATGCTTTCGGGAGATTTAAATGCAACAGAGCATTACATTAAGAAATCAACGGATATTGATGCCGAAAACCTAAAAGAGATCTTCCTTCAGTTTCCTGAATTGGAAGAAAACTCACAATTCAAGAAGATTATAGCGGCTTACTCCGCATAAAATATTTTGCTACTTCATTTCACGCACAAAACAATTATGCCTAGAAAAATTAAAGATTATGTTCTGATTGCCCTAAAAGGAATGGGTATGGGAGCTGCAGATGTTGTACCTGGAGTTTCGGGTGGAACCATCGCTTTTATTACGGGAATTTACGAAGAATTGATCAACACCATAAAATCGGTAAACTTAAGCTCTATTAAGCTTCTTTTACAGTTTAAGTTGAAAGATTTCTGGAAAGCCGTTAATGGAAATTTTCTTTTGGCTTTACTATCAGGAATTGGATTCAGTTTTTACACATTGGCTAAACTTGTAAAGCACTTATTAGAAACTCAACCCATTTTGATTTGGTCTTTCTTTTTTGGTTTAATTGTAGCTTCGGCAATAGTGGTTGCCCGAAAAATTACAGAATGGAAAGCCAGAACCATAATTGCCATGATTATCGGTACTGTTATAGCTTATATGGTTGTAGAATTAACACCAGCTGAGGCTCCAACCAGCTACTGGTTTTTATTTCTATCTGGTGCTTTGGCAATTTGTGCCATGATTCTTCCAGGAATCTCAGGTGCATTCATTCTGGTTTTATTGGGATCATACAATCATATCCTAAGCGCATTGAGTAGCTTTAAAGTTGATGTGATTGCTACGGTGGCCGCAGGTGCAGGAGTGGGTATCCTAAGCTTCTCTCATCTATTAAGCTGGTTGCTTAAAAAATATCACAACATGACCATTGGCTTGCTTTCAGGATTCATGATTGGATCATTAAACAAGGTATGGCCTTGGAAGGAAACCATTACAACAAGAATTGACCGACATGGTGAAGTAATTCCTGTACTTCAAAAAAACATTTTACCAGGAACTTTTGAATCTTTGCAAGCACAAGATTCCCAACTGTACTTTGCTTTAATTTTGGCTCTAGCTGGATTCTTATTAATTTGGTTTATGGAAAAATATTCTCCGGAAGAATCAAAATAAAACATCAACTATTAAATTGAATTAACCACCATGAACACCTACGGCATTCTTGGATACCCTTTGGGACACTCCTTCTCGAAAAAGTATTTTGATGAGAAATTTAATGAGTTAAACATCGAAGCTCAATTTTTGAACTTTGAGCTTCCTTCCATTCATGATTTGCCTAAAACTTTGGATGAAAACAATCGCCTTAAGGGCTTTTGTGTAACCATTCCATACAAAGAAGAGGTTATTCAATTCCTAGATGAAATCGATCCTTTGGCAGCTAAATTAGGTGCTGTAAACTCGGTTCAGATTATTAAAAATGGTGATGAAACCAAACTAAAAGGATTCAATACAGATATATATGGATTTCAGGAATCACTAAAGGAATTTATTGGTGAAAAGCGACCAAAAGCATTAATTCTTGGAACAGGTGGAGCATCGAAAGCCGTAGCTGGTGGCCTGGAAGATTTGGACATAGAATACCGATTCGTGAGTCGATCAGCCAAAGAAAACCAATTCACCTACGAGGAATTAACACAGGAAATCATGGAGCATTTCCAATTAATCGTAAACTGTTCTCCCCTGGGTACATTTCCAAAAGATGATACTTGCCCGAACATTCCATACCAACATTTAAGCAAGGAACACTTTCTTTACGATTTGGTGTACAATCCTGCCGAAACGCTGTTTATGAAAAAAGGTACAGAACAAGGAGCCAAAACACACAATGGTTTAAAAATGCTTCACCTGCAAGCTGAAAAGAATTGGGAAATCTGGAACGAAAAATAATTATTAATTATAAATGATGAATTATTAATTGCTTTATAAATAACGGCCAACATGATGGCTCATTAGCTGTTATTCATTTTATTTATAATTCCTGAAACATCATACTTCCCTGCAAACTAGAAATACAAAAATGCAAGTAAGCAAATACATATACACCTACATCTACGACAATCACGAAAGTGAACTTTGTAAGCTCGAATCAAAATATCTTTTCAACCAGGAAGAAAAGAACAAGCTATTGATTTCTGATATCAAGATCGAACCTACCTGCAGCGCTTTCATCCGAAAAAGGATTGATGTTCAGCTTCAATCTGAGGACTATTTGGAACTGATCGAGAAAATCAAAAGTGAAAAGATCTCGGTAGATGATTTCAAGGTGGAATATGTGGTCTTAAATGGCGACAAAACCAAGTACAATGATCGTTTGGACAAACTAAGAGATGTTGGCTACAATATTAATGGCATGCCAGAATATTACAAGCCAAAAATCACCTATGCCATTTGTTATCACGAGGGAACCTGGTATTTCGGAATATTGCTTAAAAATGATTTTGCCTGGGAGAAACACAACAAAAAACCTTTTTCCTACAGCAATTCAATCAATATTAACATTGCCAAAGCATTGGTGAATCTTGCTGCCAAAACCAACAAGGAAACAAAACTCCTGGATGCTTGCTGTGGTGTTGGTACCATTATGCTCGAAGCCTGTTTTGCCGGATACCATATTGAAGGCAGTGATATCAACTGGAAAGTGTGCCGACAAGCGCGCCAAAACCTTGCTCATTTCAACTACGATACAATTGTGTATCGCTCGGATATTAAAGACATTGAGAACAGGTACGATGCAGCCATTATCGACTTGCCATACAATTTGTTTAGCTATGCTGATGAGAACACCATCTCTCACATCATCGAGTCGTCAGCCAAAGTAACCGACCGATTGGTGATTGTATCTACCACAGATATTTCTGAAATTGTAAACAATGCAGGCATGACAATAACGGATCATTGCAGTGTTCGCAAAAAAGAGAAAGCCAATTTCGCCAGAAGAATTTGGGTTTGCGAGAAGAATTGATCATTTCTGATTACTTGAGCTTGTCTTCCCCTGAAATAGCTTGACACAAAAAGTCAAGAGCATGAAGAAAGGAAAAGAAGCCATGTTAACCGATAACATGCAGGGATTTATTCAAG
>NZ_JALPNU010000017.1 GCF_030851345.1 Marinifilum sp. D714
CATTTGATGATCCTCGCGAATCGGACGGTGGACATGAGCCTTTTATTGGTGACATTTCCAATCCTCTTGGTGGTGGTAGTAGCGGTAGCCCATCTACTGCACCGCCTGTGAATACATCAACCGAGTTTAAAAAATCCAAGGCGGGGTGTGTTCAAGAAAGATTGATGCTAGAAACAAGTTTTATTAATAACTTAACCAAAGAATTTGTACCTGTAAATAGTACACTTAAATTAAGATTTGAAATTGGATACATCCCATATAGCAATGGATTAAGAGTAAATGGCAGAACTTATTCTAACAGAAGTCCTAGGAATCCATATGATAATACAATTTTAATAAAAGTTAATGAACAAATATTAAATGAATCTCCTCTTAAAATAGCGACTGTCCTAGCTCATGAAATAATACATGCGGAAATATTTCGTTGGGTTGAAAAAAGTAATTGGAAGCCTTCAAACATTGAAGAAAGCTATCCTGAATTATGGCAAGAATTCTTACTTTCAGGAAAAAAATTAGAAATAGCTCAACATGAATTAATGACAAAAAAGTATGTTGAAGATTTAGCAAATCTATTGAAATGGTTTGATAAAGGCAGACATTCTGATGCAGAATATAGTGCAATGTCGTGGATGGGATTACATAAAACTAGTGCTTTTAAAAGCCAAGACGCAACAAAAATAAAAGATCTACAAAAGAAAATATCAAATGAAAAAGGGGATTGTGATGATATATAAATTAATCATAGGTTTATTGCTAATAACTCACAGCATTAATGTTTTTTCTCAAAGTGGAAACACAATTCAGGTTTCAAATCAAACAGAGTCTGATCATCTGGAAGCAAATGTATTATCATTTTTAATAAGTGATACCCTTTGTATTGAGGTTGAAAAAACATTACCACTAGACAAATCAAAGCATGAAATTGATTTCAGAAGTGAATACATCTATCCGATCCCTAACACCACCAAATCAATTCTAAAGCTCTACTTTGTTGATGGTAAATTCCAAGAAGGTTTATTCGAGAAGAAGTCGATGCAAAGATCATTTAACGGAGCTTATCAACTAAGAAAAAATATTGAGACAAAGGATATTCAAGTTAAGATGTTTGTAGTTGAAAAGAACAGTGTTGAAGGAGTTATTAAAATTAATCTTCCACTTAGTTTTGGATGGTTAGCTTCTGATTCAATTGTCAACTTGAATGTAAAATCTAAAATTTATGATTTACCAACCAAAAGAAAAATAAATCCAGGATCTGTCCAAGCTATATCTATACAACCTGATTTATTTACAAACGCAAATAATGATCATTTTGAGCTTTGTAATATAAAGAGAGATAGCGTGAAATCTGAGTACTATCTACAAATAGGTACACATGATGATTTGGCAGGTAGATTGATTTATATTACATTAATGAATAAGCATAGAAAAGTTAAAAAAATATCTTCAATAGACTATAGTGATATTGAAGATGAGAAGACTTACAATTACCCATATTATGAATTAATTTTCAACCGAGATCCTTTTGTCGAGTCGGACTCTACACTTATGGGTAAATATTTAATAGCAACAGATAGTTTACCGCAAAAATATGGTGATATTGAAGTGCAATCAGGCTATTTTAAATGCGACAACTAGTCCAAAAAAATAGAATATACCCATATGGAGAAATGGAAGAATAAGCAAATTGGAATCTCCAGTTTTGTTTGATCCGCTATTGAAGAAACTTTCCAATTATATTTCAATTTACACTGGGGAAGGTGAAGCTGCTGTCTTAGAATATTGGGTGATTAAAAAAGTGTCTTTCAATAAAAGAAAGAACAAAGCTTTGGTTGAAGTTGATTATACAACAAGTGGTGAGAGGTATTATTTAGAAAAGGATAAAGGGGGTTGGAAAATTATTAAGAGTTTTATAACTTGGATATAATAAATTAACATTAATCAGGCTGTCCTAAAAGAAAATTGGACAGCTTCTTGGTCTATAAAAGGGTAAACAATCCCAGATAGTCCGAGTTTATAAAAACGAAATCTAGTGAGAGCGTTTTTCCCACCTGTTCGGCGCATGTAGTATAAAGAAACATTAATTTTTATATTCTCAGGCAAATGAAACACAGCTTAAAATCATTTACATTTTCTCTGAATACAGGTACGAGTGGAAAACACTCGCACCAGTAGTATATTTAAAACACAAAAAGGAATTAAAATAAATAACCTTCATAATATTAATATACATACAATGAATATTAATAAATAGGTTTTAAAATATTCCTTTAATCATACTAATCAAAAATCACAACTAAATTTAATTTCATGAAAATAACAAAAACATCTTTCACAACTTTCTTTTCCTTTACTTTACTATTGATTTCGACTCAATGCTTTGGACAGAAAAAATATAAAAGGGTTAAGCATCAAATCACACATTTTCACAAAGAAATTTACCAGGTAGATAAAAAAAGCAAAATAAAAGAAGGGTTTTATTATGCAATTAATACAAGGACGAAAGATACATTGGTTACCGGTGAGTATTTAAACAATAAACGAATAGGTATATGGAAATTTTACAAGAAGGATTCTACTCCTCATTTAGAGTATGATTACGATCGTAACCAACTGGTAAGCTACAACAGTGGCAATAGAATTGACTCTACATTTATAAAAAAAGGTGATAAATATGTATTGGATAAAGTTGACAACCCACAAATATATATTGGATTCGAAAATCAGGCTGCATTTGATATAATAAAAAAGATTAATTTACCGAGAGAACTAATGGAAAAACACAAATCCGGATCGTGTTTGTATTCTTTTATTATTAGTAAGGAAGGTATTTTAAAGGATATAACTATTGAACAATCAATTAACAAGAATTTAGATAAAAATGCGATTAAGACTATAAAAGAATTAAATTACAAATGGGAACCAGCAAGACAAAATGGTAAACCAATTGATTCCAAATCCTTTTTGCTAATTGAAGTGTTTAACCATGAGAACTTTTCAAAAAGAGACTTAGGGAAAGTATATTTTTGGCATCATATGTTGTTTTATACAGGACCAACAATTAAATGAACCAATTAATATTGAGTATAAGAGAATAAAAAAAACACTTAAATTGAGATGCTGATATGAATCGTCCTAAAAAAGCCCCTTAACAGGGGCTTTATATATAAAAGGGATGTTAAAACCTAAACCTAGATTCAGGTTAACAGAATCAAATTTAATCAATTTTTAACAGAATACTTATTAACCCGATTAAAATTTAAATAATAATCTAATTCTCAATTATTCTTCCACAACTTCACTACCCTTAATTGGATTCGATTTATCAGGTAAAATCAGGTTTAAAACCACACCTACAACCGATGCCAAACCAATTCCTGCCAATGAAAAATTACCGTATGAAATTTGTGCTCCACCAATACCAACAGTCAGTACAACAGAAACAATTACCTGGTTTCTGGTTTTTGTGAAATCTGTTTTTGCATCGATAAGGGTTTTAATACCAATACCTGCAATCATACCAAAAAGCAACAACATGATTCCACCCAAAACAGCTTGAGGAATGGTTTTAAGGAATGCACTTACCTTACCAATTAATGAGAATACCAATGCAGTAACTGCAGCAATTCTCAATACTCTAGGATCAACAACCTTAGTCAAGGCAATTGCACCTGTAACCTCTGAATAAGTTGTATTTGGTGGTCCTCCAAAAAATCCTGCGAAAGCAGTAGCAACACCATCACCCAATAAAGTACGGTTTAAACCTGGCTTTTTCACAAACTCTTTGTTTGCTACTCCACCAATGGCATACATATCGCCAACATGTTCAATAATTGGGGCAAATGCTACAGGAATCATATACAATACTGCACTCCAGTTTAATTCAGGACGAACAAATTCCGGCAAAGCAAACCATGCAGCTTCTGTTATTGGCGTAAAATCAACTTCGCCTAAAACTACCGATACAACATATCCCACAACAATTGCCGAGAAAATAGGAATCAGTTTTAGCATTCCTTTGGTATATACCACAATTAAAATGGCAGTTAACAAGGCAATAGAAGAGATGATCCAATTGGTTTTGGCCATATTAACTGCTACAGGAGCCAATGACAAACCAATAATCATGATAACTGGTCCAACTACAATAGAAGGGAAAATTTTCTCGATCACTCGCAATCCCCAAACTTTGATGATTCCGGAAACCAATCCGTAAACCACACCTACCGCAATTAAGCCGGATAATGTTCCAGGTAAACCGTATAGTTTTGTTGCGGCAACAATTGGAGCAATAAAGGCAAAACTACTGCCTAAAAAAACAGGAACCATACCTTTTGTGATTAAATGAAAAATCAAGGTTCCGATTCCTGCTGTAAACAATGCGACTGCTGGGTCAATACCAACTAACAATGGGACTAGTACCGTTGCGCCAAAGGCAACAAAGAGAAATTGCACTCCCAAAATAATTCTTTTCGTGGGACTTTGGAATCCCGGAGCCGTAGCTTCTTGAGTAAGGATCATAAAATGGATTTAAAAATTCACAAATTGGCGCAAAGATAATAAGCTTCGCGAAACTGACAAATTCGAAAAGCTCAATAAATCAACGCAAAGGAGTGCATGAATTCAAAAAAATCAATTAGATCCTTGATTAGAAATCGTCAGCTTAAAAATCATTTTTTCTTAAACAGACACAATCTAAGTAAGATTAAAACAATAAAATATCGGAAATGAGGATTAGAATTTGATATCGCGAACCATCAGTTGTGTTTCCACTTTTCCCATGTACTCATTCTCTTGAACCGAGTAACATACATCAAATGGTGAACCACTGGAAATCTTAGGATACAATTTCCCCATTGAAAAGGCAATTCCTCCTTTTACATCTCCTTCGCGGATATCATCAACAACCGAAAGTTTAAGGTGCTCTTTGTTTCTACCCACCGGACGGCTATATCCATAATCAACTACCTTTTCACTAATAAAAACAGGTGTCATATTCTTGGGTCCGAAAGGTTCAAATTGCTTTAGAACACGAAAGAATTTAGGTGTAATATCTGAAAGTTTAATGCTGGCATCTACCTTTATCTGAGGAACCAGCATATCGTCGGTTATGTTTTCGCAAACATATTCTTCGAAACGCTGCTGAAAAGCACTAACATTTTCAATTTTCATGGTAAGGCCCGCAGCATACTTATGGCCTCCGAAGTTTTCCAATAAATCGCTACATGCGGATATTGCATTGTACAAATCGAAACCATCAACCGAACGAGCACTACCGGTTGCAAATCCGTTCGACTCGGTAAGAATTACCGTTGGCTTGTAATAGGTTTCAATCATTCGCGATGCTACAATTCCGATCACCCCTTTGTGCCAGTTGCGATCAAACAAAACCGTACTCTTCTTTTCGAGCAGAGTTTTACTTTTCGCTACACGTTCCAAGGCATCATCGGTAATGCTATGATCCAGCTCTTTTCGATCTTCGTTCAATCCATTAATGGTATCACCAATTAGGGTAGCCGCCTCTTCCCTTTCAGCAATTAGCAGTTGTACTGCATGGTTACCCGATTGAATTCTGCCCGCAGCATTAATTCTTGGACCGATTTTAAAAACAATATCATTAACGCTTAAATCTTTTGTAACGCCAGCCAGATTTAGTATTGTTTTTAACCCCAAACGAGGTTTCTCATTCAGCTGCTTTAACCCATAGTAGGTTAAAACACGATTTTCTCCTGTAATGGGAACAATATCCGATGCAATACTAACCGCCAACAAATCCAAAAGAGGAATTAGCGTATCGAACTTCCAATTCTTTCTGTTTGCCAATCCTTGCATCAACTTAAATCCAACACCGCAACCTGACAGAACATCACAAGGATATTCACAATCACTTCTTTTCGGATCTAATACAGCCACAGCATTGGGCAAGGTTTCATCTGGCGTATGGTGATCACAAATGATAAAATCAACTCCTTTTTCGCTAGCATAAGCAATTTTCTCAATAGCTTTAATTCCGCAATCCAATGCGATAATCAGACTGATATTATTCTCTGCTGCATAATCAATACCAGTTTTGGAAATGCCATAACCTTCCGAATAGCGATCTGGAATATAATAGTCGATAAAATCGAAATGAGATTTTAGATATGTGTAAACAAGAGCTACAGATGTGGTGCCATCAACATCATAGTCGCCATACACCATTACACGCTCTTGTTTCTCCATTGCGACAACCAATCGGTCAACCGCCTTGGTCATATCTTTCATTAAAAAAGGATCATGCAAATCGTCGAGACTGGGACGAAAAAAAGCTTTGGCCATATCGAAGCTTGTGATTCCTCTCTGAACTAACAGATTGGCAATCACTCGGTCAACTCCCAATGATTCCATCAGTGTGCCAACCGTTTCCTCATCGCCCGGCTCATTTATTACCCATCTCTTTTCCATATGCAAGATTTTAGCTAGCCAAATTAGTCAATTTCCAGCTTCATATCAAACAGATTTGCAATATGATTTTTTAAATTATGTTTTACCTCTTCAATATCAAGCTCTTTGCCTAGCTCTTTTTTTAATGAAGTCACTCCTTTATCAACAAATCCACATGGATTTATGTAATCGAAATATTTCAAATCGGTATTCACATTAAAAGCAAAACCATGCATGCTAACCCATCGACTTACTCGAACACCAATGGCGCAAATTTTACGAACTTTTGGTGTTCCAACATCCAACCAAACTCCTGTAGCTCCATCCAATCGAGTTCCTGTCAAACCATAATCAGCAATACAATTAATCACAGCCTGCTCAAGGGTTTCAATGTATTTTTTGATACCCATATCATAGGTTTCCAGGTTTAGAATTGGATAACCAACAATTTGTCCCGGCCCATGATAAGTGATATCTCCACCGCGGTTTATTTTATGGAAACTTGCTTCTTTTGCTTGTAGTTGCAGCATATTAAGCAGCATATTCTGCTCTTTACCGCTTTTCCCCAATGTATACACATGTGGATGCTCACAAAACAGCAAGTAATTATTGCTTAATTTTTTTTCTTCTGCAGGAAGATCTGCATTTGCTTGTCGCGATTGCAATACTTCCTGAAACAAGCTTTCCTGATAATCCCAGGCTTCTTGATAGTCAATGGAGCCCAAGTCTCTAAAAATTGTATTAGTCATTTTTTAAAACCTGCTTTAATTTTAGTGCGTTAACATGTTGTTCTGCGTGATATGATGAACGAACAAGTGGAGTACTTTCTACAAATGAAAAGCCTTTCTCCAATCCTACTTGCTTATATTTTTCAAATTGTTCTGGACTTATATATTCCTGAAGTTCCAAATGTTTACGGGTTGGTTGCAAATATTGACCGATGGTCATTACTTTAACTCCAACAGCCAACAAATCATCCATGGTTTGGTAAATTTCCTCTTCGGTTTCACCCAAACCAAGCATGATTCCTGATTTTGCAACGATACCTGAATCTGCAATCTGCTTCAACACTTTTAAACTAAGGTCGTATTTTGCACGACTCCTAACCTCTGGCGTCAAACGGCGAACGGTTTCAAGATTGTGAGAAATTACTTCTGGATTTTCATTAATAACTTTCTGTACATCGCCTTCTTTCCCATTAAAATCAGGAATTAAAACTTCCAAGGTAGTCCCAGGGCAAGCTTCTTTAATCTCCTTAATACATTCCGCCCATATGCCTGATCCTCCGTCTTCCAAATCATCACGATCCACAGAAGTGATTACCGCATGCTTTAGCTTCATCAATTTAATTGATCGTGCCAATCGTTTGGGTTCTTTTGTATTTACAGGAAGTGGTTTTCCAGTAGGGACATTACAGAATTTACAGGCTCTTGTGCAGATATTTCCCAAAATCATGAATGTTGCAGTTCCATTTCCCCAACATTCGCCAACATTCGGACATTTTCCACTCGAGCAAATTGTATGCAATCCGTGTTCTTGAACAATGCCGTTTACATAGGCATAATCGTCACCTTTTGGTAACTGTATTTTTAGCCAATCTGGCTTTCGTTTCATTTTCATTTCTACGCTCTCTCTATTTCTGTCAACAATCTATTTGCCAATTAATTATCAACATTAAAACTTCACAACAATTCATAGTTTTTGCAATAAAATTTCAATTCATGCAAAGGTATTCGAAAGGATTTAATTTGCTCTCTATTTAAAGAGCTTTTTAACCAGTTTTTGATACTAAAAGTTATTTTTACTCATTCTAAATACCGCTAATTGTGATGCAATATTAAAAAATAAAAATTGCACTGCCATGCATATTCTATTACAATTAAGATTTTTTAAGCATATGATCTCATATTCTGCATTTTGAATAGCCTAACTTCATGAAATTTTACAACTAGTTTATTTTTTTACAAGTATTTATAGCGATGAATTCACAAATTGCTCAGGTTATTATATCTTTGCACCCGAATAAACTTTATTGAGATTAAGATGAATGCGTTAGAACTTAGTGAACAAGAGATCATTAGAAGGAATTCCCTAAAGGAAATGCAGAATTTGGGTATCAATCCATTTCCTGCAGCACAATATCATGTAAATAATTATTCTACAGATATTCTGAAAGATTTCGATCCTGAAAAGAACAACCTACAAGAGGTTTGTATTGCAGGTAGAATAATGAGCAGAAGAATTATGGGTAAAGCTTCTTTTATTGAACTTCAGGATTCAAAAGGAAGAATTCAGGTATATATTGCCCGCGATTCTATTTGCCCTGAAGAGGATAGAACTCTTTACAATACAGTATTCAAAAAACTTTTGGATATTGGAGATTTTATTGGAATTAAGGGATACGTATTTAAAACCAAGGTTGGTGAAACTTCTGTTCATGCAACCGAAATGACTGTTCTTTCAAAATCAGTTCGTCCACTTCCTATCGTGAAGGAAAAAGACGGAAAAGTATACGATGCTTTTAGTGATCCTGAAATGCGTTACCGTCAGCGTTACGTTGATTTGGTTGTAAATCCGGATGTAAAAGATGTGTTCTTGAAAAGAACAAAAATCATTAACTCAATGCGCGAGTTGTTCAACAGCAAGGGATATCTTGAGGTTGAAACTCCAATTTTGCAAGCAATTCCAGGTGGTGCTTCGGCTCGTCCGTTTATCACTCATCACAATGCTTTAGATATTCCTTTGTACATGCGTATTGCAAACGAATTGTATCTAAAGAGACTTATTGTTGGTGGATTTGATGGTGTTTATGAGTTCGCTAAAGATTTCCGTAATGAAGGTATGGACAGAACTCACAATCCTGAATTTACGGTAATGGAAATCTATGTAGCTTATAAAGACTACAACTGGATGATGGATTTCACCGAAGAGATGATTGAAAAAGTTGCTTTGGATCTTCACGGTACAACTAAAGTACAAGTAGGAGACAAAGAGATTGATTTCAAGCGTCCATTCAAGCGCATTTCTATGATTGACTCTATTAAAGAGCATACTGGAATTGACATCAACGGGATGGATGAAGATCAACTTCGCGATGTTTGTAAGCAGTTAAACATTGAGGTTGACGAAACTTTTGGTAAAGGAAAATTAATTGATGAGATCTTTGGTGAGAAATGTGAAGGAAATTACATTCAGCCAACTTTCATTACTGATTACCCTATCGAAATGTCTCCTCTTTGTAAAAAGCATAGAGACAATCCTGAGTTAACCGAGCGTTTTGAGCTTATGGTGAATGGTAAGGAAGTTTGTAATGCTTACTCTGAGTTGAATGATCCTATTGATCAGTTGGAACGATTCCAGGAGCAAATGAAATTGAGCGAAAAAGGAGATGACGAAGCTATGTTTATTGATATGGACTTTGTTCGCTCTCTTGAATATGGTATGCCTCCTACATCTGGTATGGGTATTGGTATCGACCGTTTAACCATGTTGATGACCAACTCTCACTCTATTCAGGATGTACTATTCTTCCCTCAAATGAGACCAGAGAAGAAAGCTGCGGTTGATAGTGATGAAAAATTTATTGAGCTAGGTATTGCTCCAGAGTGGATGCCTGTTATACGTAAAGCTGGATTCCAAACTGTAGAAGCTCTTAAAGAAGAAAAGGCTACCAAACTGCACCAAGATATTTGTGGTTTGAACAAGAAACTAAAAATGGGTTTAAAAAATCCTAGCCAGGATGAAGTAAAAGCGTGGTTAGCTTAAACTTATTTTATTAAGAATATTACATGATCGGAGGTTGGGAATTTTTCCCTTCCTCCGATATTTATTAAATTAGAGATCTGTTACTTACAAAAACAACTCTCTATTTTAAAAAGACTTAGCAATAATATATGAACGAATCGTCGAGAATTGCCATTATTGGAGGTGGTAGTTGGGCTACAGCAATCGCAAAAATACTTCGCGAAAATGACTTGAAGCTTAACTGGTACATGCGTAACCTTGATACCATCAATCAATTTAAACAACTTAGTCACAACCCAAGATATCTTACCGGAGTTGAATTCGATCTCAATCAAATTGAATTCTACAACAATCTGGATGAAGCAGTTCTAAATTCGGAAGTGATCATATTTGCGGTTCCGTCGGCATTCTTAAAAGATGCTTTAAAAAGATTAACGGTTAGTTTAGAAGATAAGGTTATTGTTTCGGCGATTAAAGGTATTGTTCCTGATGAAAATATGATTATTGGTACATTCTTCAATGAACATTACAATGTACCTCTAGATAACATTGGTGTTATCTCAGGACCTTGTCATGCCGAAGAGGTGGCTATGGAACGCTTATCGTATCTAACCATCGCATGTCAGGATACTAAAAAGGCCAGATCACTAGCACTTAATCTGGAATGTCCTTACATCAAAACTACCATTTCGGATGACATTTATGGTACTGAGTATGCTGCTGTACTCAAAAATGTATTTGCAATTGCGGCAGGAATCTGTCATGGTCTTCGCTACGGCGATAACTTTCAGGCAGTATTGATTTCGAATGCGATTCAAGAAATTAAACGCTTTGTTGATACAGTACACCCAATTTCTCGCGACATTAAGAGTTCTGCATATCTGGGCGATTTATTGGTAACATGTTATTCACAGTTTAGCCGTAACCGTACCTTTGGTACCATGATTGGCAAAGGGTATACGGTAAAATCGGCACAGCTTGAAATGCACATGATTGCGGAAGGCTATTATGCAGTAAAATGTATCAAAGAAATTAACGATCACTACAACGTAAATATGCCAATTACCATGGCTGTTTACAATATTTTATACGAACGTATTTCTCCTACTATAGAAGTGAAATTATTAACAGAGGATTTACGTTAGACTTGGATTTTAGCTGTATTTTTGCAGCAGATATACGTAAGAATTAACTTTTTAAATACAATTTTTACATTCTACATCTATCAAACTATTTGGAGGGGTATCGGTTCGGATAGAAGTAAAATGTAAGGCTTAATTTCTACACAATGGAACACATTAAATTGAGTATTGACAAATCTCTTGACTTTGTTAGTAAGGAAGAGATTTTTAAGTTTGAACAAAGCAGTAAGAAACACCTTATTTCCCTTCACGATGGAACCGGAAAAGGAAATGATTTTGTTGGCTGGGTTGATTTGCCTTCAAGAATTACTGAAGCAGAATTAAATGACATTGAAGCTACTGCAAAATCATTAAAAGATAAAGTTGAAGTCTTGGTAGTTGTGGGTATTGGTGGTTCATATCTTGGTGCAAAAGCTGTTAATGATGCACTTGCTCACAGTTTTGATCACCTAAATTCCGGCGACGAAAATCCTTTGGTACTTTACGCTGGTCAGAACATTAGTGAAGATTACCTATACGAATTAACTGATATTTTGAAAAGTATCGAATTTGGTATTTGTGTTATTTCAAAATCAGGAACTACAACTGAACCTGCTATCGCTTTCCGTTTATTGAAAGAAATGTTGGAAGAGCAAGTTGGTAAAGAAGAAGCTCGTGAAAGAATCGTTGCCATTACCGATGAATCGAAAGGTGCCTTAAGAACTCTTGCCGATCAGGAAGGTTATAAAACTTTTGTAATTCCAGATAATGTTGGTGGACGTTACTCAGTATTAACTCCTGTTGGATTATTACCAATTGCAGTTGCTGGTCACGATATTAAAGCTTTAGTAGCAGGTGCTAAATCTATGCAAGATTACTCTGTTGCTGCTGCTTTTGAAGAAAATCCAGCATTACTTTATGCTGCTACCAGAAATGCTTTATACCAAAAAGGAAAAGGCATCGAAATTCTTGCCAATTACAATCCTAAGCTTCATAATGTTGCTGAATGGTGGAAACAACTTTATGGCGAAAGTGAAGGAAAAGAAAACAAAGGTATTTTTCCTGCAAGCGTTGACTTCACTAGCGATCTTCACTCAATGGGACAGTATATTCAGGAAGGACAGAGAAATATTTTCGAAACTGTAATTTCTGTTGCCAAGCCAAATCACACTGTATATATTCCTGAAGATAAAGACAACTTGGACAAGTTAAATTATCTTGCTGGAAAACGTGTTGATGAAGTAAATAAAATGGCTGAGTTGGGAACTCAATTGGCACACGTTGATGGAGGCGTTCCTAACCTTAAAATTGAAATGCCTCAACTAAATGAATTCTATTTGGGTGAGTTGCTTTATTTCTTCGAAATTGCTTGTGGCGTTAGCGGTTACATCTTGGATGTAAATCCATTCGATCAACCAGGTGTTGAAGCATACAAGAGTAATATGTTTGCATTACTTGAAAAACCAGGTTTTGAAGAAGAATCTGCAAAAATCAAAGAAAGATTATAAGATCTAGCTTGATGATATTAAAAAAGACCAGATTAATTCTGGTCTTTTTTTGTATCGTAAATTTTCACATCTTCTTTTACCCTTTTGCGGTCAAAATGGATCCTTGCCTTTTTACCAGTAAACTGTCCCAGAAAAAATGCACTCACCATTATTGGATAGGTGTACAACTCAAATCCTAATCCAAACATGTGACGAAACAAAACAACAAAGGGAATTGGAGCATGAATGGCAATAAACCACATTACCGAAAACTTTTTAAATCCCTGACGAACATAGCCAAATGGCAAATTGAGTATGTAGGTTGCTACTGCTGCCAATATCAAATTTAGTTCCATACAAACGAATATATCAATAATTATTGGCAAAGTACAAGCTACTTAAATAAATCATCAAATTTTAGATACATTTGTTGCCGTTATTCAAATCACCATGAATTGTAAATCTAAAATCAAAGGTATAGCTCTTGCACTAGCTGCAACACTTAGCTTTTCAAATGTTTATCTGTTTAGTAAAATGGCCATGAAAGATGTCGATTTGGCTTCTTTTGGAATACTATGGTTTGGTTTAGCTTTGATTTACAATTTGCTTTACAATCGATTTTTCACGCAAAGACAGAGCCTAAGTAGTTTAACGAAAAAATCAAAAAAAAATCTTCTCCTAATTGGCTTATCAGAATTCATCTCAATAACCGCATTTTTTCTATCGATCAAGCTTACCAAGAATCCAGCTGTTGTATCTTTTCTTGCCAACACCAGTCCAATTTTTGTAATTCTTATTGGCTTTATATTCTATCAAATCAGATATGGATTTACTTCCATTCTTGGGGTAATTATTACATTATCTGGTGTTTTTCTGATGAATACCAACAACTCCGATTTTGAATGGCAAACTTTATTAACACCAGCCAGTATGAGTGCATTGGTGTTTGCCCTATTTTATGGCGTAAGCCTTGTGCTTGCCAGATCTGAAATCAAAAATATTCCAACTACAATGATAACTGTTTGCAGAAACTTATTTCTGTTTGTTGGATTCTCAATTTACCTGATTGCAAAGGGAGAATTACCAACTTATAGCATTCAGTCTGTTTTCTATATCACAACAGGATCACTTTTAGGACCCTTTTTAGGGATACTCCTAACATTTATATCTCTAAAATATGTAGATGCATCCATAACAACTTTAATAGGCACATCGAGAAGTATTTTTATTGTTGCCGGTGCCTTTCTTTTAATGGGAATACTTCCCAACGTGAATCAGCTGTTAGGTGGTTGCTTAACCATCTTGGGAATTTTAACCATTACCATGGCCGATATCATTTCTAAAAAGAAATAATTAAGCTAATGCTTTGCGCACTTGTGTAAACAACTCCTCCTTGCTAAAAGGCTTTGTCAGGTACCCATCACAACCCGCACTCATACATTTTTCTTCTTCCTCTTTTAAAACATAAGTACTTTGAGCAATTACTTTAATTGATATTTCTGATTTTTTTATTTCATCCAAACATGCCATACTATCTCTGCCCGGAATATCTAAATCCATAATTAATAAATCGGGAGATAATTGTCTCAGCTTATCAAGCATTTCAGTACTATTTTCAGCAAATATTACCTCTACATCCTGGTCATCAAATAATTTCTTAACATACAGAAACGAGTTGTAGTCATTCTCAGCAACCAGTACTTTTTTGGACCCTATCGTCTCTTTAACATTATCTAAATCATTATTTCTATTTGGAAACTTCGATTTATCAACAGGAATCGTAAAATAAAATGTACTACCTACTCCTACTTCTGATTCAAATCGTATTGTTCCTCCAAGCAGTTCTACCAAGCCCTTACAGATGCTAAGGCCTAAACCTGTCCCATCAATAAAGTGTTCCTCATCCCCCTGTCTAAATCTTTCAAATATTACTTCATGTCTATCCTTGGGAATACCTATGCCATTATCCTTTACATATATCTCTACAAATACTTGATTATTTGATTCAATAACAGTACCACCAAGTTCCACTCTTCCCGAATCAGAAAATTTAATGGAATTTTCAATCAAATTGTCCAAAACTTGTTGAACTCTTGTATAATCAGAATGCAACACTAATCCTTCTAGCTCGGGATTTAACTTGATAGCTAATTCCAAATTAGGCTTACTTTTAATCAGATCACGATTCTTATGAATCTCTAAACTTTCCTTCAGCAATGAGAACAAATAAAAGTCAGATTTTTTGAGGGTAATTTGACTCATTTCTAATTTGGAAAGATCAACAATATCATCAATAATCTGTACCAAACGATTACCCGATTGTTGAATGATATTGACATATTGCATACGTTCTACTTCTTCAATTTCCGAATCAATTAAAAGTTCTGAAAATCCCATAATGGCATTCATAGGAGTACGAATTTCATGACTCATATTGGCCAAGAATATCGATTTCAACTTATCTGATTCTTCCGCTTTTTCCTTGGCTTTTCTAAGTTCTTCTTCGGTCTTTTTAATTTCAGATATATCTCTTGAAACCCCCAAAACCCCCGTGATATTTCCATTAGAATCGTACATTGGAGTTTTTATTGTCTCAGTTAGAATTTTATTATCTTCCTTAACCGATCTGACCCAATTTACAAATCTAATAGTATCACCAGATTTTATTACTTCCAAATCTTTCTTAAAATAAAAATCAGCTATCTCAGCGTTTTTAAATATCACAAAATCAGACTTACCTATTAGTTCTTCTTCCTTAACTCCGAGGAACTCTGCAAAATTATTATTACAAGCCAAATATTTTCCATCTTTACTCTTCAACCAAATCATTTCTGGAACCGTTTGTAAAATTGTTTCCAACCTAGCTCTTTCATTATCTATTTGTTGTAAAGCGTTTTTTCTTGAACTGATATCTCTTAAAATAGACCAATAACCTACAATTTCTTCTTGTTCATCTTTCATTAAATGAACCCTTAATTCAACAGGCACAATAGTTCCGTCTTCCTTTATACACTCCTTCTCATAAACTTGAGAACTACCATTTAGTAAAACCTCATTCTTTATTATTTTTTCATCTATGTGAATCCACTTTTCAGGAGTAATATTTTTAAAATTTGTTGCTAACAAATCTTTTTCTGAATATCCTAATACATCTTGCAGGGCTTTGTTGCATTCAAGTATATTATATTCTGTATCCATCACAAAATAAGCATCAGACATACTTCCATATAACCTTGAATATTTTTCTTCGGTTGAAGATAAAGTTGTTCTATTCTTCACATTTTGCATTTGGCGCTGCATAAACAAGCCCAACAACATATTTACAACCGGATAAATTGTTAGAAGTGGCAGAACAAGATATGATAGCGTGGAATAGATTTTTTCAGAAGGAAGAAGTAAAGTACAAAACAACATTGCAATATGCACAACAAAACCCATTAACAATAGCTCTATCCATTTTAGTTGATTACCTACTCGTGTTAATAGTTCTCTCCATATAATTCCTATCGTTCCTGAACTAATTATTACAGCTATCCCCATTGCTATGCCATCTCCCCCCATAAAGAACCTATACATGCTAGTAATAAGCACTGTTATAGCTGTTGGTATCACACCAAAAAACAATCCTGATACTGACAGAATGATAGATCTGGTATCAAATACAATTCCAGAAGATGCCCTCCATGATGTCATCATTAGAATGATACCAATGGCTCCAATAATTCCACCGAAAAGCACTTGACGATAAAGGGGATTTAATTTGGTCTTATTATTCACCCACATATACTCACAAAAAATACTAAAGCTTAATAATATAGCTGCATTTTGTATGAGTCCAAGAAGAATAGAGTCGTTCATACGTAAGATCTCAAATAGTAGTTTTTTTAGTAATAATTTTTATTGCCTGTACTTTAGGACAGCAATAGCTCTTATACTACCATTTCTTTAAAAAGGTTATCCTTAACAAGACTATTCTATAAAATATTGTATTAACGATATAAGTCAATATTTAAACAAAACAAGAGGAACAGATAAAATCTGTTCCTCTATCATCACCTTTAATCAATTATATAATCACTCAACAGTTGCTTGAATTAAATTATGATCTTTTACAAACTGGTTAATAATATGCGACATTTTTGGATAACCAATTTCTTCTAAATCATAGTAAACACGAGTATTTGGTTTTTTGATATTAATGATTCGATTTAAATCTATTGGTGTTCCAATAATAACTGTGTCACAATCACTAGCATTAATCGTAGCTTCAAGATCCTTTAATTGCTGATCAGAATATCCCATGGCTGGTAAGATATTTCCTATTTCAGGATAGATTTCGTAAGTCTCTTTTAATTTACCTACAAGATATGGGCGAGCATCAATTTCCTCTGCTGCCCCAAACTTACGCGCTGCAATTGTACCAGCACCAATCTTCATTTCTCCATGAGTTAAAGTTGGTCCATCCTCTACAATTAAGACACGCTTACCACGAATCATTTCAGGATCATCAACACTTATAGGAGATGCTCCATCAATAACCTGTGCTTTAGGATTTGCATAAGCAATACTTTCTCGAACTTCCTGAATTCCTTCAGGGGCAGCCGAATCCATCTTATTTATTACCACTACATCTGCCATTCTTAAATTAACCTCTCCAGGATAATAACTTAATTCGGCTCCTGGGCGATGTGGATCAGCAACTGTAATCGTCATATCTGGCTTGTAGAATGCGAAATCATTATTTCCACCATCCCAAAGAATTACATCACATCCGTCAGGATCTTCTTCGGCAGCGCGTACAATTGCTTCATAATCTACACCTGCGTAAATTACATTCCCTCTTGTTACATGTGGCTCATATTCTTCCATTTCCTCAACAGTACACTTGTGTTTTTTCAAGTCTTCAACTGTTGCAAAACGTTGTACTTTTTGAGCTACTAAATCGCCATAAGGCATTGGGTGACGAATGGCTATTACTTTTAATCCTTTTGCCATTAATTCTTCAATAACTTTACGTGATGTTTGAGATTTACCGCAACCTGTACGAGTTGCAACAACCGCAATAACCGGCTTATGACTTTTAATCATTGTATCTCCAGGACCTAATAATTTAAAATTCGATCCTGCTGCATTAACAATTGCACTTACGTTCATTACAGTCTTATACGATACATCCGAATAAGAGAAAACGCAGTCATCAATACAATGTTCCTTTATTAATTTAGGCAGATCTTCTTCTGCATAAATAGGAATTCCATCTGGATACAAAGAACCCGCCAACTCCGCAGGATATTTTCTACCATCAATGTCTGGAATTTGAGCTGCTGTAAAAGCAACAACATTGTACTCTGAATTGTCTCTGAAATAGGTGTTGAAGTTGTGAAAATCACGACCCGCAGCACCAACAATAATGACATTTTTTTTAGCCATAATTTCTCCTTCTTTATTTAAAATTTCACATTTAGTTTATGAGTTTATAAAATTATCACTTTAAAGGAATTATGCTAATTTTATCGAGTTTTAATCACTAATTTACTGCGTGTTGCTTAACACGGTACAAAAACTTGACATTGGCAAAAAATAAACGTATCTTCTATGGTTAACCATTTATTCAAACAATCAAAACACAAGCTATCCACTCATCTAAATTGCTTTTTTGTATTTTTGTTTCATGAATTTTTTAGCGCATTTGTATTTATCTGGTGATTCCGAAAAGGTGAGAGTTGGCAACTTTATTGGAGACTATGTCAAGGGAAAGAAGTACGAGAAGTATCACCCGGATATCCAAAAAGGAATTATTTTACACAGAAATATTGATCATTTCACAGACAAACATCCTTTGGTACTTGATAGCTCGAAAAAGTTAAAGGAAGGCTATGGAAGGTATTCTGGAGTGGTTGTTGACCTTATTTTTGATCATTTCCTAGCCAAATATTGGCAGAATTATCACATATTACCCATTAAAGACTTTGTGACAAATTCTCATGAAACTTTAGTTAAAAACTACCTATCACTACCCAATAAAGTTAAAATGTTTCTGCCTTTCTTAATTCAAAGTAGGCGATTAGAAAGTTATGCAAATATGAATGGTTTGCAAACAGCTCTCGATATCATGGCCAAAAGAACCAGTTTACCTGATAAATCAACTTATGCAATTAAATCATTGGAAGACAACTACCCCGATTTTGAAAATGAATTCAAACTATTTATGCAAGACATATTAATATATGTACGAAATGAACACAATATTAACGTAGTAACTCCAAACGGTTGGCATCCAAACGAAGGAAAATAAACAGCAAAATAGTAAAAGACCAAAGCGATGATCCCCCATAGCTAAAAAAAGGTAAAGGAATACCAATTACAGGCGCTAAACCAATTGTCATTCCAACATTAATAGCCAAGTGAAAAAATAAAATACAGGCTACTCCATATCCGTAAACACGACTAAATGGTGATCGTTGACGTTCGGCTAAAAATAACAATCGCAATATCAGGGTAAGTAATAAAATCAACACAAAACTTGAGCCTACAAATCCCCATTCTTCACCAACAGTACAGAAAATAAAATCGGTACTTTGTTCAGGAACGAATTTAAATTTGGTTTGTGTACCATTTAAAAATCCTTTGCCTGAAAAACCTCCTGATCCAATAGCAATTTTAGATTGAGCTACATTGTAACCCGATCCATAAGGATTTGATTCAATTCCCAAAAGCTCATTAATTCTGGTTCTCTGGTGCACCTCTAAGATGTTTTCAAAGATATATCCAACCGAAAAAGTATAGAAGATACTACCAAAAACAATGAGTATGGTCCAAGCAACGTTTTTTAACTTGTTTTTATAGGTATGCACCCAAAAAGGAATAGCACTTAACCCCAAAGAAATAATTAAAATAAGATAATTGGAAATTTCTACTTTCACTCCTTTAGCAATTAACCAAACCAAAGCAAATCCTAATCCTAACAATAAAATTGCCTTCACAAAAGAGAGCCATTTTAATCCATATACTTTGGCAACAATAAGGCTCGTGCAAACTATTATTAAAAGGACTGTAAACTTAGACCACAATAGGGTAAACACAAATAATAAGGCGGCAATAAATGCTAGAAACAATACAACTCCAGATAATCCTTCTCTATACAAAACCAACAAGAAAACCGAATATACCAATGCAGATCCTGCATCTCCTTGCAATACAATTAATGCCATTGGTGTAAATAAAATCACAGCAGAAATAAAGAGTGATTTTATTTTGTGAATTTTAAAGTTATACTGCGTAATGTACCTTGAAATGGCCAAACAAGTAGCGAATTTTGCAAACTCAGCTGGCTGAAAACGAATTGCCCCCAATTCAATCCAGGATTTTGCACCTTTAATATCCCGTCCTAGCAACAAAACTGCCACCAAAAGTATCAACATAAAGATGTATGTTGGATATGCAAAAGCCGAGTAAAATTTACTCTCAACAATGAGAATCACAATTGCCAATACCGCAGCAGCTCCAATCCACATTAATTGCTTCCCGTACCTTTGGCTGATATCAAAAATACTTTGGTGTTCTTCGTTATATACGGCTGCGTAAATATTAATCCATCCCAAAAAAACAAGCAAAGCATACAACAAAATTGTCCACCAATCTAAATTCTTTATTAAGCTTACTCTTCTGGTCATATTTATTTTTTGTGATTTGTCTATTATTAATTTCTACTCTTTTTCTGATTGGTTAATCAAATCAGCTTCAATCATTCTTTTTTCAATCCACTTTTTACTGTCTGAAATTTCTCCTCGTATGTATTTTTCAATCATCAAACCAGCAATTGGTGCTCCATATCTTGAACCCCACACTCCATTTTCTACATAAACCAAAATGGCAATTTTGGGATTTTCACGTGGTGCAAAGGCAACGAATACTGAATGATCATCACCGTGAGGATTTTGAACGGTTCCAGTTTTACCACATACACGAAGACCTGGTATGGCTGCTAAACCTCCTGTATTACCTTCTCCTCCAGTCACAACCATTTCCATTCCATCAACTACTGAAGGGAAATAGGAAGGATCAATACTAGTTTCATGTTTAGCAATAAATTTTTTATCAATACTCTTTTCTTTTCCTATCGATTTTATAATATGAGGAGTATAATAATGGCCTCGATTGGCAATTGCAGCGCACATATTTGCCATTTGCATAGGTGTAATCAGTAATTCACCTTGACCAATTGATAACGAAATTACATTAAGTGCTTTAAGGTTTTTTCTACGATAAACTTTTAAATAATAATCAAGACTAGGAATACTTCCTTTTAACTCATGTGGAAGATCAGTACCTAGATTTTGACCTAAACCAAAAGACATTACATGATTTCGCCATACATCATAACCATTATTAACAGAACCAAATTTTGGAGATTCTACAATATATCTGAAAGTATTTGCATAATAAGCATTACAGGAGTGCATAATGGATTGTCTCATATCCACTGGCGAAACATGATGATGACATCCCATTTTACGATTTCCATAGTAATATCCTCCATGACATTCAAATCGAGTAAATGGACTTATTACTTTCTCATGCAGACCAATCAATGCATTAATCATTTTAAAAATTGATCCTGGCGGATATTGTGCCATCAAGGCGCGATCGAAAAGAGGGTTCAGGCTATCATTTTGCACCAATGCTTTATAATTAGCACCCATTCCTCTACCAACCAACATCTCCGGATCGTAACCTGGACTAGATATTTTGGCTAAAATTTCCCCAGTTGAAGGTTCCAAAGCTACTATACCTCCCTTTTTGTTTTGCATTAGGAGTTCACCATATTCCTGCAATTCAATATCCAGAGTAGATACCAAATCTTTTCCTGACACTGGTTGCTTGTCAAATTTCCCATCTCGGTAAGAACCTTTTATCCTGTTGTAAACATCTACCCAATAGATCTTTTTGCCTTTTTCACCTCGTAATTCCTTCTCATAGGTCAATTCTATTCCACTTTTCCCAATATAGTCTCCTTGACTGTAGTACGGATCTGCCTTTATTTCCTTATTATTAACCTCATTAAGATATCCCAAGGCGTGTGCCGCACTTTGTCGAGGATATTTGCGCAGTGTACGTGGTTGAACAAAGAATCCTGGGAATTTATAAAGTTTCTCTTGCAATACGGCATACTTCTCTGAAGAAAGCTGCTTTAAAAAAACAGATGCTCTCCTGGATGAGTAATTTTTAGCCCTTTCTAGCATTTCAATGGCATCTAATTTTTCTATTCCAAGAAGAGTACAAAAATCAAGTGTATCAAAAACTTTTACTTGTCTGGGAATAACCATAACATCATAAACTGCCTGGTTATAAACAAGAAGTTCTCCGTTTCTGTCATAAATTAATCCACGAGCAGGATATTGGGTTACTTGTCGTTGAGAATTGTTTTCTGCTGATAATTTATAGGAATCATCTACAATTTGCAAATTAAAGAGTTTGATCATAAAAATCAGAACAACCAAAACAAAGATTCCTCCTATTACATATATTCTATTCGAGAAGTTATTCATTTGCTATAAGATTGATCTATTTTTTAAACATCAAAAATTGCGAGGTAATTATTAAGGTTAAAGTGAAAAATGCACTAAAAATTATACGCATAATGGTTTCACTAAAATTAGCGAATGAAAATGCTTCAACAACGAACAAGAAACTGTGATGAGCTATAATTAAAGTTAATGCATACTTAAAAAACCAAGCAAAACCAAAATGTGCAATACCAGGATAAGTTCCTACTTCATAACCATCACGAAGCGATAAATAATTCAATACGTAAGGTCGAACATAGGCCATAAAAACACAGGCTGAAGCATGCATTCCTACTGTTCCACTGAAAACATCAATACTAAACCCCAGAAAAAATGAAAGTGTCAATAGCAACCAATTGGGTATTTCGAATGGCAACAACAAGATAAATAGAATATACATGTATGGATTCACAAATCCACTTACCTGTATGTTGTTTAAAATTGCAACCTGAATTAATACAAGAACAACAAATCGGATGATATTTTTTAATATGATGTTCATTCCGCTGCTTCCTCCTCTAATTTTAATCGCTCCTCTTTCATTAAATCACCAACAACTTTTACGTATGACAAACTTTTAAAATCATTTGAAAGTAAAACTTTGATATTCTGAAAATTACCACCAGAAGAAGTCATAACCTCATCAACCACTCCTAACTGAAGCCCTTCTGGGAAAATAGCTGAATAGCCACTCGTTACAATGGTATCGCCTTTGGCAATTTTTACATGAAATGGAATATCCTTAAGCATGGCTTTTCGATAATCAACGCCATCCCAAATTAGTGATCCATGATAATTATTTCCCTTTAGTTTAGCCGAAATTCTTAGACGATCATTTAAAACAGAAATAACAGAAGCAAAATTATCTGAGACACTTTTTACAACACCGACTACACCATTATCGGTAACAACTGCCATTTCACGTTCAATTCCGTGTATTCTACCTTTATTAAGGGTAATGTAATTCAATTGTTTATTAACAGAGTTGTTGATAATTTTTGCCGTGCGATAAATGTACTGCTGCTTGTAAATTGTATCTAAAAAAACGAAAGAAGAATCGGTCGTTAATTTATAAGACGAGTGTAAAAGGTTTCGTAACCTTACATTTTCACGATTCAACTCCTCATTGGTTTTGGCTAGGGAAAGGTAGTCAGTAACGGAGGATACTTTTTCATAGATTCCTCCGCTAATGGCATTACTTGAATTCAGGAATTCTGATTTTTGATAGTTGTTATAATTGACCAACAACAGCAAGCAAAATATTTCGAATACAATAAATAAAATCGTAAAATGAAATCGTACGATAAAGTGCAATAGATTCTTCATTCGAAAATCAATTCCTGAGTATAAAATATGATTTCGTTCCCGATTATCTTCTCAGGAACGAAAATTTATCTACATTTTTAAGGGCAATTCCAGTTCCACGTGCAACTGCTCTCAATGGATCTTCCGCAATGTGGAATGGAATGTTAATCTTATCGGTTAATCTTTTATCAAGACCACGCAACAACGCTCCACCTCCTGCTAAATAGATACCTCTATTTACAATGTCGGCATACAATTCTGGTGGCGTTTGCTCTAAAGCACTTAAAATTGCAATTTCAATTTTTGAGATTGATTTCTCTAAACAGTGAGCAATCTCTTGATATGAAACTGGCACTTCAATTGGCAATGCTGTCATTTGGTTTGGTCCCTGAACACGGAAATCAGCTGGTGGATCTTCGAGCTCCGACAAAGCAGAACCTACATGAATCTTAATTTCTTCTGCAGTTCTTTCACCAATTTTAATATTGTGCTGATGACGCATGTATTCTTGAATATCTACAGTCAAATCATCACCTGCGATACGAATTGATTTGTTGGTAACGATACCTCCCAGAGAAATAACTGCAATTTCGGTTGTACCGCCACCTATATCCACTACCATGTTTCCTTCCGGAGCTTCAACATCAATTCCAATACCTATAGCAGCCGCCATTGGCTCATAAATCATATAAACATCTCTACCTCCGGCGTGTTCCGATGAATCACGTACCGCACGCATCTCCACCTCGGTACTACCCGATGGAATACAAATTACAATTCTTAACGAAGGAGGAAACAATCGAGGTTTTTTGTTTATCATTTTGATCATCCCTCGAATCATCTGCTCTGCCGCATTAAAGTCGGCAATAACACCATCCCTTAATGGACGAATGGTTTTCAGATCTTCGTGTGTTTTACCTTGCATCTGGCGAGCTTTCTCACCAATCGCAACCATTTTTTCGGTGCGGCGATCGAGAGCTACAATCGAAGGTTCGTCAACAACAATTTTATCATTGCAAATAATAATCGTGTTAGCGGTCCCCAAATCAATAGCAATCTCCTGAGTTAAAAATGAAAATAATCCCATATGGTAGCTATATCTCTGTTATCTTATTTTAGTTGCATTTGGATACAGAAATAAATTCTGTATCCAAAATCGCAATTATCTTAGTGTTTAAAATGTCTCATTCCTGTAAACACCATAGCAATACCGAATTCGTCAGCTGCTTTAATTGAATCTTCATCCCTTATCGATCCACCTGGCTGAATAATTGCAGTAACTCCTGCTTTATGAGCTGCTTCAACACAATCCGAGAATGGGAAAAAAGCATCTGAAGCCATAACGCTTCCATGAATTCTTTCTGCTCCCTGGCGAATTGCATTTTCCAAAGCCCAAATGCGACTAACCTGTCCTGGTCCAACACCAGTAGTGGTTTTGTCTTTTGCTAAGGCGATACCATTCGATTTTGCATGCTTCACTGTCTTCCATGCAAACATCAAATCTTCCATCTCTTTTTCTGATGGTTGTCTTTTGGTAACTACTTTTAATTCTTCTCCAATCAATTTATGATCCTGATCCTGAATCAACAATCCACCCAATACAGTTCTGCCTTTCATAGCAGTATAATCCGATTTTAGGATTTCAGGCAATTCCAAAAGTCTCAAATTTTTCTTCTTGGTAAGCACCTCAAGAGCTTCCTTGCTAAATGAAGGAGCAACAATTACTTCCAAGAAAATTCCGCTCATGATTTCAGCTGTAGCCTTGTCAATTTCGCGGTTTGCTGCAACAATTCCACCAAAAATAGAAACCGGATCGGCATCATAAGCTTTCTGGAATGCTTCAGCAATAGTTTCTGCACTACCAATTCCACATGGATTAGCGTGCTTGGCCGCAACAATGGTTGGCTCTTCAAACTCTTTTAGTGTTTCCAAAGCACCATCGGTATCACCAATATTGTTGTACGATAATTCCTTACCGTGAATTTTATTTGCCGCAGTTAATGTTCCCTCTGTTTCCTGGATCTGGGTATAAAAGGCAGCATTTTGATGCGGGTTTTCTCCGTAACGAAGATCTTGCTTCTTTTCGTATGTAAGAGTTAAAGTTTTTGGTGATTTTACATTCAATTTTTTATTGAAGTAACCAGAGATCAAAGCATCGTAATGTGCTGTATGCTCAAAAACTTTAGCTGCTAAATATTCTTTTGTTTCTTTACTTGTTTCTCCTGATTCCTTTAATTCTTCAATTACTTTTGAATAATCTTCCGGATCGGTAATTACAGAAACGAAATTATAATTTTTAGCTGCAGCTCTTAACATGGTTGGTCCACCTATGTCGATATTTTCAACAATATCTTCATGAGTTGAATCAGGATTCAAAACTGTTTGTTTGAACGGATAAAGGTTACAAACAACAATATCGATTGGATCGATCCCCAACTCAACCATTTGCTTTTGGTGTATTTCATTGTCACGAATTGCAAGAATACCACCTTCAACATGTGGATGAATGGTTTTTAAACGACCATCGAAACACTCAGGAAATTTAGTCAAATCAGACACATCCATTACAGGAATTCCCTCTGCTTTAAACTTTGCAGATGTTCCACCTGTTGAAATAATTTCCCAACCCATTTCGGTTAGTTCCTTAGCAAACTCAACAACATTTGTTTTATCAAAAACACTGATAAGAGCTCTCTTCATAATTCTTTTTTTTGGAGGTATTTTATAAAATGGTATAAATTAATTTTCCTTTCGAAAAACTATTTCGGCTGATGGATTTTGCAAATCATTCATATACAATAATTTACAAGACCCCTTAAAACCTCATGCAAAGTTAAGAAAAACCTAAAAAAATCCACTTTAAGAAAAGAATTTTTATTTGTCTTTTTTATTCCATCATAATAAATTAAGACTGGTTATAATAAAACTAATGGTCGTATTAATGAAAATAAATCTCGCCTCTTAAAATCACAATAAATTAAAGAAGTAAACACTTATCCCAAAATAAATGAAAATACCTACAATATCATTTAGGGTGGTAATAAATGGACCTGTTGCCAATGCAGGGTCAATTTTGGCTTTATTCAACATCAAAGGAATTAAAGTACCAGCAATAGCAGCGAAAATTATTACTGAGAACAATGCAACAGAAACTGCAATTGTCAGAGTAAACTCACCAGAATAAAAGTAATTACACACAAACAACAATGCAGAACAGGTTAAACCATTAATTACAGCTCCACCCAATTCTCTCATAATTCGGCTAAAAACACTTTCGAAACCAAGTGAATTGTTGGCAATACCTTGCACTATAATTGCCGATGACTGTACTCCAACATTACCTGCCATCGCGGTAATTAATGGAATAAAGATTGCCATAGCCGGAATCTGACCAATGGCATCCTCGTACTTATGAATAACCATTGCAGCAAAAATACCTCCAATCAAACCAATAACAAGCCAAGGCAAACGAGCTCTTGTCTGCAACCAAATGGAGTCACTAGCTTCAACATCTTCAGCCAAACCAGATGCCATTTGGTAATCCTTCTCAGCCTCATCACGGATTACATCCACAACATCATCAATGGTAATTCGTCCCATCAAACGTCCAATGCTATCTACTACCGGAATGGCAACCAAATCATATTTTTCCATGATGTGTGCTACTTCCTCATCTTCTTCATCGGTATGTACCGACATTACATCAGGTTGGTAAATGTTTATGATTTTTGCTGAAGTTGGACTCAAAATCATCTTTTTTAAGGACAATGTTCCTTTTAAAATTCCATCATCATCAACAACATACACATAGTAAATTTCATCAATATCCTCCGCCTGGCGACTTAATTCTCGCAAACAAGTAAGAACGGTCCAGTTTTCATTTACAATGACCAGCTCTTTTGCCATCAAACCACCGGCAGTATCTTCGTCGTAATGCAAAAGATCTACAATATCTCCGGCCTGTTCAATATCCTCAATATGCGAAAGAATCTCTTCTTGTTTTTCATCTGATAAACCACCGATAACATCAGCAGCATCATCGGAGTCCATCTTGTCGATAAACTTCTTAGCAACGACTTCTGCTGGAAGTGCTTTTACAAAGCGATCTCTATCGTCTTCTTCTAATTCTGCCAACACATCTGCGGCAGTATCTCCGTCAAGTAATAGGTATAGGAATTTTGCCTCATCAATACTTAATTCATCGTAGATTTCGGCAATATCTGCTGGATGCAATTCTTCCATTAAACCAATTGCCTCAGCTTCATTCTTTTCTTCGATTACTCTTTTAATTTCATCGATATATTCGCGAGTCAATTCAAATTGCATAACAATAAATTTTAGGTGTAATTTTTATTCTCTTAACTGCATATTTAGCAACTCCTGAATTTTATTGGTCAAGTATACAAACTGCTCAATGCTCAACTGTTCTGGTCTTTTTGCCATCAGCTCATCTTCCAATTTGTATTCTCCCAATATCGATTTTAAGGAGTTTCGTAAAGTTTTACGGCGTTGATTGAACCCCGTCTTCACGACTCGAAAGAATAATTTTTCATCGCACTCCAAGTTAGAGGTTGTATTTCTAGCCATCCTGATAACAGCAGATTTCACCTTTGGAGGTGGATCAAATACCTTTTCACTTACAGTAAATAAATATTCGATATCGTAGAATGCCTGCATCAAAACACTCAATATTCCGTAAGTTTTATTTCCAGGCACAGCACTCATTCGTTCTGCAACCTCTTTTTGAATCATTCCAACAACTTCAGGAATTTGATCACGATGCTCAAGAATTTTAAAAAATATTTGCGATGATATATTGTATGGGAAGTTTCCGATAACTGCAAAAGATTCATTAAAAATCTTTGACAAATCGTATTTTAAAAAATCCTCGCCAATAATGCGATCAGATAAATTCGGATAGTTTTCTTTTAAATAAGCTACAGATTCAGTATCAATCTCAACTACGTGCGTTTCGAATGCATCGTTTTGCAATAAATATTGTGTCAAAACTCCCATCCCAGGGCCAATTTCCAAAACCTTAGAAACATTCTCAGCCTTTAAACCAGTCACAATCTTTTTTGCAATATTGAGGTCTTTTAAAAAGTGCTGTCCCAGATTTTTCTTCGCCCTAACGTATCCCATACATATTCCTTATTTATCCTCTTTTAAACATGCACCTGTGATTAATCAAAGTTAAAAACGGCAGCTTTTCAAAGGAGATTTCAAACATTTACTTATTTTTGTAGCTTACATTTAATGCTCGGCAAAATTAGGACTTAATACCGAATAAGTTGGTATTCGCGCCGAAAAATTAATCATTGTTAGTTTTTTCTGTATAAATTCTAACATTAAAAATATCAAAATTGAAGAAAAAGCTCGCAAATACTCTTAAATTTTTAATCTTCTTTTCAATAGGTGCATCTTTATTTTGGATCACTTACAGAGATCAAAATGCATCGGAACTTTTATACACATTAAAAAATGATGTAAATTACTACTGGATTCTTCTTTCTTTGTTTTTTGGCTTATTAAGTCACATTAGCAGAACCATCAGATGGAACCTATTAATTGAGTCGTTAGGTAAAAGACCCAGAACTGTAAATACATTCCTTGCCGTAATGGTAGGCTACTTCGCCAACCTGGCCTTACCAAGAATGGGAGAAATCTCAAGATGTGGAATCATTAGTAAATATGAAAAGATTTCTTTTTCTCAATTGGTAGGAACAGTTGTTCTGGAAAGAGTTCTTGATATCATCATGCTTATTGTATTCTTATTAATTGCCTTATCTACTCAGTTTTCTGTAATTGCCAACTTTTTCGCTAACAACCCTGAGGTAAGTGAAAAGCTTTCAAATGTATTTGCCTCTGCTTATACTTTATACACATTAATTGCAGTTACCCTTGTAATTTGGTTACTAAGAAAGAAGTTTAGGCATACTGTTTTTTTCAAAAAAATAGACCAAACACTTCAAAACTTTATGGATGGTTTTAGAACCATTAAAAAAATAGAAAACAAATGGCCTTTCATTCTGCACACTGTTTTCATTTGGGTGATGTATTACCTAATGACCTACATTTGTTTCTTTAGTTTTGGCTTTACCTCCAACCTTCCAGCACTTGCTGGATTAACAGTATTTGTGATGAGTGCTTTTGGAATGGTAGCACCCGTACAAGGAGGAATTGGAGCATGGCATTTCATGGTAATTGGCACATTATTAGTATATCTTCCTGGTGTAAACAACATCGAAAGCATGTCCAGAAGCTTTGCCTTGGTTGTTCACGGAGCCCAAACTGCCATGATAATAATTGTAGGAGCATTATCTGTTATTGCCCTACCTTTTGCCAACAGAAAAGAATTAATTAACAACAAAGCAAAAGCCTAAAAATGGGGACTTATACGATCATAGAGGTAAATGATGACAATACTAAAAAAGAATTTCTAGAATTACCTGTTCGATTGTATCGAAACGAAAAGAATTGGGTTAGACCACTTGATTTTGAAATCAACAATACATTCAACCCAAAGGAAAATAAAATGTTTCAACAAGGAGAGTGTTGCCGTTGGATCATGACCAATGAATCTAATGAAACCATTGGACGAGTTGCTGCATTTATTGATTACAAATCAAAAGATTTGAATGATCAGCCAACTGGAGGAATGGGATTTTTCGAATGCATAGAAAACAAAGACGCTGCTTTTACCCTGTTTGATCATTGTAAAAAATGGCTACAAAAGAGAAACATAGAAGCCATGGATGGCCCAATAAATTTTGGAGAAAGACATCAATGGTGGGGCTTGCAGGTTGAAGGCGAACACCGACCTGTTTACAATATGCCATATCATAAATCCTACTATAAAGAATTTTTTGAAGAGTACGGATTTCAGGTATACTTTAAACAGTTTACCTACAAAACAATTTTCTCGCCAGATAGCTTAAGCGATATCATTAAATGGAAAGCAGATAGACTAAGTAAAAATCCTGATTACAGAGTTGAGCATTTTTCTAAATCAAAAACTCAACGATTTATTAAGGATTTTGTACATATATATAATGAAGCATGGGTTAAAGAAATCCCAGGAATCGATGGCATCACTGAACACCAAACCCAAACGCTTTTTGATGATCTTAAGCCAATCATTCATGAAAAACTCATGTGGTTTGCCTATTATAAAGATCAGCCCATTGGATTTTTTATCATGATTCAGGACTTGAATGAATACCTGCAACACATTAATGGTAAAATTACACTTTATGGAAAATTAAGATTCCTTTACTATAAATACTTCCAAAGAAACAAAAATGCAATTGGCTTAATTTTCGGTGTCGTTCCGGAGTTTCAAAAAAGAGGAATCGAAGCTGCTATGATTTACGAATTTTCAAAATCAGGCTTGGATAAAAAATTCCCATTTCGGACTTTAGAGATGAATTGGATTGGTGATTTCAATCCTAGAATGAGTCATTTAATGAAACACATTGGTGCTGAAGTATACAAAACTCATCACACCTATCGTAAACTGTTCGATGAGAAGAAAAAATTTAAACGATCAGAAATCATACAATAAAAGAAAAGGCTGCAAATTGCAGCCTTTTCTTTTATCTAAATTTAAATCTCTATAATCCATTTTCCGAATGAAATAGAATTCGCATTAAACGAATATCCTCCTCTGAATAATCTTCTTCTCCTAATTCATCAAGAGCATCATCTATATTATCTGTTTCAGCTTCATAGAAATAATCCAGAATCTCTTCCTGCTTATCTTCATCTATAACTTCATCAACATAATAGTCAAGATTTAGCTTGGTTCCTGAATATACAATTGCTTCCATCTCTTTCAGCAAATCTTCATATTCCATTCCTTTTGCTTCAGCAATATCCTCTAAATCTAATTTTCTATCAATACTCTGGATGATATATACCTTAAATTTCGATTTATCAGCTACCGAACGAACTACCATATCTTGAGGTCTTTCAATATCATTTTCCTCAACATGTTTCGAAATAAGCGCAACAAAATCTTTACCAAAGCGCTTGGCCTTACCAGCACCAACACCTTGAATATGTGACAATTCTTCAATATTTGTAGGGTAATGAATTGCCATTTCTTCTAAAGAAGGATCCTGGAAAACTACATAAGGAGGCACATCTTTTTGTTTAGCAACTTTTTTTCGAAGATCTTTTAACATCGACAGTAAAGCTTCATCCATTGCAGCAGTCCCTCCACTTTTGGGAGCTTCAGCATCTACTCCTTCAAAATCATGATCATCAGTCAACATGAATGGATATGGTTTCTCCAAAAAGGCATGTCCTTCAGGGCGAATTTTAATTACACCATATTGCTCAATGTCTTTTTCAATAAATGAATTTATTAATGCACGACGATATACCATATTCCAAAAATGCTGGTCTTTCTCATCACCATCTCCATACAAGTCAAGTTGATCGTGCTTATATGATTTTATTGCAGAATTTTGAGAACCTATTAAAATGTTCACCAAATGATCTACTTTAAATCTTTCCTTTACATCTTTAACAAGATTTAATGCTTTAACCACATATTCTTCACCCTGAAACTCCTTTTTAGGATGTAAACAATTATCACAATTGCCACAATTTTCATCCGAGTGTTTCTCTCCAAAGTAATGCAATAATACAGTACGCCTACAAACCGCAGATTCAGCATAAGAAACTGTCTCCATTAAAAGTTGCTTGCCAATTTCCTGCTCAGCAACAGGTTTGCCCTGCATAAATTTTTCCAACTTCTGTATATCCTTATAGCTATAGAAAGTCAAACAACGCCCCTCGCCACCATCACGACCAGCTCTACCTGTTTCCTGATAATAACCCTCCAAACTTTTCGGAATATCGTAGTGAATTACAAAACGCACATCTGGTTTATCAATACCCATCCCAAATGCAATAGTAGCAACCACAACATCTACATCTTCCATCAAGAATTTATCCTGATTTCCCGATCTGGTTGAGGAATCCATACCTGCATGGTAAGGCACAGCTTTTATTCCATTTACCTGAAGCGTTTCAGCCAACTCTTCAACTTTTTTTCTACTTAAGCAGTAAATAATACCTGATTTACCTGTATTCCCTTTAATAAATTTGATAATCTCTTTGGTCGCATTTACTTTAGGTAACACCTCGTAGTATAGATTTGGTCTATTAAATGAAGATTTAAAGACTGTTGCATCCAACATCCCAAGGTTTTTCTGAATATCATGCTGAACTTTAGGTGTAGCAGTTGCGGTTAGTGCAATAATTGGCGCATTCCCAATTTCCTGAACTATCGGCCTGATCTTTCTGTATTCTGGTCGGAAATCATGTCCCCATTCCGAAATACAATGAGCTTCGTCCACTGCATAAAAAGAAATCTTAACCTGTTTTAAGAATTCAATATTACTCTCCTTTGTCAACGATTCAGGTGCGACATACAACAATTTGGTACGTCCTTCTATTACATCCTCTTTAACTTTTAAAGTTGCCGATTTTGATAATGACGAATTCAAAAAGTGTGCAATCCCATCATCCTCTCCAAAATTCCTCATTGCATCCACCTGATTTTTCATCAGTGCAATAAGTGGAGATATAACGATTGCAGTTCCTTCCAATATTAATGAAGGCAATTGATAACAAAGTGATTTCCCCCCTCCTGTTGGCATCAACACGAAGGTATCTTTACCGTCTAATATATTTTGAATTACTGGCTCTTGATTCCCCTTGAAATGCTCAAATCCAAAATACTTCTTTAAATTAGAAGATAATTCAAAGTTTTTTCCCATGCTTTAATTAGATATGCTTACTATTTTGCTATGCGGCCCGCTAAATTAATATTTTATTAGTGACCAAAAATTTTTTATGAGATGAATTTTACTCCATCTTCAATCCCCGAATTACAAAAATTAGATACTTTTGTATTTTAAATTTAGATAAACACTTGTACAATTCAAAACGATTTTAGCTTTTAACAGATTTTAACTGTATGAGATAAATCAAAACAAACGAGTTTATTTAGCTTTGTAAAAACAAAAAATCAAGAAACTGTGAAGTCATCAGAGGATATTAAAAACATTGCAATTCAAACGATTGAAGAGGAAGCAAATTCCATTTATCAATTAAAAAATTACATTGATGGAGATTTTGTTAAAACCGTAGAATTAATCCTGGAAAGCAACGGAAGAGTAGTAATTACAGGAATTGGCAAAAGTGCCAACATTGCTAATAAAATTGTTGCTACGCTAAATTCTACAGGAACTCCTGCCCTTTTTATGCATGCAGCGGATGCAATTCATGGAGATTTAGGAATGATTCGTCCTAGCGACACTGTAATCTGCATTTCAAAAAGTGGAAATACTCCAGAAATCAAAGTTTTGGTGCCACTTATCAAAAATATGGGAAATACTTTAGTTGCTATGGTATCCGGGCTTGATTCGTTTCTCGCTTTAAACTCTGATTATGTGCTTAAAGCTAAAATTGAAAAAGAAGCTTGTCCAAACAACCTAGCTCCTACAAATTCAACCACGGCTCAATTGGTTATGGGAGATGCACTAGCTGTTGCACTACTGGAATGTCGTCAGTTTACGGATCGTGATTTTGCTAAATATCATCCAGGCGGTGCTTTAGGTAAAAAATTGTACCTACGCGTGAGCGATTTGGTTTCTAAAGAAAATCCTCCAAAAGTTGCCATCGATGAAAAAATCAGACCAATTATTCTTGAAATATCTTCAAAAAGAATGGGATCGACAGCTGTTGTGAACGAACAAGATGAATTATTGGGAATCATTACCGATGGAGACCTTCGTAGAATGTTGGAAAGAAATGAAGATGTGAGTCAACTTACAGCAAAAGACATTATGACTCCAACTCCTAAAACAACCAACTCTGATGTTTTAGCTATTAATGCATTCCAAATCATGGAAAAAAACAACATTACAGGTCTAGCGGTTGTTGATGAAGGAAAATATATTGGCATGGTTCACCTGCACGATATTTTAAAAGAAGGAATTGTTTAATATCTTAGCTTCGCAAAATAATTAACTATGTCAGAAAAAGAACAACAGCAAGACGACAACCAAATGAGCTTTCTTGAACATCTTGAAGTTTTAAGATGGCACTTAATGCGTTCTGTAATAGCAGTACTTGTTTTTGCCGTTGCTGCTTTTATATTTTACGATTTCATTTTTGATTATTTAATTTTAGCTCCTAAAAATCCTGATTTCTTCACAAACAGAATGTTTGCAAGAGTAGCAGAATTTACGGGAGTTGAAGCTTTAAAAATAAACACAGAACCATTTCAGGTAATTAATATTAATATGGCAGGTCAATTTGCCACTCACATCAGTGTTTCGTTGGTGGCCGGTATTATTGCAAGTTTTCCATATATATTTTACGAGTTTTGGTGCTTTATAAAACCAGCTCTTTATTCTAACGAAAAGAAACATGCAAGAGGATCAATATTTTACACCAGCTTTTTGTTTGCTCTAGGTGTTCTTTTCGGCTATTACCTAATTACCCCACTATCTGTTCATTTCTTGGGATCGTATAGCGTTAGCGATCAAGTTATGAACCAAATAAACTTAAAATCCTACATCTCATCAATAACTTCAATTGTTTTGGCAAGTGGAGTTATTTTCGAGCTACCAGTTCTTATTTTCTTTTTAAGTAAAATTGGCTTGGTAACTCCTGAATTTCTAAAAAAGTACAGAAAGCACTCGGTGGTATTAATCCTGATTTTATCAGCTATTATCACTCCTCCCGATATCTTTAGTCAGGTATTGGTTTGTTTGCCGTTAATGTTACTTTATGAAATTGGCATTAAAATCTCAAAACGAATTCAGAAAAAACATCAAGCTGAATTAGATTTAGATTAGGTTATAACCAGCTAATTGTAATAAACATTATTAGAGCTTGATGTAAAACACTCAGGCATTATTTATTTATTAAGATGCAGATACTAAAAAAAGGATTTTTCTTTTTAAGCGTTCTTACATTTTCCTTACTAAGTTTAAATGCAATAGGGCAATCCACTAAAGTAAGAGGAAAAGTTATTGACTCTAAAACCAAACAAGCATTACCATTTGTAAACATTGCTTATAAAGGAACAACAATTGGTACCACTACTGATTTTGATGGAAATTATTTTCTGGAAACCAGAACTCCGGGAGATTCTATTTACATTTCATTTGTTGGATATAAAGAACGAACATTTGCAGTCCAGAAGGGTAAATTTCAAACTTTAAACGTTGAACTTGAAGCTGAAACATTCGATCTTCAAGAGGTGGTAGTTGTTCCTGGTGAGAATCCTGCCCATGTACTTTTGCGCAAAATCATTAAAAACAAAAAGAAAAACAATCCATCTCGCTTCAAGTCTTTCCAAGCAGAGACTTATACCAAGATGGAAATGGACCTGAATAATATTAAAGAAGATTTTAAGGATAAGAAAATCATGCGTCAGTTCCAGTTTGTTTTCGATTACATGGATACCTCGGTAATTACTGGCAAACCATATTTGCCGATTTTTATTACAGAATCTTTGTCAGATTATTATTACCAAGATAAACCAAGAGTTGAGCGCGAAATAATAAAGGCATCACAAATGTCGGGAATTCAAGACAATGCCAGTTTGGCTCAATTCACCGGTCAACTTCATCAAAATGTCAATGTTTACGACAACTTCATCGACCTGTTTGATATGGGATTCGTAAGTCCAATTGCAGATGGAGGATTAAGATATTACAAGTATTACCTTACAGATAGTGCATACCGCGATGGCAATTGGTGCTATCATATGTCTTTTAAGCCTAAAAGAAAGCAAGAACCAACATTTGTGGGAGATTTTTGGGTTGCCGATACAACTTTTGCCATTCAAAATATGCAAATGCGTATTGCAAAAGATGTAAACCTAAACTGGGTTAAAGATTTGGTAAGTAATAACGAATTTCAAAAGCTAAACGACTCAACCTGGTTTCTCAAAAAACAAAATCTGTTTGTAGATTTCATGCTTACCGAAAGAGACTCAACAAAACAAATGGGTTTCTTTGGTAGAAAAACGGTATCCTATAAAAATGTAGAAGTTAACGTTCCCTTAAAGGAAGAGATTATAAAACTAGACAATAATGTTATCGTAAACGAAGATGCATTATCACAACCACCAGAATATTGGGACGATGCTCGACCTTACCAATTGTCAGAGAGAGAATCTGGTATTTATGCTATGGTTGACTCTATACAAAATGTTCCTCTTTATAAGAACATTGTTGATGTAGTTACAACATTCATAACAGGTTATTACATTCATGATAAATTTGAATATGGTCCATACTATAAATTATATAGTTTCAACGAAATTGAAGGTAATCGCTTCATGTTTGGAGGAAGAACTTCAAATGAATTCAGTACTAAAATCATGCTAAATGGTCATTTGGCCTATGGTACCAAAGATGAAAAATTTAAATATGGACTTGGATTTCTGTATATGATTAACAAACTGCCCCGAGAAACATTTGGGATGCAGTACAAACACGATATCCATCAATTGGGTAAAAGTCCAAATGCATTTACCGAAGGAAACATTTTGGCTTCACTGTTGAAACGTAATCCTAACAATAAGCTCACCATGCTGAACCAATTTGAAACCCATTACGAAAAAGAGTGGTTTCAAGGATTTTCAAATACTTTGAAGTTCAGGTATCGCGATATTAAACCAACCGAATTTGTTCCTTTTGAAGATCGCTTCGGAAATCCAATATCAAGAATCACCGCTTCTGAATTGGAATTGAGAACACGTTGGACAAAAAACGAAAAAGTTGTTATGGGAGAATTTGAACGTGTTCATTTAGGCGGACCTATTCCTATTGTGAATTTATATTTAACTATGGGAATGAAAAATGTACTTGGTTCAAATTACGATTATCAGAAAATTGACCTAAGTGTTGAACACACATTTGAACTTCCGCCTCTTGGAAACTTGTACTTTTTGGCCTCAGGTGGTAAACTTTTTGGTAAAGTTCCTTACCCTTTATTGCACTTGCACGAAGGAAACGAAACTTATGCTTTCGATCCATATGCATTTAATATGATGAATTACTATGAATTTGCAAGTGACCAATATGCAAGCTTATTTGTGGAGCATCATTTTAATGGATTGATTTTAAATCGAATTCCATTATTTAGAAAACTAAAATGGAGAACTGTGGTTTCTGGGAAAGGCCTAATTGGTAAATTGAGCGATAAAAACAATGGATCTCTAGCTAACATGGAAGCATACATGCAATTCCCTCAAGGATTGTCAGATGTTAGTAGACCATATTTCGAGGCAAGTGTTGGAATCGAGAACATCTTCAAATTTATCAGAATTGATGCAATGTGGCGATTAACTCATTTGGATGATAACCCTTACCAGGATTTTGAAGATTTTGGGATTCGAGCCATGCTACAAATCACTTTCTAAGGATATCTTTTTTATATTTGCACAACTCCAAACCATTAAAAAAATTGGACAAGGATGATATTAAGAGCTGAAAATTTAATTAAACGATACAAGAGCCGTACTGTTGTAAAAGGTGTTTCGGTTGATGTAAAACAAGGTGAAATTGTTGGACTACTAGGACCAAATGGAGCCGGTAAAACTACATCTTTTTATATGATAGTAGGATTGATTCAACCAAACGGAGGAAGAATTTTTCTTGATGATCGGGAAATTACCAATGAGCCTGTTTACAAAAGAGCTCAGCTTGGCGTGGGGTATTTGGCGCAGGAAGCTTCTGTTTTTCGAAAGTTAAGTGTTGAAGACAATATTAAGTCTGTTTTGGAAATGTCTGATTTCTCAAAAGAATATCAAGCTCACCGACTAGAAGAAATGCTCAATGAATTCAGCCTTCAGAAAATCAGAAAAAGTTTGGGTATTCAATTGTCAGGTGGAGAAAGACGAAGAACTGAAATCGCAAGAGCACTTTCCATCAAACCAAAATTTATTCTTTTGGATGAACCTTTTGCAGGAGTTGACCCTATCGCAGTAGAAGACATTCAAGATATCGTTCGTCATTTAAAGGATAAAAACATTGGTATTTTAATTACGGACCACAATGTACAGGAAACCCTTTCCATTACGGAAAGAGCATACCTTTTATTTGAAGGAAACATTCTTAAATCGGGAACAGCTGAAGAATTAGCAGCCGATGAAGACGTACGAAGAGTGTACTTAGGAAAGAACTTTGAGCTTCGAAAACCAGTAAAATAAAGGATTCCAATAGGTTTAGGGATTTACATTTTACTCGTAGATTTTCATCACAATTTTTTTCGTAAAAAATCTTCATTTTTTTCTGATTGCTATTGCAAATTATAAAAAACAGCTCTATATTTGCACCGCAATTAACCCGCGGATGTGGCGTAATTGGTAGCCGCGCTAGACTTAGGATCTAGTGCCGTAAGGCGTGGGGGTTCGAGTCCCTTCATCCGCACTACAGAAAAAATAACCTTAAACCGCCCATACTACGATACAATGTATCAATGGTTGAGCGGTTTTTTTTCAATTAATAAGGTTTTATCTTTTAATAGCTAAAAAATGAACATCACAAAAACCAACATTGATGATTTAAACGCTGTAATCAAATTACAGATTGTTAAAGAAGACTATGAAAGTCGTGTAAACGATGTTTTAAAAGACTATCGTAAAAAAGCAAATATCAATGGTTTCCGCCAAGGTAAAGTACCTATGGGTGTGATCAAGAAAATGTATGGTACTCCTGTTTTAGCTGACGAAGTGAACAAACTTCTTAGCGATGAGCTTATGAAGTACATTCGCGAAAATGATTTGAAAATTTTAGGCGAGCCACTTCCTAACGAAACTGAGCAAAAAGAAATCAACTGGGAAAAAGATACTGATTTCGAATTCGCTTTCGATATTGCTTTAACTCCAGAATACACTCTTAACCTTAGCAAAAGAGATAAGATGACTTTCTTCAAAATTGCTGTTGATGAGAAAATGATCGAGAATGGTGTTGAAATGCACGCTCGTCGTTTCGGATCAAACGAGCCAGCTGAAGCGGTTGAAGAAAAAGAACTTTTGAAAGGTAACTACGCACAAGTTGACGCTGATGGTAAACTTGTAGAAGAAGGAATTACTAGCGAAGATGTAGCAATCTCATTAGAATACATGGCTGATGAAGATGCTAAAAAGAAATTCATTGGCGCTAAAAAAGGTGAAGTTGTGGTATTTAACCCAGCTAAAGCTTTCGCTAACAAAACTGATTTAGCTTCTATGCTTAACATCTCTAAAGAAGAAGCTGAAACTTTAGATGCTGATTTCCAATTTACAATTACAGAAATCAACAAATTTGTTAACGCTGAATTGAATCAAGAACTATTCGATAAAGTATTTGGTGAAGGAACTGTTTCTTCAGAAGAAGAATTCAAGAACAGAATCAAAGAAGATATCGAAAAACAATTGGTTAACGATAGCGACTATAAATTCTTAATCGACGCAAAAGAAAAATTGGTTAAGAAATCGAAAATGGATCTTCCTGAAGCATTCTTGAAGCGTTGGATTATTGCTACCAACAAAGAAATGAACGAAGAGCAAGTTGAGAAAGATTTCGCAAACTACGTTGACGAGTTCAAATGGCAGTTGATTAAAAACAGATTGACTGAAGAAAACGAACTTAAAGTAGAGCAGGAAGAAGTTATGGAGTTTGCTAAACAACAAGCTCTAATGCAATTCCAGCAATACGGAATGATGGAAGTACCTGAAGAATACTTAACAAACTACGCTCAGCAAATGATGCAAAATCAAGAAGAGCAAAGAAAGATCTACGAACGTATGATCGACAACAAAATTGTTGAGTTCTTAAAAGGTGCTATCAAAATTGAAGAAAAAGAAGTTTCTACTGAAGAATTCAACAAGATGTTTGAATAAGAAGAACTTTTCACAATACAAAAAACCACGCTTCTTTGAGGCGTGGTTTCTTTTTGATCCTAATCTAAGTTTTTGTTAAGCTATTCTTTTCAAATGGAGAAAATTTGACTAATTTAGGTCTACGAAATTTAAAATCATATCTATATGGTACCAAAAGACGAATTTAGAAAATTTGCCACGCAGCACATGGGCATCAATAGCCTAACATTAGATAAATACACTTCAATTAGCAACAGCTACATTTCTCCAACAATTATCGAGGAACGTCAGCTTAATGTTGCATCAATGGATGTTTTCTCTCGTCTGATGATGGATAGAATCATCTTCCTTGGTGTTCCAATTGATGACTATGTTGCTAACATTATCATGGCTCAGCTGTTGTTCCTTGAATCTACTGATCCTTCTAAGGATATTCAGATTTATTTTAACTCACCAGGAGGTTCTGTTCATGCAGGTTTGGGTATTTACGATACCATGCAATACATCAAATGTGATGTTGCAACAATTTGTACAGGTATGGCTGCATCAATGGGAGCTGTACTGCTAACTGCAGGTACAAAAGGAAAGCGTTCCGCATTAAAGCACTCGCGAATCATGATTCACCAGCCAATGGGAGGAGCGCAAGGACAAGCTTCGGATATTGAGATTACCGCTCGCGAAATCTTGAAATTAAAGAAAGAATTGTATACCATTATTGCTGACCATTCAGGAAATACTTACGAAAAAGTAGAAAAAGATTCTGATCGTGATTACTGGATGACAGCTATGGAAGCTAAAGAATATGGTATGATTGATGAAGTGCTAACGCGCGAGAAATAATCAATCATCTCAAAATCAAAACAAACCTAATGCAGAGTTAATCGTAAAATCATTAACTTTGCATTTTTAGTACTATAAATCAATATCATGGATAAATGCTCGTTTTGCGGGAGAGAGAAGAAAGATACTAACCTTCTGATTGCAGGAATTAGTGGTCACATCTGCGATAGCTGTATCGACCAGGCATATTCAATTGTACAGGAAGAATTAAAAAATCGTTCGGATCTAAACCTGAAAGAGATTAAATTATTGAAACCGATGGAAATCAAAGCTTTCCTTGATCAGTATGTAATTGGTCAGGATGAAGCTAAAAAATACCTTTCAGTTGCGGTTTACAATCATTATAAAAGATTACTTCAGGAAAGAGACGATGAAGATATCGAGATTGAAAAATCAAATATCATTCTTGTAGGGGAAACTGGAACCGGTAAAACTCTTTTGGCAAGAACCATTGCTAAAATGTTGCATGTTCCTTTTACCATTGTTGATGCAACTGTATTAACAGAAGCTGGTTATGTTGGTGAAGATATTGAATCAATTTTAACAAGATTGCTTCAGGCATCTGACTATGATGTTGAGGCTGCTGAAAAAGGAATTGTATTCATTGACGAGATCGACAAAATTGCGCGTAAAAGTGATAACCCATCGATCACTCGTGATGTTTCAGGAGAAGGTGTTCAGCAAGGATTATTAAAATTATTGGAAGGATCGGTTGTAAATGTACCACCTCAAGGAGGTCGTAAGCACCCTGATCAGAAAATGATTCCTGTGAACACTAAAAATATTCTTTTTGTTTGTGGTGGAGCTTTTGATGGCATCCAAAGAAAAATTGCACAAAGAATGAACACTCAGGTTGTTGGTTTTAATGCAAGCAAGGAAAAAGAACAAGTTGATCAGGAGAATTTCCTACAGTACATTGCCCCTCAGGATTTGAAGTCATTTGGATTGATTCCTGAAATCATTGGTCGTTTGCCTGTTTTAACTTACTTGGAGCCATTAAACAGAGAAGCTCTTCGTAACATCTTAACTGAGCCTAAGAACTCAATAGTTAAGCAATACACCAAACTATTTAAGATTGATGATATTGAATTGACTTTCGAAGAAAGTGCATTAGAATACATTGTTGACAAAGCTGTGGAATTCAAACTGGGAGCTCGTGGTTTGCGCTCAATTTGCGAAGCTATTATGATGGATGCAATGTTTGAATTGCCTTCTGGTGAAGAAAAGAAAATTTCGATTGATAGTAAATACGCTAGCGAAAAGCTTGAAAAAGTGAATCTAAAGCGTTTAAAAGTCGCATAACCGATACCAGATTTAAAATGTAAAATCATCTGATTGTATCGGAATATCATATAAAAAAATACCGGAGATTAACTCCGGTATTTTTTTGTACTATATTATATTAATTCTCTACATGCTTATTGTAATGGTACCACCTTGAGCAGTTACACTTGCATCACCATCGCAATTCTCGACAGTATCACCACCACCGTAATTCACAATTCCATCTCCAATATCCTGCAAAGTAAAAAGAGCAGTACCTCCAATAACATTTTTGCAGGCATAAGCATATAACAAATCAGTTTGACTAGTCAATGACATTAAAGCTCCAGTAGGATATGTAATATCAATATCGCTGGTGAGATGATAGATATCATCTACATAATCCACGTTATCCTCTTCACTTCTTATGTACTTGTAATCTGCCTCGAAAGAAGTAACCGGAAATTCAGTTACATTGCTTTCTGAATCAGTAATTGAAAATTTTATTGTGCTGGACGATACCGAAAAATCTCTACCAGCAGTGGTTCCAACAATATTAAAAGTAAATTCACCTTTTACATCGAATCCATTTGCATAAAAATCAGTTAATCGGACATCAAAATTTTGTAAATTTTCATCAACAGGATCAACAACCACTTTACCTTTAAATCTTCCACCATTAGAAGTACAACTAGATGCTCCATAATCGATAACAATAGAATCAATTACTTCTCCTGTTCGATGAATGACTGGTGTTACACAACTTGCAATTTCATCGTCTATTGTATCCTTTTTAGTATCAAGATTGTTCATCACAATGGCATTAACATCCATCACCATATCGTTAATTCCATTATTAATGTTTAAGCAATAAGTCGCTGGAACCGTAAAAATATCATCAATAATATCTTCCGGATCAGAACCTGTAGAACATGAATTCATTGTTCCTGCAAATAAAAAAGCAATAAGGCCTAATTTTAAATATCTAAAATTCATACTATTTTCTTTTGTAATCGATAAATGAATAAGGATATTCATTTTTCTCATCCGGCATACAATCCACTCTGGATACCGATTCCCATTCTGCTGATTTAATTTCCGGAAAGAATGTATCGCCTGCAAATTCTTTATGAACCAAGGTTAGGTACAATTCATCAGCTTTGTCAATGGCTTGTTCATAAATTGTTCCCCCACCAATAATAAATACTTTTTCCTGATCCTTAACTGCATCCAAAGCTTCCTCTAAAGAATGGACCACAACACATCCCTCCTGCTTATAATCTTCCTGACGAGTAATGATTACTGAAGTACGATTAGGAAGTGGCTTACCAATGGAATCGAAAGTTTTGCGGCCCATTATAATGGTATGCCCTGTCGTTAATGCTTTAAATCTTTTTAAATCTGCCGAAAGGCGCCAAATTAATTGGTTGTCTTTCCCGATAACATTGTTACGGGAAGCTGCAACTATAATAGCTATATTCATAGAATTACGAATTATTAATTACGAATTACGAGTCTTTATTGTCTTTTGTATACTTCCTATTATTCTTAATAATTCATCAGTATCATCTAGAAGACTTTGTCCCTCACTATTTGTTAAATAATGAGTTGCAGTGAGTAATCTCACCCAATAATGCGTTTCCCTTGCCTCTTTATATGCAATTGTAAGTTTAGCAAAGAAATCTTTTTCACTTTGTCCTCCAATTGCCTCTTCAACATTTGCACCAATAGAAGTACCAGCACGCAAAAGTTGCTTAGTTAAAATATATTCTTTTTTCTCCTCGTTTAAATATCTACACAAATTCACAATACGAACTGCAAAATCAAAACTCTTCTGTTGCAATACATTATTCCTTTTCATTCGTAATTGCCAATTCGTAATTAAATCGATATCGCTCCTTTGATATGAGGATGTGCTTCATAATTCTCCAATGAGAAATCTTCATATTTAAAGTCGAAAATGCTCTTCACATCAGGATTAATTTTCATCTGAGGCAAATCTTTTGGTTCTCTGGTCAATTGCAACTTAACCTGATCCAAGTGATTCATATAAATATGAGCATCACCCAAAGTATGAACAAACTCTCCTGGTTCTAAATCACAAACCTGAGCCATCATCATGGTAAGTAAAGCATAGGATGCAATGTTAAAAGGAACACCAAGGAAAATATCTGCACTGCGCTGGTATAGCTGACACGACAATTTACCGTTTGCAACATAAAACTGGAACAATGCATGACATGGTGGCAAAGCCATATTTTCAATATCTCCCGCATTCCATGCGCTTACAATTAAGCGACGCGAATCAGGATTGTTTTTAATATCGTGAACCACTTGTTTAATTTGATCCAATGATTCACCATTTTCCTTTGGCCAAGATCTCCACTGGTAACCATATACATGTCCCAAATCTCCATTCTCATCGGCCCATTCATTCCAAATACGCACTCCATTGTCCTGAAGATATTTCACATTTGTATCTCCATTCAGAAACCAAAGTAATTCATGAATAATAGACTTTAAATGAAGTTTCTTTGTAGTAAGAACAGGAAATCCTTTAGACAAATCAAAACGCATTTGATGCCCAAAAACACTAACTGTTCCTGTACCTGTTCTGTCTTCTTTCTTGTTCCCTTCTTCAAGAACTCTCTCTAATAATTGAAGATATTGTTGCATAATGTATAAGTCGAAATTTTAGTTTTTAAAGATACATTAATTCGTAAAGAGTATCTAACACCAATCCGATAGATTAACATTTTTTACCAAATGCATATTTTAGATAACGTTCCAGTCGGCAAATCCAAACCACTACTATTCCTAAAATTAACCTGGGAATAATCATCCATCCCAAGGGAACACCAATGGCTGCAAAAAGTAGAGGATCTTCTAATTGTGAGTGCGACACGGCAATATGATGATTCAACAAATCAGCATCTTCCTTACTCATTTTCCCTTCCTCAACCTGTTCCATTATAATTGCAGCTCCATAAGCCAAGCCTAATGTATTTGCTACTATCCACGAAAAAGAGGTCGACTCCGGTAATCCCATAATAACTTGCAATGGTTTCAGAAATTTTGAAATCCACCTGATGATGCCAAACAGTTCGAGTATTTTTTGAAAAATCATTAATAAAGTAATCAGTACAATTACTTTAATGCTAAGCAATAATGACGACTGAGCCCAATCCAGGAACATGATAGAAAATGATTCCTTTGACCTTGAAATGGAACTAATTTGCTGTACCGATTCACTTGGAATCATCCAGTTCAAAACCGCACCAATGGCAAAGCTTCCCAGTACTCGAAGCAATATCATCCTAACAACCGATGATCCCGTTTTTTTCAAAACAGCAGTTTCGATCACAAAACCATGTGCAACCAAACACATTACTGCTAAAATGGTAACTACTCTACCCTGCATCTCAAGACTGGTAATTACAGCTATTGCAGTATATATATTGGTAAAAATGCTTGTCAATAAAACAAATGCCGATTCGCCAGGTAAGCCAATTAATTCGAAAGCCGGAGCCAAGTAAGAAGAAATTAAAGCCAAAACTCCTGTATAATTCAATATCATAACACCAAAAGAAACCGGAATCATGATACTAAGCAACCATTTTGTAGTAGAATAAGCCTTTGGCAATGCAATTCTTACCGCCTCTTTTATTTTATCTTTTCCCGATTGCCTTGTTTGATAACTTTTATTTACCTGCATCAGTTGTAGTTGTTTAGGGATCAAAAGTACCATTTTTTTTAAACCAACATCGGTTACATTTATCATTTATTAGAACTGTTACAAAGTTTTCGCTTTACTGCTTTTTACCAAGGCTTTCACCTTTCTTCTTTTTTTGTTAGATTTGGATCTTTCAAAATTGATAGCCAATTACATCAATTGATTTTGAACTACTAGAACAACCAAACCATTTAGAAAAACATTTACTAATCTTATTTATTTAAACAACGAATTATGGGAATTAAAGGTCGATTGACGCTATTAAACTTCCTACAGTTTTTTATCTGGGGAGCATGGTTGATAACCATTGCAAATTATTGGTTTGGAACAAAACAATGGTCGCCTACCGAATTTGGTGCCGTTTTCTCAACAATGGGTATTGCCTCTTTATTCATGCCAACACTTACCGGTATTATAGCCGACCGTTGGATAAATGCCGAAAGGTTATATGGAATTCTTCACCTTCTTGGAGGTGCAGCCTTACTTTACCTGCCTCAAATTGAAACATCTACCACATTTATTTCCGTAATTTTAGTAGCCATGATTTGCTACATGCCTACAATTGCATTAATGAACAGCATTTCTTACACCGTTTTAAAAAATAACAACTACGATGTAATTAAGGTATTTCCTCCAATTCGTGTGTGGGGAACAATTGGTTTTATTGCAGCCATGTGGGTAACCAACCTTACAGGATCAAAAGCATCGGCAAATCAATTTTACATTGCAGGATTTGTATCATTCCTATTGGCGGCTTACTCTTTTACCATGCCTCAATGTAAACCTCAAAACAAGGGACAAAAAGGTGCTCCTCTTGCTGAAACATTAGGTTTGAATGCCTTTAAATTGTTCAAGAATTACAAAATGGCCTTGTTCTTTATCTTCTCAATGTTTTTAGGGGCAGCTTTACAGTTAACCAATATGTATGGCGATGTATTTTTAGATAGCTTTAAACACGTTGAAAAATATGCCGATTCATTCGTTGTGAAATATTCGACCATCATCATGTCAATTTCTCAAATATCTGAGACCTTATTCATATTGGCAATTCCATTCTTCTTAAAGAAATTTGGTATTAAGAAAGTAATGCTGATCAGTATGATTGCCTGGGTTCTTCGTTTCGGATTATTCGCTTATGGTGATCCTGCAGGAGGATTATGGATGATTATTCTATCGTGTATTATTTATGGTATGGCTTTCGATTTCTTCAATATTTCAGGTTCCCTTTTCGTAGAAACACAATGCGATTCAAGCATTCGCTCAAGTGCTCAAGGCTTGTTCATGATGATGACAAACGGTTTTGGTGCAATCATGGGATCATGGATAAGTGGAATTATAATCGGAGCATTCTTTACTGGTACTGATGGAAACTTTATTTGGATGGACATCTGGAATACATTTGCAATCTACTCATTGGTAATTGCTGTATTCTTTGCTATTCTATTCAAGCACAAACATGACCCAAGGCAAGTAGAAAATATTGCACACTAAAAAAATAAAGGCCTACGGCCTGCATCACCCTCTAATTTTCTTTTTACTGAAAGTTAGGGGGAGTTTTGTTAATTTACTTTTTTATCGACATGATATCCATAGTATAACATAGTCGTTATTTTCACGATCCTATTTGGAGGAAGCTATATTATAAATGTAGTTTTCACACTCCTATATGCAAGAAACTATATCATAAGTGTAGTTTTCATGCTACTATATGCATCAAGCTATATTACAAGAGTAGTTCTCACATTGCTATATGCAAGAGACTATTTCATCGGCATATGATTCACATTGCTACATGCCTAATATTATTACTTAGATATTTTGTTGATAATATAACTGAAATACACTAAATTACAGTTATTACACTCACAACATATATCTTATGAAACCTTCAAAACCCATTAAACTCCCTGTAGACCTTCACAAACTCATACACGATGCCATGGCAGAAACACGAATGAGTACGGTAATCTTAGCCGATAAACTGGGCATCGGAAACTCATCGGTTCATTATCTTTTAAAAAGACGTGGCGTTCAGGTTGGGCGACTTTGGACAATTTGCGAAGCTACGGGTGTGAATATTTTCAGACAATTGGCAGATGCAATTGACATCCATAATCCAGTGGATAAAGAAAAGGAACAACTCAAAAAAGAAATCGAAGATCTGAAAAAAGAGCGTGAGATTTTACGAGATGTGATTTCATTGATGAAAAAGTAAAATCAAAAAAAGCTATCCTTATGGGTAGCTTGGTAATTTATTTCCGCTTTCTATTTACTCTCCTCTTTTATCCATTTCATCTCTTATTAAAGATGCTTTTTCATAGTCTTCATCCCTAATAGCATCATCGAGCATACCTTGCAATTGTGCAATGGAGTAATCACTATACTCGCTTCTTGAACTGGTTTCACTCGATCCAGATTCCGCAGTAGGTGCTGTAATGGTTGGCTCTTGAGGTTCACCCTCAATTGATAAAACAATTCCTGCTTTCTCAATAATTTCATCTGTTGTATAAATCGGACATTTAAATCGAAGTGCAATGGCTACTGCATCCGAAGTTCTGGAATCAATACGAATGCGATTGCTTCCTTTTTCACAAATTAATTCCGAATAGAAAATGCCTTCTTCTAATCGATATATATTGACCTCGGTAACACTTACATTAAATGCTTCTGCAAAACTTTTAAACAAGTCGTGAGTCAAAGGCCTGGGCGGATCTAATTCCTCAAGTTGAATAGCTATAGACTGCGCTTCAACTCCCCCAATAATAATGGGGATACGCCGATCGCCATCCTCTTCAGATAAGACCAATGCATATGCTCCAGTTTGTGTCTGACTATATGACAATCCAAGAACGTTTAGTTTTATTTTACCCATAGGTTTTTACAAATTTCCATCTTTCTTGAAGCAAATATAATAATTGTTTCGAAGCTTCTTAACAATAATGGAAACAAGACTTCATGATTTATTTGCATTCCAGAATTTCACAATTCAAAATCGGCCAAAACACCGATCATTCAATCATTTACCAAATCCACCATATTCCTTCAGCCGAATGATTAGATAGCTTTCCTAAATGTATTACATGAAGATACAATTATTAGCCTACATAATCCAAACCTGAATCAGGAAACTTTGTACATTTGCAAGGATTTCACAGCCTATTTTATAAATGAGGCAATTAGAGAAGAAAAAAGTTGAGAAAAACAAGCATTTATATCCATAAAACTTTGTTTATCAATTATTCTTTTCTATTTTTGCAATCCGAAAAATAATTTCTTCGGGGGTTCACCAAGAGGAATAACTTGATTAGCAGGTTGCCCACCCCCTGGAACAAACCGTAAAATTGTATTAAAATGTACGCAATTGTAGAAATCGCGGGTCAGCAATTTAAAGTTGAAAAAGACCAGAAGATTTTCGTTCACAGATTAGAAGCTGAAGAAGGTGGACAAGTTGAGTTCGCTAAAGTTCTTTTAGTTGATAACGAAGGTGAAGTTGTAGTTGGAGCTCCTGCTGTTGAAGGTGCTAAAGTAACTGCAAAAGTATTATCACACATGAAAGGTGATAAGGTAAAAGTATTCAAAAAGAAAAGAAGAAAAGGATACAAAAAACTGAACGGTCACCGTCAGTACCTTTCACAAATTCAAATTGAAGAAATTGTAGCTTAATCCTTAAAAATATTACAAAATGGCACATAAAAAAGGAGTTGGTAGCTCGAAGAACGGTAGAGAATCGGAAAGTAAACGATTAGGAGTTAAAATTTACGGCGGACAATTTGCACAAGCTGGAAATATTCTTGTACGCCAAAGAGGAACTAAGCATAACGCGGGTGAAAACGTAGGTTGTGGTAAAGATCACACTCTATTTGCACTTGTTGATGGAACAGTTGTTTTCAGAAAGAAAAGAGACAACAAATCTTACGTTTCTATTGAACCTCTTGCTGAATAGTTAATTCAGTATTAAAATATTTAAATCTCCTGCTTTATCAAGGTATAAAGACAGGAGATTTTTTTATTTTTACACTTTCATAAAAATCAGGAATAATCATCAACAAAAGATAATAGATGCTAAGCCTAAAATATTTACAGGAAAATCAAGAGGAAGCCATTAAGGCTTTAAAGATCAAAAATTTCGATGCTACTGAAATTATCGGAAAAATTATTGATCTTGATGAAAAAAGAAAAGCTACTCAAGCGGAACAGGATGCAACTCAGGCAGAAATGAACAGCTTGTCGAAAGAGATTGGTATGCTTTTTAAAAGTGGAAAGGCTGAAGAAGCTAATGCAGCAAAAGCTAAAACGGGTGAGTTGAAAAACTCCATTGCTGAATTAAACTCCAAGCAAACTTCCATTGTTGAAGAATTAAACAATTTGCTATTGCAGATTCCTAATATTCCTCATTCATCGGTTCCTGCAGGTAAAGGTGAAGAAGACAATGTAATCGAAAAAAGTGTTGGTGAAGCTCCAAGCTTAGCTCCTGATGCAATTCCTCACTGGGAATTGGCAAAAAAATACAACTTGATCGATTTCGATTTGGGTGTGAAGATTACTGGTGCTGGTTTCCCGCTTTATCGTGGTAAAGGTGCTATTCTTCAAAGAGCTTTAATCAATTTCTTCCTGGATGAAAACCGCAAGGCTGGTTACGAAGAAGTAATTCCTCCATTGGTAGTGAACGAAGATTCGGGATACGGCACAGGTCAGTTACCTGATAAGGAAGGACAAATGTACCATGTTACAGAAGATAATTTGTACTTGATTCCAACTGCTGAGGTTCCGGTTACAAACATTTATCGCGATGTAATTTTAAAAGGAGAAGATTTTCCGGTTAAGAATACAGCATACTCGGCTTGTTTTAGAAGAGAAGCTGGTTCGTACGGAAAAGATGTTCGTGGTTTGAACCGCTTGCACCAATTCGATAAAGTTGAAATTGTACAATTGCAACATCCTGAAAAATCATACGAAGCATTAGAAGGCATGGTAAATCATGTTGAAAGCATTATTCAAAAGTTAGAATTACCATATCGCTTGTTGCGTTTGTGTGGTGGCGATACCAGCTTTACTGCTGCTTTAACTTTTGATTTTGAAGTGTACTCAGCTGCTCAGGATAAATGGTTAGAGGTTAGCTCTGTTTCTAACTTCGAATCATACCAGGCAAACCGCTTGAAATTAAGATTTAAGGATAAGGACATGAAAAAACCACAATTGGCTCATACATTAAATGGTAGTGCATTGGCTTTGCCAAGAATTGTAGCTGCATTGTTGGAAAATCACCAAACGCCGGAAGGAATTAAAGTTCCTAAAGCATTGGTTCCTTACACAGGATTTGACATGATCGACTAATCGATTATCAAAATATTTGCTAAAGCCCGAACCTAAAAGTCGGGCTTTTTTTTATTTTTATGGTACTGAATCAATAAAAATTTCATTTTGAAAAAGATACTAACAAGCATATTACTGATTTCACTGCTATCAACCTGCCTATCTACTTTTGGTCAATTAAACATTCAATCGGGAAGCCAGTTGGCGTTTAAATACTTTCGCGACAAAGAGTACAAACCTGCTTCTACACTTTTCTACGACTTGTACGATGTTACAAAATCAAAAACCTATTACAACTACTATGTAGATTGTTTGATTGCTTTGGAAGAATTTAAGGATGCAGAAAGTTTTGTAAAGAAACAGGTGCGAAAGAACCCAAATGATAACAGTTTCATTATTAGTTTGGGTTATGTCTATAAAAAATGGAATCAGAAAGAAGAAGCTATAAAGCAATACAATAAAGCATTACAAAAACTAAAGCCAATTAAGGTTGATATTAATGGCATTGCCAATGCATTTATTTCCAAACGTGAATATGAGTTTGCTGTCAAAGCATATGAAAGAGGACGAGAACTGTTAAAGCAACCACATCTTTATCATATAGAATTGGGAAACATCTATCTCTATCAAAGAGATTTTGAAAAAATGGTTAGTGAATTTTTAATTGGTGTATCCATTGATCCAACCAAAGTTAGCACTGTACAAAATCGACTTCAATCTGCACTTGCTCAGGATATTGATTCAAGCCTTGATCCAATTATCAGAAATCAGTTATTGAATAAAATGCAGACAGAACCTGACAATTTTGCTCTGAAAGAATTATTGCAATGGTACTTTATGCAAAAAAAGCAGTTTAAACCTGCCTTGGCACAAGCCAGATCTATCGACTTAATAAAAAAGGAAGATGGATTTCGCATAATGTCTTTAGCTTATACAGCAAGAACATATAAAGATTTCGAAACGGCATTGGAAGCTTTTCAGATTGTTATTAATAAAGGTACTGAAGCTTCAAACTATTTTAAAGCCAAAACAGAATATTTAGAAACCAAATTTTTGCAGTTAAAGGAAAGCCAAAACGGCTCATTAGAAGAGTGGAAAAATCTGGCTTCTTCGTATGATGAATTCTTAAACCAGGAAAAAAATATTGGACAAACAAGCAAAGCAATTGTTAGACATGCTCACATATTATCGGCTTACCTAAATCAAAGCGATGAAGCGATTGAAAAACTTGAAGCTGTTCTAAAAAATCGAAACATTCACCCACAATTTAAATCAGAAATTAAAATGGAACTGGCAGATATTAAATTGTTTGCCGATGAAAAATGGGATGCCATTCTACTCTATTCTCAGATTGAAAAAGCCAATAAAAACAACACCATAGGCTACGAGGCAAAGTTTAAAAAGGCTAAGGTTTCATACTATATGGGTGAATTGAAATGGGCAAAGGCACAGTTGGATGCCCTTAAGGGGAGCACCTCAAAATTAATTGCCAATGATGCAATTGCTTTATCGCAGTTAATTAGTGATAATACTACATTAGATACAAGTTACACAGCAATGAAAACTTACGCTGAAGCTGAGTTTTTACTCTTACAGAAAAAAGAAGATGAAGCCTTGAGCAAATTGGATGAGTTGATTAGAAATCAACCTGCCCATAGCCTGGTAGACGAAGTATATTTTAAAAAATATGAAATCTATTTGCAGCTGAATAAACTGGATGAAGCTTTGGAAAATCTTGAAAAGATAATTACCGACCACCCTTGGGATTCAATTGCGGATAAGGCATTGTTCCGAAAAGGAAAACTACTTGAAAAAATGCAAAATTCAACTGCTGCTTTAGATTGTTACAAATCAATTATTACAGATTATCCAGATAGTATTTTTTCCGTTGAAGCCAGACAAAGGGTTAATGCTTTGCGATAGATTTTTATAAATTTGCGCGACTTTTAAAGATATACGATATGTTATTATACAATACAAGCTATTTGCTTGAACAGGAACTAGAGTCTGTTTTTGTAGAGTGGATGAAAACGAAGTTTATTCCTCTTTTAAAGGAAACCGGTACTTTCTCGAACAACTATTTTTGCAAAGTAATGGTTGCACAAGAAGATGGCGGAATGACTTATTCTTTGCAGCTTTTATTCAAAACTCGCGAACAGTTGGAAAAATACATCAATAGTTTTGAGCCAAGAACCAAAGCGGTTTTTAATGCCAGATTTCAAAACCAGGTAATCACTTTTTCTTCTCTTTTGCAAGAAGCTTAAATACAACCACTTGAAGCAGCAGAAAAAGGCATATACTTACGCACTACTGGCCATTCTATGTTGGTCTACAGTAGCAACGGCATTTAAGTTTGCTTTAAAAGGTATGGACTTTCTGCACTTGCTTTTAATTTCATCAGGTACTGCTCTTATTTTTCTTTCTGTTTTATTGATGTTGAAAAATCAATTATCAAACAGTTTTAAGGTAAGTAAAAAGCATTATTTCAGCTCAGCTATTTTAGGCTTATTAAATCCGTATTTATACTACCTGGTTTTACTAAAGGCCTATGCCATTTTGCCTGCTCAATTTGCAATGAGCTTGAATTACATCTGGCCAATTACTTTGGTTTTGCTTTCGATTCCTTTGCTAAAACAGAAAATTGGAATTAAAAGTATTCTATGCATACTGGTCAGCTTCGCAGGAGTGGTTGTAATTGCTAATAAAGGCTCATTTGCTTCCTTGCAAACGCCAGATCCTTTTGGAGTATTATTGGCAATTGGAAGTTCGATTTTCTGGGCTTTGTATTGGATTTATAATGTAAGAGATAAGCGAGAAGAAGTTGCCAAGCTATTTTTGAACTTCATTTTTGGATTCATTTACATTCTGCTAACCATAGCACTATTTTCTGATCTCACACTTCCCGACACCAAACCTTTATTGGCTGGAATTTACATTGGGATTGTTGAATGTGGAATTGCCTATGTACTTTGGCTGAAAGCTATGAAATTAACCGTTTCAACCGATAGAATTGGCCACCTGGTTTTCTTGAGCCCCTTTGCCTCATTAATATTTATTAATCTGATTCTCGGAGAATCTATCTATATTAGTACACTGGCAGGCTTGGTTCTTATTATAGCTGGAATTGTACTGCAAAAACTTGTTCAAAAATCCAATTCAATTGAGTAACGACAGAATAATTATGGGAATTGATCCGGGAACCAATTTAATGGGTTACGGATTAATTAGAGTGGTAAACAGAAAACCTGAAATCTTGGTTTCGGGAGTTCTTGATTTGAAAAAAATTGGCGATCCCTATATTAAGCTTCAAAAGATATTTCAACGCACATTACAAGTTATAGACGAATACCATCCGGATGAATTGGCCATTGAATCTCAGTTTTTTGGTAAAAATATTCAGTCGATGTTGAAATTGGGTCGTGCACAAGGTGTTGCCATTGCTGCCGCTTTGCAGCGCAACATCCCAATTTTTGAATATGCTCCACGAAAAATTAAGCTGGCAATTACAGGTACAGGAACAGCATCGAAAGAACAATTGGCGGTAATTCTTCAGCGTTATTTTAAGTTGAAAGATTTTCCTCAAAATCCTGATGAATCGGATGCCATAGCAATTGCGCTTTGTCACTTTTTTCAGGACAATGCATTGGTAACTACGAAAAAATCCAGCTCATGGGCCGATTTTATAAAAAGCAATCCAAATCGAGTGAAAAAATAGTTCCTTAAACGAAAAAAAGCCGCTTTTTAAGCGGCTTTCCTATATATAAAATATTCTCTTAATCTAAATTCTTGCGAATTGCTTCAGCAACTTCGGCCAGTTCTTCTTGGCTTGGAGACAATTTAGGATTGTCAAAATTTAAATCTCCAATATTATTCAATGGCACCAAGTGGATGTGTGTATGTGGAACTTCCAGACCGATAACAGCAACACCAACACGTTTACATTCTACACTTTTGTCAATTGCTTTGGCAATCTTTTTTGCAAATACATTTAAACCTGCTAACACATCATCTTCCAAATCAAAAATGTAATCAACTTCTTGCTTTGGAATTACCAATGTATGACCTTTTGCCAAAGGGCTAATATCTAAAAATGCAAAGTACTTGTCGTCTTCTGCAATTTTATGGCAAGGAATCTCACCTTGAACTATTTTTGTGAATATTGAAGCCATTTTATCTGTATTAAGAAGTTTTCAATTTGTTTCTATTAGATAGAAATTTCGATGATTTCGAAAGGAATAATTCCATTAGGAACTTGAATATCCACTACATCACCAACTTTCTTTCCAATTAAACCTTTCGCAATTGGAGTATTGATAGAAAGCTTACCTTTTTTAAAGTCAGCTTCACTTTCCGACACCAAAGTGTAAGTCATCACAGCACCATTTTTCTGATTCTTGATCGTAACTTTGTTCATCATCTGAACCTTTGATGTATCAATTTTTGTTTCATCAATGACTCTACTGTTGGCAATAACTCCTCTCAACTGAGCAATTTTTGCTTCCAACAAACCTTGAGCTTCTTTTGCTGCATCGTACTCAGCATTTTCCGACAAGTCCCCCTTGTCAATCGCTTCACCAATTTGCTTTGAAATTTTTGGACGCTCAATATTCTCAAGCTGCTCCAATTCTTCTCTTAGTTTTTTTAAACCATCTGCTGTCACATATGAATAACCAGACATAATATCCTCCTATTTATTTTTTCTTGATTTCTTAATTTCCAGATCACCAAAGACCTATAAAACAAAAAGAATCCCGACTTCTCGGAACTCTTCAGGAATACAAATATACAAATTTATATTTATGCTCCTTTTTATACGGTATAAACTGGGACTTATAAAAGTACTAAAAAATAAAACTAATTGTACTTTCTCTCTAAAATTTCCTTGTAAATTATTGCCTGACGCCAATCAATTTCCTCCCTATTGTCTTCCTCCTCTTCCTCTTCTTCCTGATAGAGATTTTTTAAAGCATCGAATGTTGAAATTTGTCGCTTCTCATTATATTCTATACTACTCTCTCGAGGATCTTTCTGTTCTGGAACTGAATCTAAAACTACTTCCTGTTCCGCAATTGGAGCTTCTGTTTCCCATTCTTCTTCCTCTTGATATGGTTCTGGCGTTTGCTGCCCCAACAAAGCTTCAAATACCGATTCAAAATCGTTTTGTGGCTTTGTAGCTTGAGGAGCTGATTGTTGGGCAATTTCTCCATCATCGGGCGGAGAAATTGGAACAGGCTTCTTTTTGTTCTTTTTGATAGAACTAAAAATTCCTACAATCGCTAATATGATCAGATATATTATATTTCCCCATCCTTCATCCATGAGAGTTCTGATATTTAATTGTTAGTTTTACGCTTTCACAATAATAATCAGGATCAACCTGCGTTTATTAATGCAAACAATAAAATTATGTCAGTCAACAAATCAAATTTACTATATTTTTTCGTTTTATTTTCATTGTGCATAAGTATTTGTTCATGTAGTTCCGATTCTGTAGATATTAACGAAGTAGTACCTTATAAAAAAATTAGCACAGAATTCGAACTCACATACCTCAATGATTTAACTAACAACTCTGCCAAGTATTTTGATTTTAATAATGGTAATTCTTTAGGATATAAAGGGCATGGCATATTTATATATAGAGCAAATGATCAATATTATGCCTATGACGCAACTTGTCCTCATGATGTTGAAGCCGATGAACATGTTGAATTAAATGATCCAAATGATAATACACAATGGAGTGGTGCATGTAAATGTCCGATATGTAACAGTGAGTTTTTATTTTCTAATGGAGCTTACCCAACCAGTGAGTCTGTTGCAAAATATCCATTAAAATCATACCGAACCAGTGTATCTGGTAATATTCTTAGGATTTACAACTAATCAGTATGTAAAAGACACAAAAAAATTAGTCCCATTTGCAACAGAACTAATTTTGACATCATAAATATAACAAAATCAGTATACAAAGCAAATCAACGAAAGTTTTTCTGATTGCACATTTCTATAAAAAAGCCTTGACTCGGTAAACAATAATGCATAATTTGAAAGGAAATTCACCTATTCAAATTAATTTTTTAATCTTATGAAGAAAGCATTATTACTACTTGTGTTCGGGGTTTTGTGTGCGCCGTTCGCATCTTTCGCAAGTGAAGCCGATTTGGTAGTTCCGGATTTAAGACAAAGTGTCTTTGATGGAATTGGAGGCATGAATGGCTGGGACTTGCTCCTCTACGGAATTATCATTATTGCCTTGGGTTTATTGTTTGGGATGGTGCAGTTTAATCGCATTAAAAAGCTTCCAACGCACAAATCGATGGCAAAAGTTTCAAATATTATTTACGAAACCTGTAAAACCTATTTGTTGCAGCAAGGTAAATTCCTGATTATTCTTTTCGTGATCATTGGGGTAGCTATTGGCTATTACTTTCTGGCATTGTCTGATTTAAGCATTCCAAAAACATTACTGATTCTTCTATGGACCGTTCTTGGTATACTTGGTTCATATGGAGTTGCATGGTTCGGAATCAGAATTAACACCTATGCAAACAGTAGAACTTCTTTCGCTGCACTAAAGAAAAAGCCTTTCGACGTAATGTCTATTCCGCTTCAGGCTGGTATGAGTGTTGGTTTACTATTAATTTGCGTTGAGCTAATCATGATGATTGCCATCCTTCTTTTCATTCCTGGCGAAAGTGCTGGTGCATGTTTCGTTGGTTTTGCAATTGGGGAATCTCTTGGTGCTTCTGCCCTTAGAATTGCTGGTGGTATCTTTACAAAAATTGCTGATATTGGAGCAGATTTAATGAAGATCGTATTTAAAATTGGCGAAGATGATCCAAGAAATCCTGGTGTAATTGCTGATTGTACAGGTGACAACGCTGGTGATAGCGTAGGACCAACTGCTGATGGTTTTGAAACTTATGGTGTAACTGGTGTGGCATTGATTACCTTCATCATTTTAATGTTTGGTGAAACTGGTTTGATTCCTAATGTTGGGTTCGCATCTACATTGATTGTATGGATTTTTGCAATGCGTGTCTTAATGATTTTCACATCGGTATTTGCATATCTGGTTAATCAAGCTATCGCAAAAGCTAGATACAGCAAACTAGATAAATTCAATTTTGAAGCTCCTTTAACTGCTTTGGTATGGATTACATCAATTATTTCAATTGTAGTTACATATGCTTTAAGTTATGTACTGATTTCTGATCTTCCGGAAGGATTGTGGTGGAAATTATCTACTATTATTTCTTGTGGTACACTCGCAGCAGCTGTAATTCCCGAATTAACCAAAGCTTTTACCAGTTCTGGTTCTCGCCATGTACAGGAAGTTGTAACTGCTTCTCGTGAAGGTGGAGCATCTCTTACTATACTCTCAGGTATGGTAGCTGGTAACTTTTCTGCTTTCTGGAAGGGAATGGTTATGATGGCTTTAATGGCTATTGCATTCTACACTGTTCAAGATATTGCAATTTTTGGTGAGTATCCAGGGATTTTTGCTTTTGGTTTGGTTGCCTTTGGTTTCTTAGGTATGGGACCTGTAACCATTGCTGTTGACAGCTATGGTCCGGTAACCGATAATGCACAATCTGTTTTTGAATTATCGCAAATCGAAAAAATTCCAAATATTAAAAAAGAGATTAGCGAAGACTTTGGTTTCGAACCCAATTTTGAAACTGGAAAGCACAATTTGGAAGAAAACGATTCGGCAGGAAATACATTTAAAGCTACGGCTAAGCCTGTATTAATTGGTACTGCCGTAATTGGTGCTACAACCATGATTTTCGCCATTATCTTACTTTTGAAAGGAACTGTTCTTTCTACAGGAGAATCATTATTACAAATTCAATTAACCGATCCTTCTGTTATTCTAGGTTTAATTACAGGTGGTGCAGTAATTTTCTGGTTCTCTGGTGCATCAATGCAGGCAGTTACTACCGGAGCTTATCGTGCGGTTGAATACATCAAGAAAAATATCAATCTGGACAAAACTGAAGCTGATATTGAAGATTCTAAAAATGTTGTAAAGATCTGTACTCAATATGCACAAACAGGAATGTGGAATATTTTTGCCGTAATTCTAAGTTTAACTTTGGCATTCGCATTCTTTAGCCCGAACTTCTTTGTGGCTTACCTGATTTCTATTGCCATTTTTGGTCTATTCCAGGCAATGTATATGGCAAATGCCGGTGGTGCATGGGATAACGCCAAAAAAGTGGTTGAGGTTGACTTGAAAGAGAAAAACACTCCTCTTCACGATGCAACTATCGTAGGTGATACAGTTGGTGATCCTTACAAGGATACTACTTCCGTTGCGTTAAATCCAATTATTAAGTTTTCAACTTTATTTGGATTGTTGGCTGCAGAAATTGCCATAGAATTAATTGTTAAAGCTGATAAAACCGGGGCAACAAATATTGCACCTTACATTGGAACATTATTCTTGATTATAGGCTTATTCTTTGTGTATCGCTCTTTCTATGGAATGAGAATTCCACATAAACTTATTAACGAATCTAATTCAAAACCAGAAATAAAAAATGATAAAATTAGCTCTAATCATCAACAGAATGAGCCGATTGAAGCTAGTAAAAATTAAATATTTGATTTCAATAGTAATAATGACCCCGAGGAATTTCTTCGGGGTTGTTTTTTACATTTCTGATTTAAAGTAAAGACGCAAGGCCTTGCCTCTCCATAAATACAGATTTTATTTCCCTAACAATTCAACAACCGCTTCTTTGTCTTTTACAAGTTGGGCTTTTAGCTCATCAATTGATGCAAAAAACTGCTCGTTGCGAATTCTTTTGTAGAAATGGATGGTAATGTTCTTGTAGTAAATGTCCTGATCGAAATCAAGAATATGAACTTCGATTGATCGGTTGTCCAACTGATTGTTTACCGTTGGTCGAACACCAATATTCAACATGCCCAAATAGCGCTTGTCGTCAACATCAACTTTAACCGCATAAACACCATCTTTTGGAACCAATTTGTAACTTTCCTGCGGATCAATATTGGCAGTTGGGAAACCTATTTTATTTCCTAATTTTTTCCCATCAACCACATCTCCCTTGATAAAGAATCGGTAGCCTAAATATTTATTGGCAGTTTTAATATCACCTTCGCCAATGGCTTTACGGATTTTAGTGGAACTAATATTAATGGCATCCATGTTTAAAACATCCTGGCGCTCTATTTTAAAGTTCAACTGATCAGCAAACACCTTTAAATCCTCGTACTTTCCTTCACGGTTATGACCAAAACGGTGATCGTACCCAACCACAAGGTATTTCATCCCCAACTGCTTTACCAAGATCTGCTCAACAAATTCTACATACGAAAGTTTCGAAAACTCTTTGGTAAAGGGATATATTACCAAATGATCGATACCAGCCGCCTCAAGCAAAACCTTCTTCTCTTCCAGTGTATTGATTAATCGTAATCCATTATTCTCTTCGCTCAATACCAAGCGTGGGTGAGGATAAAAAGTGAATATCACGGTTTCTCCATTCACTTTATGCGCCAATTCCTGCAAACGGCGTATTACTTTTCGATGTCCCAAATGCACTCCATCAAAAGTTCCTATTGTAACCACAGGGTTTAGAGCAGAAAAATCTTTAAGATCCGTATATATCTTCATCAGTAATATCAATTGTATCAGGTGAAATTCAAACTAAATCATCCATTCCATCTTTATATTGAGGCAGAAAATTTCACCTTTTTTATCTGAAAGCAAAAATATGAAAAATTCCCGAACCTGATCGATTCCTTCAATATCTCACATTGGTTGATAATGATTATACAGGAAATTATTAGTAAATTTCCGCCTGAAGTTTCGTGCCCCATTTGCTTTGAGAATTTGATACCTTAAGATCAAATCAGCCAAAGCTTTTGATTATAAATTATTTGATAGCGAAACCAAGTATTTTAGCAGTTTAAATAACACAATCTAATCCATAGTATGAGAAAATTATTATTTGTACTTCCACTAGTTTTATTTTGGGCTTGTGGCCAAAAAGGAAATGTAAGCATCGAAGGTAAAATCGATAACGCAGAAGGTAAAACTTTATATTTGGATCATTTACATGTTGCCAGCACAACTACTGTTGATTCGGTAAAACTTGACGAAGAAGGTCGATTTGAATTTGATTTAAACGTTACACAGCCTGAATTTTATTTGTTGCGCTTATCAAACGGTAAATTGCTTACCCTTTTGGCAGAAGAAAATGATAATATGTTGGTGTATAGCAAGGCCGAAAACATGAATAAAAAATATATCGTTGAAGGATCCAAAGGTTCGAAATTGGTAAAACAGATTAATGATACTTTAAATGTTACCAAGGCCAAAATTGCATATATCCGCAAGCAATTGGAAGAAAAGAAAAATGATGCTGATTTCTCAACTGTATCGCAAAATTTGGTGGCAGAATATGTTGAAGCTATTCAGGCACAAAGAGAATTCTCTGTCGATTTTATCATGCAAAATGCTACTTCTTTAGCAAGTTACATGGCATTGTATCAAAAAATTGATGATAATACTTTCACCTTAAATGAGAACAAGGACATTCAGTTTGTAAAAATTGTAGCTTCATCGATGAGAGCACTTTACCCTGAACATGAATATACCAAAGCAATTTTAGCCAACTACAAAACTCTTGAAAAGAGAATGTCCAACCTAAATATTGTTAAAATGATTAAAGAAAAAGGTGCTAGTTTTCCTGAAATCAAATTACCTGACACCAATGGTAAGGAAGTAGCTCTTTCATCTTTAAAAGGAAAATTTATTGTGTTGAGTTTCTGGGCATCTCAAGATCCAAATTCTCGCAAGCAAAATAAAACGCTTAAGAAAATCTACGACAAGTATAAAAGCAAAGGATTAAGAATTTACCAGATTTCTGTTGATCAGGATGAAGAGCTTTGGAAAAAAGCTATTAAGGAAGACAACATGAACTGGACAAATGTTTGTGATGTTGAAAACGGAAGTTCTTATGCGGTTCGCTTGTTAAACGTACAAAGAGTGCCTGCTAACTATCTTATCGACCAGAGAGGTGAGATTGTTGGTAAAGATCTTTTTGCAAGAAGATTGGAAGAAAAAGTTGCTGAATACGTAAAGTAATACAACTAAAATATTATTAAGTGCCTAAAGTACAAAGGTGAAAACTTATTTTCACTACTTTTAAACTTTAGGCATTTTAAGTATATGATACTTTCTCATGAGTAAAAACAAAAAAATTTATTTCGCATCTGATGTGCATTTGGGAGCTCCCGCTTTAAATAATAATCGCGAACGCGAATTGTTGTTTGTAAAATGGTTGGATACCGTAAAAGTAGATGCTGAAGCTATTTACCTGATGGGTGATATTTTCGATTTCTGGTTTGAGTACAAACGTGCAGTGCCAAGAGGATTTACACGCGTATTAGGAAAGCTAGCCGAAATTACCGATTCGGGAATTCCTGTGCATTTCTTTACCGGAAATCATGACATATGGGTGTTCGATTATTTGCCAAGCGAAACTGGTGTAATCGTTCATCGTGATATTGTAAAAACCGAACTTCAGGGTAAGAAATTCTTTTTAGGACATGGCGATGGATTAGGGCCATACGATAAAGGATATAAGATTCTGAAAAAGATTTTCACGAATAAATTTCTGCAATGGGTCTTTGCCAGAGTCCATCCTAATTTTGCCATTTGGCTGGCTCACAATTGGTCGGGACATAGCCGACTCAAAAACGGTCAGATTGAAGCAGATACATTTAGAGGGGAAGACAAAGAATGGTTGGTGCTATATGCCAAAGATGAATTAAAAAAGGAACATTTCGACTATTTCATTTTCGGGCATCGCCACTGGCCTTGCAATATCGATTTGAATGGCGAAAGCAGATACATCAATACTGGCGATTGGGTAACTCACTTTACCTATGCCGTGTTGGATAATGGTGTAATGGAATTGAAAGAATTCGAAAAACCTGTTTAGATTATCGTAGAGACGTAGTCTGTACATCAAAAAATATTGAAATGGAATTTTTATACATCGCTATTGGAATTGCCAAAGGGGTAATTATCGCCTGGTTGATTCTCAGAAAAAAAATATCACATCAAGCATCTCTGCATCGTGAGGAATTACTAAAGCAGGAAAATGCTTTTATCACCGAAAAAAGTGAACTATCACACCAATTATCGATATTGGAAGAGCGTGCAAATAACATAAAACGCGAAAAAGAGGAAATAGTAAATTTACTGGGCGAAGAAAGGGAGAAAAATGAAAAGCTAACCCGTTCGGTATCTATTTCGGCAACTGAAAGAAAGAATTTGGAAGAGCGTTTGGAAAACCAAAAGCAGGAACTGGAAGAATTACAAAAGAAGTTCACGACCGAATTCGAAAACATTGCCTCTAAAATCCTGAAGGAAAACACGAAAGAATTTACTACTTCGAACCAGAAGAATATGGATGATATTCTTGGACCAATCAAGGAAAAGCTGACATCATTCGAAAAGAAGGTTGAGGAAACTTACGATAAAGAATTGCGCGATAAAATCAGCCTGAAAGAGGAGGTGAAAAAGCTTTATGACCTGAATGCAAAGATTAGTGATGAAGCCAATAACCTAACCAAAGCCCTAAAAGGTGATGTGAAGAAACAGGGAAACTGGGGCGAAGTTGTATTGGAAAGAATACTAGAACGTTCGGGCCTTTCGAAAGGGGAAGAGTACGAGCGCGAAGTAGTAACTCAGAATAGCGAAGGACAGACCATTCGCCCTGATGTGATCATCCGTTTGCCCGAAGAGAAACACGTAATTGTTGATTCGAAGGTTTCGCTGGTAGCATACGAACGATTTGTAAATTCAAACGGCGAAGAAGACAAGGACAAGTTCTTGAAAGATCACATTATTTCCATGAAAGCGCATGTGAAGGAATTGGCCGATAAACATTACCAAAGTTCAGAAGCATTAAACTCTCCTGATTTTGTTTTGATGTTTGTGCCAATCGAATCATCATTTGCCATGGCCGTACAAGCTGACCAGGAATTGTTTAATTATGCATGGGAAAACAAAATTGTAATTGTGAGTCCTTCTACCCTATTGGCTACCTTGCGTACCATTGCCTCTATCTGGAAGCAGGAACATCAAAACCGAAATGTATTGGAAATTGCCCGCCAAGGTGGAGCACTTTACGACAAGTTTGTAGGTTTTGTTGATGATATGATCAGCCTGGGCAGACAAATGGATACGGCAAAGAAAACCTATGCTACCTCGATGAACAAACTAACCGAAGGTCGTGGTAACCTAATTCGAAGTGCAGAAAAAATTAGAGAGCTGGGTGCTAAGGTGAAGAAAAAACTACCGCAAGCCTTAATCGATAGAATGGATGATGCTCCGACATTGAAAGAGTAGTTTCGGTTTCTCACAAATAGCACGAAGATTCTTATTTAATAAGAACAAAGATGATATAGAGCCACGATTTTTCGTGGCTTTTTTGTTGTGGGATTCTTTGCAGAGACGGCATAAATGCCGTCTGTACGATAATAAAAACTGACATCTCTTTCTGAAAGCCCTATATCTGTTGGTCTATCTCCTAACTGAAGGGTAGTTTTGCTAACTAGAGGGTAATGAGTCTAACAGGAGCATAAAATCATCTAACCGAAGGTGATTTTCTGCAACAGAAGCTATTTATGCCTAACTGGATTAGGAACTGACAATTGGCATTAAAATCTTCTGAAAGGTCTATATCTGCTGGCTTGTTTTTAATCAGGAGGCTTGATTTGGATATCAGATGTATGAATTCATTAATCAGGGGACTCATTTTGTAAGCAGGAGTATGTTGTAAGTAATCTGGAGTATAAAGTTTGGCTGCTGATGATTTACAAAATATGTAAAGACAGCATTAATGCTGCCTTCTACCACTAATCCCTATATTCCTTCTGAACCCCCTGCGATAGTTGAGCTCTTTTGCGATAGGTGAGTCCATTTACTCGATAGGCCCCTCATTTTGGCGATAGGAATACCAAAACAGTCGATAGGCATATTAATTTGCCGAAAGCAACATCAAAACTCAAGATAGGTATATGCATTGGGGCGATAGGGCTTTGTTTGTGGGATGATTGGATTGTATCAATGGACATTGGTTTTATTTAAAATAATTCTTTGGGAAGATTAGTAATTAATATTCATTGTGATTTATTATTTTTATCATATTAGGAATACACCTAAAGAACTTTATGCGCCAATTATTTATGAAAAAACTATTTCTAACTACAACTTTACTTTTAATAAACCTTATAGCATTTAATCAAAATTACGCTGAAATTCAAAAACTTACTTCTTATGACATTGAAACTGAAGATTGGTTTGGAAATTCTATTGCAATATCTAAAAATATATTATTAATAGGAGCTCCATTTGAAGATGATATAAACAAAGGAACAAGTACTTTAACAGATATTGGAGCTGTTTACTTATTTAAATTAAGTGAAAATGGCACATGGGTTCAAAAACAAAAGATTCGTCCAAATTCATTAGGTTCTGAAGATCATTTTGGTGGTTTAATTAGTTTCTCAAAACCATTTTTGTTAGTAAGCGGCAGATCTAACTATGATAATAACGCTTATATATTAAAAATGAATGATGAAAATAATTTTGGTGAAGATTGCATAGTAAATCATTTTAATTTTCAACAAGAAGTAAGTGATATTTGTATTTCAGAAAACTATGCTGCAATTGCTACCAGAGGAACAGTTCATATATTTGAATACGAAAATGAATGGGTTAAAAAACAGGAAATTTCTGTTGATGGTTTTCAATCAGGTTCAACTTTGTCTCTAGCAATCGATGATAAAAGGTTAGTTATTGGATCACCATCTACTTCTGAAGGAGTTTCAGATACATATCTTTATGGTGGAGTAGTTTTTGTATATGAACAAAATGATTCAAAAAAATGGGTTGAAAAATACAATTTAACAGCGAAAGATCGTGATACTTATGATGGTTTTGGTTCCGATGTATCATTAATTAATGACAAACTTTTTATTGGTGCAATGGATGATGAAAGTGGATCTGAAAATGAAAATGCAATTGATTATTCAGGTTCTGTATACTTTTTTCAATTTAATCCAGAGAGTAAGGAATGGGAGGAAAAACAAAAGATAATATCAAATGAAAGATCTCAATATGATAGATTTGGAATAAAAATTGATGCTTTAGAAAACAGTCTAATTATCGGTACACAAGGGAAAAAAGCCTTCCTTTTTAAATCTAACAATGATGAATACGTACAATCAGAAATGTTTCTTTCTTCAAATGAAAATGATCATTATGGCTTTGGCGAAAGAGTTGGTATATCTAAAAAATATCTTTTTGTAGGATCTCCATGGGATGATTTACATGGGAAGAATTCAGGTTTAGTATTTATTTACAAAAATTGTACTCCCACAACAAATGAAGCTACAATTGAGATATGTAATGGAAATAAGTATATTTTTGGTTCCCAAACACTAACAGAATCCGGAGAATATACCGAAGTATTTCAATCTGAATTAGGATGTGATTCCACGGTTAATCTTAATTTAATAGTTAATTCTGTGGATACAAAAGTTTATCAAGATGGATATAGCTTAACTGCTACTGAAACTGCGGATAAATATCAATGGGGCACATGTAATGAGGATTTTATTCCAATTGAAGGTGAAATAAATCAAACTTTTACTGCTTCAAAAAATGGAAATTATGCTGTAATGATAACTCAAAATGGTTGTACGGAAATTTCTGAATGCTATTCAATTATTGCCAATTCTATTACTCCAACAAAAAACAAAGAAAGTTTTATCATTTATCCTAATCCTGCAAAAGATTTTATAAATATTGAAATAAAAGGTAGTTCTAACAACATTCAATTATCTATACATAACGCGATTGGACAACTTATTTTAAAAGATGATTTTAAAAAACAACGTAAGTTATCTGTTAATATTTCTCAATTACCTAAGGGTTTATACACAATCAAGATGTTATCTGATTCAAATATTTTAACTTCCAAGTTTATTAAAGAATAATTTTTTACAAAAAAATAATTTGAAACACTAACAAAAGCTCACATTACAGTGAGCTTTTGTTCTTTTACATTTCCTCCAAAGCTTTATCAATCCACCCCTTCAATTTCTCAATATTCTCAATTCCTACCGATAATCGAATGGTTCCCGGCAGTGGATATTTGGCACCCCAAACAGGTTCTACCGGCAGAAGAATGGTGTCTACTTCTCCAAGGGTTGGTACCAAAGGAATATGATCTTCCAAGGCAGCTATAAAGCGGTTGCATTTTTCGCGTTTGTCCTCGTCCGATGCTCCCTTGATGTCGAAGGTGACCATGCCACCAAAGCCTTTGTCGCCAAATAGGGCAACAGCTTCTTTTCGGGTTGGGTGAGATTCCAATCCTGGGTACAATACCTCTTCAATTTTAGGATGTTTTTGCAGGTATTCTGCCAAGGCAAGTGCATTATCGCAATGCTGCTTAAAGCGCAGGTCGAAGCTCTTCAACTGCGTTCCCAAACGGTAGGCATCATCAGGACTAAGGAAGTGTCCTGCCCATTTTCGGTACTCAATGGCTTCCTTCATCAGCTCCTCATCGTTACCACAAATTACACCGGCTGTAATGTTACCATGTCCGCTCATGTATTTGGTTGCCGAATGGATCACAAGGTCTGCTCCATCCACTAATGGCTTCCACAAATATGGAGTTCCAAAGGTGTTGTCTACAATAATTTTGCAATCGTACTGCTTTGCCAACTCCATGATTCGCTTCACATCAGCCACAATCAACATCGGGTTCGAAACTGCTTCGAAATACAGGAATTCTGGTTGAATCTCCTTCAACATGCGCTCCAATTCCTCGAAATCGTACAGCCCATCATTGGCATAAAAACGGTGCACATCTAAGTTGCGACGCTTAATCAAAACCGTATCGATAAATGAATTGGTGCCGCCATAAATTTCGTGGAAGAACAGCCATGGTCTGGTATCTTTTCCCTTTTGGAAAACCGATACTGCCACGTCAATGGCAGCCATTCCTGTTTCTACCAACAAAGCCCACTTGCAGCCTTCCAGTTCCATAATTTGCTGCTCAACTGCAACCGTAGTTGGGTTTCTATAGCGCGAATAGATGTAATTCTCTGGCTCATGCGGATGATCCAATTCTGCCGCGAATGCTTTCTGGGTGGTTTTCGAATCTTTTAGGTTGAATCCCGCTTCTCGGTAAAGCGGTGTGTGCGATGCGTTGATGTTTTTTTTCATAGTATAATGGTGATAATGTCGAGACGCAAGGCCTTGCGTCTGTACTATTTAATATCGTAATTCTTTCTCCGGTGTTATCACATCTGATTCATAATAGAATTCTGCCCTATCGATAATTTCTCCGGCGAGTATAATGGCTAAAGATATTGCTAAGCTCAATTCCCATTGCGTACCCAACAGAAAATATGGAATTAATAAACAGAGCGTTCTTAGCAATGAAAGAGCTGGAAAATGTTTCAATCTCATTAGACGTAAAGATATTTTCCTCCCAATGTATAAACTTCCTTTTAATAGAATTATAAGTTCTATAACAATCGGCACCTCAATCAGCCAAACAAAAAACAAAATTCCTGTAAGACTTACCATTCCTGAATGCACTAGAAGACCATCTTTTCGCGTCAAGAATTTGTAAACCATATCAACAGATATCAAACTACAAATCCCAAAAACTAAAGCTAAAATTCCAAACCAAATATTTCCTGTAATCAGATGCAAACCCGTAAGCCCAAGGAATCCTGAAAAGGAGAAGATTTCTCTACTTAACCAAGAGCCTTTTAGGTTGAGAATAAATCGCCACATGCGCATTTTCTTTCCAATATGCAGCGATGTTAATCCAATGGCCAAAACAGAAACTATGGCAAAAGGAATCAACTGCATGCCTATGGCACCCATCAAATGAGCTGCCTGCCAAGCTACCAATTCTGCTACTGCTATGGTAAACAGCACCAAGGTCCATTCCTTGTCCAAAGCCACCTTATCTTTTGGCTTTGGCAGCCACTCCTCTATCTTTTTCTCATCGATTTCTACCTTATCGGTATTCTCTACTTTGGGTGTCGCATTTTCTTCTCTAAGTGGTATCAATTGAATGGATGGTTTGATACCAATATCCACAAAACCTGGTGTCACACGATCTTCTTCTTTCAAGTCCAACAACCCAAAGTCAAGTGCTCCTACCGGACAAGCTTCCACACAGGCAGGACGTTTCCCACCTGAGATTCTATCCACACAGAAATTACATTTCTCTACGATCTTATTAGCCGGATTGAATTTTGGCGCATCGTACGGACAAGCCCAGGTGCAATAGGTACAACCAATGCATGCCTCGGCATGATGAATGATGGCTCCCGTTTTTTCATCTCTAGTATAAGCCAGCGCCGGACAGTTCTTCATACAAGGAGCATCCTCGCAATGGTTACAGGCCAATGAAAAATGGAAAACAGGCAATCCCGGATGTTTGATTTTGTTTCCAGTGTTTACCTCTCGCCAGTTCACACGAAAATCGGTTCCGTTTTCTATGCTGCAACCCGCCACGCAAGCATTACAGCCTACGCATCGGTTTGTGTTGAATATGAATGAGTTTTTTTCCATATAATTATTAGTACTTGGAGTACTTTGAGTGCCTAAAGTACTTAAAGTATTTATGGCACAGTACTAATTTGTCTTACATTCAGAATATTTTTATTTTCAACTTTAAGTACTCAAGGCACTGCAAGTATTTTAGGCACTTCTCACTTTAAGTCACTTCAAATATCAATTGATAATTACTCATTGTTAATTTTCTTCAAATCTACCCACGTATTGTGAAAAGCGGTACCATGTCCCATATCAGTTTCGCATCCTTTGGTAAACAGGTTTGGTGCAGCACCCAAGTGAGATTGATGACCATTGGTCAGCACTACATTTCCTCTACGCAAACCCAAATCATATTGCAGTTTCACTTCTGCTTTTCCCTGATGATTATAAATTTCAACCTTTTCACCATTCTTCATCTGTTTCTCTTCAGCATCCAATGGATGAACAAAAAGATAGGCTTCGGGTTCAAATTGCTTGATCACATTTAAATTGCCAAACTGTGAATGAATTCGATTCTTTGAGTTTGGTGATATCAACTGAAACTCAAATTCACTTTGCTCAGGCAAAGGAGCGTAATCGGGCAGTTCATCCACTCCCCACATTTTCTTGGCTTTCTCGCTATACAGCTCAATCTTGCCGGAAGGTGTTGGGAACTGATAATCTGAAAATGGTATTTCCTCAAAAGAGTTTGCCAATTGCGGGCCTTTCTTCAATTGTTCCAGACTTAATTCAGGAAAATCTTTCAGGAATCCGTTCAGATATTCTTCAATTGCCTCATCAGTAGGTTCTGGAATATTTCCTTTGATCTCCTCATCGGTAAATCCCAATTGCTTTGCCAACAGATAATAGATTTCCGTTTCAGGTTTTACCTCGCCTGCCGGTTCCATTACTTTCTGTCGCAATTGCACATACGGATTCCAATAAGAGCCAATGATATCAGATTGCTCGAACATGTTTTTTGCTGGCAGAATGATATCAGCTTCCAATGTCGTATCCGTCATGAACTGATCCACAACCACTCTAAAGTCAGCCTTTCGGAATGCCTTACGGATTTTATTGGTATCGGGATTTTGAGATAAGGGATTTCCCCTTTCTACCCAAATGAACTTCACTTCAGGATCTTTGATATTCAATAAATCCTCACCCAATTTGGCTACAGATATCTTCCTCCTGAAACTTGGATGCTCGCATCCTGGAAAGTATGATTCCGGCTCTTTTAAATCATCGAACACATAGCTCTGAAGATTTGCATAATGGAAACAAGCACCGGGCTTCCCAATATTTCCAGTAATTACCGACAATGCTAATATACAGCGAGTGGTTTGACCACCGTTTTCATATCGCTGCATGCCGTATCCAGGAATCAATGTCATGGCATCTGTTGTTCCAATTTCTTTTGCCAAATCCTGAATGGCTTCCTCTGGTACGCGACAGATATCAGAGACTTTTTCCAATGTATATTCATCAACTCGCTCTTTGAATTGCTCAAAGCCAAGTACGTAATTCTCTATAAATTCATAATCAATCCAATCATTCTGAATCAATTCTCTTGCAACGCCTAAAGCCAAGGCTGCATCGGTTCCCGATTTGATTTGGAAGAGTGAATTCGCACGCTCGCTGGAAGGTGTTCTGCGAGGATCAACCACAATCAATTTCGCAGCTTTTTCCTGTGCCTTCTCAACAGGAATCATCTCCTGAATATTGGTTTCAGCAGGATTCTTTCCCCACAACAAAATCAGTTTGGCATTCTCCAAATCCCAGGGTGCATTGTGTTTGTTGGCACCTAAGGTCAGTCGAGTAGCTTCCAATCCTGCAGGCCAACAAAGATTTCCATAAGTAGTTGTTGCGCCTCCAAACAGTTTCCAAAAGTTTGCTCCTACTCCATTCAACAAACCAGACATGCCACTAGCCGCAAAATAAAGGATTGAATGCGGACCAAAAGTTTCCTTGCAGTTCTTCAACTGTTCAACAATGGTATTCAATGCCTCATCCCAGGAAATTCGTTCGTATTTTCCTTCGGCTATTCGCTTTTGCGGATACAAAATTCTCTCTTTCGAATTGGCACGTTCCACATAAGCCAAACCTTTAATACATGGTCCTTCTGGTGTAGCACGATTTTCAGGATGTGGGTCAATTCCAATCACTTTATCTTTCTCTACACGAACTTTAATACTACAGGTGCTGTAGCAATTTCTCGGACAAGCTGTTGAATAGGTCTTCATAGGTTTGTAATCTCAAAATTCATGGAAAATTAATAAAAAAAAGAAAAGGGAGCAGATACACAATCTGAATCATGTAAATACTCCCAATAATTAATATCATCCTCGGGTTAAAACCCGAGGCAATTGAAATATTATCTCAACTATTCTATTTATTAATTGTTCTTTACTAATTCTTCATTGCAAACTTTCATTTCTGCCTCGATGATTTGAGCCAAACGCTGAATACCTGCAATCGCTTTTTCGTTGTTCACGTATGAGAAATTCAAACGCATGGTATTGGTTCCACCTCCATCGCAATAGAAAACATTACCTGTTACGAATGCTACTTTCTTTTCAATTGCTTTGTGGAACAATTCCAAGGCATCCATATGCTCAGGTAAAGTAATGAAAAGGAACATTCCTCCTTCCGGATGCGTCCAATTCACACCTTCAGGCATGCATTTTTCCATCTCTGCCAACATTACATCTCTACGCTGGTGATACAAATCGATGGTCTTTTTAAGATTTGATTCAAAATGCTCTGATTTCATGTAACGAATCGCCATTTTCTGAACGAAAGTTGGTGTACACAAGTCAGACGATTGCTTGGCAATCACAATCTTGTCATTTACTTCTTTCGGACCTAAAATCCAACCAATACGCAAGCCTGGTGCAAATGTCTTCGAGAAAGTTCCCAGTGTCAGTACATGATCATCATTGTCCAAATCATACATCATGCGTTGTGGTTCTCCTTCGAATCTCACCTCTCTATAAGGACAATCCTCAACAATCAAAACATCGTATTTGTGTGCCAATGCGATAATCTCCAAACGACGAGATTCAGGCATGGTGATTCCTGTTGGATTTTGGAAATCAGGAATGATATAGATGAATTTAGGTTTGATGCCTTGCTCCGCCAATGCTATCAACTTGGCTTCCAAAAGCTCAGCGCTCATACCATTCTCATCCATTGGCACTCCTTCCATTTTAGCGCCATAAGCTTGGAAAGCACTAATCCCACCAAGATAAGAAGGTAATCCACAGATCACAACGTCTCCTTGATTCACAAAAACTTTTCCAACCAAATCCAAACCTTGCTGCGATCCAGTTGTTACGATCATGTTGTCCAATTCGCACTGAACACCTTCATTCTGATATCTCTTCAAAAGAAGCTCTCTTAACTCCGTAACCCCTTCCGTTGCGTCGTACTGTAATACCTCTGCTCCTTCTTCTTTCAACATGGTTGAGATAATCTCATCCAAATTGTCAACAGGGAAAGATTCTGGTGCCGGCAATCCTCCTGCAAAAGAAATTACTTCAGGGTTTTGGGTCAATTTAAGGATCTCACGAATAGCAGATCTTTTGATGTTGTTGCTTATGTTGGAAAATGTTCCTTTTAAATCGCTGATCATTGTGTTTGGTTTTTGTTTTGTTGAGACGCAATGCCTTGCATCTGTATTGTTTGTTGTTTTGTTTATTTTGGATTCTTGCACCCCTTCGCCTATCGGCACTTCCCCTAAAAGGAGAAGACTTAAAATTGAAGTTCTACATTCATTTTAGGATTTCTCCCCTCCTAGGTGATCCCGAATGCTTTCGGGAGGCTACAGCCAGAGGGGTGCAATTATTCATTACTAATTGATAATTATCAATTGATTTACAGCCAATTTTTGCGCATGCGTTCCCACTTTTTGTCGCGGTTTTCAATTACGCATTGGATATCCGCATCACTCATGTGCTTGAAACGTCCCTGCTTTTTCAGGTACTCTTCAACCGATTTGAATTCCTTAGGATTTCTGTTCAATTTGTATTCTCCATCCTCATATTCTGCAAGGAAAATTAATCCTGCATCTACAGCATCTTTGGCAATCTCTACCGATGTTTCGGTTGGAGTTCCCCATCCTGTTGGACATGATGCATAAACATGAATAAATGTTGCACCTTTAACATGCTTCGCTTTGTTTACCTTATTGATAAAATCCTGAGGATAACCAATACTTGCAGTAGCAGCATAAGCAATATCATGAGCAGCAATAATCTCAAACAAGTTCTTCTTGTGAGTTATCGTTCCCGGGATATTCTGACCAGCAGGAGTAGTCGTAGTTTTGGTTCCGTAAGGAGTCAAACCACTCTTCTGAATTCCGGTATTCATATAGGCTTCGTTGTCGTAGCAGATGTACAATACATCATCGTTACGATCGATCATTCCTGATAATGCCTGGAATCCGATATCAGCAGTACCACCATCACCGGCGAATACTACCGTTTTGAAATCTTTTTGTCCCAAAGCTTTGGCACCTGCAGCAATACCTGCAGCCATACTTGCCGAACCAGGGAAAGTTGTAATAATTGCATTTGAATTGAATGCCATTTGTGGATAAATAAATCCTACTGCCGACATACAACCAGCTGGAAGAGCAGAATAGGTACGCTCGCCCAATACTTTTAATGCCAAACGTACAGCAATACTACCGCCACATCCGGCACAAGCCTTATGACCATAGAAAAACTCCTTCTCGGTCATGTTTTTCGCATTCACTTTTGGGATATCTAATACTTTAGTCATTGCCTTCTACATTTAAGCTGAAAAATTCTACTGTCTCTTCACTCTTGTTCTCCAATCCTGCATACAATTTGTTGTACATGTCTTCAATTTCTGCCTTGGTGATATCGCGACCACCTAAACCGCCAACAAAGTTGCTTTTGTACACATATTTGTCGATCTGAGAAATGGCTGAGTTCAGATTGGTGTAAACTGTTCCTTCGTATCCGAATGAGATATCCTTATCGATAACACCCATTGCTTTTACTCTCCTGGCCAAATCTTTCACTTCCTCAACCGGGAAAGGACGCATGTAACGGATCTTCAACAATCCAACTTTTTTACCTTCAGCGCGAAGCTTGTCAACAACCACTCTCACAGTTCCGCAAACACTTCCCAATGCTACCAATACCACATCAGCATCTTCGCACATGTATTCCTCTACCATTCCATGATATTTTCTGCCGAACATTTCAGCAAAATCCTCATCGGTTTTACGAATAACATCAATGGCATTGAACATGGCTTCGTTCTGCTGATATTTGAACTCGGTATTGTCATCAGGACGAGAACTAAATCCAAGGTTCTTAGGATTCTCGAATGACATCTTGTTTGGCGTTTGGAATGGAGGCAAGAACTGATCTACCATATCCTGATCTGGAATATCAACCAACTCGTAAGTGTGAGTCAGAATAAATCCGTCAAGGTTCACCATCATTGGCGTTAGTACATCTTTGTGCTCAGCAATTTTGTATGCCTGAATGATCAAATCCAATGCTTCCTGTGCATCTTCCACATATACTTGAATCCAACCTGAATCCAAAAGAGAAAGTGAATCGCGTTGATCACCATAGATACTCCATGGCAAAGCAACGGAACGATTGGCATTCATCATTACCACCGGCCAGCGACCACCACTACAGTAGTGAAGCCCTTCGGCCATATACAACAAACCTTGAGAAGAAGATGCTGTAAATGTTCTGGCACCAACTGCACTGGCACCCATTGTAGCTGAGATTGCAGAGTGCTCAGACTCTACATGCATGTATTCCGCATCCATCTCGCCTGCCTCTACCATTTCGGACAAACGCTCAACCGTAATGGTCTGCGGAGTGATTGGATATGCAGCCACCACATGTGGACGTGAAAGTCTCACGCCTTGTGCTACTGCCTCATCACCGGATATGAATATTTTATTTGATTTCATTGTTTTCGATTTTTTCGTTGTCGGTTATCGGTTTTCCGTTATCTGTTAAACGGACAATCGGAACTGATAACTGATAACTGTTTAGCTTACTCTTTCACCATTTCAATTGCATCCTTAGGACATTCGTGGGCACAAACCCCACAGCCTTTGCAATAATCCATGTCGATTTTGATTTTGCCATTGTCTTTCATGATGGTTCCATCAGGACAAAGCAAGTAGCAACGCAAGCAGTAAATACATTCATCATGATTCACTACAGGCTTAAAGGTTCTCCAACCTGCATTCTTTTCCGGAAGAAATCCGGCTTCGTATTGTGGCCCGGTTGGGTAATCATCAATATGAGTTGGAGTTTTATATTCTGTATGTTTTGGACGACTCATCTTTTCAATTATTTGGTCATTGGTTAACTGGTCATTAGTCAATCGTTTCACTAATTTTCCACTAACCATTGACGAATGACTATTGACTAATTAGTTCAAAAGCTCTCTCTACGATCTTCTCATTCAGCTGAGCCAACTTTGGCTTCATCTCGGTATGAATACTTGCAATTGCAGCTTCCTTGCTTACCAAGCCTGAAGCAGCAGCCAAAGCACCATACATTGCAGTGTTGGTAATTGGTCTGCCCAAAACCTCCATAGCAAGAGTGGTAGCATCAATTCCTCGTAAATCGAATCCTTTCAATTGCTCGCGATATTGTTCTACATCTCTGGTGTTGATCAATACACATGCATTTTCTTTGATTCCTTTTTCGAATCCAGGAACAATTAGCGTTTCGTCCATAACCACAACAAAGTCGCTCTCCTGAACTTCGCTTCGATCATGAATTTTTGTGTCATCAATTTTAGTGAATGCCAATACAGGCGCTCCTCTACGCTCTGGTCCGAATGATGGGAAAGCCAAAGCATGCTTTCCGCCATGAACACTGGCAGCAATTCCTAACAAACGAGAAGCGGTAAATCCTCCTTGACCTCCTCGTCCGTGCCATCTGATTTCTTTCATTATCTATTTAGTGTTTGTTTTTTCAATTCAATTATTGCCACTCTACCTGTCTCAATCACTTCAAAATGGAGAGAAATTCAACATCAACTTCTAAAGACTTATTTTTGTCTTTACCAATTATTAATTGATCGCAGGCGTAATTTTGTCTTGTAAAAATACCCATCAACCAAATGATTTACTAGCATATTAAATAAATATAGAAAACTACTCTATGTAACATGTAATTCTAAAGAATTTATATCTTTACAGAAGCCTAAATCAAGCATATCAATAGAAAATTTTTCTCCTATGGAAAATCTAGACAGAACGGATCGTAAAATTTTAGAACTTCTTCAACAAGATTGTAGAATCACAATTAAGGAGTTAGCAGAAAAGCTGCACCTGAGTAATACACCCGTTTACGAAAGGGTAAAAAAGCTGGAACGAAGCGGAATTATCAAAAACTATGTAGCTGTTCTCGATCCTGAAAAGATCGATAGAAATATGGTAGTGTTCATTTCGGTGTCGATTACACGACATACACGCGATGTGGTCGATCAGCTTAGCAAGGATGTGTTGGCACTTCCCGAAGTAATGGAATTTTACATTACCTCAGGTAATTTTGATGCCATGCTAAAAATCATGGTAAAGGACATGAATGCCTTTCAGTATTTTATACAAGAAAAATTATCGAAGTTCGAATACATTACTCGATTTAACAGCACTTTCGTGATTTCTTCTTCGGATAAGATTGGGTATGATTTGTGATTTATTGCCGTAGGGACACGCCGCAGCGTGTCTTCACCTTACAAATTCTTCTTTTTCAAATCTCCTCCATAGTTAATAATACCAGCATCTTTGCTGTTGTCATTCAACCAGGGTTTGATTCCATCAGATTTATCAATCTTGTCTCTTTCCTGATTCAACTCATCTTCGGAATAAGAATACATCATATCAGCTGAAAGCACATTTTTCATTGCCTGAATCTTCTTCAGTTTGGCAATCTCCTCACTAATTCCATCTCCTTCAATTGTGACAATTATCTTTCCCTCATCATGCAGGTGATAATCACACAAATCACTGTCTTTAAGTTGACCTACCAAATGTTCGGTATTCTCTGGAAGGACACGAATTACGATACTGGATATATTCATATTATTAATCTTTATATCATATTGAGACGCAAGGCTTTGCGTCTCTACTGTTTAATTTTTAATTGTTTACTCCTTCAGAAACTTTATCCTTTAAATTGGATTCCTCAATACCAAATTTTTCTCGAAATTCAGCGGTGAACAAGTTTTCGATATCAATACTTACATCCGCCTGAGGAACATGACATTGTGAACAGTTAAAGTACGCCATATTAAGATCCTTCACCTCCTTTACATACACTTGGTTATCTTCCTTAGGATTTGAATATACCCCAGCTTTTACATCCAGCTGTGGACGCCAGCTTTGAAAGTGGGTTTTAGAGATTTCACGAGCCCCCGATTCCTCAACTTTGTCGGGCATGTGGCAACTCAAACAAATGTTATTGTCCCTTTTAATTGGGAAGAATCCAGCAGTTGTATGCGGAATCATAGGAGGAGCATTTTCGAAAGAACGCTCGATGGTTTTTCCTACTTCTGGTTTATCCTCATTAAAATTGGCCTTCATTTTAAAGTTGGTTTCATCCGAATGCAAATCTGCATCAATAAAACCCAATTGATCTTCATCAATTTGTTTCTCTTTAGGCTGATTACAAGCTACCAAAAAGAACAAAGCAACTAGGGATAGATATTTCATGTTTTTAGATTTTATTTAATCTCTTCATTATTTTTTAAAATCGAATTTTAGCGAATATTTCATCGCATTATCATTACAAACCTCAATACATCTGCCGCAATTGGTACAGGCTCCGCCGCGTATAAAATCACTTTCCTTGCCTACAATATCCAAAACAGGCTCTTCCACACAAACATCGAAACAATCCATGCAATGGGTACATTTTTCTTTGTCGTGCTTCACCTTGATTACAGCTTGCTTTCCTATAAGGGAATAGAATCCTCCCAAAGGACAAATGTGTCCACACCAACCTGCTTTTAAAACAAACAGATCGACAAAGAAAACCACTGCAACAATTGCCCATCCAGCTCCCGAACCAAATACAATGGCTCTGTGAAGCATAGATATCGGACTGATAATTTCGAAGGCAGCCATTCCAAATACCGCAGAAACGATTAGGCTTAAAGCCAAAATGTAATACCTCAGATTTCTAGAAATGGAAACTTTCGCTTCCGTTTCTATCTTAAATATTCTGCGCATGCGAAATGCAATATCGGTTATAATATTCATCGGACAAATCCATGAACAGAACATTCTTCCTCCAATCAATGCATAAATTAGAAAGATTAATAATGCCCCCAACAACACTGAGCTAGACGCAATAAATCCAGACACCAATATCTGCAGCACAGCATAAGGATCGCTCAAATGTAAAGAATCAGCAATGATGGCAGAACTGTAATTGCCTCGAAGGATTTCCCATCCAAAATAGTTTCCTCCAGCAAAAAGCAACAGAAAGGACAGCTGAATGATTCGTCTTAGTATGGTATATTTAATCGTTTTCATCCAATTATCTTTAGTCATCAATTAAATCATCATCATTCAAGTAATCGATAGCCGATTTCACATCCTTGTCATTATCATCTTTTTCGACTTTCTCATGGATTCGTTTCTCATCTTCTTTTTCCCAGCTTTTGATGTAATGGTCGCCAACTTTACCAGTTGCTTTATCCAAAGGCAGAACAAAAATGGCAGCCTTCTCGGCAACACATGCCTGCTCACATACTCCACAGCCAGTACAAACATCAGAGTGAACTACAGGAAGTAGCTTGGCATGTTTTCCAGTTCTTTCATTTACCTCATAATCCAGCGTTATGGCTTTATCAATTAACGGACAAGCGCGATAACAAGCCTCACAACGAATTCCCCAATACGCCAAACAAGATTCTTTATGAATCACTGCCAAGCCCATTTTAGAATTCATTATATCTGGCTTCTCTTCTTCTTTGGTCAGTTTTTTTAAATCCAAAGCTCCCGAAGGACAAGAATCAGTACAAGGTATATCGGTACACAAGTAGCAAGGAATCGTTCTTGGTTCGAAAAAGGGTGTTCCATTTGCAATGCCATCACCTGGCTCTGCAAGACTCAGCGTATCATACGGACAAGCTTCAACACATTGTCCGCACTTGATACATGCTTTCAGAAAGTCTTTTTCTTTTAAAGCACCAGGAGGACGAAGCACATAGTCTGCCTTGGTAGTTGCGTTAATGGACTTCCCCCAAATTAAACCGCCACCACCAACAAATACAGCTCCTTCCAGTACTCTTTGAATTACTTTTCTTCTTGACACCATATTTTTTTTAGAATGATGAATTAGGAATTATGAGTTTTACGCTTTGCTTATTTTCACCGTACACTTCTTAAAGTCTGTCTCTTTCGACATCGGACAAGTGGCATCCAAACAAAGTTTATTTACAAACACCTTCTCGTCGAACCATGGTAAGTATACCAAACCTCTTGGCACACGGTTTCTTCCTCGAGTTTCGATGTGCGCCTTAATCCGTCCTCGTCTTGATTCAACCCAAACCAAATCGCCTTCTGTAAAACCTTGCTCAGCGGCATCTTTCGGATGGATGTAACAAAGTGCTTCCGGCACCGCACGGTACAATTCAGGTACACGCATGGTCATGGTTCCCGAATGCCAGTGTTCCAATACACGACCGGTGCACAACCAGTAAGGATATTCCTTATCCGGTACCTCGGGTGCTTCCATATATGGACGGAAGAAGATCTTCGCTTTATTTTTCAAATCAACTTTTGGCTTCGACATATCAGGCTTTGCAATCGATCCTTGTGGCATATTCTTCAATGCCTTTCCGTAGAATGCAAATGGTCCAACATCTGCTTTCTTGGCATATACATCATATTCCGAATTGAAGCGCCATAGCGTTTCTTTGCCATCCACAACAGGCCACTTTAATCCACGACAGTGGTGGTAAGTATCAAAGTCAGCCAAATCGTGCCCATTGCCCGTACCAAACTTGCGATACTCTTCCCAAATGTATTTGTGGATGAAGAATCCGTAGCCTTCAAATGGTTTTCCATCCGATCCCTTCACCTTACGCTTGTCTCCTCCGGCTTCGGTATTGATCTTACCCTCTCCAATCGGATCAGGCCATGCATATTTCTTTGCATCCTGGTTGGCAAACAACACATCGTATAAGGTATCTTCAGGAGAGTAACCCATGGCCTTGGCTCCTTCCAAAACATCTGGCAAACCATTCTTCAATCCAGGAACTTTCTGAGCTCCCCAAACTTCTTTCAGCTTGAATCGCTTCGATAACTCAACAAACTGCCAAACATCAGGCATTGCTTCACCAACAGGAGTTACCTGCTGTTTCCAGTGCTGGGTCCTACGTTCTGCATTACCATAAGCTCCCCACTTTTCGTAAATCATCGCCGAAGGCAAAATCAAATCAGAAACCTTAGCCGAAATTCCTGGGTAGGCATCGGAACAAACAATGAAGTTATCCATTTGGCGAGCTGCACGAATCCAGTGGTTCGCATTGGCCGAATTTTGATAAGGATTACAAACATTTATCCATGCAAATTTGATCTTTCCATCCTCAATGTCCCTGTGGATTTTCATCAGGTGACTACCCACTTTAGGGTTAATGGTTCCCGCAGGTACTTTCCACAATTTCTCCGAAATCTCACGATGCTTGGCATTGGCAACCACCATATCCGCTGGCAAGCGGTGTGCAAATGTTCCCACCTCGCGAGCGGTACCACATGCCGATGGCTGTCCTGTCAAACTAAAGGCTCCATCACCTGGCTTCGATTGCTTTCCTAATAATAGGTGTACCATATATGCCTGCTCGTTCACCCAAGAACCTCTGGTGTGCTGATTGAATCCCATGGTCCAGTAGGAACAAACCTTACGTCCATTCTCTATATACAAGTCGGCCAATGCCTTCAATTTTTTCTTGAAATCTTCAATTGACTCTTCGGGATCTCCTTTTGCAATTTTGGCTACCGTATCCAAATCATAAGGCTTCAATGCTTTTTTAAACTCCTCGTATTGAATGATCCAGTGATTTACGGCCTTGTTGCGATGCTTCATTTCCATCACATCCCCTTCCTTGTAGCCAAGGTAAGCCAAAGTCTTTCCCTCATCAGCAGTCAACTTCTTGGCCACCTCATGTTTCACAGTCTCTTTTTCCTTATCGGTAAACTTAGGATGATCAGGCGTACGCATTCCGTAACCGATATCCACAAAACCCGTTGCAAACACAGTATATTTCTTCACAAAATCCCAATCGATAGACTCGGGATGATTGTACACAATCTCGTGAGCTATGTAGTTCCAGATCGCCAAATCGGTATTGGGCTTGAAGATGATTTCAATATCTGCCAAATCAGAAGTACGGTTGGTATAGGTAGATAGGTTTACCACCTTGGTTCTTTCCGGATGGCTCAATTTGTTTTCGGTAATTCTCGACCAAAGAATTGGGTGCATTTCAGCCATATTGGCTCCCCAGGTTACTACCGTATCGGTAATTTCCATGTCATCGTAGTTTCCTGCCGGCTCATCGATACCAAAAGTCTGAATAAATCCTACTACCGCCGATGCCATACAATGACGGGCATTTGGATCGATGTTGTGAGAACGGAACCCAGCCTTCATCAATTTCGAAGCAGCGTATCCTTCCATAATGGTATACTGACCCGAACTAAAGATTCCAATCCCCGTTGGTCCCAATTCTTTCATAGCCGATTTCATGTGCTTCTCCATTTCGTCGAAAGCACGTTCCCAGCTAATCGCCTTAAATTTTCCTTGTTTACTGAAATTGCCATTTTCGTCGACACGAAGCAGAGGCTTTTTCAGACGGTCGGCACCGTACATTATTTTGGCATTAAAATATCCTTTGATACAGTTCAATCCACGGTTTACCGGAGCCAATGGATCACCCTTTACAGCAAGTATTTTATCGTCTTTGGTGGCAATCATGATACCACAACCAGTTCCACAGAATCGACATACAGCCTTGTCCCAAGTCCAGCCACTTTCGGCCTCACGAGCTTCTGCTTTCAGAGTTTCCGGAACAGCAACTCCAACTGCCGTTGCTGCGGCGATGGCTGCCGAACTCTTTAAAAAATCACGCCTTGCAAGTTTCATATATTTTGATTTTTTTATTTTTTAAAATTGTTACTAAAGCTTCTTCGGCACCCCTTTGCCTACCAGCACTTTGTTCACTCGTGTTTTAATTTAAATATGTTCACGAACTCCGCTTTGCTACGGTTCCCTAAAAGGGAAAGGTTCTTATTTTAAAGCACTGAGCTTATTTGTTCTTTCTCCCCTTCCAGGGGAGATCCCTGCAGGGAGAAGGGTGTTAAAAACCAAAAATTGGTTAAGCTTCCTTTCTTGCCTTCTTGATATTCCTCAATCCAAAAACAATAAAAAGCAGGGCAAACCAAACTCCGAATACCGAAACGAAGAAGGTGATTTTCAGCCAGATTGGAGCCATTCTATCGGTACTCCAAATGTGGCGTCCTTCTATTGCAGAGTGACGTTCTGTAGCTTTAGCCATTACCATGTGCTCCTCCACTTTTGCTCGAGCAAATCCTTTGGTGGCTTTTACCATTACATTCACTCTTCCTTCCTCATCACCTGGCAGAGTTGGATCAACATCTACATAAGCAATACCCAATTCGTTGGTTTGAGCCTTGCCCAATAAATGCTTCCCAAAAGTTCCCATTACATAGGCGCTTACGCTAACTTCAGGTTGTGGCAGCTCTTCAGCGAATACCTTTACAACCAATTTATCAACGTTCTCATCAAAGCTTAATTTCATGGCATATTCTGGAATGACAATGCCTTCCATATTTGGCAATTCCTGCTTGTAGTTCTCATTAAAACTACGGATGTAAGCTACAATGTTCCACAATTCATCATCGGCGAAAGCATCGGCGAATTTTGGCATGGTTCCACGTCCCGTTTTAATTTTATAAAACATCGATCCATCGCTTTGCGCTTGAAATGGCTCTGATGCTGGATCGCCCGGAGGTGGCGACATAGGTGTGAAATCATCCTGACTTGGGGTACCATGACAAGATGTACAAGAATTCTCGTAGGCAACTCTCCCTTCCAAAACCATATCATCGTCGAAAAGGAAAGGGCTTAGTTTTTCGTTGGCTTCCACGGGTACTTGCCAATCGCTTTGTGCATTCACATTTGCCACAGCCAAAAAGCAAAGGCAGAACAGAATGATTATATGATATCCTTTATTGTTCTTCATCGCATTAATTGTTTTTGTGGTTCATGTCCTCTTTTACTTCCCAAATCGGAACTACAGGGAATAATTTTGCCAATACGGTGATAATCATCAATACCAAAATGAATGATGCTACGGTAATCGCAATCTCAGGTGTGGTTGGTGTATAGCCTGTCCAGCCTTCAGGAACATTCTGAATCGGATAGTAAGGAGCCAATTGGGTAGGAACTACAATCAATACTCTCTTGAACCAGGCTCCGGCCAAAACAATAACTGAGATAAGGGTTAACGGCAATGGCTTGCGCATTGGCTTGAACAAAATCAGAAGGAAAGGAATCACCAAACCACCCAACTGAACCAACCAAAACATTACCGAATCGTGTCCATAAAGCATTTCGTGAACATGCTTTGCATCGGCTGTGTTGGCCTTATAACCAGGAACGATAATTTCATTGATATTGAAGTACACATACACCAAAGCAACCAGAACCAATAGTTTTCCCATTCTGTCGAAATGGTCGGCAGTGATATAATTTTTAAGTTTATAATTGTTGCGGAAGAAGTACATGGCAATAATTACCGCAGCACAACCTGCTACGAATGCTCCCGAAACAAAGTATGGCCCAAAAATTGGCGAATCCCATCCCGAACGCAATGTCATGGCAAACAACCAGGAAGTAACGGTGTGAATGGATAATGCAATCGGGATAATCAGAACCAGCAACATGCGTGTGTAACGATTCATCAATCGGAATTGTTTTGCTGTATTGTTCCATCCCAAAGACAGGCTCTTGTACATTTTCTGTTGCCACTTGGGCACATTGTTTAGCTTATCGCGACACAAAGCAATATCAGGCAACATGGGAATATAAAGGAGTAAAGCACTAATCGCTACATAGGTTACCACAACAGCAATATCCCAAACAATTGGCGATTGCACCCTACCGTGTATGAATACATTCAACAGACGATCTGGGCGTCCCATATCGGTAATGATAATTAAACCTGCTACCATGGCAAAGGCAACAGCTACCAATTCAGCAATTCGTGCCACTGGTCGTACCCAGTCCACTTTCATCATGCCTAATACCGAGGATACCAGCATCCCGATTAAAGAAGTAGCTACAAAGAAAACGAAGTTTGAAATGTAGATGCCCCACGATACATAGTCGTGAAGACCTGTTACACCCAAACCGTTTCGCAATTGTTGATAATAGTAATACAAGCAGATTATTAGTGATACCGTAAGAAATCCCATCCAAAGCTTGAAAGTGCCTCCCCAGTTCACATTTTTTAAAAGATCCCGATCAATTTGCTCCTCGCTCAGGTGACCTTTTGTTATTGTTTCGTTCATATTTTTAGTAATTAGTCAATAGTATATGGTTTCTTCCTTCACCCTTTCGCCTGTCGGCACTTTCCCTAAGAGGGAAAGATTCTTATTTATAAGCACAACGCTTATTTGTTCTTTCTCCCCTTCTAAGGGGAGATGTCCGATAGGACAGAGGGGTGCATCAACCTCAAACTTATCCTTTATCCTCTCTCGGAGGCAAGTAGTAAACACTAGGCTGTGTACCCAATTCAGGCATTAGCGTGTAAGCAGCATTCTCTTCCAACAAGTGACTCAAACGCACGGTTTTCTTGGTAGTCCCATTGGTCACCAAATCTTCGTTCTGATCGCCAAAGTAGTATACCCCATTCGGACATGCCGATACACAATAAGGCAGTTTTCCTTCGCGCAAACGGTCGGCACTGAAGGCACACTTGGTAACCGTACCTTTTTTCTGAGGAACATTCAGTTCCATATCGTAGGTTACTTCTGCATACTGATCGGAATTCTTAGGTTCGGTCCAGTTAAAGGTACGTGCCGAATAAGGACATGCTGCCACGCAGAATCTACAACCAATACAACGCTCGTTATCGATGAGTACAATTCCATCCTGACGCTTAAAGGTTGCATCAACCGGGCAAACCGATACACAGGGTGGGTTATCGCAATGCTGACAGGTTTTAGGCATCCAGTAGGAGGTTTTCTTCACCGGATCTTCCATTTCCAACACATTGATGTGGTGCATTTCTGGCTTTAGCTGATGTGCACTCTGGCAAGCTTTCATACACTTACGTGCATTCTTACACTTGGCCAAATCAACCACCATTACAAACTTCTTTCCCGGAATCCCTTCGCGACCTCTTTTTTGTAGGTAGGATAAATCCTGAATCTTATCTCCAGGTTTTAGATGGGCTACATCTACTTCTACCAATTTATTGTCGGCAGTAAGTACTTTTACTTTGTTACCGCTGGCTTTGTTCGAATCGGAGCATCCTTGCAGCAGCAAGGCCGATCCGGCAACGGTACTCGCTCCTGCAATGCCCAATTTTTGCAGGAATCTTCTTCTCGATTTGTCGGTTTTATTCGCCATGTTCATCTGTTTCTTTTAGGTTTTCTTTTTAGCAGATGGAACATTCCAATGATGAAGGTTTTGATTCATGTGGTAGCTTGATCATTCCTTTTATCATGGACGTTTCATAGATTTATTTATTGAGTTAGCTATCAATAATCCTAATAAATATATGAAATATAGGTGTGTATGACTCCCGTTATGTTTAGATATCTAGATGTGTTTTAAATCGCAATTAAAGATAATAATGTCTGAATACCCCATTATCCAATAGATAGAGAACCTTTTCAGATAAAAAGATAATCTCATCGTTTTATACAGTTTATATTTAGAATAAATTCAGATAAACCAATTCCTTTGGGACACATAATGATATGTGCGTTTAAATAATAAATTGCCATACCGTAGGGACACGAGATCTCGTGTCCGTTCATACAAATAACAAACAAAAAGGAAACGCCTATTATAATGAAAGGACACGCCTTTATATAAAAAAGGACACGCCATGGCGTGTCCCTACGGGATAAACATTTTATCGGTGGTCCAATTGGTGGGGTTGTTGATGATGTATTCCTGAATTCGATCGTAATCCTTTTGATCGCGAACCACATGATCATGAAATCGCGATTGCCATGCAAACCATGCATAGCCATTCTTATTGCACCATCGGCTTAATGTTGATTTAAATTGACCTATGATTGTCGAGATGGAGCCAGACAATGATCCTCCGAATTGCTCGATTTGTTCTTTATTATCGGGCATGTCAATATTATTTCCGGACATGTTGTTCAAATTATTAGCGGACACGATATCTCGTGTCCCTACGCCGATACCTATTAAAATGTGAATGTGGTTGGGCATGACTACAAATTCGCCCAATTCAACCTGTGTAAAATGTTCTGGGATTTCCTCCAAAAACACATTTGCCTGCTTGCCAATGGGAGATAATTCCATTTTACCTTCACGAATATCTCCAAAATCATGTTCTCGATTTTGGGTACATATGGTAATAAAATACCATCCTTGGGAACGATAATCGTAATTTCTTAATCGAATGTTTTTACGGGCTCTCATGCCATTAAATTTTGAATACAAAATTTACATAAATTATTTCAAACATAAAACACCGTAGGGACATGCCATGGCATGTCCGATTATACAAACAACAAACAAAAAGGACATACCTTTATATAAAAAAAGGACACGCCTTTAAATAATGAAAGGACACGCCATGGCGTGTCCCTACAATAAAAATATTTTGTGTGATCCGTGTTTCTTATTCATTTGAGGATTTCCCATAAATCATTGTTCTGCTGATCCCACCTTTGTAATAGGCCGATACCTTGTGGCCAGTCATGTCTGTGGCTTTCAGGTGGAATTCATATTGATTTTGGTTCAGAATCTTGATGCTTAGCTCAGGTTCGCGGATACCATTCCCCTCAAATTTGTGATAGAGTGTATTCTGAATTCCGGTATTCGGAATAATTTGCGTGCCTACCTGATTGGTCAGATGCTGGGCATCACGAATGCTTAAGGCTGTGCTCCCCTCCATATCCCAGGTGTAGGTGCCGGCATCTATTTTTCCATTTTGACTTACCTGCAAATCGAGGCGAATGTTGGCAAAGCCATTCTCTATCAATCCTTCAATGTCGCTGTAGGCAATATCGCCCTCGTACAAGTAGATTCGCAAAGGGCAAGATGTTACTCCCTGCTCGCTTTGATCTGGGGCATAGGCCAGCATCATGTGGATGTCCTCGTAAAAATTCTCGCCCACCTCAATGTGATTTTTCAACTCGGGTACCTCTTCCTCATCATGACTTTGACTGCAACTCATAAAAAAACCGCTCACCAAAAGTGCAAGCATCAAAATACTGTTTTTTTTCATCGTGTTTGTTGTTTTTTTGTGTGTGAGCCTTAAAGTTATAAAAACAGGTTCAGGATAGAACGACTCTTTCCAGACTTTACAGAATGTTTCACAACATAAAATGTAACAAAGAAAAGCTTTTGCCTGAATTAAATCCTCGGGATGAATCCAGAGGCAAAAGGATAAAACTCTGCACATCCTTTTCCAATACCCTCTACTTTAGTGGAGGGTTGGAAAAACACATCTTCAAATCCTCGGGTTAAAACCCAATACAAAGGATAAACTCCGCACAAACCATTTCACAATCTCCCCTGTTTTAACAGGGGGACATCTAAATACATCTTTCAATCTTTAGTGAAAGGTTCTAAAGCATATCATCCCATTACCTTTTCGAAACCCTATTTCTCAACCAATGCATTTTCTTCTTCTTCAAATGATTTTTTGGAATGGTGTGCTTCCTGATTTCTGATATAATCTCTTACTATGGGTAACATCGATTTGCTAACCGATACTGCATAATAATCATTCTGCCATTCGAAAAATCCCTTACACAATCGATTTTCATTAATCCAATGAGAGGACTCTCCTTTTATCAACTGAATTACCTTGCTGATACTCTGATTAGCCTGCAATTCAATTAAACAATGGCAATGATCCGTATATCCATTAACAAAATTGACACATAAACCCTTATTTAATGCATTTTCCTTAATGTGTTTCCAAACACGAGTTCTTAGTAAATTGGAATGTAAATAAGGTTCGCGGTATTTGGTAGTCCAAACGGCATGAATGTAGATCCTAACATGTGGCATAATCTTCATTTTTCTATTTAAAGAAAAAATACAGCTTTTTACTAAACAAAACAATTCCTCTGAATGAATCCAGAGGCAAAGGGATAAAGCTCTGCACATCCTTTTCCAATACCCTCTACTTTAGTGGAGGGTTGTAAAAACACATCTTCAAATCCTCGGGTTAAAAACCAAGGCAAAGGGATAAAACTCTGCATATCCTTTTC
>NZ_JALPNU010000018.1 GCF_030851345.1 Marinifilum sp. D714
TTTTTTTTTTTATAATTGATCTGTATAAGCCAAAGCAGAGGCATCTCTTCCTGCTCCATATGGCTTGCTCGTGATTTTTTTTTAATTTGGTACTTATTCAGAAAGGCCGAAAACAGAGCCTTTCGAGAGTTTTGTTCCCCTATTTAATTAAACTATTGTATATGAGTATTTTTACAAATAATAATAATGGACCCAAAACAAGTTTTACCGCTTTAGAATTGATGGAGGAGTTGGAAAAGGGTGCGGATATTTTACTGATTGACATTCGTGAGCCGCATGAATTGGCGAAAGAAGGGATCGAGAATTCCATTCACATTCCGATGGGTGAGATTCAAAATAAGATTCCTACCCTGTCTAAGGATAAGGATATCATTATTTTCTGCCATTTGGGATTTAGAAGCAAGCAGGTGCGAAATTACTTGCGCAAAATTGGCTTCCATAAGGTGGCGCATCTAAAAGGAGGCTTGTACAGTTGGAATCGCCAACTAAAGAAAATGAAGGCAAATGCTTATTAATGTATAAAAGGAAAGCTCAATAATTCAGTTTATTGAGCTTTCTTTATCAGCATTATTTATAACTACTTGGCAGGAGTTTCCACTACACTCATTACGCCGGAATAGTTAATTCTTTTGATGCCCGCATTTCGGACTTGTCTTTTGATTTCTTCAATTGTCTCCTTATTAATTGTTGGATCGAGAACCCGGATTTCGGCAAGCGATCGTTTTTTGTTTTGTACCAAAGCTTTTGCCCTCTCTTCAATAAGGCTTAGCGCACATTTTTTCTGATCGATAAAGATTCCTTCCGTGGTAATTCGAATATCTACTGCATTGGCAGAAGTTTTAACGGCTGTAAAAGGTGCAATGCGGATTGGAACTCTTTCATCAATTTCCAGTTGCTGTGCATCCGACAATTGAAAGTAATCCTTGTTGAACAGCTTTTGTGCTTTTTCTGATCGAACCTCCAGGTAAGCTTTCCCGAAGGATTGCATACTACTGGCAACATCATCTTTTGGTGTGCCCCTGGAGATTTGATAACTGATGGCAAGCTGGTTTACCTTTGCGGATTTGCTATTGCTCAATTGGCTTACAGCCGTTTCAGGATTGGCATTGTTCCAATAGTTTTTACCACTGATAAATGATTTTACAATGGCTTTTAAATCTTTTTTGGCTACCAATCGCCCGTTTATAAGAATATCACCACGTCTGTTTTGCAATACCTGTAAAACATTTCTTTGTTTAATCGGGCTTAACTTCCAGCTTAAATCGGGTTTGTGTGTAGGCTGTTTGCCATAGAAAATGCCGGCATTTAGGTTTTCGATATTTTCATATCGCCATTCTTTCAGCCACGAATCACTATCGTTGGCCTGAATCATGAGCGCAGGCAGAGTATTTACCTTTTCACTTACTTTCGGATTGGCAAATGCTTGTAAAAGCAGGAATCCTGTAGGTAAAAAGAGTAGGGTTTTTGCAACGCTCCATCGTAAAAATTGTTTCTTTTTCATCATTTTAATTCTTTTTGAAATTGAACCTTGTTTGAAATGATTTGCTGAAGCAAAACGTCTTTTGCCTACAGCTTTTTCCAAAATCAACAGTTGATATTGTGTTGCATCGATGCCAGATTTGAGTACGGCCTGATCGGCCTGAAATTCGTGAACCAGTTTAAACTCCTTTTTTAATAACCATGCAAATGGATTGAACCATTGCAGAAAACAAACCAGTTCCATTAAGATTACATCGTATGAATGATGCAGCCTTAGGTGAGCTTCTTCGTGCAGAAGAATTGGAGTTTTATTGTTCTGGTAATCTTGTTTTGAGAGTACAATGTATTTCCAAAACGAGAATGCCTTTATGTTATCTTGTACAATTGCCAGTAGTAAATTTTTATAGGCTTGTATGTTGGCTTGTTTTAGCCATTTAAAAATGCTTTTGTAGGATAGCAAGAAACGCAGGAACAGCAGAATCAGAACCAATTGGTAAATCAGCACATACCAATTTATTTGATGTGTATGGCTTATTTTGCCTGTTGTTTCGAGAGGTGTGTTGTCGTTGATTCCAGTTTCTACCAATGGCAATTCAATAAATTCCCGAACTTTTACCATTTGGGTAGAATTTATCTCGCTAGCGGGAATCATATTGGCCAGCAGCGGTATTGTAAATGCAGCACCTACCGATAGCAGAAGTACCAACCTTTTGTAGGCATGTCTTCCATCTCTACTCAATAACAATTTGAAAAGAAAGTAGAAAAATGCCAGACCAATACCTGTTTTTATCATGTATGTAATAAAATTAAACAGCATTATTTGTCTTTATTGTCTTCAATGTCCTGTATTAATCTTTTCAGCTCGTCGATGGATAGTTTCTCTTCTTCAACAAACATGGATACTACTCTTTTGTATGAGTTGTCGAAGTATTTTTTAACCACATTCCCCATGGTTTTTTTGTGATAATCTTCTTCGGTAATGGCAGCATAGTAACGATGCGTTTTTCCAAAGGTCTCATGAGCGATGAATGACTTTTCCTCCAAAGCTCTCACCATGGTCGATAGGGTATTGTAGTGTAATTTCTGATCGGGAAAGATTTTCTGAAGTTCTTTTACAAACATCGGACCTTCGGCCCAAAATAACTTCATAATTTCCTCTTCTTTTTGTGTTAACTTCTTCATTTCGCAAAATATTTTAATCAAATATAACTATAAAATCTAGTTTTACAACTATAAATACAGTTTAAAAACTATAAAATATAGTTGAAAAATAATAAAAGCGAGCTGAAAGTACCGAAAATACTGGCAAAAAAGATGTTGAAAACTTTAGATATTTCTGTGGAAATATTTCTGAACTGTGTTCAAGATTGTCGCAAAGACTATTTAGGAATAAATAGCAGAGCTGAGTGCGACAATGAATTGGAAGAATTATTACCCCGGGGCGAGAATCGTTTTACTCATTTCCCCCGGGTATTTAATGCTTTAAACTTGCAGCTATGAACCGATAACTGTTTACTGATAACTGTTTATTGTTTATACGAACTTTTCTCTGCGTTGTAGGTTGATTAAGCTCCACAGAATGGTAATCAGCGAACCAATAATTAGCATCATTCTATTTTGATACAATACATTTTGCCAAATGGTGTAACTCATGTCGCCCGGAACGTTAAAAGGGTTTAGAAAGATGTTCCACTTGCTGTATTGTAAAGGCTCGGCCAGTATCAGAAATACCAATCCTAAAACCACCATGACTACGGCTGCTCCACTTGCATTTTTAATTAAAGTGGTGAGCAAAAATGCCAAACTTGCCAAAAATAGCAGGCAATACATCAGCTCGTAAACCATATGAAATACATCAATCTTGATTACCAGAAATACCGTTAACCACGACATTAAAAACATTAGTGATACCAGTAAGAGAACGCTTAATGCAAAACGAACCAGGTAAACTTTGTATCGGTAATTGGGAATTCCGAATAGAATTTCGAGCATTCGGGTGTCCTTATCGCTTTGAATGATATAGATTACCGGATAAAAGAGGATCAATATTCCCGGGAAAATTAAGCTCGTGTAAATATCCGACTCATCGGGACTAGAATCTGTAAATAGCATGATGCCCATCACCATAAAAAAGAAGGCGAAGGCTGCTATCAGAAAATAGATGAATTTATTCGCAAATATGATTTTCACATTGTAGCGAACAAAGTCGGTTATGAGTTTTATTTGTTCTATTGCTTTCATATAAATGATTTATATGCTCAAGTTTATTTACTGTGTATATTCAAATAAGACTGAATGCTGAAAGCCGACAGCTGTGAGCTTATTTCTATACATTCATCATGGTTATTTTTTGCTCGCTGGTATCATTCAGCAAGCACAAATATGCATCTTCGAGATTTGCTTTGGTGTTAACCGCTCCGTATCCCGGATCTTCATCCGATAGGCATCTTACCCGAATATGATCGTTATCACGCATGTGATGAATAATCACGTGTGCTTTCTTAAACTGTTCAAATTCTTCAGGCGAAATCTTCAACATCCAAACCTTTTCATTGGCAATTCCTGCCATGTGAACCGGTTCACCAAGATATTTCAATTCTCCTTTTTTCATTACAGCCACTCGGTTACACGAACTTGCTACATCCTCAATAATATGAGTAGAGAAGATTACAATTCGTTTCTTGCTCAACTCTACCAAAAGGTTTCTGAAGCGGATTCGTTCGCGAGGATCAAGACCTGCTGTTGGCTCATCTACCACAAGAATTCTTGGGAGGTGAAGCAAGATTTGAGCAATCCCAATTCTCTGTTTCATACCACCCGAGAAGGATCCAATTTTCTCATCTTTGTTCTTGAGCATGTGCACTGCATCCAGTACGTATCGAACACGCTCTGTACGTATTTCGGTATTGTGAATCTTTTTCAGGATGGCCATGTAGTTCAGAAAATCCCAGGCGGTCATGTTCTCGTACATGCCAAATTCCTGAGGAAGGTAACCGATCAATCCTTGCAGTTCTTCGCGTTTTTCACGTACGTCAATGCCATTAATGGTGATTTGTCCGTAACTCTGTTCCAGTATTCCACAAACAATACGCATTAGGGTTGATTTACCTGCACCGTTAGGTCCCAACAAGCCAAACATACCATTGCCAATGTCGAAAGAAACGCTCTTTACTGCTTTGAAAGGAACTTTCTGTTTCCCGATGATTGGGATAATCAATACGAATCGGTAGAAAAACTTGCGGATTCCTTTAAATCTTCCTGTTAAGCGGTTGATGTTGATCTTTTCGCGATAAATTTTGTCTGATGTTTTCTTAATCAGCAAGGCAAAATACCACAGTACCGCAACCGGAATGGTCAATCCGATTAATTCGTATTTGCTATTGAAATAAGCCAATACAGTCAATGGGAAAATCCAGTAAATGAATTTATGGAACAGGTTGATTACAATTCTGCCCAATTTGCTTTTGCCCTTTTCCACTAAGTGTTTTTTGTACTCCATAATTGGCGCCATGAAATACAAAAGCATAATTTGAAAATTGATGGATAGTAGAATCAACCAAAATTTGCTCTGTAAATGGAAATAGATAAAATAAATCATGAAGGCGATTAGTGGCAACTGCCATATCAGGGTCAAGAAATCGCGCAAGCGGGTGTAAGAGTGTTTTAATCCCAAACGTTCTCTTATTTTTAATCCCGACTTCCATTCACGCATAAATCTGCCATCCCAATCGTATATTTTAACAAGATTTCGGATCTGGATTTGCAATTCGTCATCGGCAGCAATAAGCTCTTCGTTGGCTTTGCGCAAACTTGCCTGAATAAAATAAATGCAGGCAGGTACCGATAGCAGAAGTACCAATAGATCGATGATTTGCCAGATTTTACTGTCAACCTCGGTGTATATGAAATAGGCTCCGGCTATCCAAATGCCAAATTGTATCACTTTAATCCATACTGGTTGATTGCGCATCCAGTTTAAGCTGTTTTGTAAGCCGGTGTAAAGCGTTGGAATGAATACCAAAGTTAAAATGGTACTTAAGCTCAAGCCTCCAATTACTGTAATGGCAAACGGAACGCCAATTTGAGTTACATATTCAGCTCGTCCCAGTGCCAATGGCATTAAGGCAATAATGGTGGTAATTGCAGTAATTAAAATTGGACGTATACGAGCCAATCCAGCCATCATTAAGGCTCTGGATTGTCGATAACCTCGTTTTTGAAGCACATTGGAATAATCGATCATGATGATTCCGTTGTTTACCACAATTCCCAGCAAAATAATAAGACCTGTAAACACATTGGCATTCATCAATGAGGTTCCGGTAAGTATTAGTGCAACCAACGAACCAATGGCAGCCATTGGTATCGAGAACATCATTACAATTGGCATATTAAACGATTCGAAAACCGATGCCAAAATCATGAAAATAAGAATAAATGCCATTAGGAATAGGAAGCCGAATTCGCCCAAACTGTTTTCCTCGTGAACAATTTCAACAGCCAGTCCCGAAGGCAAGGTCATTCCTCCAATTATTTCGTCGATTTCTACTCGTGCAGCTGTAAGAAGGTCTTTATCATCGTTTACTTCATCGATAAATTCATAAGAAACCACCAATTGTTTTTCCTGATTGGTTCGCTTAATGGTAGACAATCCATCGGTAAAGTTGAATTTACTGATGTTTTCCAATTCGAATTCTGCCCCTTGAGTTCCACGAACGGTTAGCTTTCGCAGATCTTGCGCATTTCGAGTGATTTCAGGATTTTCACCAATGGTTTTAATAACGATATCGTACTCTTCGTTTCCTTCCTTAAACACAACATTACTCGAGAATTCCTTTTGGAAAGAATTCAGCTCCGATAGAACTGAGTTTACAGGTATATCATACAAGGCCATCACCTGCTTGTCCAATTCCAAAACCAATTCAGGTCGCTTGGAAGGAATGCGTACATTCACATTCTTAATGGAGGTAAGCTGATTGAGGTAATAGTCCAAATCTTCCGAAAGGTCAAGCATCTTATCGAAATTCTGACCTTTGATAATCAGCTTTTCTTTTTGACTACCGATTCCCAGCATTTCCATGAATGGATCGTCGCCACCGAAGCCATCGCCTCCGCCGCCACCAAATCTTCTTCCTCGTGCCGGAGGTTCCCAGCTAAAAGAGGAGCGAGGCAATCCGTCCAGGCGTTCCATGATGTTTTTCTTGATGCCAGGAATGTTTAAATTTTGCTTTTCGCGATAATCATCCACAAGGCTAATGGTAAGCATGGCTTCCTCTTCGTAAATCTGACTGGTGATGTCTTTCTTTTCCTCAAGTGAGGCTAATTTTTCTTCTACTTGCTGAACAAATAAATCGGTATTTTCAAGAGTCGTACCTCCCGGAAGGTTGACATACAGATTCAGATCTTTCGTTTCGGTTTCTTCGGTAGAAATAAAGCTTAGTCCTAAACTGATTAGTAGTGTGATAAAGAACAAACCTAAAGCACCTAAAACTGTTCTTCCCGGGTGACGCATGCAAGATTTTAGCAATACCAGGTACACCTGCACCAATCGGTTATGATAGGAGATATTCTCGAAGTTTATCTCCTGAAATTTTCCTTTACGTTTTAAAAAGCTGTGCGTAATCATGGGGATCAACAGCAAAGCCACTACCAAGGATACCAATAGGGTGGAGATTATGGAAACACCAATGTGCTTGCCCATTAATCCGATTAGGAAATTGGATGAAAATACGAATGGCAGGAATACCGTTATGGTGGTTAGGGTTGCTGCGAAGATTGAGCGCCAAACCTCCATGGTTCCCTGAATTACTGCCGTATTTGCATCTTTCTTTTGTGCAGCCAGTCGGTAAATGTTCTCGAGGACGACAATGCTGTTGTCGAGGAGCATACCTATGGCCAGGGCCATCCCCAACAGCGTTAGTGTATTGATACTAATTCCGTAGGCATAAAAGAAGTTGAAGGCTGTGTAAACCGAGATTGGAATTGCCAAAGCAATTGCTGTTACCAATCGCAAGTTTTTTAAGAAAATCCAAAGGATAAATATTGCCAGAATACCTCCTACCAAGGCCAGTTCGATAATTAAGTCGATATTGGTTTTCATGGTTTCAGCCATGTTTAGCTGAACAACCATTTCTACATCTTTGGTCTTTAGTTCTTTGTTTAGATCATCAATTTTGGCAAGGGTGACCTCCGATAATTCAATGATGTTTGACTGAGCATCGCGGGTCAATTGCAGGGTTACCGCTTCCTTACCATTCACACGACTGTAGGAAGTTTGAGTTTTTACCCCGTAATGAATGTAAGCGATATCCTTTAAACGGATATCTCCCTTTTCCTGTACAACCAACTCATGTAGCTCGTTGATATCAGAGAACTGGGAGACCACATTTACAAAATTCAGTTGATCTTTATCGATTACTTTTCCTGCAAAACGTCGAATGTTGCCATTGTTATTCAGTGCCGTTCGAACATCCGAAGGGCTAATGCCGTAGCTCTTGCATACGTCATCGCGAAGCAATATTTCTACTGATTTTTCACGACCACCAAATATTGCAGCATTGGCAATGCCATCAATGTTTTGGATTTTATCGAGGATATCATTTTCCGTGATTTGTCGCACCCGGTCAACCCCTCCACTTCCACGAACCTGAATGTTCATGAACATGTTGTTGAGTTGTTCCATATCAAACTTTAAAACCTGAACCTGGAATTCCTGGGGAAGATCTTTTTTGACTTCCTCCACCTTTTCGGCAAGTTTTAAATAGGCGTACTTGATGTTTGTGCCTTGTTCAAAAGAAATTTGGATGCTTCCTCGTTGCTGTCCTGCAGTTGATTCTATTTTCTCAACTCCTTCAAGGCTTCCGGCAACTCCTTCTAAAGGGATAATTGCCTGATTTTCCATATATCGTGGATCCACCTCGATACCGGTACCAACCTGAACAAAGAGCATAGGAAGGTTTGCATTGGGAATCAATTCGACAGGTAGCTGCTTGTAGGAAAAATATCCCAGCATACTTAATCCTGCGAAGAGCATGGCAATTAAAACCTTTCTTTTTATAATGAAGTTCATATATTTCAAATTTTAGCTTCCAATTCCCCTATTGAGAGGAGACAAAGGGGAGTGTTTTGAGACAGACATCCCCCTAAATTCCCCTTTTAAGGGGGACTTTATCTGTAATATTTTACTCTTTCACATATTTAATTCTCTCTTCCCTTGAATTGGTGATAAAACTTTGAATTCTATCGAAGGCAAAGTATACACAAGGAATTACTACCAAACTAAGAAGGGTAGAAGTAATCAAACCTGCAATTACTGCAATAGCCATTGGAGCTCTAAGGGCAGCACTTTCGCCAAATCCAATTGTTAATGGAAGAAGAGCCAAAATGGTTGTTACACTGGTCATGATAATTGGTCGAATTCTATTCTCACCAGCCATGATAATGGAATCGCGTAATGAGTTTCCTTGCTCCTTGAACTGGTTGATGGCATCTACCAGAATTATGGAGTCGTTTACCGCAATCCCTCCCAGCATGATAATTCCGATGTAAGCCATAATGTTCATAGGAATCCCGAGAAGGAAGAAAGCCCAAACAGCTCCAACACCTGCCAAAGGAATGGTAAGTAAAATGGTAAATGGATGAATTAAAGATTCAAACTGAGATGCCATTACCATATACACAAGAATTACCGAAAGCATTAAGGCAAAGCTAAGGTTCGACATGGCTTCCTGTCTTTTTTGTTCTTCACCAATTAATCCAATTTGGTAACCAGTTGGCAAGTCAACATTTGCCAATTTCTCATTAATCTTTCCAACCACCTGGTCGAATGCTATGTCACCACGAATATCAGCACTGATTTTTCCGATTCGGTTTTGGTTTCTGCGAAGCATTTGTTTCGGCGATGAGGATTTTTCGATATGGGCAACTTCGTAAAGAGGAATTTCTGAATTGCCATTCTGAAGCATTACAGAATTCAGTTCGTTGATGCTGATCTCGGGAAGTTGAACGGTAATGTCGCTCATTTCGCCACCATGCTCGTATTTGCCGGCTTGTTTTCCCATGAGCATGTCCTGTAATTGTCCCGCAATGCTTTCGGTACTCATGTTGAAAATACCAGCTTTATAGCGATCAACCACAACATTAACTTCAGGAGCTCCTTCTTCAATATTGGTTTGCACATTGGCCAATTCAGGAATTGAAATCAAACTCTCCTTTATCTCATTCGATAAGCGTTCTAAAACTGCCATATCTTTTCCTTTTACTTCAACTTCAATAGGAGCATCTTCTGTTCCAATTGTCGATTGTAAAGCGGTTTCATCTCTAACAATAGATATTTCGGCATTGGGAACATTGCTGATTAAAGTCCCAACATTGTTTAGAATCTCTTCGGAAAGAGAAATGTATTCCTTCTTCAATCGGATTTTGATATTGGCAGTATTCTCATTTTGGAAAACAGCTTTGTCAGTTGCACTTCCTGTATCAGGACCAATTTTGCTGTAAACCGTTTCAATTTGATCGCCCATTGATTGCCAAAGCATCGATTCAATGGCTTCAACCGTTTTTGAAGTTCTTTTCAGTTGAGTTCCTTCTTGTAGCTTTACATCTAAACTAAACTCACCAACACCACTTTTTGGTAAATATTCATTACCAACCATTGGTAGAATAAGTCCGGTTGCAATTAGTAAAACACAAGCACTAATCATTACAAGTCCTCTTTTATTTAAAAGATTTCCTAATAAATCGCCATACCATCCAATCTTAACAGATTTAAACTGGACCTTTTTCTTGCTTCCCTTGTAGGCATAGTTAAAAAGCATTGGAATAAATAGAATGGCTACAAAAAGTGAAGCGATTAATGAGAACGCAACAGTCCAGGCCTGATCTTTGAACAAAGCACCGGAAGCACCATGCAGATATACAATAGGAAGAAATACTACAATGGTGGTTAGGGTGGAAGCAACAATGGCTCCACCTACCTCGGAGGTTCCTTCAATGGCTGCATCTTTCACCGATAAGCCAAGCTCCATTTTTCTGAAGATATTCTCAATCACAACAATGGCATTGTCTACCAACATTCCTGCACCAAGTGCCAATCCACCCAAGGTCATAATGTTCAGACTAAGTCCATTAAAGTACATCAGGTTGAAGGTGGCAATAATAGAAACTGGTATTGCGAAACTTACAATAGCTGTAACTTTAAACCTGCGAAGGAAAATGAACAATACAAAAATCGCTATCAAAACTCCAAGAAGAGCTGTTTCTTCCACTTCATCGATGGCTTTTTGTATAAACTGACCCTGATTTTGTACAATGATAAATTGATATCCCGGTAAAGCTTTTTTAATGGATTCCATTGCGGTATCGAAATCTTCTACAGCTTTTACTGTATTCGATCCGGTTTCTTTGTAAATAGACAATCCTACGCAGCGTTCACCATTTATTCGAACAATATTTTGAGCTTGTTTAGGAACAAACTTTACCTGTGCCACATCTTTCAATCGAATTGGCACTTTGTTTTTTACAGGAACTTGGTTGCCCTGATTTGTACCGGCTTGAGTTGGAAGGTTTGTTTGCAGGTTTTTGGTACCAACAATTACATTTTCTATTTCCTCAATATCACGAATCAAACCAGCACCTTTAATAATGTACTTGGTACCCATTTCAACGATGCTTCCGCCCGATACATTTCGATTCAAACTTTGAATTTTCTGAACAATTTGATCAACAGTCAGATCATGAGCATCTAAAAGATATTGGTTGGTTTCAATTCGAATTTCTTTTTCAAGTGCACCAGTTAGCTCAACTTCAGCAATACCTTCCAATCTGATCAACTCATTTCGGATGTAATTTTCACCAATCTTACGAAGCTCATCCATGTCTTTTATTTCAGGATGAAGCATTCCCATAATTAGAATAGGAGATGCGTTTGGATCGTGTTGGGTGATTGTGAAATCGTCCAACTCAGAATTTTGAGAGTATGTTGTTAAAGCCTTTTGCAGATCGAGAAAAGCTTCATCCATATCGCTTCCCCAGGTATATTCAACGGTAACGCGAGCCGAACCAACCATACAAACCGATGATACCTGACTTACGCCCTTCTGCCTGATAGCCTGGGATTCTATGCTTTCAATGAATTGCTTTTCTATCTCTTCAGGAGGTCGTTCACCTGCTTTTATTTCCACAAAAATGCGCGGCGCATTCATTTCCGGAAACAGATCTACACTCAGTTTACCCAGCGAAACGTAGCCTAATAGTAAAATGGCCAATACAATCATGGACACAGTTACCGGGTAATTAACTGAAAATTGAGTTATTTTCTTCATGTGGAATTACTTTACAATCTTAATTTTTGAACGATTTCGAAGCGTTTCAAAACCTTTAACAACCAATCGATCTTTCTTTTCCAATCCTGAAACAATTTGCACTTCATTAGGGTTTTCTAAGCCAAATTCAATTACACGCTCTTCTGCCAGTCCTTTGTGAACAACAAAGACAACATTACCTTTTTGTTTGTTTAGAATTACATTTTTAGGAATTACAAGTGCAGAATCGGCCTTGGCAACCACAATTTCTCCCTTGGCAAACATCCCGGGGCGCAACAATAGTTTTGAGTTGTTGATGTTAATTACCGCCTTGAACGAACGTGTTTCGGCATCAATGGCTGGTGAAAGTTGAGCAAGTACTCCATTTAAAGTATCGCCAGGAATGGTATAGTTCACGATATTAACCGGCTGACCAGTTTTAATCATGGAAATGTTTTTCTCGGCAAGATTAATTTCCATGTGAAGTTTGCTATAATCCATCATACTTAGAACTGGAGAAGCTGCTTCAATCCTTGTGTTTTCGGTATAATAGTTAAGATTGGTAATCGTTCCTGAAAAAGGAGCTTTTACCTTTAGTTTCTCCAATCGGAATATTGCATCCTCATATGAATATTTGGCATTAATCAATTCAATTTCAGCATTCTTTAATTCCGAAAGGGTTACACCTCCTTTTTTGTAAAGCGACTGCTGCTTTTCGAAAGTCTGCTTCGAAATTTCCAATCGTAGCTCTAAGGATTTGATTTTGATATTATTTTCATATTCCTTGTCTTCAAGCTGAATTACAACAGTTCCTTCTTTTACGTAATCTCCCAATTGGAATTTTCTTCCGGTACGTGGATTGGTTTGAAGCTGGTATTTACCGGCAACTTCCGATTTTAATTCAACCGTTTTGATTGGTTCTACTGTACCTGTTGTACTGATGTATTTTTCGATGCTTTTAGGTGCAATTTCCTTTACGGATACCTGAATTGCGATATCTTTATTTAAATCAGCTTTTTTATCATCGCAAGAAGCGAAAAGGGTAGCTCCCAAAAGTAAAAGTGAAAGTCGTTTCATTGTTAAGGCCATTATATTTTGTGTTTGTATTGATTTTTAAATTAGTCCATTCTCAAGTTCTCTTGTAACTCCAGTGGTACAAATGATTGATCTTTTTCGAAATCCCAAAGTGATTGAATTTTTAGATTCAATAATTCCAATTTGTAGTTAATTAAAGAGTTAGCAAGATTCATTTTTTTCTCAGAAAGCTGATTCTGGAATCGCTCAAGATCAATACTGGTAAGATCACCGTTACGGTATCGTTCCAGATTGATTTCGTAGGTTAGTTGAGCATTTTTCTCGTTTTGTTTTTCAATTTCGATTCTTTGTATCAGGTTCTGCAGGTTGCGATAAGTTTTTCTGATGTTGATGGTAATATCGTCTTTCAAACTGTTTTTATCGATCTGTCTACTTTCCACTTCCAATTCTGCAGCTCTGATTCTTGCTCTTCTTTCCCCCCAATCAAAAATTGGAATAGAGAAAGTAACACCAACACGTGGGCTTTTGGTTGGTTTGTCATAAACATCAGTTAGTCTCTTATTGTTTCCCATTATCCCCATCGAAAGGCTGATATTACCTTTAAATTCATTGATTGCTGAGGTCTCAATCAAATCGAATTTTGCCTTGTTCAGATCAATTTCTCTTTTGGTAAGTTCCAATCTTTGAGTTAATCCATTCTGAATGGCTTTTTCAAGATCTACAATTACTGGGACATATTGAATGTCTGTGGATACGCTTATATCTTCGTAAAGAGAAATTCCTAATAGCAGTTTAAATTCATCTTTGGCATTTTCCAGTGCAACTCTGTTGTTGTCAAGAGTTGATTTGCTAGTTGCAAGATTCAACTCGGCTTGGTACAATTCTTCTTTGGCTGAGAGTCCACCTTCTACCTTGCTGACAATGATTTCCTTACTTACCTTCTGATTTTCATACTCCTCTTCAGAAATTTTTAATGCCATTTGCTTCTGATAAATGGTGTAAAAAGCCTGATTTACCTGACGCTCGATATCTAACATTTGAATAGAGTAGGAAAGTGTTGCATTTTCCAAATTCAACTCGTTTCGAGTCAGGTCCATTTTGGTTTTATTGAAGGTAAAGATTGGTTGATCATATTTCATGTACAAGTAGTTGTTGTAGCCAGAATATTCAGAATTGCTTGCCTTCGAAGAATTGTCCTGATAGCCAAACTCATTCATAAGAGAAAGTTTACCATTGGTTAGTTTAATAGGCTGCGAAACTGTAAAAGTTCCACTGGCACCTTTATTTTCTGAGGTATTCCAAGTAGAGAAATACTCGTTGTACGATTCGGTTTTTTCGTATGAAATTGGCGTAACATCAAATGAGAATCGAGAACGCAAAGATGCCAATTGAGCATTCAATCGTTCCTTTTCCTGTTGCATACTAATTCTTGATTTTATAATGTCAGGACTGTTATCGAACGCTATTAAAAGGGCTTCATCCAAAGTGAGTTCCTTTTGTGCTGAAGCATAAAACGAACCGATGAATAAAAATCCTGTTAAAGCGAATGTTTTTAATGTAAGCTTGTTAAGAATCATGCTATTATATTGTTTGTCTATTTGTTTTCTACCCATTTAATTGCGTCGGCGAATAAGTATGCACCAACCGATTTGTTATTTAATTCAACTTTTGCGGTTTCGGGAGTGATATAGTAACTGCCCAAATAGTTCCAACCATTTTCCAGTTCTTGATCGGATTTATTCACCTCCTCAAATCCATCTTCATGATAGATCTTAAAGTTGTAATCGGTTTTTGTTTTTTTTCTTCGGCCCCAATATTGCTCAATCTTATTCACGTGACAGAACACATCGTAGTACCCAGGTTTTTTTAATTCAGGTTTCCAACTGGCACTTCTGTCTCCAGTACCTGTTTTTGTAAAAAATGCTGAGCGTACATACTTCCCAAAGAAGCCCGATCTTAGTACATTTTTCCACTCATTTGGTGGATTCCAGGTTCTTAACCTTGCATATTCTTCAATATCATCTCTTCGGCTATCAACCCATTGTTTTAATTGGCTCTTGTTAGAAACCTGAATGTATTCAAACCCTTTGTCTTCATTATCAACAACAAATTCATTGGCATCTAAAACACCTTCAAATAAGTCACACTCCTGGGTCTCATTAAAGAACTTGCTTCTTTTGGTTTCGGCAAATGAGCTAAAATCATAAACCAGACTGTTCGGAAGATTTTCAGAAAGGTGAGTGAAGACATTCATTCTGCCTGGTTCTGATGGAAATACAAAGCCCACTTCCTTAGCAGAATGAGCAGGAATAAATATGGATTTTGTGAAATCAGGTTTTTTGTTTCCTCCTCCTCTTCTTCTGAATCGGTTATTTTGTCCACCAGTTTCAATAATAACGCTTACAATTCCATCAACCGATTCTGGATTCGAAATTTTAAATCGAATTTGATATTTGATATGATCACCATCTTTAACCTTGTAGGTTTGAAGATCTTTTAATAAAAAGCCAGGCAATTTGGTCGTGGTGTACCAATCTTCAATTTCCGATTTTACAGATGAATTAAAGTTGGCCAACAAAAGGCTATCGAATTGAGAGAAATCGAACTTTTGGTGACGATTTGATTCAATAAATTCTTTAAGCACCTTGTTGAATTTATCTTCGCCATATCTGGCTTTAAAAAGAGAGAACAAATGCTTGCCTTTTACTCTTAAAATATCGTTTAATATGATTTGATCATCTAAATCATCTGCCTTAGGAATTTTTATATCAGCAATATCTTTAAGCGAAGAATTCTTAAGAAGTAGATTAATTCTTTCGGCTTTGCTGATTCCTTGCCAGCGCCAACGTGAGAAGTTTTGTGATACTTCGTTATTTTCCTTGATATAAACCCCTAATGCTGTATTTAATGCAGGTATTTCTTTCGATGATATACCAGATGAATAAGAAAAGTAATTTGGGAAAATAGAGAATGTATTTCTATCAACATGGTCGAATTGATACCACTCATTTGGTGATGGCATTAAATTACCACGAATGAAGCGTTTAAAAATTCGCGCCTGTAGTTCTTCTTCAGAAACTTCTTCATTATCCCTTTTCATTCGTCTCTCAAAGCGCTTTCTGCGATTTTTAAAATCAGTTTCTTCCATTACAACTCCCTTTTCAGGATAGAAAATAATTTCAGGCTGTATGGCATTGCTGGCAATTGACCAATTGTGTTTGTCTAGCGAGAATTGAATTGGTACTTCGGCCATTGACAATCTTTTAAAAGGATAGGAGTAACCATGTGAAGTTTCATACTCATTTTTAAGCTCTCGTATTAAAGATGGAAGACTATCTTGAATGACATCAAAGTGCTTTAGGAAAAACTGATTTCCCTTGATTGAATAAATTGAATATTCAACCGAATCAACATCAATACTTTGTTTTTGATAATCGCCTATTAATAAACTGATCTGAGGTAAAGCATATTCAGGTTCAAAAGAAAATTCACCAGCATTTGTTTTGCTTGGCTTGCCTTGCGATACTGCTGTTAAGTTTTTCTGAGTCTTTACATGTAGTTTGAATTCTGCAAAATCAGGAGAATATAAACTTGGATAAAGAGAAGAATAACCCACTCCTGAAATTGGGTACCAAAGTGCTTCGCTTGTAAGGCAAACAAAATCATCTTTTAGGTATGAATATCTTTTTCTAATTCTGAACATCTCTGCGGTAAAGTTGTCCCTTATCAAGTTAGGATCAGAATCCAAAAAGTGTGTTCTTTCATCAATTTTACCTGCATAATCGAATTGAATGTTAAGGTCTTTGTTTATCGCAATTTTGTTCTTCGGAACAATTTTTATTAATTGTTCGTTTCGAATAAATTGAACAGGCTTGTTCTCGATTGATACAGAGTTGATTTTAAGTTGTGGGTTTAAACTAAATATTAGCGTATCTATACTTTGCTTAGAATTGTTTTTGGCTATGATTTTTGCTGAAGCTTGAATTTTATCACCAAGGTGCGTTAGGTGTAAGTTACACTTGCTAACTTCAAGTTTTGCGTAATCAACATACTGGTTGTTTATTGAAATCAGCTTGTCTCTGTATTTTTCACTTCCTATCTTAATATCCAGATATTTATAGCTTAGGCCTCCTGCTATGGCAAAACTTATTAGTGCCAAATAAATAGGTAAGGAAACCAATCTTTTCGATTGAGGAAGACGTGGTAGTTTCCAAATGGTAAATAGAATCAAACCAATTCCTAAAAACAGATAGATTCCTCTGTGAATCGCCACTTCAAATATGTTTCCAAATCCGCCTATTGTTGAATTCATCATGGGAATCTGGTAGGCGATATAATCGAATATTTGGTAAACTTTTGTGTTTAAATAAAAGATGGTTAAAGCTATATAACCCAATAAAACAATAAATGTAATGGCTTGATTCTTTAGTAAAATCATCATGAAGAAAGCCAATCCCAATATGTAAACAAGTGTGGGTATTGATATTAAAAGAGGGTAATATAAAAGTACCCAAATACTTTGCGATGATTCGTTACTTAGAAAGGAAAAACCGATCCCCATAAGCAGCATGATTACATTCAGAATTACAAACACCATGATGATGCCAAGGGATTTGCCTAAAATGTATTCGCTATTGGTCATTGAGCGGGCATAAATCACTTCAACAGTATCATTTTTACTGTCTTGTTTTAAAAATTCTGATGCTAAAAAAACTGCAACAATGGCTTGTCCAAGATTAAGAATAATAAGGTTGGCGTAAGGAATTGCAGCAGGTAAGGCCCGGTAAATCCAAGGAGCATTGCTGCCTTCAACAAAAGCTGCAATATTAAAACCTCCTATAAAAAGGATAGCCATTATGGCGAAAATTCTAAAGAACCATGAACGAAGCAATGTTTTGGTTTCGTATTTGGCTACGGATTGTATGGTGTGTAGAGAAAGCATGTAAATTCTAAATTAATGTGGCTGATTTTTCCATAAAATACACATAGGCATGTTCAAGGTTGGGTTCTAGTTCGATGGCATTTTTAAAATTACTGCCATCACCAATTAACTGAACCTCCCATCCATCTTTGGTTGGAATAGTTGACACCACAGCGTACTGTTCTTTGATTAGATCGTATTCATAACCCGAAGTATTTACTTGCCAAACATGTCCTTTTGCTTGTTCGATTAATTCCTGTGGAGAACCATTAAAGGCAAGTTTTCCGGTATTTAAAAGAGCCAAATTGTTACAAACACTTGAAATATCGCCTACGATATGTGTGGAGAGAATGATGATAACATCTTTCTGACTAATTTCGGATAATATATTTCTGAAACGGATTCGTTCTTCTGGATCAAGGCCTGTTGTTGGTTCATCAACAATGATGATTTTAGGATCGCCAATTAAAGTTTGGGCAATACCCAATCTTCTTTTCATTCCTCCGGAGAGTTTGTTTGCATCACGTTCTCTTACATCAAACAGCCCCACTTTTTCGAGCCACTCATCTACCTTTTCTCTTCTTACTTTTTTGCTTCTAATTCCAGCTAATGATGCGGCATAGTCTAGAAATTCCCAGGTTTTTAATTTTGTGAAAAATCGAAAATCCTGTGGCAAGTATCCAAGCATGTTCCTAATTTCCTTTCGGTCTTTAACAAGGTCGTATTCATCGTAATACACATTGCCTTCCGAAGCTTGCATTAGGGTGACTAATATTCTCATTAAACTGGATTTACCAGCACCGTTGGGACCTAATAGGCCAAACATGCCGTTGCCAATTTCTAAATTGATATTGTCAAGAGCTTTTTTTCCATTAGGATAAATTTTACTCAAAGAGTCTATTTTAATTTGCATGGGTAGCCTTCAATTAGTGAATCTTGTTGGTGGTGTGATTGATACGCATAATTAATTGAAACTGCCTATCAAATTTACAATTTATGCTAAGTTTTATCATGACTTATACTCATTATTCGATGAACTTACTTGTTTACTCGATTTATGTAGTTTATCAGACAAGAAATAAGGAAGAAAGGTTACAAACTTTAAATAAATATTTGTGCATGGGTAAATGACGTGTAATTGATTTTTACCAAATCTAAATAGAGCGTTTCCACAACAAAAGTTGAATGTTATTTTATGATTTGCAGGATGAAATTAAAGTATGTTCGTTGATAAATGCTATACTTTAGACAATTAATAGTAAGCATTAATGTTAAAGTATATGGGATTGAAAATAGCACTTTGCAATTGTTTGCTATTTAGAATGTGTCAAAAGGTTGACTTCCATAGCTGAATTACTTAATTTAAGCATAATTTGGAAATGGAGAAGGATATGAAGAGGAAGAAGATTTATGAAGAAATTGAACAGACATTTGGACTAGTTCCAACAATGTTTAAGCTAATTCCAGATAATACTTTGGAATTAGAGTGGAACCTTTTTAAAAAGTTACAACTTGAAGATGGAGCTATTGAAACAAAAAATCGTGAGTTAATAGGTTTATCAATAGCTGCAGTAACCAAATGCAAATATTGTGCATATTTTCATACCGAAATGGCTCGACTATTTGGAGCTACAGATGAAGAAATTGAAGAGGCAGTTCATTTTGCCAAGGCTACATCTGGTTGGAGCACATATGTAAATGGTATGCAGATTGATTATGATGAATTTACAAATGAAATTGATGCTGCATGTGAGCATGTGAGACATATGCAACCGCAAGATTAATTTTTACAAAGATGAATGCATGAAGTTTGAGAAGGGAGTTTTTTAGCTTCCTTTTTTTGATCTTATTATATTTGTATTAAGCATTAAATTAGAATTTTGTGAGTATGAAATTTAAATATGACCATGTAAAGAAAAACGAATTTACTCCTCTTGAAATAATTCAGGAGATGGAGAAGAGAAGAGATATGATGATGATAGATGTTCGTGAACCAGTTGAAGTTAAAATCTGTCACATCGAAAGTGCCAGACATATACCAATGGGTGAAATTCCAGCAAAAATAGATGAGTTACCAAAAGACAAAGATTTGGTTGTGTTTTGTCACATGGGAGTGCGTAGCAAACAGGTTATGAATTATCTTCGAAAAAATGGATTCTCCCGAGTTTATAATTTAAAAGGTGGAATCGACCGCTGGTCAGTGGAAGTCGATCCCAAAGTTCAGAGGTATAGATGATTTAAGTAGATTTCATCTCTCCTTAACTAAAAAACAATTGTGAAAATTGAACCGACATGTATAATTGCATTTTAATGTATTTAAGCGGAGAGATGAATATATTAGCCTGAATTGTTCAAGCCTTTGGTTTTAGGATTAGTTTTTATATTTCTTTTACGGTTAATTCTATTTCGCTTGAATCTAATATTTCAACAAAAGCACCTTCAGGAATTATTTCTCCAGATGTGGTTGTGGCTTTTTTACCTGTTCCTGCAATAATGACCTTTCCTTTTTTCTTATGTGGATTAATTTCTTCCATAACATAAGCTTCTCTTCCAATATAATCTGTATCGATAGAAAGGTGGACTCCTTTTTTACTGATTAATTTTTGCTTGAGAAATGGCTTAAGAATCAGTAGACTGATTATAGAAAGGGTTATGAATACCACCAATTGAATCGAGATGGAGAAATTAGCGTAAGCAATTACTCCAGCACTAAGTGAACCAATGCCAAAGCACAGAGATGAAAATGTGGAAGTAACAATTTCAACAACAAACAAACCTATTGACAGTAGCATCCATAAATGCCAAATTTCTAGTTCCATAGCGATAAGTCTTTACATCGAAAGGTAAAATTATGACAACTTTAAATATGATCCTAGTGCCAAAACTGTCAAGTTTAGAAAGGTGGAGTTAATCTTCTTAAAATCAGACAGAAAGGAAGGTTTTGGTTTGTGTATTATTAAGAATGATTCAAAATAGATTTATATTTGAGTTAATTTTGTGTAGATTTACCTTTAATTGATATATAAAATTATGTGTTAACTTAGTATAACTAAGATTCGGTAGGGTGAACAATATCGATAGGATTAACAACTATAATATTTAACAAATAATGACCGATAGAAAAAAGGATCATATAGAATTGGCATTTCGCTCTCAAATTGAAAAAAGTTTTGTTGATGATAGGTTTTACTATGAACCATTCTTAAATGCTCATCCCCAAAAGGAACTGAAACCGTTTACTTTTTTGGGAAAGGAAATTCGCACACCAATTTGGGTTTCGAGTATGACAGGAGGCACTAAGCTTGCAGGAAAAATCAATTCCAATCTGGCAAAAGCTTGTGCTGAATTTGGTATGGGAATGGGATTAGGATCTTGTAGGTTGTTGTTGGAGGATGATAAATATCTTGCAGATTTCAATGTAAGACATATAATGGGACCCGAATTGCCATTATATGCTAACTTAGGCATTTGTCAACTTGAGGAGTTGATACAAAATAATGAACTATCTAAAATTTCTAATCTGGTTGCAAAACTTCAGGCAGATGGCATAATCATTCATGTAAATCCGATGCAAGAATGGCTTCAACCTGAGGGTGATTTAATTTTAAGATCACCGATACAAACCATAATGGATTTGCTAAAACATGCTGATTACCCAGTGATTGTAAAGGAAGTTGGACAAGGATTTGGACCTGATAGTTTAAATCAACTTTTACAATTGCCTTTGCAAGCTATTGAATTTGGTGCGTTTGGAGGAACCAATTTTGCCAAGATTGAAATGATGAGAAATCCTGATAATCAGATACAATTGTATGATCCTTTGGCAAAAATTGGTCATACTGCTGATCAGATGGTGGATTGGACCAATACCATTGTTGAGAGTAACAAGCAAATAAAATGCAATGAACTAATTATCTCAGGTGGGATTCATAGTTTTATTGATGGTTATTTTTTAACTGAGAAAAGTAAACTACCTGCCATATATGGTCAAGCCTCAGAATTATTAAAATATGCACAAGATTCATATTCCAATCTACAAAATTACATTCAATCTCAAGTTGAAGGTTTAAAAATCGCGAATGCATTTTTAAAACTAAAGTAATTCCAGGTAGGTATTTTTCTGCACTGATTTGGCTTCGCTGAATAAAAAATGTAAATTAGGACCTGTAAGTATTTTATTATTTGCCGAATTTTCCTTTATTGCAGGAATTAAATATTAATTTATGAAGCGAAAATCGATAATATCAGGTTTTTCAAAATTATCTCGCGAAGAAAAAGTAGCTGCTCTTACGGATAGTGCTGATAAGATCAAATCAAAGCTAGATAGTTTTCGACTACAGAATAAGGAACAACAAGATCTGTTGGATGAGATAAGCGAAAATACACTTTCTAATTTTTATTTGCCTTTTGGTGTTGCGCCAAATTTTCTGATTAATAAGAATTTGTATCATATTCCTATGGTTATTGAGGAGAGTTCTGTAATTGCTGCTGCTTCTCGATCTGCCAAGTTTTGGGCAAATCATGGAGGTTTTCATGCAAGAGTTATTTCGGTGGTAAAGTCTGGTCAGGTGCATTTCTTGTGGAAAGGTGAAAAAGTAAGGTTGTTAGACTTATTGCCTGAGTTGAAATATGAACTCTATCGTACAACAAAGGAGTTGACGCGAAATATGCGCCAGCGTGGAGGAGGTATTCAAAGTATACGATTGGTAGATTTATCGCATGAGATGGAAAATTATTACCAATTGCATGTTGATTTTGATACTGTAGATTCCATGGGAGCGAACTTTATAAATTCATGCCTTGAACAGATGGCGCAGACCATGAAGAAATTCTTTAGATATTATCAGGGGCTAGAAGATATTGAGCGTGAATGTGAAATTATCATGTCCATCTTATCCAATTACACCCCAGATTGTTTGGTTGAAAGTTGGGTGGAGTGTGATATACAGGAGCTTGATAATATTGAGCCAGGAATGAGTGGAAGAGAGTTTGCTGAGAAATTTTCAAAGGCTTCAAAAATTGCTGAAGTGGATGTTTTTAGAGCTGCAACGCACAATAAAGGAATATTTAATGGAATTGATGCTGTGGCATTAGCAACCGGGAATGATTTCAGAGCAATTGAAGCTAACGGTCATGTTTGGGCAGCAAAATCAGGTAAATACAAAAGCCTTACCCATGCTTCTGTTTCAAATAATCGATTTAAATACAAACTAACTATACCTCTTTCATTAGGAACGGTTGGTGGACTTACAAGTTTACATCCTTTGGCTAAATTTGGTTTGGAATTACTTGGAAAACCATCCGCAAAAGAGTTAATGATGATTACGGCTACAGCTGGATTGGCGAATAATTTTGGCGCCTTAAGGTCCTTGGTTACAACAGGGATACAATATGGACATATGAAAATGCATTTATCGAATCTTTTAAATGCATTGAAAGCCGATTATGAGGAAAAGAGACAAGCTTTGGAGTATTTTGCTCACAAAACAGTATCTTATAGCGAAGTAGAATCATTTATCAAATCAATTAGAACTAAGTTGCGATAGTTTGACTCCATTAAAAAAATATTACTCAAATGCTAAATTTCTAATTACCGGAGAGTATTTGGTTTTGCATGGTGCTTTGTCATTGGCGATCCCACTTCGATTTGGTCAATTGATGGAAATTTATGAATCAGATACGAATGTATTGGAATGGATTGCACTAGATAGAGCCCAGCCTTGGTTGCAATTCTCAATCTCTGAAAAAGATATTCTAAGTGTGGAAAACAAGGGGAATTCTGAGAAGGATTTTGTGTGTTTCATTTTGAATCAGGCAAAGAAGTTAAACCCTGAATTTTTACCAAATTTTTCATTAAAGGTTAAAACGGAAATCAATTTTGACAGAAATTGGGGATTAGGAAGTAGTTCAAGTTTGATTAACAATATTGCACAGTGGGCAGATGTGAATCCTTACGAATTGCATGCTTTGGTGTCAAATGGTTCGGGTTATGATATTGCTTGTGCAAATTATTGTTTGCCTATTCTGTTTCGTAAAAATGAATCTCATCCCATGATATATCCAATAAAGTTTGAACCTGGTTTCTCAGATCAGCTTTTCTTTGTATATCTGGGAAATAAGCAGAATAGTGAGGAAAGTGTGAAAAAATATCTGAATGGAAATCCAGTAACCAAAACACAGGTTGAAAGCATCTCACTGCTGAGTAAAAAGTTATTACAGAGTGAAAATTCCATGGAGTTTGATGCTTTGATTTCTGAACATGAAAGATTTATTGCAGAAGTACTTCATACAGATCCTGTAAAGAAAGAAAAATTTCCTGATTTTGAAGGAAGTATAAAGTCATTAGGAGCTTGGGGCGGAGACTTTATTTTGGTTCGATCAGATTTGGGAAAGAGAGAGGTGCATCGCTATTTTTATGAGAAAGGATTAACTACAATATTTGCTTGGGATGATATTATCTTGAGTTAACAATTGATAAGCGAATGAAGAAACAACTTGTGGCTTGGGAGAGCCCTTCAAATATTGCATTGATAAAATATTGGGGAAAAATAGGCAGACAGCACCCTTGTAATCCATCTGTAAGTATGACATTGAAGAATGCGCTAAGTAGAACTCAATTGTCATTTTCGGAAAGAAATGAGAAGTGGATAAACTTTGAATTTGAGGGAAAAGAAAATCTTGATTTTGCCAAAAGAATAGAAACACTTTTTAAAGGTTTAAATGAGGAATTGCCATTTTTAAGCCAATATTCGTACTCTATCACATCAGAAAACACCTTTCCTCATTCTACAGGAATTGCTAGCTCGGCGTCGGCCATGAGTGCTCTTGCTTTGTGCATTTGTAGTATGGAAGAATTGATTACAGGAAATAAATTGGAGCGTGATGAATTTTTACAGAAAGCCAGTTTTCTTGCTCGTTTGGGATCGGGTAGTGCATCACGATCTATTTATGAATCCTATGCAACATGGGGTGAGAGCAGTGCATTCTCGAAAGCCTCCAATGATTTTGCAACTCCTTTTTCAAAATACATTCATCCAATATTTAAAGATTATCAGGATTATATTTTATTGGTAAGTTCTAAAAAGAAAAAAGTTTCAAGTACAGCAGGGCATGGGTTGATGAAGAATCATCCATTTGCTCAAGCCAGATATAATCAGGCCAATTCAAATTTCGAGCGAATGCTTGGGATATTACGTAGTGGCGATTTGGATACTTTTATAGAGGTTCTTGAAAATGAAGCATTAAGTTTGCATGGTTTAATGATGAATTCTACACCTTCATTTACTTTGATGAAACCTAATACTTTGGAAGCAATTGAATTAATTCGTGATTTTAGAAATACGACTAAAATTCCTGTAGGATTTACCTTGGATGCAGGTCCAAATATTCACTTAATGTTTCCTAAAAAAGACAGTTTAAAAGTTGATGCATTTGTAAATGAACAATTAAAGGAATTACTTGAAGATGGGAGATATCTTAAGGATGAAACAGGTTTAGGTCCCAAACAAATAAATATTTCTGGTGGTGAATAAAAAGAGTGAATTGTTTCATGGCAAACTTCTTCTGTTTGGAGAATATTCTGTTTTGTTGGGTTCTATGGCATTAAGCATACCTTTCAAAATGTTTAAGGCCAATTTTGATTTCATGAGCTCAAATAAATCTGATAAAGAAAAAAAATCGAATTCAGAGTTAAAGAAGTATTTTAAATACCTGCTTTCCAATTCAAATGTTTTTGATTCTATATTGAACTTAACAGATCTTGAAAAAGATATCAATTCTGGCTTATTTTTCGATTCTTCTATACCAGTAAGTTATGGAGTAGGAAGCTCAGGCGCATTGTGTGCTGCAATCTACAAGCATTATGGGAAAATAAGCGAACACAATGAAATAAACTTAAGAGATTTAAAGCAAAGGTTATCCTTGCTTGAATCAGGATTTCATGGTAAAAGTTCTGGCTTAGATCCATTGATTTCGTATGTTAACAAACCAGTATTGGTTTCTGGTAATGATCAACTTGAACTTGTGAATTTAAAGTTTGATAAGTTTCTTGAGAATGCTGCAGTTTTTTTAATTGATACCCAACAAAAAGGTGATACAGCACCTTTGGTGAATGATTTTCTATTGCAGTGTGAATCGGTTGATTTTAGAAATAAAATTGTTGAAAAATTAATACCAGTTACTCAACAATGTATTAATAGCTTGTGCAATAATGATATTGACAATTTTTTTGAATCAATACAAAGTGTTTCATCGTTTCAATATCAAAACTTTACAAATAAAATCCCATCTGGTTACAGGACACTGTGGAAAACAGGTCTCGATTCCAACAAATTCTGGTTAAAATTATGTGGTTCAGGAGGTGGTGGTTATCTTCTTGGTTTTACCAGAAATATGAATGAGACTGAAAAATTCTTATCGAAAATGGAGTTTTCTTATCTCCAAATTACGTCTACTTCGATGAAATAATTATTGGAATACTATAACTTACCTTAGTTCCCGATTTGTTAGGATCAATACTTTTCAGATCCAAAATTTCAAAATTCATCTTTTTCGATGATTTAAAATTGTAAATTTTTACTCTATCTAAAGCAATAGAAGTTGCCAATGATTTATGATTCGTTTGAGAGGATTGTTTCTTAGCTTCTTCTATTCCAATTCCATTGTCAATAATATCAAATTTTATGGACTGTTCATCTTTTGTTTTACTTATTTGAACATTTATGCATGCTTCAGGATTATTGCGAAGTTTTCCATGAATAAGAGCATTTTCGATGAATGGTTGTGCCAGCATTGGAGGAATCATTACTTCATCTTGATTCAGTGTAGCATCAATTTCAAAATTATAACAAATGTCATTTTCGAATCTTAGTTTCTGTAGTCTTATATAATCTTCTAAAGTTTGTATTTCTTTTCGCAAGGAGACAAATTCCTCTCTCGAATTCTCTAAAATACCACGTACCAAACTGGCCAATCTGGAGAGGTAATTGTTGGCATCATCATTTTTTTCGTCTAATATAAAACTTTGAATTGCAGTTAAGGAGTTGAATAAAAAGTGTGGATTCATTTGTGTTAGTAATACTTTCTGACGCAGATCCATGATTTTATGATCTGCTCTCATACGGTTAATTCTAAGCGAAACCAAAACTGCAACAACTCCAAGTATCATTACAACCAATAAGACAATAATCCAGGCATTTTTCTGCCCTAATTCAAGATTTTGAATTTGAGTACGTTGTTGTAACAATTCAAATTCCTGCTTTTTCTTTTCATTTTCATAGGCAGCAGCCAATTCAGCAAATTTATTTTCAATGCTTATTATATTAAGGGAGTCTTTTAACTGAACTCCCTTAAACTGGTAATCATAAGCTTGTTTATATTGCTTCTTATCTTTATACAATGATGATAGCTGAAAAAGAATATCTGGTAATAGAAGATGATTTTCTAATCTTTTTGCAAGATCAAGTGCCTCCAGCAAGTATTTTTCGCTTAAGGCATAATTTCTCAATTCGAAATAGGTAGAGCCAAGTTGTAACTTTACATTTACAAGCCCTGAAAAATTTTCAAGTTCAGTTCGAAGTTTTTCAGATTTCTTTAAATATACCAATGCAGAATCAAGTTGTTTATTGGATTGATACAAATATCCAATGTTGAAATACAACTTAGAATCAAGAAGTTTATTGTTGATTTTAGCATTTTCCTTAAGTGCCATTTCATAGTATTCAAGTCCTTTCGAATATTCTTCTAGTTTTTCACAAACAGCACCTAAATTGCAATAAGCTTTAGCAACTTCTAATGAATTATTATGTTTTTGAAAGCTTTTTAATGCCAACATGTAGTAATCCTCTGCATATTCTAAATTCTTAATTAACTGATGCAGATTACCTAAATTATTGTAAACACTACCTAATCCTTTGTCATATTTTACTTCTTTGTATATCTGAAGATTTTCAAGGTAAAATTCAAGCGCTTTATCGTATTGTCCTTGGCTTTTATATAGGAGCCCAATATTCCCAGTAACCTTTCCTACATCTACTTTAGAACCAAGCGCCTCGAATTGAGGGATGGCCTTATTGTAGTAATAAAAGGAAGAGTCTGTATTGCCTGAATAAAAATAATTTATGCCTTGACGTTTATAAGCTTTTGATAAGAAAACAGGATCTTCTGTTTCTTCAGCTAACAATATCGCTTCGTTACAGACTTCTATGCTTTTGGTTAACGAATTATTTCTTAATAGAGACGATGATGAATCGAGGTAAGTTGTTATTCGCTCCTGTAAGTTTTTGTTACTTTCCTTATCATCATTATTAAAATAACCAAATGATGTATAGGATATTAATAAAAGTACAACTGTTGATATTGTTTTTAACATGATTAATTCAGCTTATGTGATTAATGGAATAGAGTAGGTAACCTTAGTTCCATTTTCACCATGATTAATTAAGTCAACGATTTCAAAATTCATTTTTTTCGAAGATCTAAAATTGTAAATCTTCACACGATCTAGAGCAATTGAAGTAGCCAACGATTTATGATTTTTTTGTTCGGATTCTTTTTTGGCCTCTTCAATTCCAATTCCATTGTCAATAATACTAAATCTTATTGATTCTTCATCATCTGTTTTAGAGACTTTTACATTAATACAAGCTTCAGGATTATTCCTAAGTTTTCCATGAATAAGAGCATTTTCGATAAATGGTTGAGCTAGCATTGGAGGAATCATTACTTCATCTTGATCCAAACTTGCATCGATCTCAAAATTGTAGGCAATATCATTTTCAAATCTTAGTTTCTGTAGTCCGATATATTCCTCTAAGGTTCTCAATTCTGTACGCAATGAAACAAATTCCTCTCTTGAATTTTCAAGAATTCTACGTACCAAACTGGCCAATTTTGAAAGGTAGTTGTTCGCATCATCATTTTTTTCATCTAAAATAAAACTCTGAATTGCAGTTAAAGAATTGAATAAAAAGTGTGGATTCATTTGTGAGAGTAATACTTTTTGACGTAGATCCATGATTTTATGATCTGCACTCAAACGGTTAATTCTTAATGAAACCAAAACTGCCATAACTCCAAGAATCATAACAACCAATAAAACAATAATCCAGGCATTTTTCTGACCCAATTCAAGTTTTTGAATCTGGGTGCGCTGTTCTAGCAACTCAAATTCTTTCTTTTTCTGTTCCGATTCGAATTTTGCTGTTATTTCTGCTAATTGCTCATCTCTAACTATTGCTTGCAGTGAATCTTTAAGGGAGTGATATTTTTTTAAATAGGAGATGACCATTTCTGGACGTTCTAATTCTTCAAGAAGGTCAGAATAGTATAAATATGTCACGCTTAAATCTTCAGATAAATTCTGTTTCTTGCAAAATGTTTCTGCCTTTTTAAAGTAAGTTTCAGCATTTGTGAATTGCCCCAATTCTTGCAATACAATGGCCTTTTTTATATATAATTTCCCAATTCCCCAAATGTCGTTAAGCTGTAGTCTAATATCTTCACACTTATTAAAATACTCTAAAGCCCTAAGCGGTTTATCCATTGCTTGATAGCACTCTCCAATATTTAATTGAATAATTGCCTTATGCTGCAACATCCCATCCTTTTCATTCAATTTTAAAGCTTCAAGTTGGTAGTTCAAGGATTCTTCAAATAAATCTTGTTGGAATTTAATAACGCCAATATTTGTTAGAACTCTTGAATAACGTTGCGTTTCGTTCATTTTGGAGTACATCTCTTTTGCTTTAAGATAAAATTTTAAAGCTTTGTTAAGATCTCCTAGTGTTTGATACACTCCTCCAATATTTGTAAAAGCAGATGCAATTCCTTTGGGATAATTTAAAGCTTCATATATCTCTAGTGCTTTTAAATATTGTTGTAGACCTTTATCATATTTATTCGTTCTTCTATATATTATGCCTTCGTTTGAAATCAACATGGCAACATTTAAGCTGTCATTAATTGATTCAAATTCTTTTATTGCTTTGTCGTAATGAAAAAATGCAGAGTCAAATAATCCTTGATACAAAAATGTTGTTCCCTGTGATTTATGAGCAAATCCAATAAGTTCTGGTTTTTTAGTAGAATTGGCTAATTTTATCGTTTTCCTTCCGATGTAGGCACAGCTATCATATGAGGAATTTCTTAAACTTTTAGCTTGATTAAGAAGGTTGTCTACCTCCTTTTCAATTTGAGATTGTGGAATATCATTGAGAATGATTCCGGCCTGTAAATAAATTGATGATATTGTAAAAAGAAGTAGTAAAACTAAGCGTTTCATGTTTAAGAGTGTTATTAGAAAATCACTGCAAAATATGAATATTCAATGAAAAACAGATAACTGCTTAGCAAAAAATAGATTTATGGTAATAAAAAAGCCTGATCAACGATCAGGCTTTCAATATCCATGCTTAAATGGATTTAAAAATTGTATGTAATACCAACACCTGGTAACCAAGCTCTGTATTTGTATTCTCCTGCAAAACCTGAGTTGCTATCTACTCTGTCCACTTTTTCTCCTTCATTGTATAGTAATGAAGCATCTAAGCTAAGCTTGTTGTTAAGTTTATAAGAAAAACCTAATGAAACGCCTACTTTGTTCGCTCCTGGAGTTTCAGGAGTATAGTACATATCATTTGTTGGTGTTTCGTCGAAATATAAACCAGCATAAAGATCTAATTTTTCATTAGCAGTGTATCTTGCACCGAATCTCCAAGTCATTGTATTGTCCCAGTCTCTTGTACTTTCAGAATCAGCAAGAACAGGAATCATTACATTAGGGATGCTAGGATGAGGAATAGAAGTATTTTTTTCAAAATCAAAATTCAATGATTTGTATGCATTCCATTTAATAAAGTTTGCATCAGCAGAAACCAACCACTTATCGTTGATCTGGTATGCAAAACCAATATTTAAACTTGCAGGAAGTGGTAATGATGCTGCAACTCCTCCATCAGGGAAAAGTGCAGAAATACCTTCAGGAACAGTAAAATCAGCATCTGCATCAGAATATTCAAGATCAACATCTACTTGCGATCTGTATGAAATACCAATGTTTAATTTTTCAGTAGGTTGCAAGAAAACTCCAAGGTTATAACCATACTGAATGTTGTTTCCTGAAATATTTACTGAGCCAAAAACCGGATCAGCTGATCCTACAAGAGGTCCTACATTTACCGCTCTGTTTAAATCTTCTTCTCCGTAAACAATATTTAGTCCGGCACCAACACTTAACCAGTCATTAATTTTATATGATACTGTTGGCTGAATATAAATTGCTTTTAAGGTAATGTCTTGAATTAATTGATTCCCAGACCAGTCATTCCCCCAATCCATAGTGTTTCCAAAAGGAGTATAAGCCCCGATACCAATCGCAAGTTTATCACTTACTTTCATTGATCCATAAAAATAGAAAGGAGTATTGGTAGGATTATCGGTTGATTCAGTACCGTTTAATCCTGTATATTCTGCTTTAGTGAAAGTGCCAAATCCACCTAATGAGAAGCTATATTTATTGCTCAATGTTGCCAAAGCTCCAGGATTCCATTGCATACTACTTGCATCAAAGTTTAATGCAGTACCAACATGGCCCATCCCAGTTTGCTTAGCTCCCTGAAGATTAACAGCATAACCTTCCGCTTTTACATTGTATGCCATTGCAATTACAGCGATGGCTAAACAAATTCTTTTAATCATAAGTTGATGTTTTAAAATTTCGATCTGAATATAAATTAAAAACTTTGTCTTGCAAGAGTAAAACAATTAAGATCAGAAAGTTACCGTGTGTAAATGTCAGATAATCAAAACAATGCAAATATTTAGATCTATCGATAAGAAAAAGGAGTGTGTAATTTTGAATGGTCTTTTATTAAATTTTAATACTTTTATCCTGAATAAGATACCTTTATTCAATTATATGACTAGAAACTTGAATAAAAATACAGCCGGAAATTATACTTATCAGAGTTTTAAAGAAGGTTACCGAAGCGTAACTCCTTCTTTAATTAATCGTTCCTTTGAATGGCAGGATAAGCAGATTAATATTTTGTTAGAGAGAGCGATGTTGGAATTGGGTGAGCTAAATGCATTCTCTAAATTCTTTCCAAACATAAATCGATACATTCCTCTATTTATAGCGCAAGAGGCAGTTGCCTCTAATATGATTGAAGGGAGTAAATGTAGTTTATCGCAAGCTTTTGTGCCTGAGAACTCAAAGAGTTTCAAACGCATTTACGAGCAGAAGGAAATTACCAATCATATCGCTGCAATAAAGTGGGGAGTGAAAGAATTAAGGCGCTTTCCTTTAAGTATTCGATTGGTCAAAGAATCTCATAGAATTCTATGTTCTGATTTGCCTCAATTGGAAGATTTTGGTGGAAAAATTCGGCCTTTTGTAAATTCAAAAGACAACAAGTTCGATGTTGGATTTAAATATTCTCCACCCAATAAGCATGAGTTAAAAATTTTGATAAACGATGCAAAGAAGTTTTGGCGTAACGACAATTTGGAGCTTCCATTGTTAATCAAAATGGCAATTTCCTTATATCAATTCGAAAATATCCTCCCATTTCTAGATGGTAATGGAAGAACGGCACGAACCCTTATTCTTTTTGAAATGATGGAGTTAAGTTTTGTGCACAAGCCCGTTTTTTGTTTATCGGTGTTTTTTGAGCGTAATAGGCTGGAGTATTATCATCGATTAAATTTAATTCGATCGAAAAATGATATAGAACAATGGATTCGTTTTTTCTTAACTGGAATTAAAGAATCAGCTCGATATAGTAAAGAGATATTGGGTAATATCAACTCAATGGTTGAAAGAAATGAGAAGTTGATTGAGGAACATATGGGAAAGAAGAGGCATCAATCTGCCAAGCAATTGATTACAGAGTTCTATTCCTCACCATTTTTATCGGTAAATGATATTAAAGAAAAGTTGGGACTAAGTTTTCAATCAGCCAATTTGCTGATAAAAGAATTAGAGAAGTTTGGATTGGTAAAAGAATTGGTTGGTGCAAGAAGGAATAGACTTTTTTATTTGTGGGAATATTTACAGCTATTTGAATTATAAAAAAAGCCGATTCATTTTTGAATCGGCTTTTTGTTATTTATAAGGATTTACCCCAATACTTCTTTCATCTTCTTGCCTATTTCAGCAGGCGATTTTACTACATGAATTCCAGCAGCAGCCAATGCTTTCATTTTCTCCTCGGCTGTACCTTTACCACCAGCAATAATAGCTCCGGCATGCCCCATACGTTTACCAGGAGGTGCGGTTTGACCAGCAATAAATGCAACAACCGGCTTGTCAACATTTTCAGCAATGTAAGCTGCAGCTGTCTCTTCATCCGATCCACCAATTTCACCAATTAAAACAATGGCTTCTGTTTTAGGATCTTCGTTTAGCAATTTAACTGCATCGATATGCTTGGTTCCAATAATTGGATCTCCACCAATACCAATTGCTGTTGATTGTCCAAATCCAGCTTCGCCCAATTGATGAACTGCTTCGTAGGTTAATGTACCCGAACGAGAAACAATACCAATGGTACCAGGTTTATGAATAAATCCAGGCATGATACCGATTTTTGCTTCGCCAGGAGTAATTACACCAGGACAGTTAGGACCTACCAAAGTTGTTTTTGGATATTTTTTAAGGAACTCATGAACCTTAAGCATATCAAAAGTTGGAATTCCTTCGGTAATACAAATTACCAGATCAACACCAGCTTCAGCCGCTTCCATAATGGCATCGGCAGCGAATGGAGGTGGAACGAAAATAACAGAAGCATTGGCTCCGGTTTTTTCAACAGCACCTTTCATGGTGTTGTAAATCGGAATTTTATCCATAAATAGCTGACCTCCTTTACCTGGAGTAACACCAGCAACTACATTGGTTCCATAGTCAATCATTTGTTGGGTGTGGAACGCACCTTCGGAACCAGTGATTCCCTGAACCACTAGTTTTGTATTTTTATCTACTAATACACTCATTATGCTTCAATTGTTTTAAGGGTTCCTACTACTTTTTCAGCTGCATCTTTCAACTCTGTAGCAGCAATAATATTCATTCCTGATTCCTCTAAAAGTTTTTTACCTTCTTCGGCATTGGTTCCTTGTAGTCGAACCACAATTGGTACTTTGGTGTCAATATTCTTAATGGCTTCGATAACTCCTTTGGCAACACGGTCGCAACGAACAATACCACCAAAAATATTAATAAGCACTGCTTTTACATTTTTATCGGAAAGAATAATTCTAAAGCCTTTTTCTACAGTTTCGGCAGATGCACCACCTCCTACATCAAGGAAATTGGCAGGTTCTCCACCCGTAAGTTTAATGATATCCATGGTTCCCATTGCCAAACCGGCACCGTTTACCATACAACCAATATTACCTTCTAGTTTAATATAGTTAAGGCCTGACCTTCCTGCTTCAATTTCAAGAGGTTCTTCTTCGTCTAAATCACGAAGCGCAACAATGTCTTTATGACGATACAATGCATTCTCGTCGAAATTCGCTTTGGCATCAAGAGCAATTACAGCGCCTTCTTTGGTAACAACCAACGGGTTGATTTCAAAAATAGATGCATCGGTTCCCATATAGGCTTTGTAAAGTGCCATCAAAAACTTCACACCATTTTTAAAGGCATCACCCGTTAAGTTTAGAGCGAATGCCATTTGTCTGGCTTGAAATGGTTGAAGACCTACAGCAGTATCAACCACTACTTTTACAATTTTTTCAGGGGTTTCTTCAGCTACTTTTTCAATTTCCATACCACCCTCAGTGGATACCATGAAAGTAACTGCAGAAGTAGTACGGTCCATTACAATACCTGCATACAATTCTCTATCAATGTTTGAAGCAGCTTCAATAAGCACTTTCTTTACTAGTTTTCCCTCAGGACCAGTTTGATGTGTCACCAAAGTCATACCTAGGATGTCGTTGGCATATTGAGAAACATCTTGTGCAGTTGGAGCAAATTTAACTCCACCACCTTTTCCTCTACCACCGGCGTGAATTTGGGCTTTAACAACTACCGGCAAGCCAATTTCGGCTGCGGCCTCTTCAGCTTCCTTTACCGAGAATGCAATTTTGCTTTCCGGAACAGGAACACCAAACGAGCGTAAGATTTCTTTTGCTTGATATTCGTGAATCTTCATTCTATAAAAATTTTTTGTTAGGCTTGGAATGACCTGCAAAAGTTCTGCTGGTATTGTTTTACTTGATTTTGAACAGATTTAGGCAAGTCGGTTAATAATAATACAAATGTTTAATTTTTAGATGAACCTAAATATATAAATATCTGCATGGAATAAAAAGGTGATTTCTCATAAATTTAAAGATTTTCGCATCTTTAATTTACATTATCGTGTAAGTGGTTGTAATTCATCTGTAATGCGAAGTGTTATTCTTTTTCGATGAGTTTATAGATTGTGACAATATGTTTTGATCGAAGTAAATCTTTCTAAATTTATTAATAATAGAGTAACTTCATAGCAAATTCAAATTTGTATGTATCCAGTTGAACTTCGTTTAGATATTTTTTCACTTCTGATCTTGTTGGGAATCTTTCAAGGACTTTTTCTAACCTATTTTTTCCTGAACAAAGAAAATCGCAAACTTTTATCTAATCGTATTTATGGATTTTTATTAATCAGTCTTTCCCTTTTGATTTTTGATCATTGGTTGAATTATACGGGCTATATGACTCGGGTAATTTTCATCGATAATTTTTCTGAACCCTTAAATTTTGCTATTGCACCCATTTGCTACTTATATATAAAATATAGTTTGAAGCCCAATTTTAAGCGACGGGATTATTGGCACTTTGCATTTTTTGCCTTTTATGTGTTTTACTCCTTCTTTTATTATTTACAGACCGATGAATTCAAATTCAACTCATTTGTATGGGTAAATCATCCCGATTGGGAAAGAATCCAAGCCGTGCAAACATTTAGTGATGACCCTTTGCAACTGCGAGCCCATATTAATCAGTTAACATTGCTGCACTTCGTAGTTTATTTGGGATTTTCTATTCGCGAAATCATAAAAGAGGTAAAAAGCAAAAAGTTGCAATTCTGGAAATTAAAAAATCAACAATTAAGATGGTTGCGAAATTTATGCCTTCATTTTTTTGTGGTGATTATCATTTTTATCGTCACCAAAACTACGCTGGGGCGTGATTTGGGAGATCATTTTATTGCATCTTATATTACCTTAATTATCTACCTGGCCAGTATCAAGGTTGTAAATGATTCTCTTTTTTTTAAGAAAAGTAATACTGCAAAGATTCCAGAGAAATACTCCAAGTCTTCATTGAATGAATCTCAAAAAGATAAAATTTTAGATCAATTGCAGCAAGTGATGCAAACAGAGCAATATTTTACCAACAATATGGCCTCCCTGCCACACCTTTCCAAAAAGATTGGATGCGTTTCTCATCATGTTTCGCAAGTCATTAATGAGCGATTGGGAAAAAGTTTCTTTGAATGGATGGCTGAGTTGAGAGTTGAAAAGGCCAAGGAGCTGCTTTCACAGAATGAGAACCATAATATCACCATTGAGGAGTTGGCCGAAAGGGTAGGATACAATTCAAAATCTTCATTCAATAAGGCATTTAAGAAGTACACCTCCCAAACGCCTACCCAATTTAAGAATTCGCTGTAAATCAATTGTAAAAATGGATGTATTATGTGTTTCCCGATAAGGAAACACGGCTTGCCTATAATCAGATTCGTCATTTTTATTCCTTCTGTAAGATCTTTGTTTCAAAGCTAAGGACAAATCGTAAAATCGAATTAAAATGGAAAAATCAGAAAGAAGATACGAAATTGATTGGTTAAGAATTGTACTTATTGCAAGTGTATTTCTTTTCCATATTGGGATGTTTTTTAACCCTTGGCACTGGCATGTGAAAAACAGTGTTCAATATCCACAGTTGGTCGAATTAATGGGCTTCCTTCATTGTTGGCGAATGCCTCTCTTGTTTTTTGTATCTGGGGCGGGAACATTTTTGGCCTTGGGCAAAAGATCTATATGGGAATATGTGAAAGAAAGAAACAAGCGATTGATGCTACCCTTTTTCTTCGGATTATTTACCCTGGTTCCCATACAGGTTTACCTCGAAAAATTTACAGAGTATTCATCTCTTTGGAATTTTTATATGCATGTGTTTGATGGTGTATATCCTGAGGGAAATATGAGCTGGCATCATTTGTGGTTTATTTTATATCTCTTTTTTCTATCAATGGTTGCAATTCCAATTATTAAATGGTTACGAAGTAATCGATCTCAGAACTTTCTAAGTTTTATTAATCGAATCGCATGTAAAAAGGGAGGAATGCTACTATTCGTTGTTCCAATTCTCATTTCTCAATTAATATTGCGTCAATTCTGGCCCAATAGTACCCATGGCTTTATTGATGATTGGGCTTATATGTTCATGTATTTCTTTTATTTTATCTATGGATACTTATTTGCAAATAGTAAAGAAATGACTAAAAGTGTTATCTCTCAGAGATACCTGAATGTTTTGGTTGCCACCTCTGTTTATATTTGCTATAGGGTTGGAGGCGAATTGATTGTTGATGATACAGTATATAAATATTTTCATGCCACAATGGATATCATGCTTGCTTGGTCTACTGGGATTACAGTTTTGGGTTTTTTCTGTAGATATATGCGATTCAATTCACCATTTCGCAAATTTGCAAACGAGGCCATTTATCCTTTTTATTTGCTACATCAACCAATTATCTTATTATTCGGATTCTACATTAAGGATATAGAGATGAACATTGTTGTTAAAGCTCTTTATCTTACAGTATCCTCCTTTGCAGCAAGTGTGGGTATTTATTTGTTATTAATTCGTCCGTTTAATTTTATGAGAGTTGTATTTGGACTTAAAGCGCGAAAGAAAGAACAATTGCAATTAGAGGCGGTTAAAACTAAATAGAATAATTTAATAATCAGAATAAAGTTCACCCAATGGGTGGACTTTTTCTTTTTAAGGAATGATTTATCACATTAAAAAAGGAAAACATGTAAAAACTCCCATTTATCGATTTTTTTGAATATTCTCCCGATTAAATAGAGATTGAACGCATTCTATTTTGTAATTTCAAACTCAAACAGAAAAAATGAGAACCATTTTATCATTTAGTGGCCATAGATGATAAATTTTAATTCAGAAGTTTTAAATACAATTCTGGATTTTTCTCAGAGCCAATAAATTGTTCTAATTTTAATTAATTCAATTTTAAAACTGATAAAAAAAATGAGCGCATACTTTAACAAGGTAAAAGATTACCTATTGAACTTAGAATACAACATTGTACAGGAAGATTTAGCAGAGGAACTATTTGTAGTTGAAAATCCTGAAGGAGGAATTGCAAATCTGGTTGTTGATTGTGAGGATCCAATTCTAATTATTGAAGGTTTACTTTTCGAAATTAGTGGTGATAAGGATGATATTTTTAAATCATTACTAATGAAGAACAGAGAAATAGTACATGGTGCTTTTACTTTAGACGAAACTGGAACTAAGGTGTTGTTCCGCGATACTCTTCAGTTGGAAAATCTGGACCAAAATGAATTGGAAGCAACTTTAAATTCATTGGAATTATTGCTGAGTGAATACTCAGAAGAGATTATTTCATTTTCAAAATTGTAAACGATAAAAGATTAAAATAAAATGGGAATTTTTAGCAGACTATTTAATGTGGGTAAAGCAGAAGCTCACGCCGCTATAGATAAATTAGAGGATCCTATTAAGATGACAGAACAAGGGATCAGAGATCTTAAAAAGGATTTGGATAAAAGCTTACAAGCTTTGGCTGAAGTAAAGGCTTTGGCAATTAGAAGCAAGAGAGAATTGAACGAACAAAAGTCGATGGGACAGAATTACGAGCAAAAAGCGATTCTTCTGTTGCAAAAGGCTGAAAAGGGTGATTTAGATGTTGCAGAAGCAGAACGTTTGGCAACAGAAGCATTGGCAAGAAAAGAAGAAGCAGTTGCAAATGCAGCTCGCGCTCAAGAAGAGGTGACTCGATTTGATCAAAACATTAGTCAGCTTGATGCCAATGTGAAGAAGTTGAAATCAACGATTACTCGCTATGAGAATGAATTGCGTACTTTAAAGGCTCGTGCTCGTGTAAGTTCTGCAACTCAAAAAATCAACAAACAACTTTCTGGAATTGACAGTTCGGGAACCGTATCGATGTTGGAAAAAATGAAAGACAAAGTTGCTCAACAAGAAGCAATGGCTGAAGCTTATGGCGAAATTTCTGTTGAAAACAGAAGTTTGGATGATGAGATTGATGCAACTTTAAATGAAACAAACGTTAAAGCTTCGAATGCCTTGGAAGAGTTAAAGGCTAAGATGAAGAATAAGGAATAGCTGTTTTATTTGACTAATAAATGCAAAATTAACGCAAGTAACGCCAATAGATAGCTATAATGCAATCATGAACGTAGTGAAATGAGTGGATATTTAGCTACTAATCGGTATTACAAATTGAACGAAATTAAAAATGGGATTAGCCGATTTTTTTAAAAGAAAAAAACAGCCCTCGTACGATAGCACCAACATCCGGGTAACCGACCTGGATGTTGGTTTTGTTTTTGAATACGATCTTGAAAGTTGGGAAGTACAGGCTTGTTATGAGTACGATTGGGGAGATAATTTCTTTACCCAGGAGTTCAAGATTTTTAACGGAACAAAAACAAGATTTTTGTCGGTTGAAGATGATGATGAGTTGTATTTATCTGTTTCAGAAAAAATAAAAACTCGTCAGCTCGGAGCTGATGTTCATGAGTCATTACTGGGCAATCAGAAAGCTCCTGCATCATTTGAATACGATGGTAGAAAGTATTTCATGGAGAAAGAATCACCTGGTTTCTATAATGATGTAGCCAAAGGTGATGAATGGGTTGAGTTTATCTCATGGGATTACGAAGATGAAACGGGCGAATACATTGTTTGCATCGAACAATGGGATGAACAGGAATTCGAAGCCTCTGCAGGAAAACGAATCAAAGAATTCGAAATCTCTAATATCTTACCAAAATAGAAAAAGGAATTGTGGATTATGAATTATAAATGATGAATGCAGTCGTTTAATTCATAACTCATAATTTATAATTCAAAATTAGATTTTATGAATAGCACAGCAAAAGTTGTACTTGGGATCATCGTATTGTTTTTTATTGTGAAAACATGTGGAAGTTGCGATTCTTCCACATCTCGCCAGCGATCATCAAGTTCTCAAGTATCAAAAACATGGCAAAAATCACCGGTTGATGAGTTGATTAAGGAATTGAATGGAGAGCAAAATTTTTCCATCATTCTATTTGATATGGATGCAAGTGAATCGGGAAAAGATTACAGACATCAGTATCAGGTATTGATAGAAAAACCAGATACAATTCTTGAGAAGAAAACCGGATGGAGAGAAGTTAGTGAGACTTTTTTCTCGCAGCACATTAATGATATGGGAATGGAAATTGCCTCAAAAAAAGATGGCAAGCTAACCAAGCAAGCTGTTCCGGCAGGTTATAATCATTATGTGGGCAATGAGAAGTACGGACGATGGGAAAATCGTGGAGGTTCATCTTTTTGGGCATTCTATGGACAATATGCCTTTATGTCGTCGATGTTTAATATGATGACTTACCGTCGATCATATTGGGACGATTACAACCGAGGTGGTTATTATGGTGGATCAAGAGGATATTACGGACCACGAGGTGGAAGTCCTGTTTATGGCACCAAAAGTTATACATCCTCAACAACAGGAAAGAGCAGCACTTGGGCAAGCAAGCCTAATACTTTTAAAGATCGCGTAAGAAGCAAGGTAAGTCGCTCGTCGAGTCAATCTAGCCGATTTAGTTCGTCTCGCTCAAAATCGTCAAGTTCATACTCTAAAAGAACGAGCAGAAGTTCTTCAAGATACAAGTCCAGTCGTTCTACTCGCTCACGCAGTGGTGGATTTGGTAAATAAAATTGGTGTATAATTCATAGAATTAAAAAATATGATTTCATTATCAGAGATTTCTTATATCATTTACGATGCTGTGGTTTATATCGCCGTGGCATTTGCCATTTTCCTAATTGGAAAATTTGTTTATCAGTTACTTCATCCATCCTTTAAGGTAAAAGAAGAATTGGTAAAAAAAGACAACTTTGCTTTTGCCATTGCACATGTTGGTTACTATGTTGGCTTGTTATTGGCTATTGGTAGTGCCATTGTTGGTCCTTCAAATGGCTTGGTTAACGACATTATTGATATTGCAGTTTACGGATTGTTGGCAATTGTTCTTTTAAACTGTTCCATCTTCCTTTCGGATTATTTAATGCTTCGTAATTTCTCTATTCGAAAAGAGATTATTGAAGATCAAAATGCCGGAACAGGAATTATCGAAGGTGCTGTTTCTGTTGCATCAGGTTTAATCATTTTTGGCGCTGTTTCAGGCGAAAGTGGCGATATGCTTTTCGGAATTCTAACAGCAGTGGTGTTTTGGGCATTTGGTCAGTTGGCCTTAATTCTTACAACACGTTTCTACAATTGGATTACACCTTACAATATTCATGATCATATAGAAAAAGACAATGTTGCTGTAGGGATTGGTTTTGCAGGAGCAATTATTGCCATTGGTAACTTGATCAGATTCGGACTAGTAGGAGATTTTGAAGGATGGCTTCCTTCCTTTACCGAGACGGGATTTGAATTGGTGGTAGGTTTAATTCTTCTTCCGGTAATGCGTTTAATTACTGATAAGATTTTGCTTCCAGGAGAAAAATTAACGGATGAAATTATCAATCAGGAGAGACCAAATGTAGGGGCTGCCTTGGTAGAGGCTTTTGCATATATTGGCGGATCGGTATTGATTACATGGTGTTTATAGAATTATGAATTCAGCATTATAAATTATGAGTTAGGGTGATTTCATTCATAATTCATCATTTATAATTTATAATTAAGAGGTTTTGTTTAAGAGTAAATCAACATTATTAAAGGCAGCAATTTTTGCTACCGGATTTTCTGGAGTAGTAGCAGAGTATATTCTATCTACACTGGCAACCTATTTTTTGGGTGATTCAACCCTGCAATGGGTGATGACCATCTCGCTGATGCTATTTTCAATGGGACTTGGTGCTCGTTTCAGTAAGATTTTCGAGAAAAACTTATTGAAAGTGTTTTTGCTTCTTGAGTTTACACTGTCAATTCTGGTTTCATTCGCACCTTTACTGGTTTATACGGCATCAGCATATACTCAAGCAATTGGAATAATAATCTATTCGTTGGCAGTATTGGTTGGTTTGCTGATCGGAATGGAAATCCCTTTGGTGATTCGAATCAATGATGAGTACGAGAAATTACGATTCAATATTTCTAATATTCTGGAGAACGATTATTACGGTAGTTTACTAGGTGGAATATTTTTCGCTTTTATTGGTTTGCCTTTCTTTGGTTTAATTTATACACCATTTATTCTTGGGTTTGTAAATTTTACAGTTTCAATTGTTGTTATGATTTTCTTATGGGATCTTTTTAAAGCAGGTGAACGAAGAAAATTATCAGGGATAGCAGTTTTTATTTTGGTATTTCTTACTTCTGGAACAGCCATTGCCGACAGGGTGATTAGTTATGGAGAGCAACTAAAATATGCCGATAAGGTAGTTTATGCCGAGCAAACCAAATATCAACGGATTGTAATTACCCAGTGGAAAAATGATTATTGGTTATATCTGAATGGAAACCAGCAATTGTGTACTCGCGATGAGGTGATGTATCATGAACCTTTGGTGCATCCGGCCATGAGTTTGCATCCAAACCCTGTAAATATTTTGGTATTGGGTGGTGGTGATGGCTGTGCGGTTCGCGAAATCTTAAAGTATCCGAAAGTTGAGAAGATTACTTTGGTTGATTTAGACCCTGCCATGACAGAATTGGGAAAAACACATTCGATTTTAACCAAACTGAATGAGAATTCGCTTCATCACGAGAAGGTTGATGTAAATAATGCCGATGGGTTTACTTTTTTGCAAGAGAATGAAGATTACTATGATGTGGTAATTATCGATCTTCCCGATCCTCGCTCGGTAGAGTTGGGTCGTTTGTATTCCTATGAATTTTACAAACAATGTTACCGACACATGCGACCGGGTGGTGTGATTGTTACTCAGGCAGGAAGTCCATATTTCGCTACGCGTGCTTTTTCATGTATTGTGGAAACCATGAAAAGTGCAGGATTCGAAACGGTTCCAATGCACAACCAGGTGATTACACTTGGCGAATGGGGATGGAGTTTGGGCGTTAAACAAGCTAATGGTGATGTGAAGAAGAGTTTAAGAAAACTCGAGTTTGAGATACCAACTCGTTGGATCAACAATGAGGCAATGGCTTTGATCACATCTTTTGGAAAGGATTATTATCCTTGGGAAAAAGATACAGTTTTAGTTAATAGAATTCATGAGCCAGTACTTTATAAGTATTATTTAAAAGGAAATTGGGATTTGTACTAATGGAAGAGAAAACAAAAATACTTGACGCAAGAATTCACAATTTAAGGTTTTGGGTTACTGATTGTGATCCAATGCTTTTAAAGGTGAGGTTTCAGAACTATCTGAAAAAGGTGGGTTTTGTGATTTTGAATTGTTCTGATCATCATTTTCCTGTACAGGGATATACCGCTTTATGGATGTTGGCCGAATCGCATTTGGCCATTCACACATTCCCAGATAAAGGATATACCTATGTGGAGTTAAGTTCTTGCAATCAGGGTAAATCGGAGCATTTTAAGAAATTGATTGAAGAGAGCGATTTGCAAGTGAATTGGAATGGTGAAGGGATAGAAATTTGTAAGCCAACGGAGAATTAAAAGCGGATAAAAAGGCATGAAAAAAAAACTGGTATATCTGGCGGCATTTCTGGTATATGTATTGGCAATATTGTCGATACAGTGGTTTGAAAGTCAATCGCCCGATTCGAACATTAAGACCATTGGCGATGCATTTTGGTATGCAATTGTTACGCTAACCACGGTTGGTTATGGCGATTTTTATCCCGTAACGTTACCGGGTAAGATTATCGGTTTGCTTGTAATTATAGGTAGCTTAGGAATATTGGGATTTTTAATTGGTGAAATAACGGTAAGATTTAATCAGTATATGGAAAAGAAAAAAAGTGGTTTTTGGGGAACCGATTTCGAGAATCATTATGTGATTATTGGTTGGAATGAATTTGCTCAAAAAGTGGCAAATGAAATTATTAATGCAGGGCAAAAAGTTGCCGTTGTTACCAACTCTAAAGCAGATTTGGATTTAATTGCTGATCTTTATTCATCGAAAGATGTGTTTTTTCTTTTTGCTGATTATTCTAATATTGAAGCTTACCAAAAAGTGAATGTATCACAATCGAAACGAGTATTTGTCAATTTTGAGAGTGACTCTGAGACTTTAGTTTTTGTGATCAACCTGAAAAAGCAATATCCACAGTCGAATGTGGTTGTGCGTTGTGCAAATCCTAGTTTGAAAGAAACCTTTTTAAATGCTGGAATCGATCATGTGATTGCACAAAACGAGGTAGCTTCCAAACTGGTTGCATCCTATCTGTTCGAGCCACATGTTGCCACTTACACCGAAGATTTAATTGCAACTAGTGTTTCCGATGAGGATTCGGATATCCAACAATACCTGATTACCGAAGAATGCCAGTTCTCCGGATCGGATTATATGGATGCTTTCCTGAAATTGAAAGTAGACTTTAATGCCATATTGATTGGTTTGGTACAAGATGGTAAAATCATCAAAAATCCTGTTAAAGGAACCAATGTGCAAACTAATAATTACCTGATTTTAATATCGAGCGGAGACAGTAAAAAAGCCTTGGAAAACTTTTTTGGCGTAAAAGAGGGGGAGTAGAGGCATATTTTCTAAGTATTTAAAGTGATTAAACATGTTTTTGCATTAAATGAATGTAAAAGTGTTACTAGCAGAAGTGTTGATTTTTAATGCTTGTATGAGTACTTTTGCAAGTAATATATCAACGCAAGAATATGAAAAGAATATTATTTATTGCATCCATTATTTTATTGTTCTCTTGTTCGAAGGATGAACCTAATCGATTAATGTATGACATTACCTATACAGTTGTGGCTTCAAATGGAGCTACGATTAATAAAGTGGAATACAGAGATGGTAAAGGTGAACTCGTAGAGTTACTTGATGTAACTTCACCTTGGACGATTGACATTAGAGTAAGAGCAGGTCTTGGATTGGAGGCGGCAGCCTATGGTGATGTTCCTTATAAAGGGTCATTAAGTATCACGGCAACTTGGACGCCTGAAGGAGGTGCAGAGCAATCGGAAACTGATGCGCTAACTAATGACGAGCCTAATATTATACTTATCAAAGATGGAAGAGTAGAAATTTCAGGTAGAACTTTGCCTGACTAACATAGTTTTATTCAGGTTGATAACCTACATCATCAAGTAAATTCGGAGCTTGTGAGGCCAATACGGCTAGTTCATCGGCACGTTCGTTGCCTGGAATGTTGGCATGTCCTTTTACCCAAACAAATTTCACATTGTGCTTCTTGTATATTTCAAGAAAACGCATCCATAAATCAGCATTTTTTTTTCCCTTGAAACGCTTCTTTACCCAACCAAATACCCATTTTTTCTCTACTGAGTCAATTACATATTTTGAGTCGGAGTAGATGGTAACGTCACAACCTGGGGTCTTAAGAGCTTCCAATCCTACGATAACGGCCATCAATTCCATTCGGTTGTTGGTAGTTAGTTTGTATCCCTGATTCAAATCCTTACGATGTTTTCCCGATATTAAAACAACTCCGTATCCTCCCGGACCTGGATTTCCACTTGCTGCACCATCGGTAAACATTGTAATTTTTGTTGACATCTTGTTTTGTTTAGGTTTTATAGATCAAAAGTAAAAAAAATAAAAACGGGTTTACGCAAAGAATTGGACTTTTCGACTCTATAACTTTTAAACTGTTCAAAGCTTTTTTATAAAAAAAGGATGCCCAAAAATTCGAGCATCCTTTGATATTATTTTGTGAGTGGTTTATTACTTCACAATGGTCAATTCGTCAATGATGTTTTTAGCACCAGCAAATTTATCGATGATGAATAGGGTGTAACGTACATCAAGGTTGATACATCTTTGAAGGTTTTCTTCGAAGTCGATATCACCAGACATAGCTTCTGAGTTACCATCGAAAGCAGTACCAATTAATTCACCATTTCCGTTAATTACCGGAGAACCTGAGTTACCACCTGTAATGTCATTGTTTGTTAGGAAACAAGTAGGTAATTTACCATTCTTATCTGCATACTGTCCGTAATCTTTAGCTTCATAAAGCTCTTTCAATTTTGCAGGAACCTGGAATTCGTGACTTGTTGGATCTTCTTTCTCCATTACACCTTTTAAAGTGGTGTAGTGGTAGTAGTAAGCACCATCTCTTGGCTCATAGCCACCAACATTACCGTAAGTTAAACGAATTGTTGAGTTTGCATCTGGAGCCATTAATTTCTTTTTGTTGATTTGTAGCAAACCATCAACGAACAAACGTCTTCCTTTGTTCAAATCTTCAGAACCATTGTATGCAGCTTTGTAAATTTTGTAGTATGCTTCCTGAATAGATGCACCAGTTTTGTATAAGAAGTCATTTTCCAATACTTCAGCTTCAGGAGCTTCAAGGAATTTGTCGAATTTAGCTTCTGTTGCGAATACTGAATTTGCATACACGTTTTCAGCAAATTTTTTGAAATCGTTGTTGTATTCTTTTTCGATTGTTTCAAAAATTGATGGACGGTTTTCCATTGCGATATGATCTGCATAGAATGCAAATAAACCAGCCATTAATTTTTGATCGGTAGGAGCGTTATAATCTTTATAGAATCTCTTACCTGAAGCTTTTAATGCAGCAATCGCTTTTTCAATTGCTTCAGCATCTTGAGTTTCTGCTTTCAGAAGTTTTAATAACTTACCTGCTCTTGAAGCAAAACCAGGAGCTTCGGCACCTCTATCCAAAGCTTCGCCAATGTATGAAGCTTGGTAAGCTGCATCTTTTCTTTCAGCATAAACTTTTTTAATCATATTTAAAGCTTCGCCATACTTCGCTGCACGTTTTGGTTTAGCGTTAGCCCACTCCAAGAATTCTTTTTCGATTTCTTTTTTGTGACCCATTGTGTTCAGCTTTTTCAATGCTTTGTTTTGCTCATTTGAGTATTTCCAATAGTTCGCACTGCTAGCATGTTTCGAAGCGTATTGAATTCTTACCTTAGGATCTTTCAACATATCATTCATCATGATATCCAATTTTACTGTGCGGATATCGTAACGGTTCTTGTTGGTAATCTTCATGGTTTCTTCCAAACCATAAGAAGTTAGGTAACGATTTGTAGTTCCAGGGAATCCCATAATCATAGCGAAATCACCTTCTTCAACTCCTTTAATAGAGATAGGTAAGTGATGCTTAGGCTTCAAAGGTACGTTGTTTTCTGAGTAAGAAGCAGGTTTGCCATCAGCACCAGTATAAATACGGAACATTGAGAAGTCAGCAGTATGACGAGGCCACATCCAGTTGTCAGTATCACCACCAAATTTACCCATTGATTGCGGAGGAGCACCTACCAAACGAACATCTTTGTAAATCTCATAAATGAAAACAAAGTATTGGTTGCCATTGAACATGCTTTTAACATTAGCTCTCAAGTGAGTACCTTCTTCAGCTTTTTTCTCAATAGCTGTTGCAGCTTCTTCAATCGCTTTGTAACGATCTTCTTCCGACATATCGTCTTTTACTCCTTTTAAAACATCTTTTGTTACATCTTCCATTCTTACCAAAATAGAAGCAGTAATACCAGGATTGGTTAGCTCTTCTTTTTTGCTGTAAGCCCAAAATCCGTCTGATAAATAATCATGCTCAGGAGTTGAGTGAGATTGAATTGCTCCGAATCCACAGTGGTGATTGGTTAAGAATAAACCTTGATCAGAAATAATCTCACCAGTACAGAAATGGCGGAATGGTCTTCCTTCGCTTCCTAAACCAACAATTGCATCTTTTAAACAAGATTCGTTTACTTTATAAATATCTTCAGCTGTAAGCTTAAAGCCTTTTTCCTGCATTTCTGCAGTGTTCTTTTTTAAAAGAGATAAAAGCCACATTCCTTCGTCTGCTCTTACAGTAGAGAAGCAAAGCAAAAGACTTAATCCCAATACTAATGATCTTAAGTTTCTCATTTTAGTTGAATAATTTTAAATATGCCCCAAGTTGTTGCTAATAAGTAAGCACTTGGAGCGTTTGTTGTGTCCAATTATTTTGTTGGCAAGCAAAGTTAGTATTATTCTATGTATTTTATAAATCCTATAGAAAATCCCAATTAAAGCTTGTTGTGTATTTGTCAGAAAATCAGCTATATATTCTCATGTGGTTTCGATAAAATTAGATGAACACATGGATTTTCTCGTTAAAATTGCGCTATAATAGACTGTTAATCATGTGTTTGTTAGAATTTTAGTTCCATTTGATCAGGTAGTAAACCAAAACTCTTACGATGAAATGGACTAATTCCATGTTCACGAATTGCAATTCGATGTTTTTTTGTAGGATATCCCTTGTTGCTATTCCAGTCGTAATACGGAAAATCCTCATGTATTTTCATCATGAAATCATCACGGTAGGTTTTTGCAAGTATTGAAGCTGCAGCAATTGATGCGTATTTTCCATCTCCTTTTATTACACAAGTATGTTTGATATTCTTGTATGGATTAAATCGATTGCCATCAATAAGAAGATGCTCAGGTTTGGTTTTTAATTGATCAACAGCTCTGTGCATTGCAAGAAAAGAAGCATTAAGGATATTAATTTTGTCAATCTCTTCATGATCAACAATTCCTACTGCCCATGCAATAGCTTCCTTTTCTATGGTTTCTCTTAAGAGATATCGTTTCTTTTCTGATAATTTCTTCGAATCATTCAACATTTCATTGCTGAAATTGGTAGGAAGAATTACAGCTGCAGCAAAAACCGGGCCTGCAAGGCAACCTCGGCCAGCTTCGTCGCAACCAGCTTCAATGGTATTGTCATGTAAAAATGAATCAAGCATATCTGTTGAAAATTAAAATTTCGACAAATATAGTTCAAATACAATTTAGTAAGTCAGTTAAGTTATTCCTTATACTTAATGGTGCGTGCATTATCAATAAACTCTCTTTTAACTCTCCTAGGATCATTTATGATTTCATAAAATTCATCGAAATAATTTAGTACACGCTCTTTCTCCTTGTCATTTAGGTAAGGACAGCTTGTATATATTTCATAAAGCGCTTCTTTTTTCATTCGGAACTCCCTAAAAATATATTCCAAATCCTCGGCAGTTCTTTTGTATCCACGATACAACCTTTCATGAATGGATTTGATATTCAGTTTTTGATTAGGTACAGCGTAAGGAGCATTTACCAAACTTGCCCAATCAAAATCATAAGGAACCGGTACAGGTCTGGATGTTGGAGTTCTGGCAATAAGTTTGATATTGTGAAGGGTTGGAACTCCCCAATCGGTATTGCCTACCATGTATTGAAATACGGCTAACTTGGTTACTTTACCAATAAGTGTGTGGTCTTGATGAATTTTTTTCTCATATCTGGGAATTTTACCATTTCTGCCAGCCATATCTTCAAAATCTTCGATGAAAAAGGCATATTTTTTCAATGGACCCATTTGATTTTTACTGTCTTTGTATGTTATCTCGGCAAGGCGCACATTGAAACTTTCTGGCGAAAATAAATTGTAGGCTTTATAGATCAGGTATTCCTGAATGAGCATTTGCTGATACTTTTCGCTTTTGTTATGGCAGTGGGTAACCATTTTAAGTTTTCCTTGTCCATGGAAAAGAGAATAGCTCGATTCAGCTTTGTTAAACTTTATGCGGATTGGAGGAAAAGGGCAAATACTTCTATCCTTTCTAAAATTACCTCTGGTTTTTAATTGTACACTCATTGAAACAATTGAATCTCCCAAGTGGTAAGAAAGTCGTCCTTTATGATATTTATTTTTTTTACCTATATCTCTTACCAAAGTTCTTAAGTCTGTAGTGATCGATAATTTTATTAAAGTATCTGATTCAAATAGATTCGGTGCTTTGAATATGCTAACACTATCTTGGTTGTTTTGAGATAGGCAAAGTGAATTTATACTACTAAAGAGCATTAGTAGAAATGAAAACACGATATAACGGATTTTCGAATTCATATATACAGTGGGTTTGTTGGTTTGAATTGCTTTTTATTCCATGCCTTTATCGCTTAATTCAGCATCGGTTAAGATATTATTGCCTGCCACTTCATTATAAAAAACAGTTAATCTGATGCTATTTTTAGCTAAGTCAATCTGACCAATTTTAAATTTTTTGATTATCAGACCAGTTCTTTCCTCTACATCTTTTCTTAATAAATCATGTTTATCTGGATGGATTAAATCCATTCGATTGTAAATGATGGTTCTTCGAGCCATGTGTCTGCGCATCCAAATTCTTTCCATGATATAGGTAGTAAGCATGAATGCTACATTGGTAACTAATATTTCCCCCAAACTAACATCTCTTCTTGCTAAAGCATTGATAATAGAAATGGTAATTACCAAAAACAGGTATGTCATTTCCCGAATTGGAATGGTATCAGTACGATAACGAATAATACCGAAGATTGCAAAAAGACCAAGAGCAAAACCAAGTTGTAAGTCTATGTTTCCTAATAAGAAACATAGGAAAAATACCGTTGTACTTATCATGATATAAGTAAAAACGTAAGTTCTTTTTCCTGTTGTCTTAAAATATACATAGTTGACAACAAAAATGGTTACAACCATGTTTAGTAGAAACCTTAGCAAAAGTTCAACCATGTTATTGGAAAGGATAACAGTGCTTGGTACATTTACAGTATTTAGACTATTGAGTAGTTCCATTGTTTGTAAGCTTTAACGTAATCTTTCTTTCTCTTTGTGTGCAAATATCCGATAATATTTTTGATTCTCAATCAGTAAGGCTTGGTCAATGAAGTTTGGATCGCCAATAGGAACATCCATGGCAATGAGTTTAAAAGAATAAAATGGATAAACTCTCGCAACCGGCGTATGACCAAATATTATTACCATTGATTCATAAAAATCTAGTGTCTTAATTACTTCGGCAAGAGAAATTCTATCGTAACTTGGTGTTCTTGACAAATATCCTCTATACCATAAAGGACTATATGAATATAAGAATAAATCGACTAATGTAGTATCTTCAAGTTGAGTATAATTGTTTAAATGATATCGCATTTTTATATTCACATCGTCAATTTTCATTTTTTTCTCGAGAAATTTAGGCGAAATTCCTCCGTGAACAAAGAGCTGATCACCGATTCGCATCAGAGTGTTTTTAGAACGCAACCAGCTTCCGAGAACCGTGAACTTGTCGAAAAAATGAGAGTAATGATATTTTAAATGACGTGCTGCATGCTTGTATTTTTTATTTACGTATCGGTCATCAAACAATAAGGCCATCATTTCGTGATTGCCAATTATATAATGAACCCTTCCTCCAGCTTTTTTAGCCTGAATTTCCAACTGAAAAATTAACCAAAGACATTCGGTTACTTTATTGCCACGATCAAATACATCACCGGTGAACACTATGTGTCCATCCCCAAAAATCCAACGATTTCTATTATCTATTACCTTGTTGTAACGAAGAATACTGGTTAAAGCATCCAATTCTCCATGAACATCACCCAAAACAATTATTTTATCGGCTTTTTCAAAAATTCCTGATCTTGGTCTGATTGTTTTAGGAATGACATAGGTTAATGTATCGCCACCTGCAAAACCTTTAAATATTAAGGTGTCATTTTTGTATCGATATGATCTGGATATTTTCTTGGTTTTGTTTTTAATACTATCGTGTTGAATGTAAAAAACATCAACTCGGTTACTTGAGGTTTGTCTGATATGAGGTCCTTCAACATAGGAAGAAACCAACAGGCTATCAGGCATAGTTTCTTGTTGGGAATATCCATCCAAACTACAAGAAATCATTACAAATAGAGAAATAAAAGAAAAATATATATTGAATAATCTCATTAAAATCAAACTAATTTAGAGTAGTTAAAGATAAGATTATTTTTTATTCTGAAAATTTGCTGCAAATTAATTGTTAGTTTCTTATAGTGTGAGAAAGAACTATTAGTTTTGCAGTAAAATAGATTTTTGAATGTACACGAAAGAGGAAAAGAGAGAGTTTAGGATTCAGTTTTGGGATGGTTTCAAACGATATTCGAAGAAGAAAGGTCGAAAAATGACTTCCTGGGTTTTGAAAGGAACACAAATAAAGGAAGCACAATTAAAATTTGATTTAAATGAAGATGGAGCATTTGTAATGCTGCAAATTGATAGCAAGTCAGATGGTAAGCGTTATTCTGTGTTTGATAAATTTATGAAGTACCGCCCAGTTGTGGAAGATACTTGTGGTGATGATCTGGTTTGGGATAAGAATTACTTTATTAAAGGCTTTAAAGAGGTAAGTGTTGTCTATTTTCAGTTGAAAGAAGCTTCGGTTTATAAAAAGGAGAACTGGGAGGAGTATTATCAATTTTTATTTCAGAAAATGAGTTTATTGGAGGAATCCTTCCTTGATATTAAAGAAGTGGTCCAGAATGATTAATTTTTTTTCAATACAGATTGGTCTGATTAACAGGTATAAAAGCTTTTGTAAGCCTTGTTTTTATTGGAATTATTAAAAAAATATCACTAAAATTTTGTTTTGGAATAAAAGGCTCTTATCTTTGCAACCGCAAAACGAAAGAGATAAGTCTTAAGATATATTGCGGGGTGGAGCAGTTGGTAGCTCGTTGGGCTCATAACCCAAAGGTCGTCAGTTCGAGTCTGGCCCCCGCTACTAAGGTTGAGCTTTGATTTAGTCAAAGCTTATTTTTTCGCCGAAAGGCAAGTGATTAAGACAGATAATTTCTAAAAATATATTGCGGGGTGGAGCAGTTGGTAGCTCGTTGGGCTCATAACCCAAAGGTCGTCAGTTCGAGTCTGGCCCCCGCTACTAAGTTTAAGGCTTTGGATTATTCCAAAGCCTTTTTTTATTCCTTCTGATTTAAAAAACATACAATTTCGTTGATTTCTGTTACCTTTGCGTAAATCTTTTCAGATACTATCAGTAAGTATGAGTAGTTTAAATGAGAAAAAGCCTTTAATTAAAAAATTAAAGAATAAATACAGACTAACAATATCCAACGAAGCCACGTTTGATGAAGTATTGTCTATTCGACTATCACGATTAAATGTATTTACCGTAACAGGCTTGTTTTCGGTTCTATTAATAGTATTAGTAACCTTATTGATTGCTTTTACACCTTTACGAGAGTACATTCCAGGCTATCCTGATGGAGAAATGCGAAGAAATATTGAGAATAATGACATTTTGGTGGATTCATTGATTCTGGAATTGGAGAAACGAGATCGTTTTTTTCAAGGCGTTCGAAACATAGTGGAAGGAAATGATTTTGATAATGTGGTTCAAAGTGCTTCCGATTCCATTGTCGATCCAAAGTATAAGAATTTGAGTTTTACAAGAACAGAATCTGATTCTCTATTCCGTCTTGACCATGAGGAGGATGAAAAATACAACTTAACTCTTGAAGATGCTCCAAAATCAAGGGGATTGTCAAATACACATTTCTTTTCACCTATAAAGGGAATGATTTCAAATCATTTTGATAGTAAATCGCAACATTATGGAACTGATATTGTAGGAGGTGTAAATGAACGTATATCTTCCGTTTTAGATGGAACTGTTATTTTTTCGGAGTGGACTTTGAATACAGGATATGTTATTCAGATTCAACATTCAAATAACTTACTATCCGTGTATAAGCACAATTCCGAGCTATTAAAAAAAGCAGGAGAGCATGTTAAAGCTGGAGAGGCAATTGCGCTGTTGGGAAATTCTGGAGAGTTAACTTCTGGTCCGCATTTGCATTTCGAATTGTGGCATAACGGACAACCTTTAAATCCCGAAGACTATATAAAATTTTAAAAACAAAACTCTAATTATTAATGAGTAAGCATATTGCTATTCTGGGATCGACGGGTTCCATTGGAACCCAAACATTGGAAGTGGTAGAAGCAAATCCCGAAGAATTTGTCGTAGATGTTTTAACTGCAAACAATCAAGTAGAATTACTAATAGAGCAAGCAAAGAAATTTAAGCCTGATGTTGTTGTTATAGCCAAAGAAGAGAAATACCCTCAGCTTGTTGAAGCTTTAAAAGATGAACCAATAAAGGTTTATGCTGGTCATGAAGCTATTGCTCAGGTAGTTCAAATGGGTGCTATTGATGTGGTAGTTACTGCAATGGTTGGATACTCGGGATTATTACCTACAATAAATGCCATTAAAGCCAGAAAAAATATTGCCTTGGCAAACAAGGAAACATTGGTGGTTGCTGGTGATATCATACAGAGATTAGCATTGGAATATGGTGTGAGTATTTACCCTGTTGATTCGGAACATTCGGCAATTTTTCAATGTTTGCTAGGAGAATTCGATAATCCGATTGAGAAAATTTATCTGACTGCTTCGGGAGGTCCGTTTAGAGGAAAGGATAAAAAATTCCTTGAAAATGTTACGGCCAAGCAAGCTTTAAAGCATCCGAATTGGGATATGGGAGCTAAAATTACAATCGATTCGGCAAGTATGATGAACAAAGGTTTTGAAGCAATTGAGGCGAAATGGTTGTTTGATCTTCGTCCTGATCAGGTGGATGTGATAGTACATCATCAATCAATTGTTCATTCCATTGTGCAGTTTCAGGATGGATCGATGAAAGCACAAATGGGATTACCTGATATGAAATTGCCAATTCAATTTGCACTTACTTATCCAAAGAGATTGAAAACTGATTTTCCACGTTTTAATTTTTTAGATTATCCAGAATTGAATTTTGCTCCTGCCGATACAGAGAATTTTAGAAACCTGGCTCTTGCATACGAAGCCATGAATAAAGGAGGCAATTTGCCTTGTATAATTAATGCTGCCAATGAAGTTGTGGTAGACGCTTTTCTTAAAAATCAAGTTGGTTTCTTACAAATGAGCGAAATCATCGAAGAAGTAATGAATAAAACAAGTTTTATTCAGAAACCAAGCTACGAAGACTATGTTTTATCTGACTCAGAAGCGAGAAGATTAACAGAGACCATGTTGTAAAAAATAATTATCTTAGGCAACCTTTTGAAATTAACAATTAGTAATTAATAATTAGCAAGTAGAAAAATTTCGTATAGTGCAGTGTGAATGATTCACTCTTGATTTCTTGCTTGTTACAAATAAATATTTGAATGGATGTATTGGTTAAAATAGGACAGTTTTTATTGAGTTTGTCTATTCTTGTGGTTTTGCATGAGTTAGGACACTTTGTATTTGCAAAATTGTTCAAAACAAGGGTTGAGAAATTTTATATGTTCTTTAATCCTGGATTTTCCCTTTTTAAATTTAAAAAAGGAGAGACAGAATATGGAATTGGCTGGATTCCTCTAGGAGGATATGTGAAAATATCAGGGATGATCGATGAATCGATGGATAAGGATCAAATGGCATTGCCTCCAAAACCATATGAATTTAGATCAAAGCCAGCATGGCAGCGTTTGTTGATCATGATTGGAGGAGTATTGGTAAACTTCGTCTTGGCGTTTATAATATATACAGCTGTATTGTTTGCTTGGGGAGAACAGTATTTGCCTGCTGAAAATGCAAAGTATGGTATTGTTTGTGATTCTTTGTCGGAAAGTATAGGCTTGAAGGATGGTGACATTATTGTTGCTCTGGATAATCAAAAAGTAGAGAGGTTCTCTCAAATTATGCCAGAAATTATTCTTAATCGTCCTTCATCAATTCAAGTAATTCGTGATGAAGCAACTGTGGATGTTTCAATTCCAACAACATATATTCCAGCATTAATTGAACGAAGCAGTAAAAAGTTTGGTGTTGATCCAACCATTAGTCTTCGTTATCCATTTCACCCAATGAAAGTTGGAAAAGTTGCTAAAGATTCACCAGCTAAATTGGCAGGATTGCAAAAAGATGATGAGATTGTAAGTGTAAATGGAGTGAATTTTAACTACTTCGATGAGTATAAAGAATATTTAGCTACTCAGGCAGGCAAAGAGATTAATGTTTTAATTTCGAGAAACAATCAGGAATTAAATTTAAAATTGACTACTACCGATAAAGGTTTAATAGGTTTTCAGCCTTTATTAGATCTTAGCGAATTTAAATACGAGGCGGTAGAGTATACTTTTGCTCAAGCTATTCCTGCTGGTATTGGAAAAGGATTTAAAAAACTAAATGAGTACCTGAAACAATTTGGTTTAATCTTCGATAAAGATATCAAGGGATACAAGTCAATTGGAGGATTTGGTACCATTGGAAGCATTTTTCCTTCGGTTTGGGATTGGCATGCATTCTGGGAGTTAACTGCATTTCTTTCTATTATCTTGGCTATTATGAACATTCTCCCAATTCCTGCTTTGGATGGAGGTCATGTGTTATTCTTGATGTATGAAATAATTACAGGAAGAAAACCAGGTGATAAGTTTATGGAGTATGCTCAGGTTACAGGAATGGTTTTACTTTTTGGATTGCTTATTTTTGCAAATGCCAATGATGTGGTGAAATGGGTATCCAATTGGTAATTATTACATTAAAAATACTATATTAGCACTGTAAATACTAAAACTCAACTGATATGAATCTTTTTGTAATAGCGGGAATGATTGGTCCTTGGCAAATTGTAATAATTGTATTTGTAATCTTACTTCTTTTTGGAGGCAAAAAAATACCAGAATTAATGAAGGGACTTGGTCAAGGAATGAAAGAGTTTAAAAAGGCTACAGATCAAGACCAGGATAAGGACAATAACAAAGATAAAGAGTCTTTAGAAAAATAGATGAGAGGCAGGTAATTTACCTGCCTTTTTTAATGTCTAAATTTCTGAAAACAAAACCAACTAAAAAATTAGTTTAAAACTTATAAAATCATTTGGATGCTAGTTGTAAATTAATTATTTTCAATTCGAATTTAAAAATGCCTAAACCTTAAACTGCCCACTTGAATGAAGAATTTCATACTTGTTTTGTTAATGTCTCTTATAAGTTCTGCAGTCTCTGCTCAGTCTTTATTTAGTATTTTGCAAAAAGAGAAACCAGAAAGTACACAAGAAGTTAACCAAAGACTGATGTATTTTACGGATGAGATATTAAAAGAGGCACTTCCGGAGAATGAAATTTTAGATGCGAACTATATTCCTGTTTTTTCAGATGAGATATACAAAGAAAGAATGAAACGTTTAAATGATCTAACACCAATACAGTTGGATTATAAACCTGTTGTGCGCCGATTTATTGAGGCATATGCAGTTCGTCATCGCGAAAAAACCGGAAAAATAATTGAGCGTTCGGAATTATACTTCCCAATATTTGAAGAGTATTTAGACAAATATGATTTACCATTGGAGCTAAAATACCTGTCGGTTATTGAATCGGCTTTGGATCCAAAAGCAAGATCTAGATCAGGAGCAATGGGCCTATGGCAGTTTATGTATAACTCATGCAAAATGTTCGATTTAAAGGTTACTTCCTATGTTGATGAGAGAATGGATCCTGAGAAGTCGACCGAAGCAGCTTGCAAGTATTTACAGTATTTGCATCGTATTTTTGGGGATTGGCAATTGGCAATTGCTGCTTATAATGGAGGGCCTGGTGTTGTACGAGAAGCAATTCAGCGTTCTGGAGGTAAAACTGATTTTTGGGAAATATCACCATATTTGCCACAGCAAACCAGAAACTATGTGCCCATTTTTATAGCTGCAAATTATATTTTGAATTATAGCAGAGAACACAATATAGTGGCTGCGCCTAATCAATATCCTTATTTTAGGGTATCACCGGTGAATGTGAAGAAAAGTGTCTTGTTTAAACATATTGCAACAGTAATTGATGTTCCAATAGAAGAAATTAAAAAATTAAACCCGGTCTACAAGCGAGGTATAATTCCTGCAGGAGAATTGCCTGCACAATTGATTCTTCCTGTTGAAAAAATTGGTTTGTTTATCGACAATGAAGAAGAAATTTATGCGATGAAAGAGGAGCCTAAAAAGTACCTTGAATTGCAAAAGGAACTTTCTTCTACCAAAGGGAAATATATGATTTATCATCTTGTTAAAGCTGGAGAGTACTTTCATAAGATAGCTATGAATTATTCTTGTACTACACACAATATTATGGAGTGGAATAACATGAATAATCATGATATTTACATTGGTCAACGATTAAAAATTTGGGTAAAACCATCGGAGCAGATTTCTCAGAAGCCTAAAAGAGATCCGATGTTAAAAAAGAGTAAATTTTTACTTTATGAGGTACAAGAAGGAGACAGTTTGCAATCAATTGCCAATAGGTTTGAAGTAGAGTCTGTCAAAGATTTGGTTAAGGTAAATAACATGAGTCAATCTAATGCAGTTGAGCCAGGTATGGTATTAAAAATAGTTCAATACGAATAATAAGTGAATTCCTAATAAACATCTAATTATGAAGAAAATAATAAATATAACGCTTCTTTGTGCGCTTGTTATAGTAAGTGCAGTGTCGTGTAAAAAGACAACAAAAGGTTTAAGGCCAGTTGTGACAGGAGGATCTGGCGAGATTTTGGTTTTGATCAATGACGCATTGTGGGAAAGTTCAGTTGGCGATACACTAAAATCAATTCTTAATGACACTCAATTGGGGTTGCCACAAGATGAGCCGGTTTTGGATGTCATTCATATCAATCACAACGCTTTTAGCAGCATGTTTAAAACGCATCGTAGTATCCTAGATCTTAGAGTTTCTGCTAAAGTAGAAAAAAGCAATCTTGCTGTTAAGGATGAACTGTATGCCAAGACTCAGTCATTCATGAAAATTGAAGCAAAAAACAATAAAGCAATGATTGAATTATTGCAAGAGAATAGAAATAAAATTGTTGCTTATTTCCTTTTGGGAGAGAGAAATAGAAAAATCAAAACCTTTAGAAGAAATGTAGTTCAGGAAATCTTCGAAAAAGTAAAATCAAAATATCAATTTACGCTTTCGTTTCCATCTGGATATAAAATCAATAAAGATGAGCCGGATTTTCTTTGGATAAGCAATGAAACTCCAACAACTAGTCAGGGAATGTTTATCTACTCATACGACTATCTTTCGGAAGATATGTTCTCAAAAGATCAGTTTATTAAAAGAAGAAACAATTTATTGAAAAAATATGTTCCTGGACCTACTGAAGGAAGTTATATGGCAACTGAAATGTCTTACCCAATTATTTCCAGACAATTTGATTTTGAAGGGAATTACGCTTATGAGACTCGTGGACTTTGGAAAGTTGAAAATGACTTTATGGGTGGACCATTTGTAAGTGTGACCTTTCTTGATGAAAAGAATAATAGAGTAATTTGTATGGATTCCTATGTTTATTATCCTAATAATAATAAACGTGAGATGCTGCGTGAGTTGGAAGCAATTATGTATTCATACGATAACACTAATAAGTAAAAAAATGAGTTTGCCCGATTATAAAAATTTAAGCATCGAACCATATCGCAATCGCGAAGAAATAATTCGACAAGTTGCCGCACAAATTGAGAAAGATTTCGCTCAGTTTGGTTTAGAGGTACAATTTTCGGGCGAAGTGGATTATGCATATGAAGAATTGTTTTCTCAATTGAAAGAACATTTAATTTGGCTCTTGGATCGTGATTATCATCGTTTGGTTTTATTGCTATACCAGATTGATTTGAGTGAAAAGCAAGTTATGCAAGCCGAAGCTCAATATCCTGATGTACCAAAATCAGATCTGCTCGCCGAATTGGTGATTCTTCGTGAGTTGAAAAAAGTTCTGATAAGAAATTACTTTAAAGAGAATCCTGATAAATTATAAATTAGAAACCGCAGCTCTGAAGCTGCGGTTTTTCTTTTGAATAGATATGAAGCAAAGAAAAGATTTTTAGTATTTTTACTTAACTTCAAAAATGGTTTTGATACAAAACCATTTTCACCTTAAATTTTAGCACATGAATATAGATATACTTTCACCGAATATTTCAGTAGAAAAAAAGAATGTATTCTACTTGACAAGCATAAACAACTACAAAAACCTTCCTCTTGCCGAAAATGAAATTCAATATCTTACGAAACAGGTTGAGAATGAAGTTTTATTGATAGAACTCAATCAATATACTAGAAAGATTTTTGTGCATGTAAGTTCAACAGAAGAGCCGAAGTACAAAGATTATGAGAAGATGAGAAAGCTTGGTAATTCTCTTCATTCAAAAGTTCAGGAAAGTAAAATCTCAGAACTTGTAGTTGTTGATTTTTCTTTGAACAAAGAATTGATTTTACCAATTCTTGAAGGCTTGTCTTTAAGTAACTATCAGTTTATAAAATATTTAAAGGAAACTAAAAAAGTAAAGCATTATTTAAGCGAAGTTCATGTTCAAAGCGATGTGTTGGAAGAAAAAGACATTGAAGAATTGCAGGCAGTATGCGAAGCGGTAAAACATGCACGCAATCTGGTAAATGAACCATTAAGTTATTTAACGGCGCAAAAATTAAGCGAGGAGATCAAAAGAATGGCTGATGAATCAGGCTTTTGTGTTGAAGTTTTTGAAAAGACTAAAATTCAAAGCTTGAAAATGGGAGGTCTTTTGGCTGTAAATAAGGGAAGTATTGATGATCCAACTTTTTCGATTTTAGAATGGAAGCCTGAAAATGCAAAGAATACAAACCCAATTGTCTTTGTTGGTAAAGGAATTGTTTATGATACAGGAGGTTTGAGTTTAAAGCCAACCAAGGACAGTATGGATTTAATGAAATCTGATATGGGAGGAGCTGCATCGGTAGCTGGTGCTTTGTATGCAATTGCAAAAGCAAAACTTCCCGTTCATGTAATTGGTTTAATTCCTGCTACAGACAATCGTCCGGGAGGAAATGCCTATGCACCAGGAGATATTATTAAAATGCACAATGGGCTAAATGTTGAGGTTTTAAATACCGATGCCGAAGGAAGATTAATTCTTGCTGATGCTTTGAGTTATGCAAAAAAATATAATCCTGAATTTGTGGTTGATTTGGCAACTTTAACAGGAGCTGCTGCGGTTGCAATTGGAAAATATGGTGTTGTAGCCATGGGGAATGAAGAAAGTGTCGATAAGATGGAACAACTTAAAAATGCTGGAAACAAGACTTATGAAAGAGTGGTAGAGTTTCCATTTTGGGAAGAATACGGAGAGCTAATAAAATCAGATATTGCAGATTTGAAGAATATTGGTGGTCGTGATGGAGGAGCTATAACTGCTGGGAAATTTCTTGAACACTTTACAGACTATCCTTGGGTTCATATCGATATTGCAGGCCCTGCTTTCCTTGGTGCAACTGATAATTACCGAGGAAAAGGAGGCACTGGTGTTGGTGTTCGTTTGTTGTACGATTTTATAAAAAATTACCAATCATAAGGAATCATTAAAAAGATAGTTAGGATTAAGGGATTCTTTCTATTTTTGTAATCGCAAGCTAAGTTTTTATTTGGAATACAATATCTTGCACTTGTGAACTGATTAAGTTCTAATACTGTTTGTGATGTGATTAACTTGAGTTTGACAAGTAACACATACCAAACCAAATACTTTAAACTCATGAAGAATACCAAAATAAAGGTCGGAATAACTCACGGAGATATTAATGGAATTGGTTACGAAGTAATCATTAAAACCTTAATGGATAATAGATTGTTTGAACTTTGTACTCCTATTATTTATGGCTCTCCAAAAGTTGCAGCATACCATCGTAAAGCACTAAATATCGATAATTTTAGCTTAAATAATATTAAAGAAGCACATGAAGCACATCCAAAGCGTGCAAATATCATTAATTGTGTTGACGAGAATATTAAAGTAGAGCTTGGAAAATCTACAAATGCTGCTGGAACTTCTGCTTTTCAAGCATTAGAATCAGCTGTTGCGGATTTGAAAAAAGGAGCAATTGATGTTTTGATTACTGCACCAATAAACAAGAAGAACATTCAGTCGAAAGATTTTGAATTTCCTGGTCATACCGAATATTTGGAAGCGAAGTTGGAATCTGGAAAATCATTAATGTTATTGCTTAGTGATAAATTGAGAGTTGGTGTGGTTGCTGGTCATGTGCCGATTTCAAAAGTTTCTGAAAAAATTACCAAAGAGGCAATTCTTGAGAAGCTTGAGATTTTGAATGAGTCACTGCTAAAAGATTTTGGCATTCAAAAACCAAAAATTGCGGTTCTAAGTCTAAATCCACACGCTGGTGATAATGGTTTGATAGGTACCGAAGAGCAAGAGATCATTATTCCTGTTTTAAATACAGCAAGAGAGAAAGGAATCATGGCTTTAGGTCCATTCCCTGCTGATGGCTTTTTTGGTTCGGATGACTATACAAAGTTCGATGCGATTTTAGCGATGTATCATGATCAGGGATTAGCTCCATTTAAAGCATTAGCATTTGATTCAGGAGTTAACTTTACAGCGGGGCTTTCAGGAGTAAGAACTTCACCAGCTCATGGAACAGCATATTCAATTGCTGGAACTAATGTTGCATCCGAAGTTTCTTTCCGTGAAGCATTGTATTTGGCATTGGATGTTTATAAAAATAGACGCATGTATAAGCAGATGAGTAAAGATCCTCTTAAGCCTGCTGAGAATGTGAAAAACGTACAATAAAGAATTAACAAAATTATAATAAGAGCGGTTAAATGTTAATCGCTCTTTCTTTTTTTGTTAAAAGCCTATCTTTCATTATTAAAATTGCATAATTTTGCATATTTTAAAATCCTTAAATTCCAGAATAATCTAATTCTTAATTTATGTTTGAGTACATTAAAGGTGAACTCGCCGATTTAACACCTACATCAGCTATTATAGAAAATAATGGCATTGGATATTTCATTCACATTTCGTTAAACACATACAGTCAGTTATCAGGGCATAAAACTGTTCAACTGTACCTTCATCAGGTGGTTCGTGAAGATGCTCATATGTTATATGGTTTTATAGATACCAGAGAAAGAGAAATTTTCCGTCATTTAATTTCTGTATCGGGAGTGGGTGTAAATACTGCCAGAGTGATGCTTTCTTCTTTAAGCCCGGCCGAAATTCAAACGGCAATTTTGTCGAATAATGCCAAAACTTTGCAAGGAGTAAAAGGTATTGGAGCAAAATCTGCACAACGAATTATTATTGAATTAAAGGATAAACTAGGAAAAGATTCGGAGATATTAGAAATTTCTCTTCCTCAGAACAATACCAACAAAGAAGAAGCGTTATCTGCTTTAGTGATGTTGGGCTTTGCAAAGAATGCTGTATATAAAGTGGTTGATAAAATCTATACTGCTAATCCAACATCGAGTGTTGAGGATTTAATAAAATTGGCTCTGAAACAATTATAAACTAAGAACGTATTTGCTTTACTAACCTAAGGAAATCTAATTTAATTGAAAAAACTATTCAAATATACTCTAAGTCTCTGTGTAGTAATATTTTATTTTGTGATAAAGAGTAATCAATCGGTTAATGCGTATGCTTATCAGGTTGATTCGGAATTTGGTGCATTTCAACAGCAAGACACAACCCTTCGTTCAGGAAATGAAAATAAAAGGATTATAAATTCAAGATCACCTTTTAATAAAGATAATCCAAACGCAAAGAATGATTCTCTACGTTATCCTTTTGATGATGAAAATGATAACCTTGAATATGGTTCGCAACAGCAATCTCCGCTATATTTGAAGGACCCTAGTAATATTAAAACTTCTATCAAGTACGATCCCGCAACTGGCAATTACATTTTGGTAAAAACCATTGGAGATATGACTTATCGCCGTGCAATTACCATGACAGCGGAAGAATATGAGCAATATGTTGCGGAAAACTCCATTCGGGATTATTGGATGCAAAGAAGTAGAAACGATGGAGCTGGAGGGAATAATGAATTGGTACCTGATATGAATTTTGGGGGACAGTTTATTGATAAGATATTTGGAAGCAATACGATAAAAATAAAACCTCAAGGATCGGCGGAATTGACATTTGGAATTAGTACTACCAATGTTGAAAATCCAACCTTACCAGAAAATTTGAGGAAAACAACCAGTTTTGACTTTGATGAAAAAATCCAAATGAACGTTACCGGTACAGTTGGAGAAAAGTTGAAGATGGATGTGAATTACAACACTGAGGCTACTTTTGATTTCGAAAACCAGATGCGTTTAGAATATACTGGTGATGAAGATGAAATTATCAAAAAGGTAGAGGCGGGTAATGTTTCTATGCCAATTTCTAATACGTTGATCACTGGTGGTCAGAATCTGTTTGGTGTAAAAACCCAAATGCAATTTGGGAAGTTAGGTGTTACTTCTGTTTTTTCTCAGCAAAAAGGTGAAACTGCAGTAGTTAACTTGGAAAATGGTGCGCAAAAAAATGAGTTTGAGATCTCTGTTGATCAATACGAAGCAAACCGTCACTTTTTCTTGTCGAAGTATTTTTACGATACCTATGATAAAACATTGGAGAATTTACCTGTTATCAACTCGGGGATAGCAATTAATAAGGTTGAAGTTTGGGTTACCAATAAAACTTCGAATTTTCAGGATTCAAGAAATGTTGTCGCCTTTGTAGATCTTGGTGAAAGTGCTACGAATATTAGTAACACACTTTTTTCGCAGACAGGGACTGGAGTTTTGCCAGATAATGATTTAAATGATGTTTATCAGCAAATGACTGAGACCTACTCAGACATTAGGGATGTTAATAAAGTAACTGAAACTCTTGGACCTTTAGCGCCAGGTTTTTCAAGTGGTAATGACTATGAAAAAGTAGAAAACGCTCGCAAACTTTCGCCTTCTGAATATACTATCAATGAGAAATTAGGATATATATCCCTAAACCAAGCTCTGAATGCCGATGAAGTTTTGGCGGTGGCATATGAATATACTAATCGTGGTCAAGTTTATCGTGTTGGAGAATTTACTTCAGATGGTGTTAGTGCACCACAATCTTTGGTAATGAAGCTTTTGAAAGGGACTAACCTTAGTCCTAAAATGCCAACATGGAAGCTGATGATGAAGAATATTTACAACATTGGAGCTTATCAGGTAAATCAGGAAGATTTTGTTTTAAACATCATGTATCAGAATGATCAGGCGGGAACAAAGGTTAACTTTTTGCCTGAAGGAGATATCAAGAATGAAATACTGCTGAAAGTTATGAATTTGGATAGGTTGAATTCTCAACTGGATCCTGGTGCCGATGGGATGTTCGATTTTATTAATGGTATTACCATTTACAGTAATAATGGTAGGGTTATATTCCCGATCATTGAACCATTTGGATCTTATTTAAGAGAGAAGATTGGGAATGATGCTATTGCTGATAAGTATGTCTTTGAAGATCTTTATGAATTGACACAAAACGAAGCTCAACAGTTAGCAGAAAAGAATAAATACTCTTTGAAAGGTAGTTACCAATCTTCTTCAAGTTCAGAAATTTCATTGAACGCATTAAATGTTCAGCCTGGTTCAGTAAGAGTAAAGGCTGGAGGAAGAGAATTGGTTGAAAATATCGATTATACAGTTGATTATACTTTAGGTCGTGTTAAAATTATCAATCAAGCGTTATTGGAGTCAAACACACCAATTAGCATAGATTCTGAAAATAATTCACTGTTCAATATTCAAACAAAAACTCTTCTAGGAGTTCAGATGGACTATCAGGTTCATGATAATTTCAATCTGGGAGCAACTGTAATGCATTTGTCTGAACAACCATTAACTCAGAAGGTGAATATAGGAGATGAACCAATATCGAATACCATTTGGGGATTAAATGGAAGTTACGAAACAGAATCGATGTTCTTAACCAGAATGGTTGACAAATTGCCATTTATTGAGACGAAAGAACCATCTAAAATTTCTGTTGAAGGTGAATTTGCACAATTAAGACCTGGTCATAATAAATCAATTGGAAGCTCAGGAACTGCATATATTGACGATTTTGAAGGGGCTCAAACCTCTATAGATATGAAGAGTTTAAGTTCTTGGGTATTGGCTAGTACTCCGCAAAATAACGATGTGCTCTTCCCTGAGGGAAACCTAAACAGTGATTTAGCATATGGTTTTAATCGTGCAAAATTGGCATGGTATGTAATTGATCCATTATTCTTGCGTAACAATTCGGCAACTCCAGGGCACATAAAAGCAGATAAGGAACAACAGTCGAATCATTTTGTACGTGAGATTTTTGAAGAAGAAATTTGGCCCAATAAAGAAAGGGCATCAGGTGTACCAACGAATATTTCAGTTTTAAACCTTGCATATTACCCTGACGAAAAGGGACCCTATAATTATGATGTAGATGGACAAGCAGGCGTTTCACAGGGTATGAATCCTGATGGAACATTAGAAGCTCCGGAAACACGTTGGGGAGGGATCATGAGAAGAATAGAAACCAACGATTTCGAAGCTGCAAATATTGCATATATCGAATTCTGGATGATGGATCCATTTGTATATGATAAGGCTCATAAAGGGGGAGATTTATATTTCAATTTGGGTAATGTTTCGGAGGATATCCTTAGAGATTCAAGAAAATCATTTGAGAATGGATTGCCTACAGATGAGGATGTTACCTTGGTTGATTCTACAGTTTGGGGACGTGTTCCTAAAATACAATCACAAGTGATTGCATTTGATAATAATACGAATTCCAGGAAGTATCAGGATGTTGGTCTGGATGGGCTTAACTCTGAAGAAGAAATCAGTTTTTTTGATGAGTATATTCAGCAAATTGAATTATCTGCCAATTTAGGAGTTGGTTCTGGTGCTTATGTAAATGCGATAAATGACCCTTCTGGAGATGATTATCACTATTTTAGAGGAAGCGACTATGATGCTGATAAAGTTGGTATCCTGGAAAGATACAAGAGATATAATGGACCAGAAGGAAATTCACCAACTTCTGAATTGTCAACTGAACCTTATCCAACTTCAGCAACAACATTACCTAATGTTGAAGATATTAATAATGACCAAACTTTAAGTGAAACAGAAGCTTATTATCAGTATCGTGTACGTCTTGAACCAACAGGAATGGAAGTTGGTAAGAATTTTATTACCGATAAAATTACCAGTACTGTCGATTTGGCGAATGGTGAGCAAGGAACAGTCGATTGGTATCAATTCAAAATTCCTGTAAATGAGTTCGAGGATCAATTTGGAAATATTTCTGATTTCACGTCGATTCGTTTTATGAGAATGTTTCTGAAAGGGTTCGAAGAGGATGTTATTATGCGTTTTGCAACTTTGGATTTAGTTCGTGATGATTGGAGAAAGTATGAACAAGCTTTAAATGAGGATAAAGATGATGCTGTTGTTTCAGATGCGAACTTTGATATTACTGCAATTAATATTGAAGAAAATGCCTCAAAAGAACCAGTAAATTATGTGCTTCCTCCAGGTATAGATAGAGTTGTAGATCCTAGTAATCCACAATTGATCCAGTTGAATGAGCAAGCCATTCTATTAAAAGTTACTGACCTTGAAAATGGAAAAGGAAAAGGAGCTTACAAAACACTTAATATGGACGTTCGTAAGTATGGAAAACTTAAAATGGATGTTCATGCCGAAGAAATTAGTGGTTTGCCTTTAAGGGATAATGAAGTTACAGCCTTTATTCGATTAGGATCAGATTATCAGGATAACTACTATGAATATGAAATACCTCTGAAATTAACTGCTCCAGGTGTTTATAATGGGGATAATGAAAATGATAGGTTAGCAGTTTGGCCAGATGAGAATAGGTTTGATTTTAAACTTAGATTATTCCAAACTATTAAACAATTACGTAATGATGCTATGAGATCTGCTGGGTCAAGTGTTGATTACCTTACTGTTTATGATGCTGCTGTAAATGATTTATCCAATGATAATGATCCTATAAAAGAAGGACACAGGGTTAGAATAAAGGGTAATCCGAATCTTGCCAATGTGAGAACCATAATGATAGGGATTAAAAACCCACTTGAAGATATTACAGGAAGTGATGATGATCAGCCAAAATCAGTAGAAGTTTGGATGAACGAATTGCGTTTGTCTGATTTTGATGAAGATGGAGGTTGGGCTGCAAATTTAAGAGTAACTACCAAATTGGCTGACTTAGGTACAGTAACTTGGTCTGGAAGTCAAATTACCTCAGGTTTTGGAGGCATAGAGGATGGAGTAAATGAGCGATATAAAGATGATATTTTTCAATATGATTTTTCTGCGAGTTTAGAATTAGGAAAATTTTTCCCAGAAAAATCTGGAGTTCGAATTCCAATGTACTATGCAATTTCGGAAGAAACAGTAAGTCCAGAATATAATCCGTTAGATCCGGATATTCCTTTGGATGTTGCCTTAGAGAATGCCGATTCGAAGTCTGAAAGAGACTCTATCAAACACATTTCGCAGGAGTATACCAAGCGCAAAAGTTTTAATCTTACCAATGTTCGAATCGAAAAGAAGGAAGGTAAAGCAAAGTTGCTGGATGTTTCGAACTTGTCGATGACCTACTCATACAATGAAACTTATTCGCGAGATGTAAATACCGTTCGAGATTTAGAGAAAAATTATCGTGGAGTACTTAGCTATAATTACACTGAGCGTCCGAAAATTGTTCAGCCATTTAAAAAGGTAAAGGCTTTCCAAAAGCCTATGTTTAGGTTGTTAAAGGATTTTAACTTCTATTATATGCCGACACAATTGTCTTTCCGCTCAGATATTCAACGTTATTATCATGAAATAGAAAAAAGAAATATTGAAGAGCCAGGATTAATGATTGATCCATCATACGATAAAGATTTTATTTGGTATAGATATTACGACTTAAAATACAACCTGACGAAAGGTTTAAAGTTTGATTTTTCTGCAACAAATACCTCCCGTATCGATGAACCAGATGGTATTGTTGACAGACACAGAGATCGTGATGCTTATGAAATTTGGAAAGATTCGATTTGGAATAATTTAATGGATGGTGGTCGAAACATTAAATACCACCATAAGTTTAATGTGACCTATACAGTTCCGATTAATAAGATTCCTTTGTTTAACTGGACTTCACTTAACGCACGTTATTCTGGTGCTTATGATTGGAATGCAGGAGCAATTACTGCCGATACCATTGAGTTGGGTAACACCATTCGAAATTCAAATAATATTCAGCTGAATGGTCAATTAAAAATGACCAGTTTATATAATAAAGTTGGCGTTTTAAAGAAGATCAATCGAAAATACAATTCGAACCGTAAATATAAAAAGAAAAGCAAATCATATAAGAGGGTGAATTATGATGGTAAAGTTGATGAATTGAAAGCAGGAGTGCCTGTTTCCATTTATCACAAATTAATGACCGAGGATATTACCATTAGAGCATACGATAAGTTAGGGAAAGAGGTGAAAATTAAGGTCAAACCTGTTACCGGAAATCGTGCTAAAATAACAGCATCTCGAACTGTTAAAGATGTAAGGGTTAGAGTTACTGGAAAAGTTACAGAAAAGGATAACGTATTTGTTGTTATTGGAGAAAACTTTCTGAGAACTTTAATGAGCGTGAGAAATATCAGTGTTAATTATTCTGAAATTAACTCTACAACTCTGCCTGGATATTTACCACAAACAAATTATTTTGGTGGAGAATCATACAATGGAACAAAAGCTCCTGGATTTAGTTTCTTAACAGGTCAGCAAGATAAAAACTTTGCACGTGAAGCTGCCGATAAAGGTTGGATGACAAAAGATCCTACGATGAATGATCCGTATGTGATGAGTCATACCCAGAATTTCTCAATTCGCAGTACAATTGAACCTTTTAAAGGCTTGAAAATTGATCTGACTGCCAATAGAAATTATTCTAGAAATAGAAGTGAGTATTACATCTACGATAAGGAAAGCGATAGATTTAACAATGAGAATCTGGTAAAATCAGGAAACTTTAGCATGAGTTTCTTAAGTTTAAAATCGGCATTTTTTACCATAGGAAATACTGGAGATTATTCATCGGAATATTTCACCAAGTTTCTGGAAAATCGCAAATCTGAATCTTTAAGGTTAGCTCAACAGCGTTATGGTGCATCATATGAGAATGAAGAAATTTTGGATGATAATAATGAAGGTACAGGATATTACAAAGGATTTACTTCAACTTCTCAGGAAGTGCTAATTCCAGCTTTCCTTAAAGCATATGGAAATGTAGGAAGTGGGTTCAACAAATTGTTCCCTGGTATTGCTAAAATGAAACCAAACTGGAGAGTGTCATTTGAAGGCTTGTCTAAAATTCCATTTATCAGACGTTATTTCAAATCCATTAACTTAAGTCATGCATACACGTCAACTTATGATGTGGGTTCCTATACCACAAATTTAGCAGCCGAAGTAGATGAGGATGGATTTCTTGAAATCAATAAGATTACGGGTAATTTTTACAATTTGTACGATGTGAATTCAATATCTATAAATGAGCAATTTAATCCATTGATTAATGTTGATATGATTTGGAAAAACAATTTCTCAACGAGTTTTGAAATCAAGCGTACCCGAAATTTGATTTTGAGTCTTTCGAACACTCAGTTAACCGAAGTAGCTTCAAACGAAATGATTTTTGGTATGGGATATCGATTTGATAATTTCGGAATGATAATTGGATCTGGTTCTCGCCAGAAGAAGTACAATTCAGACTTGAATTTAAGAGCAGATTTATCGGTTCGAAAAAATAGTACCATTATCCGAAAAATTGTTGATGAAGTGGATCAGTTAACATCTGGTCAAAAGGTGGTTACTTTAAAGTTTAGTGCAGACTATGTTTTAAGTAACAGATTCAACTTGCGATTGTATTACGATAGAATTGTAAATACTCCATATGTGTCGTTATCTTACCCAACTACAACAACTGAATTTGGTGCAAGTATCCGATTTACATTGGCAAATTAATAAAGTGTTTAAGAGCAGGTTGAAAACAAGAATATTTTTTTTAGAAGTGTTAATATTCAATAGGTTTCTTGTATAATATTGATCTATAATGTGATAAAGATCATACAATCATTAGTTGATTTACTCAATTACTAATATTTTATTATTGAAAAAAAACTGTAAATTTGGAGCAGTTTATAAACCTCTTTTAAAACAACATACTATCATGAATGTACCAGAAAATTTGAAGTACACTAAAGATCACGAATGGGTACGTGTAGAAGGCGAAGAAGCTTTTATTGGTGTTACTGATTTCGCTCAGGGAGAACTAGGAGACATCGTTTTTGTTGAAGTAGAAACTGAAGGCGAAGAATTAGATAAGGAAGAAGTTTTCGGAACTATCGAAGCTGTAAAAACTGTATCTGACATGTTTATGCCAGTTGGTGGTGAAGTATTGGAATTCAACGAGAAGTTGGAAGATGCTCCAGATCTAATCAACTCTGATCCTTATGGTGAAGGTTGGATCATCAAAATTAAATTAGATGATGCTGCTGAGCTTGAAGAATTACTTTCTGCTGAAGCTTACAAAGAATTACTTTAAGAGTATTCTGAAAATATAGAGAAACCCTCGCACTAATGTGTGAGGGTTTTTTGTTTGTGTATTAGAAGTTGAAGGAAACACCAATTCCTAAAAGAAATTTTTCATCATGAAATGAGTAGTTTAATTCGGGCTGGATTGCAATTCCATTTGTGAAACCATACTTAAAAAATGCCCTGGCCGTATCTTTTCCATAAATATCTCCTTCTCTCTTTACCAGGTAACCAAATCCGGCACCGATCCACTGTTCTTTTTTAAAGCTTTCAGCAATATTAATATCCATTAAAGCATCAATAAAAACATTGTTTCGGATTTTATTATCAATTCCAAAAGATTTGGCTTGAGTTCTTATACCTAGTTTGGCAGCATACTGTAAATTTTCATTAAAGTAGAGATTGATGCCTGCACTTACGTCTGCCGATAATTTACTTTTAATTACAGAACTACCGAAGCCTGCATCAAAACCTAGCTTTAGAAATCGTGGTCTTTTCTCTCTTTTTTCTCCAAGAGTTCGCTCATATCTAAATTCACCATTTTCTTTCTTATAATGTAGCTTTGAGAAATACTGGTAATATCTTCTTTTTAGGAATCTGTCTTTCTCACTTGCCATAAAAGTTTGAATTTCGTTAATATCGAATTCTTTAAGTTCGTTAAGGTTGGTTATGTAAAACTTTACACTCCAAAGCAATTCTTTAATTTCTATGATATGTTGCCATTGTGCTTTGTTGTAGAGTTTGTTTTGCACAATTATATACTCTCGATTCTCTTCCGAAGTTTTTCTTTCATTAACCGTAAGTTTATGTTTTTTCTTGATTTTACCTTTGTAATAGTTTTTAAAAGTAACTTGTAATAAGCTGTCTCTTTTTTCTTTCGACAGACCTGATTCTTTTGCTTCTTTATTGTTAAGTTTTATCGCTTCAAAAAATTCAGCAGAGTATAGATTAGGTCTCTGTGAGTGAAGTGTTATATGGTATTTTTTATCCTCTTTTAAAGGGATTTCTTTAATCTTCTCCTTCAGGATCTTTAATTCCAGATTTAACGGATTCCAAAAATGTTTGGTGGAAAAGTCATTATCTATGGAACCAAAAATATTGTGCCAAGAATAGCTGAATTCAATTTTCTTTCCATTACCATAATCTATGTAAAGAGTATCTCTTTTGTTTGAAAATCCATATTGATAATTTTTTGGAGCATTAAGCCACTTTCCTTGTGATTGAACAGAAGGAATGATTAATATGATTAGAAAGAATGCAATTATTATTTTTCTCATGACCTTAATTTTTAAATAGTTTGCCAATCTTTTTAGCAAATGATTTGCTTTTCGATTGGTTATTTGTGTTGCTTGCCAAACGATCACTTTCATAGTAAACAGGCAGGTCGAGTTCCGGAATCTCGCTCTCTGTTTCCTTTATTTTTATTCGTTCGACAATTTGTATATATAGTTTGTCTTCAACCTTATTTTGAAATACGATAGGCTGATTGATAACTATCGTAGGAAGTTGTGGTAAAGCAATGTGCTTTGGTTTTTCCAATTGGGCAATATTCGATTTTGAAATGGAATCGATCAGTAAATAATTTTTACTTTTAATATTCTCATTTTCGCTTTGTAGCGAGGAAATTAGCTGCTCTTGATTGCGTATATTTTGATTTTGTATTTTTATCGTGTTGTATTGCTGATAATGCAGGTAGATAGAGGATCCTAGCAATAGGATCAATACAGCCGCTGCAAGTTTCCACTTTCGCTCCTTCGGTTGCTGATTGATTCGTTTATCGATTGAAGAACGTAGTCTCTCCTTGTCGAAATGTACATTTGAGGGCAATTCCGACTGGTTTTCCAAATTATTTTTAATGATACTATCCAACGAGTTCGGTTGCATAATTCAATGTTTTTAATTGTGTTTTTAAAATGTTTCGTGCCCTGGTGAGTTGCGATCGTGAGGCACTTTCACTAATATGAAGAATATCTGCAATTTCTTTGTGTGCATATCCTTCAATAACATAAAGATTGAATACAGTACGGTATCCATCAGGTAAATTTCTTACGAGATTTAAGCAATCGTCCATACCAAGTTTGTTTTCCACTTCGGGCGATTGGTTGGGGAAATTTTCAATAAAAGAAATATTCTCAGATAATGTCAAGCGCTTTTGTTCCCTTAAAAAAAGTAAACTTTCGTTTACCATGATGCGTTTTAACCATCCTAAGCTAGCTTTATCATTTTCATAGGTAAAATCATCTAAAGCATCGTATATTTTAATAAATCCCCTTTGTAGGACTTCTTCAGCATCGAATTGAGATACAACATATCGAAGAATCAATAAAAACAATGGTTGAGAATGATTCTCATAAATCTTATTGAAAATGGTCTTCTTATTTTTTAGAAAAAGTTTCTTCATTCGTGCTCATTTAGCATCTTACCAATATTGAGGATATGATAAGTTTTTGCAATTTACATATAGAATACATAAGAAATGCAAAACGCTGCACGGATATTATTTTTTTTGAAATGCTTATCTCTTTTACCAACTGAGGAACTACATTTTTTAGAAAACGATCTGCTCAGTCAATTGAGGAGTTACTTTTTTGAAAAAAGGATTTCCTCAGCCAGTTGAGGGACTTCTTTTTTCGGAAAAAGATATGCTCAGCCAATTGAGGAACTAATTTTTTTGGAAAATGATATGCTCAGCCATTTGAGGAGCTTCTTTTTTGGGAAAACGATCTGATCAGTCAGTTGAGGAGGAACTTTGTTGAGTAAATGACCTCTTCAACCAATTGAGGAGAATACTTAAACAAAAAAAGCAGTCCAATTTGGACTGCTTTTCTATATGATAGGAATTGTTTTTTACAATTTCTTCTTAACCTCTACTTCTTCGAATGCTTCAACCATATCGCCAACTTTGATATCGTTGTACTTGTCGATATTCAAACCACATTCGTAACCTTTCACAACTTCTTTCGCATCGTCTTTGAAACGTTTCAACGAACCAAGTTCTCCGGTATAGATTACAATACCGTCGCGAATCAGGCGGATCTTAGAGCTACGCTTGATCTTACCATCACGAACGATACATCCGGCAATGGTACCAACCTTAGAGATTTTGAATGTTTCAAGTACCTCAACAGTTGCTACAATTTCTTCTTTAATTTCAGGAGAAAGCATACCTTCCATTGCTGATTTCAACTCTTCGATTGCATCGTAGATAATTGAGTACAGACGGATATCGATCTCTTCTTTCTCTGCCAATCTACGTGCTCCAACTGAAGGACGTACCTGGAAACCAACAATAATTGCGTTCGAAGCAGTTGCAAGCATTACATCAGATTCTGAGATCTGACCTACAGCCTTGTGAATTACATTCACCTGAATTTCTTCAGTAGAAAGCTTGATCAATGAGTCAGAAAGTGCTTCGATAGATCCATCCACGTCACCTTTCACAATCACGTTCAACTCCTGGAAGTTTCCGATTGCAATACGACGACCAATCTCGTCAAGAGTAATGTGCTTCTGAGTACGAAGACCTTGCTCACGCTGTAATTGCTCACGTTTGTTAGCAATGTTACGAGCTTCCTTCTCACTTTCCATTACGTTGAAGTTGTCACCAGCCTGTGGAGCACCATTCAAACCAAGAATCAATGCTGGTTCTGATGGCCCAACAGCGTCAATCTTGTTGCCACGTTCGTTAAACATAGCTTTAACGTGACCTGTGTAGCTACCTGCAAGTAATACATCACCAACTTTCAAAGTACCTGCTTGTACCAATAAAGTTGTAACGTAACCACGACCTTTATCAAGAGATGATTCGATTACAGAACCAACTGCACGTTTATTTGGATTTGCTTTAGCTTCCAATAACTCAGCTTCAAGCAATACTTTTTCCAATAAGTCTTCAATATTGATACCGTTCTTTGCTGAAATTTCCTGACACTGATATTTACCACCCCAGTCTTCAACCAAATAGTTCATGTTAGCCAATTCACCTTTGATTCTCTCAGGATCAGCTCCCGGCTTATCAATTTTGTTGATTGCAAATACAATTGGTACACCTGCTGCACTTGCGTGGTTGATTGCCTCAATTGTCTGTGGCATCACGTTATCATCAGCAGCAACAATAATAATTGCAATATCGGTTACTTGAGCACCACGAGCACGCATCGCCGTAAAGGCTTCGTGACCTGGAGTATCAAGGAAAGTAATCTTTCTTCCATCGTCCAATGATACATTGTATGCACCAATGTGCTGAGTAATACCTCCGGCCTCTCCGGCAATTACGTTAGCATGACGAATGTAGTCCAAAAGGGAAGTTTTACCGTGGTCAACGTGACCCATTACTGTTACAATCGGTGGACGTTCAACCAAATCTTCCTCTTTGTCTTCTTCTTCTTCAATAGATTCTTGAAGTTCAACACTTACGAATTCTGCTTTGTATCCAAATTCATCCGCAACAATGGCAATGGTTTCAGCATCCAATCTCTGGTTGATCGACACGAATAAACCAAGTCCCATACAAGTTGCAATAATATTGGTTACAGGAACTTCCATCATTGTTGCCAATTCGTTTACAGTAACGAACTCGGTCAACTTCAATACATTCTTTTCTGCTGCAGCCTGTTCAGCCAATTCAGCTTGCTTAGCACTTGCCTGTTCTCTCTTCTCACGACGGTGCTTCGAACCTTTCGACTTACCACCTTTCGAAGTTAATCTTGCAAGTGTATCTTTAATTTGCTTTTGTACATCTTCTTCGCTAACCTCTTTCTTAACTGCTTTTTTCTTCTTCAGTTTTTTGAACTTGTTAGCTTGAGCTCCTTGCTGTTTTCCTTGTTGTCTGCCTTGCTGACCACCTTGTTGTTTTCCTTGCTGGCCACCTTGCTGTCTTCCTTGTTGACCGCCTTGCTGATTTCCAACGTTAACTTTTTCGCTATCCTTTTTAATTCTTTTGCGTTTCTTACGTTGTTGGTTACCTTGCTTGTCTTTGTTGGTAGACTTTTTCTCTACAGGCAATTCAATTTTTCCAATAACAGTAGGACCAGAAAGTTTCTGAGTAGAAGATTTAAAAATTTCTTCTTTTTCTACTGTTTTTTCTTGAGCTTCTGGCTCAGTAGATTGTTCCTTAGCAGGTTGCTTTTGTTGAGGAGCTGACTTTTGCTTTTCTCTTCTCTCCACTTCTTTCTCCGCTTTTGTCTTTTTAGCAGGTCTTGTTTTCTGATTTAAAGAATCTAAATCAATTTTCCCTACTACTTTAAGCTCTTCCTTATTTTCTTGTTTTTCGGTTTGAGCTGCTTCCTCTTTTTTAGGGCTTTCCATTTTAACAGTTTGAGCATCTTTAGCAGGCGTAGCCGGCTCTGATGGTTTTTCAGTTACTTCTTTTTTAACGGTCTGAGGTTTTTCCTCAACCTTAGGAGCTTCTGCTTTGGCAGGCTTCTCTTCAGGTTTCGAAGGAGCTTTATCTTCTGTTTTTTCTGGCTTTTCCTGTTTTGCTTTCGGTTTCAATGCATCTAAATCGATTTTACCTACAACTTTAACAGGTTTTTTTGCCGGAGCTTCTTCTTCAGTTTTTTCAACAGTTGCTTCTTTTGTACCTTCTTCCGATTTCGGATCGATAGAAACAGTTTCTTTCTTTTCTCGGGTACTTTTCAAATTTACTTTCTCCGATTCTTTCTTAAGGTTCAAATCAGAGCTATACTCTTTTGCCAGAATATCATAAGCGTCATCTGAAACTTTGGTATTTGGATTTGAATCAATCTCAATACCTTTTTTATTCAGAAAATCGACAATAGTAGATATCCCAACATTGAATTCTCTTGCTAGTTTACTAAGTCTTTTATTTTTATTGACTTTTGCCATATTTTGAAGTTAACTGTTAAAATGTGCCGTTTTCAATAATTTGTGAGGAACTGTCCTTAAAAATCCGACTATTCAAATTCGGATCTAAAAATATCTAAAATTTCGTTAATAGTCTCTATTTCAAGATCAGTTCTTTTCTCTAGTTCTTCAGCTGATAGTTCCAATACGCTTCTTGCGGTATCGCAACCAATTTTCTTTAACTCATCGATAATCCAAGCTTCGATTTCGTCGGTAAATTCTGAAAGATTTACATCTTCCTCAGCTTCTTCCTCTGTTTTCTCACGATATACATCAATTTCGTATCCTGTTAATTGACTCGCAAGTTTAATATTTAAACCTCCTTTACCAATTGCCAATGATACTTCTTCTGGATTCAGATAAACATCTGCGCGAGCATCTTCTTCATTAATTTGGATAGAAGATATTTTTGCAGGGTTAAGAGCTCTTGTGATATATAATTGCTTATTGGCAGTGAAGTTGATCACGTCAATATTTTCGTTTCTTAACTCACGAACGATACCGTGAATTCTTGAACCTTTCATACCAACACATGCTCCAACCGGATCAATTCTTTCGTCATACGATTCAACAGCAACTTTTGCTCTTTCACCAGGTATGCGAACGATTTTCTTGATGGTAATCAATCCATCAAAGATTTCAGGAACCTCAAGCTCAAATAATCTCTCAAGGAATACTGGAGAAGTTCTTGAAATAATAATTAGAGGACTATTGTTTTTCACCTCTACACGAATTACAACAGCTCTAATTGACTCTCCTTTACGGAAGTAGTCAGAAGGGATTTGTTCTGTTTTTGGAAGGATCAATTCATTTCCTTCGTCATCCAAAATCAAGATTTCCTTTTTCCAGATTTGGTAAACTTCACCAGTTACAATTTCACCAATTCTGTCCTTATAATTATTAAAGATATTATCTTTCTCTAATTCTAAAATTCTAGCCGAAAGGTTCTGACGCAATGTTAAAATAGAACGTCTTCCAAAGTCAAGGAATTTCACCTCGTCGGTTACCTCTTCGCCAAGTTCATAATCTTCATCAATCTTCTTAGCTTCCGAAAGAGAAATCTGAAGATTTGAATCTTCTACTTCTCCATCCGCAACTACTTCACGGTTTCTCCAGATTTCAAGGTCACCTTTGTCTGGGTTGATAATAATATCGAAATTTTCATCGGTACCATAGTTCTTTAAAAGAAGATTTCTAAATACATCTTCCAAAACACTCATCATGGTAGCACGATCGATGTTTTTCAATTCTTTAAATTCTGAAAAAGTCTCAATAAGATTCATGTTATTCAGCTGTTTACTTGTTAAAAAGTAATGATATCTTTTGTTGATTTAATTTGATCAAAAGCAAAACGGTAGGTATTAACAACAATTTGTTTTTTCTTTTTACCTTCAACTTTTACTTTCTCTTCAACTTCAATTTCTATCTCGTTTTCACCTACGGTGATTAAATTTCCTTTGTGTTTTACACCTTCGGTGGTAAGTACTTCAACTTCTTTCCCAATGTTTTTGTGGTATTGTTGAATTACTTGAAAGGGTTGACCAATTCCTGCTGAAGCTACCTGAAGTTCAAAGTCTTCAACATCGCGGTCAAAGTTCTTTTCGATTGCACGACTTAACTCAATACAGGTGTTAATTGGCACACCTTTCATACTATCAATCATTACTGAAATTGCATTACTTGTAGAAACAGTAACCTCCACGACGAACAAATCTGTGTCGGCAATTTCTTTCTCAACAATTTCAAGTACAATTCTTTTATCAATCATATATCGGTTAATGTCAATAAAATAGGGGACTTCCTGCCCCCTAAAGTACACGTTATTCTTACTTTTCGATGCAAAATTAGAGATAAATGTTTTAAAAAACAAATGACATTCCTCTAAATTATTGTATTCTAACTGCTAAAGAAAATTTTTTTGATATTTTATTGCTAATTATTATCAAATCCAACGGATTAAAAATCTATAATGAACAGTCCGATAAATAATTATCAAATTGAAGAGATTCTGTGATTGGTATTTCAAAAAAGAAAACTAATTATTGAATTTCTCATGTATAGGCTTTTATAATGGGTTTTTATACATTTGTTTACAACCAATATCCATCTGTTTATGTCAGAACAATTTACTCCTAAGAAAAAGATTGTAAACGATCCAGTGCATGGTTTTATTCATATCCCTATAGGGATATCACACGAGTTGGTGGAGCACCACTATTTTCAGCGACTGAGAAGAATTAAACAATTGGGGTTGACTTATTTGGTTTTTCCTGGAGCTTTTCAAAATCGTTTTCAGCATGCTTTGGGCGCTACCCATTTAATGGGTATGGCCATTGAGGTATTGCGATCAAAAGGCAACGAAATTACAGAAAAGGAAGCAGAAGCCGTTCATGCAGCCATTTTATTGCACGATATTGGTCATGGTCCTTTCTCGCATGCTTTAGAATACAGTATTGTAAATGGCATAACTCATGAAAAACTTTCGGAGCTGTTTATGAGTCGTTTAAATAAACAGTTCGAAGGAGAATTGGATACAGCAATTCAAATTTTTAAAAACGAGTATCCCAAAAGGTTTCTAAATCAGTTGGTTTCTAGCCAGCTTGATATGGATCGCCTGGATTACTTGAGGAGAGATAGTTTTTTCTCAGGAGTTACCGAAGGGGTTGTTGGCTCGGCCAGGATCATTAAAATGTTGGATGTTCGGAGTGATAATTTGGTAGTGGAGGAGAAGGGAATTTATTCTATTGAGAAATTTTTAATTGCTCGCAGGTTGATGTATTGGCAGGTTTATTTGCACAAAACAGTAATTGCTGCGGAAGAGATGTTGGTATATATATTAAAGCGTGCAAAATATTTGGCTGAGCGAGGCGAGGATTTATTTGCAACCCCAGCCTTACGATATTTTCTTTACAACAAAATAGGAATTAAGGCCTTCGAAAGTGAAGCTCCTTTGCTCGATGGAAAAAATGCATTAGATATTTTTGCAGCTTTGGATGATGATGATATCATGGTATCAATTAAGGTGTGGTCGAATCATTCGGATAAAGTTCTAGCTTATTTATGCAGGTGCATACGAGATCGTCAGTTGTTTAAAATTGAAATACAGAAAAAACCATTTTCGCAGGCCTATATCCATAAAGTAAGATCAGGGATTAAGGAATATTTCGGTTGCTCTGAACATGCTCTGGATTTTATTGTGATTAATGGGATGATCAGCAACAATGCTTATACTTCTGAAGATCACATCAACATCCTTCATAAGGATGGATCAGTTTGCGATATTGCAGAAGCATCGGATATGATGAACATTGATGTGCTTTCGAAAACGGTTAAAAAGTTCTACTTGTGTTACCCAAAAATTAAGATTCTGTAATGTTTAATTTGAACCTTATAACTGTTAGATAATCAAAAGAAAGTAAATTTGTGATGGGGTCTGAAAAGCAAAAAAATTTTATGTGCATGAAATAATTGTTAGATTTGCAGAAATTTTTTTCGTATTAATCAGATATATTGGACGATGTGTGCTCAATAAAAAACGAGTTTTCTTATTAATAAAAAGAGCTTGTTATCTGATATAAAACCAGAACAAATGAATTTTACAGCGCAAGATATTGCAGAGTTTCTAAACGGTGAAGTTGATGGTGACGGGTCAGTTGCCGTAAACAATGTATCTCGTATTGAGGAAGGTAAACCGGGAACTCTTTCTTTTTTGGCAAATCCCAAGTACGAACATCATATCTACACAACAAACTCTTCTATTGTTTTAGTGAACAAAGATTTTAAAGCAGCTCAAGAAGTAAAAGCTACTTTAATTCGCGTAGAAGATGCTTACCAGGCTTTGGCCCAGTTGTTGGAAATGTATGAGCAGAGCAAACCGCAAAAAGTGGGTATCGAAGAGCCTTCTTTTGTAAGTAAATCTGCTACCATTGGAGATAAAATTTATGTTGGTGCATTTGCATACATTGGCAGCAATGTAAAAATTGGTGATAACGTAAAAATTTATCCGCACACATATATAGGTGATAATGTAATTATTGGTGACAATACCATTCTGAACTCAGGAGTTAAGGTGTATGAAAACTGTAAAATCGGTAAAGATTGTATCGTTCATTCAGGTTCGGTAATTGGAGCTGATGGTTTCGGTTTTGCACCTTCATCAGCGAATGATTACAAGAAAGTTCCACAGGTTGGTAATGTGATTTTAGAAGATCATGTTGAGATTGGTGCTAACACTTGTGTTGACCGTGCAACCATGGGATCAACTATTATCCGTAAAGGAGTGAAGTTGGATAACCTGATTCAGGTTGCTCATAATGTTGAGATTGGTGAAAATACTGTAATTGCATCGCAAACAGGTATTGCAGGAAGTTCTAAGGTTGGCGAACATTGTATGTTTGGTGGTCAGGTTGGAATTGCTGGTCACTTGTCGATTGCTGATGAAGTGAAGATTGCTGCACAATCGGGTATTGGAAGAAATATCAAGAAAAAAGGAGAGGTTCTTCAGGGATCACCTGCTTTTGAATTCGGACCATATCAAAAATCATATGTGCTGTTTAAAAATCTGCCCAAGATGAGAGAGCAGATTATGGATCTAGAGAAGCAAGTAAAGAAGCTGGAAGAGGAAAAATAGGAGATTCCATTTTCCGGAAACAGAAAAAATATTGAAAGTTTATGGCTGATAAGCAGAGAACATTAGCGAAAGAATTTACTTTAACAGGAAAAGGACTGCATACTGGATTGGAAGTATCAATCAAGTTTGTACCTGCTCCTGAAAATCATGGATACAAGTTCAAGAGAGTGGACCTTGAAGGAGAACCTGTAATTGATGCAAGTGCTGAATACGTAGGGGATACATCAAGAGGAACTGTTCTTGAAAAAGGAGAATGCAAAGTACAAACCATCGAGCATGCTTTATCGGCATTGTACGGAATGGGGGTTGACAACTGTATGATTGAGATGAATTCTCCAGAGCCTCCAATTTTAGACGGAAGTGCAAAATTCTATGTAGAAGGAATTGAAAGTGTAGGAATTGTTGAGCAGGAGGCGAAGCGTGAATACTATGTTGTTAAAGAACCAATTGTTTACAAAGATGAAGCTCGTGGTTCGGAATTAACAATCCTTCCAGATAGTGAATATAGTGTGGATACCATGATTTCATTCGACTCGAAAGTGTTGAGTAATCAGTATGCACGATTGACATCATTGAATGATTATAAAGATGAAATTTCGATGTGTCGTACCTTTGTTTTTGTACGCGAATTGGAATTTTTATTGAATAACAATTTGGTTAAAGGAGGAGATCTTGATAACGCGATTGTTATTATGGACCAAATGATGGAACAAAAAGAGTTGGATCGTATTGCCGACCTATTTGACCATCAGCGTGTAGAAGTAAAGGAGGGGATTTTAAGTAATCTGGAACTTTACTTTCAAAATGAATGTGCTCGACACAAACTATTAGACGTGATTGGTGACCTTGCTTTGTGTGGTAAGTTCATCAAAGGAAAAGTAATTGCTTCTTGTCCTGGTCACGGCCCAAATACCCAAATGGCAAAATTATTAATCAAACGAATAAAAAAAGAAATGGGAAAAGATTCAGTTCCGGCTTATGATCCAAACAAAGAGCCTGTTTTAGACATTAACGGGGTAATGAAATTGTTACCTCACCGTCCTCCATTCTTATTGGTTGATAAAATTATCGACATCCAGGATGATACAATTGTAGGTGTAAAGAATGTTTCTATGAACGAACCTTTCTTCGTAGGACACTTCCCAGGAGAACCAGTAATGCCAGGTGTTCTTATGGTAGAGGCGATGGCGCAATGTGGTGGTATCCTGGTGTTAAGTCAGGTAGAAGACCCTGAAAACTATTCTACTTACTTCTTAACTCAGAACAACATCAAGTTTAGAAAGAAAGTTGTTCCTGGAGATACTCTGATTTTTAAATTGCAATTTTTGTCACCAATTCGTAGGGGAGTTGCTAACATGCGCGGTTTAGCATTTGTTGGCGATACAGTTGTTGCTGAAGGTGAGTTTATGGCTCAAATCGCAAAGAACAAATAAAATTTAACTACTACAAGGCAAACTTCGGGTGTGGTCGAAGTTTGTGTAACACGTAACAAATAAAAAAATGAAGCAACCGTTAGCATATGTACATCCCGAGGCAAAAATCGCTGATAATGTAGTGATTGAGCCATTCGTAACTATCGATAAGGATGTAGTAATTGAAGAGGGTACCAGAATTGGTTCTAATGCAACCATTATGGAAGGAACCAGAATTGGTAAAAACTGTAATGTATTTCCTGGAGCAGTAATTGGTGCTACTCCACAGGATTTAAAATTCCGTGGTGAGAAAACTACTGTTGAAATTGGAGATAACACAACCATTCGTGAGTGTGTGACCATTAACCGTGGTACTGCAGCTAAAGGCAAAACCATTGTTGGTAGCAACTGTCTTTTAATGGCTTACGTACACATTGCACACGATAGTATTGTGGGTAACAACTGTATCATTGGTAATGCAACTCAGATTGCAGGTGAGGTTGTAATCGACGACTTTGCAATTTTAAGTGGTTTGGTAGCTGTTCACCAGTTTGTGCACATTGGTTCTCACGTTATGGTATCGGGTGGATCTTTGGTACGTAAAGATATTCCTCCATATGTAAAAGCTGGTCGCGAGCCGGTTTCATACATCGGTGTAAACTCAATTGGTTTGCGTCGTCGCGAGTTTGGTAACGAAAAGATCCGCGAAATTCAGGATGTATACCGTTACTTGTACCAAAAAGGTATGAACAACTTTACAGCATTGGAAGCTATCGAAGCTGAAATGCCTGCTTCACCAGAGCGTGACGAAATTATTCTGTTTGTGAAGAACTCTAAGCGTGGTATCATGAGAGGATACTTCCCTGAGTAAATTATACAACAGCTAGGATATTTAAAAAGGTGAGATCTTCGTATGAGGGTCTCACCTTTTTTTGTTCTGAATATGTGTAACCGATTTATTTTACGGGGCGTCTTAAAATGAAAAAATCAGATAAACAGAATGAGAAAATTTTTAATTCTAACACTGCTATTGATTGTATGTTCAAATGCATTTTGTGATAAGAATTCCATTATTCAGAAAGGACAGTTAAAATATGATTTCTCTTTTGCTGAGATGGCGATTCGATATCTCGAAACTGGCGACACATGTATTTTAGCTAAAATATCTCGATTAGAGGCTGTAGATCATATTATGAATCATGCCAAGAAGTTCAATTATAATGTGCCTAAATCTTCGAATAGGGAGTTGGTTGAATATTTACTCCATCCTTTGGATAAAGAAAGATTAAAGCTGGATCGATTTAAACGAAATCTGAAGAATGCAAAAGAACAGGTATTGCATGATAATTTCATTTATGAGCGATGTAAAGAGTTTTTGCCAGATGAATTCCAATTTACAGGGAGCTTGTTTTTTACTTACGGTTACGATTTGGGGGTTGTATACGGTAAAAATGCAAGTGTCAATCTTGCTCATTCACACTACTTAAGTCAAACTGGTGAAATTCGATATTATATGCTACATGAGCTGCATCATGCAGGTTTTTTTGAATGTAGCAATAAACCCATGCCTCATTTAGATTTAAAGAAATATTCAGATGCAATTGATTTTATAGCTTTGGCAACACAATTAGAGGGTATGGCTACCTATGTTCCACTAAAAGTAAGATTAAAAGAAAATGCCATGAAATCCGATGCTGACTATGTTTGTTTGAATGATTCCTTGATGATGCAGAATTTAGAAAAGGAGTATTTTCAAATCTATTACCACTTTTTTAATCAACCTGATAGAGATTTTAAAGACAGTGATTGGAAATTGATTGCATCTCTTTCAAATGGGAAGAGGTTGTGGTATAGAGTAGGTGCCTTGATGGCAAGAACCATAGACGAAGAACTGGGCAGGAAAGAGTTGGTGAATTTGATAAAAAAAGATCCTAAGGATTTTATCAATAGTTATTTGAGCTTAAAAAAACAATAAAAGCTTGCCTTTGCGATTAAAGGATATGGAAAAAGCAACCCCAAGATATTTACTTGGGGCTACATTTATGTGTTGTTACTTTTATTTATTTCTCCTCCTTCAAAGGATTCCAACCTTGAGCCTGTAAAGCAATCTCAGTATTATCGCGAGTCATCAAATAAATGCCTTTCGATGCTTCGGTAATGTGGCCGATTACTTTTACATCTTCAATTTTCTCAACATCATCGAATTTATCCAACGGAACCGTAAATAGCAGCTCGTAATCTTCACCTCCATTTAGCGAGAAAGTACTGTAGTTCATATTTAGCTCTTCGGCCATTTTATGAGTTTCGTAATCTACAGGAATTTTCTCTTCGTAAATCTGGCAGCCCACTTTCGATTCCTCACAAATGTGCATCAATTCCGATGACAATCCATCGGAAACATCAATCATAGAAGTTGGAACAATTTGGGCTTCTTTTAATCTTTCGTAGATGTCTTTTCTGGCCTCAGGTTTCAGCTGGCGTTCCAAAATGTAATCGTGACCCGATAAATCAGGCTGCATGTTTGGATTATTTTCGAAAATTGCTTTTTCGCGCTCCAACAATTGCAAGCCAGCATAGGCAGCACCTAAATTTCCGCTTACGCAGATTAGGTCGTTCACTTTAGCACCACTTCGGTAAGTCAATTCATTTTCTTCAGCTTCGCCAATGGCTGTTACAGAAATGCACAAACCAGTTAAAGAAGATGTAGTATCGCCACCAACCAGGTCGACATTGTAATTTTCGCAGGCCAAACGAATGCCATCGTAAATTTCTTCAATGGCTTCAACGGTAAAGCGCTTCGAAATGGCAATGGAAACAGTAACCTGCTTTGGGCAAGCATTCATGGCATACACGTCAGAAACATTTACGGCAATACTCTTGTATCCCAAGTGTTTTAATGGCGTGTACATTAAATCGAAATGGATTCCCTCTACCAACAAATCGGTAGTCACAACTGTCTTTTTGTTCTGATAATCCAGTACTGCAGCGTCGTCGCCAACACCAACTTTTGTACTGCTATTTTTTATCTCGATGCCCTTTGTCAATTGCTTGATTAAACCAAACTCTCCCAATGTTGAGATATCGGTTCCTTGTGCTTTGTTTTCCTGCATGATATTGCCTGTAAGGTAAATTTATTGTGATAGCATGCCGATATATAAATGATAAGCGTGAAGGAATGAAATGAACTTAAGGCTATATTCATTTAATAATCGGTATGATATGCTGATTTCTAAATTTAGAATTTGCTTGCAAAGGTAGAAAAAATATTAGATCAGACCTGAAAGGTTTCTATGGCTTATCAAGTGCTGTTTAATGTTAACAATAATTTTTTGACCTCAAACCCAAAATTTTAGTGGATAAATCGCTCGAACTTATGCCACTCATATCGGAGCAAAGTGTGCCACTGATTTCGGTCTAAGTTGTGCCACTTTTTGTAGATAGTATATC
>NZ_JALPNU010000019.1 GCF_030851345.1 Marinifilum sp. D714
TTAGTTCTTTAAAATATTTTGGTCCGGTAGTTCAGTTGGTTAGAATACATGCCTGTCACGCATGGGGTCGCGAGTTCGAGTCTCGTCCGGACCGCTGAAGAAATGAAGCCTTCGATTCTTTTGAGTCGAAGGCTTTTTTATTGCTCCAAAAAATCTTGTTTGGCATCGATTTTTATTCGTATCTTAATTAAGTCAAAATAAAAATCACACTTATGCAACAACAACTTTTTAACGAGCTTTGGAAAGGATACACAGCTCAAAATCCATCTGCACAAGCAATACATGATCTATTCTCAAACGAAGGAGAAATTGTTATGAACGATCATGTAGCATTTCGTACTTTTGATGATCCTAGAATGAACATACAAGTTCTGGCTAAGAAATTTTTGAAAGCAGGATATAAATATGCTGGCGAATACAAATTCGACGATAAGCACTTAAATGCGGTTCATTTGGAACATCCAACCGAAGAAGCTCCAAGAGTTTTTATATCTGAACTAATTCTATCTGAATTTTCAGAAGAATTTCAGAAGATTATTAAAAACAGACTTAATTCCGTGGGTAATGCTTACTATGCAGATCCAGATCTTATATTTAAAGGTAGTGTATGGAGCAAACCTTCGTATGAAACGTATCAGAGGTTAAGAGAAGAATCGGAATATGGAGCCTGGCTATATGTGCATGGATTCAGAGTAAATCATTTTACGGTTAGTATTAATGCTTTGAAAAAGTTTGATACAATAGAGAAAGTAAATCAGTTTTTAAAAGATAATGGATATCCTATGAATACGTCTGGAGGCGAAATCAAAGGTTCTCCTGAGGTTTACCTGCAACAGTCTTCAACCTTATCGGATATTATTAAAGTTGATTTTGAAGAAGGCACTTACGATATTCCTGCTTGCTTTTATGAATTTGCTATTCGTTATCCCGACGAATCTGGCGATCTATTCTCTGGTTTTATTGCAGCCAATGCCAATAAAATTTTCGACAGTACAAACTACAGAGAAGCATAATCAGATCAAATATCATTCGAAGAGCAAAATTCATGAACTGGATTTTGCTTTTTTTGTGCAAAGCAACAAATGTCACTCCATTTGCAATTCGATAGTATTATCTTTATGCGGAAAATCTAACACTCCAAAAATGAACAAACAACTAACACTATTGCTTCTTTTTTGTATGCTATTATCAGCTTGCAATATGAGCACAAAAACTCTTCCTGTTGAAACAGGTATAGCAAAAACTCTTGCTGATTATCGAAAAAAGAACATTTCGAATTTGGAATATCAACTTCAATTTGATATCCCGGAAGGAAAATCAGCAGAAATACCTGGAAAGAACAAGATCATTTTCAATTTAGCGAGTACAGATCAGGATTTACAAATCGATTTCCGAGAGAGTGCCAGCTTGATCAAGTCGGTTAAGACAAACGGAAAAGTCTCTGCTTACCGTTTCGAATCAGAACATGTAATTATCCCGAAGGAAGAGCTAAAGAAAGGACAAAATAACATTGAGCTTGAATTTATTACAGGCAATACATCATTGAATCGAAATGATGAATTTTTATATACATTATTCGTTCCTGATCGCGCAAGAACGGCATTTCCATGCTTCGATCAACCCAACCTTAAAGCAAACTTTGAACTTAGCCTAAGCGTTCCATCTCATTGGAAAGCCATGGGGAATGGAAAATTAAACCAGGTAAAGGAAAACGGTGACAGAACAACCTACGAGTTTGCCAAAACGAAACCTCTGCCTACCTATTTATTCTCGTTTGTAGCCGGTAAGTTTGAAACCATTACCCGAGAGCATAATGGTCGTGAACACACCATGTACCACCGCGAAACAGATCCTAAGAAATTAGCCAATAACACCGATGAAATATTCCGAATCTTGTTTGAATCCTTAGACTGGCTCGAAGAATATACGGATGTTCCCTATCCTTTTGCAAAATATGATATTGTGGTAATTCCTTCTTTCCAATATGGTGGTATGGAACATACTGGTGCAACTTTGTACAATGCATCAAGAATGTTTTTGGATAAAGACGCTACCAAAAACAGATTATTGGCTCGAGCAAACCTAATTGCGCACGAAACGGCTCACATGTGGTTTGGCGATTTGGTAACCATGAAATGGTTCGATCAGGTATGGCTAAAAGAAGTATTTGCCAATTTCCTTGCAGATAAAATTACAAACCCAAGCTTTCCGGAAATGAACCATGATCTAAAGTTTCAAATGGCTCATTTTCCAAGCTCATTTAGCGTAGACAGAACTTCTGGTGCTAACCCGGTAAATCAAGTTTTACCAAACCTAAAAGATGCAGGAACCGTTTACGGAGCAATTATCTATCACAAATCTCCTATTGTGATGAATATGCTTGAAAATATTACCGGAGAAGAAGCCTTAAAGAAAGGTCTGCAGACTTACATGAAAGACTATGCATATGGAAATGCAAGTTGGGAAGATTTAATTGCTATTCTTGATGCTACGACTGAATTCGACTTGAAACATTGGAGCAAGGTTTGGGTGGATAAAGCAGGAAGACCTACAATTGAGTGCAATATTGAATCTGAAAATGGAAAAATCAGCAAGCTAAGCATTTCTCAAACAGATGCTAAAGGAAATCCTGGCGACTGGACTCAAGATTTAAACTTATTACTAGGATACAAAGAGTCGAGCAAATTGATTCAGTTCACAATGGATAAGTCTATAGTTGAAGTTGAAGAAGCAAATGGATTAGCTGTACCCGACTATATTATACCCAATGCAAAAGGTGATGCCTATGGATTTTTTAAACTGGATAACAGTAGCAAAACTTTTCTACTGAATAATTTTGATAATATTAAAGATGATTTGGCAAGAGGTATTGCATTAATCAATCTGTATGAGAATTTACGCGAAGGAATTGTTAGTGGCAAAGAGTTCGTTTCTGCCGTTGAAAAACAAATTGAAAAGGAACAGAACAGCCTAATTCTGGAACGTATGCTTTCCTATCTAAAATCAGCATACTGGTTAGATCTAAACCCCAACGAAAGAAAGCTGCTCGGTAAAACATTGGAAGAAAGTCTATGGATCAGACTAAGCAGTGAGAAAGACATGAGTAAAAAATCGAGCTTGTATTCTGCCTTGAGTAGTGTTGCCGAAACTCCTGAAAGATTATCTCAGCTTTACAAAGTTTGGAAAGAAGAAATTGCCATTGGCGGTTTTAGTCTTTCAGAAACCAAAGCAACTGCATTGGCTTGTAATCTGGCAATTAAAATGCCTGAAAAAGCTGATGAACTGATCAAAACTCAAACAGAAAGAATCCAAAATCCCGATCGTAAGAAGAAGATGCAATTTGTTGCTCCTGCCCTTTCCGCAGATGTTGAAGTTCGCAAAGCATTCTTTGAAAGTTTAAAGAATGAAGAAAATAGACAAATTGAGCGTTGGGCTTTGGAAGGTTTGCGTTATTTGAATCATCCATTAAGAGAGCAAGAAGCATTGAACTATTTGCCACAAGCATTAGAATTGTTACAAGAAATTCAGGTAACCGGTGATATTTTCTTCCCTTACAATTGGTTAAGTGTTAGCTATAGCGGCCACCAATCGAAAGAAGCTGGCGATATCACACGCAAGTTTTTAGAGGAAAGACCAGATTACCCCGAAAATTTAAAATTGAAAATTTTACAGGCCGCCGATGTGGTACTTAAGAAATAAATGAATAGTCATGTAATTTCAACCCATAGCTCAAAATACAATGGCTCTTCCCAATTTGGAAGGGTCATTTTTTTATTAAAATTTTTGTATCACCAAAACTCCAGCCAATATCAACAATACTCCCAGTATTTTTCCCCAGTTGATTGGCTGAACAGAAACTCCAAACAAGCCAAAGTGATCGATTACCAATGAGAAAGCCAATTGTCCCAATACGATTAGAGCAAAACTTAAGGCCGCTCCCAAACGTGGCACCAAGAAAATAACTGATGATACATACACAGCTCCTATTGCACCACCTATCCAGGCATGAAAAGGAGCTTCCTTAACTGCTTGCAATAAATTATTGGGTGTTCGCATACCAAGAACCACAAAAAGCAAGATGCATCCACCTACCACAAAATTTACAAGAGCAGCCATTAATGGTGCTTTCAGAAAAGTACCCAATTTGGCATTCACACTGGCTTGTATTGGCATTAAGCAACCCACTAACAAAATCAAAATCATCAGGAAATATCTCATAGCTTCTTATTTTGTTGCAAAAATAGTGAAATCTACGAGCTATTCTCTGTTGTTGCTTTAATTCGATTATTGATTCATTGGGACTTCCATCAAAAGAATTTTTGAATCTTTATTGGCTTTTATCGAAATGGTATCTGTTCCCCAAACACCAAAGCCATCACGTTTTTGTAATTCCTGATTTTCGAAAATCGCATTTCCTTCAATCACGAAAGCATATACACCATTATCTTTTGAATGCAATTGATATTGATTATCGGTGGCAGCAGTAAACTGTCCCAAATTGAACCAGGCATTCTGATGAATCCAAACCCCTTGATCATCGGCATTTGGAGATAGAATTTGATTAAACTGATTCTCCTCCGAAATATCGGCTATAGAAATCTGATCGTAGCGAGGCTCTACCTGTTGTTGATTTGGAATCACCCAAATCTGTAGAAATTGAACCGCTCTGTCATGATTTTTATTGTATTCGCTATGGTAAACTCCTTTACCAGCACTCATCACCTGAATATCTCCTGCTTTTATTCTTGCAACATTCCCCATACTATCCTTGTGCTCCAACTCTCCCTCCAATGGTATCGAAATAATCTCCATATTCTCATGAGGATGAGTCCCAAAGCCTTTACCAGCATCAACGGTATCGTCGTTGATTACTCGCAAAACTCCAAACTGTATTCTATCGGGATTGTAATAATTCGCAAAACTAAAAGTATGATAGGAATCCAACCATCCATGATTGGCATGTCCTCTTGTGTTGGCTTTGTGTAATACTGTGTTCATCGATTTTATATTTACTGTAACAATAAATATACAATTAACAGATGGAAATGTTCGTATTATTAGTTAGACCTGTCAGGTTTTCGAAACCAGACAGGTCCTCCTGATCCTTTAACCTCTCCAGAAATGCTTAGACATTCTCGCTATCAGATGCCCAACCACTCGTCTATCTTATCAGCTTGCAATGCTTGGTTGTGGCACTCTTTAAAATTCTGCAAATCGTTAAACCAATCGATTACAACTGCTCTTTTTAGCTTGGTAGGTTTGTTACTAGTACAAGCAATATAACTGCTCCAACCATATTCAATAGGATGATCGCAAAAGCCATGATACACCGGGTTATTGTGAATGTACAACAAAACTTAAGCCTCACACATTATTACCCCCATAAAAAAACTGGACGCTTCGCCTATAGTGAAACGTCCAGATAAAAGAGGTAATTTAACAACCAACTACACATAACTTGTTAAAGCTTCTGCTTGCTGTGTAATATTTTCATTGTAAATAGCCATAAGCGATTGTATTACAATACTAGCCGAATTGCTATTTTGAATACTATCAGCATTAATCCAAACAAATTGCTGTCCGTTACCTTGTAAGTTAAAATCTTTATACTCTGTATTCGATGAATCAATCGTTACTAAACTCTTAGAGTTTCCATAATAACCAATGGTTAAGGTAGGATCTACAAGTTGATTCACTACAAATACGGTAGCTTTTCTCTCAGTGAATTGCACAGAAATGAATTGATTAATATTACTTTGAATTCTTCCTGAATACCAATGTGACTCAGGCACTCCATAGTAACGTGTAAACTTTGTAAACGACTGCATTTGGCCATTCATTGGTATTTGTCGGTTATTAATCCCACTCGTATCAAGAGGCATTTTTACACTACCTATAAAAGCCTGAATTTTAGCACCTGGTGTTCCATTAAGAACAGATGCTGAAATTGTATTGGTTTCACTTCCATCAACAAAACAAAGAGCGGCTAACCCCTGATTTTGAGTTGTTCCTGGAACATTAACAACAACAGGTGCTTGACCTTGAGTTCCAACAATATGAACCGGAGTAGGTGTATCATTTCCTGCTGCATTGTAAAAGAACAAACAATAAAGTTGTCCATAATTCAAATTACCTGCACAAATGGCTGTATCTCCTTGTGATAACTCAATTAAATTACCTTTATTCCAATTAACCTTTGACATTGTTATTTGTTTTTATTCCTACTCTATTTAAAAATGGGCTTTTCGGAAAACGCCTTACATGTACTTAAAACAAAACTGCAATTACTTGATCGATCGTGTTGTTTTAAAGCTTAAATCAAATGTCTAAAATTTAATCAAATAAAAATATATCACAGTATATCACACATTCATCATCAAAAGAAGATTATTCACACAAGAAATATACACAATCCCTTATATCGCAAAAAGAAATTGTTAAACAAAACATTTGTAAACGTAAATTATGGACGAAAAAATATAGTATGATCCTTATTCATTTTAAAATTTGAATCATTAGGTGTTAAACAAAAGGGAAGATCTGTATAATGCAATCTGGAAAATTCTTTTAGTAGTTTCATTGAATCATTGCATCTTTCATGCCATTTCTTTCTCAGTACTTTTTGCAACAAATCCCCCAGATCGTGCTCTTTTACTATTTTGGGTACCAACAGGTCTTCAGAACTTAATTGCTCATTGTAAATCACTCTTTCAGAATAGCCCCCTATGGCAGCCTTACCTGTAATACATTCCAATACGATTAACCCCCATGAATACAAATCGGAATAACAACCGGGCGATTTTCCTCTTAATTGTTCGGGTGCATTGTATCGAGGAGAAACAAAAGAACAGTTTGTATTTATAACTTCGCCGTTCTGATTTTTTATATCACTAACAAAATGTCCCTTACCAAAGTCCAACACTTTTACGTGAAAGTTTTCTCCATACTGCATAATCATGATATTCTCTGGTTTTAAATCGCCATGAACAATTCCACTTTTATGTGCGTAAACCAATGCCTGTAATACTTGTCCCATTAGGTTGGCCATATTATCAAATGCTAGAGAACCATTTCTTAAAATATAATTTTTCAAGGTTTCCCCGTGTAAGTATTCAAACACCACATAAAATTCAAAATCAGACAAAAAGCCCCTATCTATTAACTGAACAATATTGGGATGATTAACTCGAGCACAAATTTCTACTTCCCTTTCAAATTGTTGCTTTATTTCCATCGCCAACCTCTCCTTATGGCATGAGAATTTTTTAAAGGTTTTAATAGCAACTAATTGTAATGTACTTAGTTGCTTCGCCTTAAAAACACATCCACATCCACCTTCGGCTATCTTCTCAAGGATTTGGTACTGATTTTTGAGAGAGTTTTTCAAACGGGAATGATCTGAATTGTTCATAAGTTACGATTCAGGAATTATTCTTCATTGGTAATAAATAAGTAGTCCTTATGAATTTCAAATTTTGATAAACCACATCGCAATCTTCCTTTTTTTCGCTCTATAATGTTCATCAATAAATGTCCATAAGGTTCTAATTCCATTAGTTTTTTCCGCAATCGGTAAATTAAATTATTGATATAAAAATCATCAATTTCTTTGAGTACTTCCTTACTTAAATCCCGAATTACATCTTTACAATCAACCCATCCACTAGCCTCTTCATTCAATCCACTCACCCTATCATCCTGCTTAATTCGTATCAAATACAAAAGCAATAGATTATAGGATCGAGTACCCAAATCAAGTATAAAATCATTAATATGAATTCGTGCTGTCACCTCCTCCTCATCATTACTTATCTGTAATTTTATACAAGCCTCTTCGCTAAAATCTATTTTTCTACTAGTTTCCTCCAATTTCTCATTTTCAACAAAAATATACTCCTCATCATCAATAATACATAATTCACCATCAATTAGTATTTTCTCACCTTCTTGGTCATGAATTACCCAATCGGAATTCGAATTTCGGAATAAAATTTTAGCATCATTATTTTCCAAAAAAATAGCTCCATCTCTTAATTCTATATAGGATCTGGAAAAAGTTTTATGTTCCAGAAAACTACTCGGAGGACTATCATCAATCAACTTCCATACAGTACGCTTGTATATGGAAAATTGAATGATATCGTTTTTTTTAATGATTGTACTGCTGTGATAAATCATATTTTGATTTAAAAGTGTACCATTTCTACTGGAATCAGTTAAATACCAATTCCCATTTTCCCAATGAATAATTGCATGATTTCTGGAAACATCTCTTTCCTGGATTACACAGCGATTGTGATAATCACGACCAATACTGTGTTGGCAGAAAAGAATCATTCTTTCGCCATCAACTACATTTTCAAGAACAGCCATTTCTTTGATAAATGTGAATTAAAAATTAAATTTAGTATTGCTTGATGATTCATTTTATTGCTAGATAGAATGGATTTTAGTTTGTGAGATTTTTCTTATCTATTTTAAATTATTTGTATTCATAAATTTCATTTAAGTAGTTCGAAGTATATCTAAGTTATGATTATTCTTTGAATAGAACAAAATCTTTTTATATGTATCAATAAAAAAAATGTTTTTTTCACTCTTTGTCTTAAATCCTGAAACCAAACACTCTTATGCAATCCTATTTTAAACTTTTCCATATGGACATAAAAAAAACAGACAGCCAATAAGGTCTGTCAGGTCCAACACAAATTTATAAACTACTGAACATCAGCATCCGCCTCAATTTTTCTTTTGTATGCAGCGATTCGGTTGCGCACTTTCGTTGAGATAACTATCACTGATAATTTGAATTCCATACTGATCTAAAGCCGCACTAACATTTAATGGACCGGCTTGTTGTGCACATGGACGACGATTTCATTTGGCCTCCACTTTGTAAATTGTGGCACGCAAATCATCTTTCTCTTTTAACACACTCTTTAAACCTGATTCATTAATCTTTTCGATTAATTGCGAAGTTCGCTCAATTAGTTTTGCATAGGTTAGCATGTAATATGCATATTCTGCAATTGGAGTTTTTCCAACTGCAATAACCCAACTCTTTGAAAAGTTGTAATAATGTACTTAGTCATTAATACTTCGCCCAGTAAAAGCATAAATAAAAAAGCTGCCAAAGGCAATGCTCACCAACCCTACAAGAGGAATGTAAGAAGTAAATGCGCTAAGCACAGTAGCAATGAACTCCTGAAAGTTTTGCTGACCCATAAACAAAAAGATGAGTGCAGCAAGCACAAACAAGCCACCAATTATTTTAACAGCAAGCGGATGTTTTGACTCTTTAGCCGATAGAATTAAAATAGCTCCCAACACCAAGCGCACCAAAATGGCAAGCCAATAAACCCCAAACGCCCCCTTATTACTCTCCAAAAAACCAAAGATGATTTCGGGGGTAAAAAGCAATGATATTCCTACCAGTATCAATAGGATTCCGAATATTTTGATGCTTGGTTTCATGATTGTTTGGTTTTTGGTGAAATGTAGCGGTTGGTATACTACTGCACCTTGACTGTAATATGTAGTTTTATTCAAATATTATACGTTTTTCTGTTTTCGGTATTTTTATAATGCAGAATGGCTGACAGATAACTGAAGATATAAATGCATTTTCTGTTGTAGAAACACTTACTATATTTTCTGTTTCAGTAACCTTTTTAATATTTACTTCATAACCATTCATTTTGATTTCTAAAAACACCGCAATTAATATATTGGTTTCGAAATCAATATCTGTTTCATTGAAATTGTCTGTGACATCATTATATGAATCCATTTGATTCTTTAAATTTTCCCAATCGGTTTCATTTCGAATTACCATATTTGATTGAGAAATTCCTTCCTCTCCATTGCCGTATAATTCACTTTTTGCAATTTCAATGTAATCAACATGCGTTTCTAATTGAGACATATCCTCATCATTACATCCTATGAATGTAACTAAAAGCAGAATCAAAACTAATTTTAGGTGTTTCATAACTTTGTTTTTATATGAAGATGCTTTTAATTCTATTTAGTTGCGTTAGAATTTTATATAAGTAGAATTCCCTCCTGTCGTGTAGTTAAGCCTTACCTCTGGTAACGTGATAGAATTGCGCACCAGCGAGGGGAGAATTGTATTATTCCACACTAATTTCAATATCAATATCCTTATCTGCATTCCAACCTTCAACAAAATCTTGATAGTGCATGTGACAAGATTCATTATTTTTTAAATGCTCTTCAACTGTTCTAAAAAAGGAACATAATTTAATCGCATCTTCTTTATTAGCAATAATAATTCCTTCCTTCGCTTCGTGAGCCAGTTCTTCGTCTTTAGGTGTAGTAAAATATAATTTCATTTTTCAAGTTTTAGTTGGAGTTTACCTCGAAATGATTCAAAAAGCTTTTAGTATTACTAAAATTCCCCTTATCGTCTTTGGTGATAAAAATGGCTTGTTCTTCTCTATTCCAATAAACGGTATCAGGAATAAAATCATTCTCATAAGGAACCTTTGTAAAAATGATGGTATCACCTTTCATTTTATATGCTCCCTCATAACTACCACTTACACCAAACATACCAATCCAATCTATTTCACAGTTCCCGTTTTTTCTTAAGGTTAAAGTATAATGGTTTAAATCATCATGTAAGGTAGCATTAAGTACACTCTGTGATTTGAATAGATCGGTATTATTAATTACCAATGCTCCTATAACCATTAAAGTTATAAGATGTGAGGTTAATTTAATTTGATTGCTCTTGTATCCTCTTCTTATCAGGCTAAAAATGGTTTCGATAATGGATATCAGATATAGAATTAATAAGGGTATGATAATCCATCGATATAGAATTAGAAACATGATTAATACTCCAAAAAAATCGGTAATCAACCAAGCCGAAATTCCTAAACAAGAAATAAATGCAATGAATGTAAATAGTTTATTCAGCTTCATAACTTATTAATCAACGGTACACACGAATTGAATACACTCTATCCTCTACAAACTCAAATGAAAAAGTGAATGGATAATAGTCCCAACTAATTCCTTTAATCTGTTCGACCCGTCTTTCCTTAAATCTATTTCCAAACTTTTGATAGACATAGTTTGAATAATCGCCCAAACGTACCGACGAAAATTTAAACTTTTCATTTCGTGTACTTCCTGTAATTTGGATAGCCTGAATGGTATCGGACTTAGCAGAAACAACCATATAATTGTCTGAATTCTCAAGTCGATCAATAAGGAATATATAATTTTTAAGGCCTGCATTCCCTTCCATAACCTTATATGGCTTCCCTAATTTTCTCAAAGTTTCTTTAAAACTATCATCAATATTAATATATCCAACACTTAAAGCATTTCTATAATTATCAATTTCAGTGTCTGCTACAAAAACAATTGCATTATTGTGCTGATAAAATTCATTAAGCTTATGAGGTTCTATTTCTGGAGTTTCAGAAGAAATCTTGTTATAATTAAAACAAGCACCATCGTTTGGGTCAATCGTTTTTAGATATGCATCATTTACTTCAGAAAGGATATATGAAAATAACAGAGTATCATTATTTTCTGAGTAATTTTTATACAATATCGTATCATTTTTTACCTCATACAGAAAATACCTTTCCGATATCTTTGATTTGGTTCCTTTTCCTAAACCTGTAATTTGACACTCTTTCTCATTGTATTTTACCAATACATCGTAGTCCTCACTTTCACTCCAGAACCAAGAACCGATGAGTTTATTACTTTGAGCATTTGCATACAAAGAGAATCCTAATAGTATTAAAAGTAAGTTGTATTTCATGGATTTGGGTTTTAAACTCCATAAATCTACAAAACAAACACCGCTTAACAAAATAATAATTCGAGAAATAAGATGGAGAAAAACTTGTCAGCCTTTAGCGTTTCGGTCGAGACTGAGGCATAGCCGTTTTCTTTCGAATCCATTGCCACAACAAGCTGGCTCCAATGGCCATACCTGCAGCCAAACCATTAAAAAGAAAGTCGGCCATATCGAACACACGGCGTGGAATAAATACCTGCACACATTCGTCGAACACTCCAATTAAAAAGGAAAGTAGCAAAGATAATAGTGCAATTGTAAAACCCTTGTATTGGTCCTTATAGCGTTCGAGTAAAGCACGGTGTATAAAAACGGTAAGCACCGAATATTCTATCAGGTGAGAACGCTCGGCCAAGCCAAGGCGAAGGAATAGCATCATGAAGACTGCCAGTATGCCAAGTACGGTAACGGTATCGTTCTTGTCGTTGGCACGACGAAAGGTGTGTAAAATAACAGTGGTCCCAATAATAATCATGCACAGAATAAAAATAAGCGCCTCCATATTCTCAGCACCCAGCTTCTGCAGCAAGGGATATCCAAAAATCAAGCTGGTTAAAATGGCTAGCCATACCAACAGTGCGTATAGCCACAATCTTTTTTCAAGTGATGATTTAAATAAAGGCATAGTCTTACTTTTGTGTATTAACCTATAAGATACCGCGCTAAAATTTAGATGTCAAGCTTTTGTGCATACATCGATAATTTCAAATTACCATTTTATGCTCTATCTACAATCCGAATTATATTATCCTCTTCAAAAACAAATTCAGATTGTCCCGAAATCTGTAGGATATCTCCTTGTTTCATTCCATTGGGAAGATCGGTGGCCAAAGTGGCCTTATAATCAATATCAATTACCACTTTATCCACTTGAATGTCCCAATTCCTGATAATTTGCTCGCGCTGGCTAAAACAATTCATGGCTTTTTCGGCCTGAGTGTGAAATTCATCGATTCCTTCTGTTCGCAAAGTCAAAATTCCCTCTGAAATGTTCTCAAAAACTACATCTTCGTGCAAATCCATAATCATTCCTTCGATATCGAACTGATTATAGGCTAGAATGTAATTTTCTATTACTTTTTGTAGGTTTTTCATGGTACTGCATTACAATAATTTAAGTTGAATCTACGAAACAAAAAACTGCTTACCAAATGTAAACTTATGATTCTCTTAAACTTTCGTAATAAGTTATACCACATAATTTTCAAGAATCATCCTATCTTTTCTTTTTGCTTTGCTCAAGCCGAAAGGCTTTTACTTTCTCCATTGATGAGAAAGTAAACAAAGAATCTTGGGCGCGTAAGAACAAAGTAGGTTTCATTTATACCTCTCCTTACAAGCTATAGGCAAATTAGAGCTATCCACTAAAAATCATAAATAGTCTTAAATGCTAATCAGTATTATTTCGTAAATTTAATAAACGCCGATCATCATTGGATAATACTATTCATTAGAGCACTTCTCAAACTTACTTCTTCTAATCCGTTTCAACTTTAAAAACATTTCTCATGGACATTTTACTTATTTTATTCTCGGCAGTTGTAGTATTCTTTTTTGCAGGCATTAGAATTATTTTCGAATACAAAAGAGCCTTAAAATTCCGATTCGGAAAGTACATTAAAATCCTAAATCCAGGATTCCACTGGATTATTCCCATTGTAGAAACGGTTAATATTGTTGATATACGTGTGATTACCATCAATATCGATTCACAGGAGGTAATGACCGAGGACAATGTTCCTTGTAGCATTGATGGGGTGGTTTTCTTTAAAATTGATGATCCGGAGAAAGCCGTTTTGGAAGTAGAAGAGTACAAATTTGCCATTATGCAATTGGCTCAGGCTGCTTTGCGCGATGTTTGCGGAAAGGTAGAGCTAGACACCATTCTATCGAAACGAGAAGAGATGGGAAAAAACATCAAAACCATTGTTGAGAAGGAAACCCAGGAATGGGGAATCGTTATTATTGATGTAAAAATTAAAGACATCCAGTTGCCTGAGAATATGCGCCGTATGATGGCCAATCAGGCTGAAGCTGAGCGTTCGCGCCGTGCCCGTGTCATTCTTGCTTTGGCTGAAGAAGAAGCTGCAGAAAACCTATTATCTGCAGGTAAAATGATTGACCAATCACCATCTGCCATTAAATTGAGATTGTATCAAACCTTGGCTAATATTGCATCTGAGAAGAACTCAACCATTTTGTTCCCATTCCCTGAAGAGGTATTGCCAAGGAATACCAAAGAGCTAAAAATGGATTCGAAGGAGGAAAAAACAAAAAGTAAAAAGGAAAAGAAATAAAGGCATAAAAGAATCCCCTGGTAAAATTACCAAGGGATTCTTCCATTCTAACTTCTATTTCTAATTTATCTCTAAAATTAAGGCCGATCGTGCCGGAACCTCAATACTTCCATTCAAACGATAGTTTTTACCTGAAATGACATCTTTGCCTGTTTCGTTGCCATTCAACATTTCATGATATCTGGCGGTTTCCATTTGAACAGCTTCTTTGTTCTTGTTCAAAATCACCATTACTTTTCCCTCATCAGTAAATCTGAAATAAGAGTAAATCCCAAGTTCAGGAGCATAGTGCATTAATTTACCATTATGAATTACATCACTTGTTTTTCTCCAATTCATCAGTTTTCTCATAAAGTTCTGCGCATCCTTTTCTTGAGCACTCAAACCTTCGCCAGTAAATGCATTTACTTTATCGCCTTTCCATCCGCCTGGAAAATCAGTTCGTAGCTTTCCGTGATCACCTCCTGCATCGCTCTTTGCTAAAATCTCGGTTCCATAATAAATTTGAGGAATTCCACGCATGGTTAATGTATATACCATTGCCATTTTATACAAATCGTAATCTCTGTTTACCTGATCAAAAATTCGAGCCATATCATGATTATCTGGAAAAATCACCAAATTACCCGGATCGGCATACAGGAAGTCATTTGCCAACATTTCATATAGCTTGATCCAACCCGTACCCCAGGTTTCTTCTTTGGTCAATGCTTCTACCATTGCATTTTGCAATGGAAAATCCATTAAACTTGGTAAATTCGATCTATAACCATCGTGATTTACTTTCCCTTTTTGCCAATAGGATACAATTGCAGGGTTCGTGCTCCACTCCTCTCCAACAATGTTGAAGTTTGGATATTCTTCCATTAATCTTCCGGTCCATTCTGCTAAAAATTCTGTATCCGAATATGGGTAAGTATCAACACGAATTCCTGAAAGACCAGCATACTCTATCCACCAAATTGCATTCTGGATTAGGTAAGTTGCCATGAACTCATTTCTTTGATTCAAGTCAGGCATTGTTTTTACAAACCATCCATCGGCAAACTGTTTCAAATCCTCTTTAGATGCATAACTATCCTGTATTGTTGATCGCTTGTGAGTGCACTGCATAAACTCACCCTTGTTGTTTATCCAATCATTTGATGGCATATCTTTCATCCACCAATGCTCCGATCCGCAATGGTTTAGTATCACATCCATAATTAAGCCAACGCCTTTTTCTTTAGCCAAGCGAGATAGCTTCTGATATTCCTCATTCGATCCATATCGCCCATCAATTTTATAGTAATCGGTTGTTGAATATCCGTGGTAAGAATATTTATCCTGATTATTTTCTAACAAAGGATTCACCCAAATGGCAGTAAATCCCATATCTGATATATAATCAAGGCTGTTGATCATTCCTTGAATATCGCCACCATGGCGACCATTGGAATTGCTTCTGTCAGCTTGCTCGCTTAAACCCTTCACGTTATCATTACCAGGATTACCATTGGCAAAACGGTCCGGAGTAATTAGGTACATCACATCTTTTGGAGTAAATCCAATTCTTTCTGCTGAGCCCTCTTCTCTTTTTAAAAGTTTATACTTGTATGTAACTGCTGTTTTCTTTCCTTTCTTAAAAAGAATATCAAATTCACCAGCCTTTGTTCCTTTATCGATTAGTAAATCAACAAACAAATAATTTGGATTTGATACTCGACTTACTTTTTCAATACTCACTCCATCATAATTCAATTCTGGTTTCAAGTCTGAAATGTTCTCGCCATGCACCAACAATTGTAGTTTTGGACTCTTCATTCCAACCCACCAGAATGCAGGTTCCAAATGATCAATCTTATTTTTTGCTGAAGCAGTAATGTTTCCTAAAAACAAAACCGTGATTAATGCCAATAATAAACGTTTCATATTATAAGTTTTGAATTACCTGGTTGTTGATATTTTTCCAACCCAAGCCCTAAGTAATGGAAGTCTTCATAATTTAGCAATTTATTTTAACAGAATACATTTCTAATGGGATGTAATGCCTAAATAGAAACAGATTGTAATTTATCCTAAAATCTTGACTGTTTTACCTTCTTAAATTGTATTTGGTCCTGAAAAACCAAGCAAAACAGATTCAAACTTGCTTTGTAATTAAAAATACGGTAAAATAGCATTGAATTGATATCCAAACGCAAAAACTCAATATGCAAATCATAAGTTCAGAGAAAAACAATTTTGCTAAAATCCTAAATAACAAATGGGTTCAACACATTAGTTACTGGATATTCTACCTGCTCTTCTTTGCGGTTACCTGGGGAAGCTACGACATGAATTTCAGAAAAACAATGATGGTTGAGCTAATAAATCTTCCTGCTAAAATTGCATTGGTGTATTGGGTGATTTATTTCCTGTTCCCAAAATTTCTGTACAAAAGAAAAATTGGCAAGTTTATCTTGCTATTTGGAATTTCCCTTATTATCGTTTCGTTTACACAACGATTTACAGACAACTACATCATTTTGAAATACTATTTGAAAGAGTTTGAAGTGCAGCCAATATTTAGCTATGTACAGATTATTCGTAGCTCGATTAACCTGGGTACGGTGATGGCCATTCCATTTATTCTAAAACTGGTAGATCATGTTAATAAAGTACAACAAAACGAACAACATCTTATAAGGGAAAAGCTTGAAGCTGAATTGGTGTTCCTGAAAAATCAGGTTCAACCCCATTTTCTTTTTAATACTTTAAATAGCTTGTATTCTTTAATTTTAAAGAAGTCTGATCAATCTTTGGATGTAATCCTAAAATTGTCGGAGCTGCTGCGATATATGCTGTATGAAACCAACTCAAAAAGTGTTGATCTTCAGAAAGAAGTTGACAGCATCAAAAGTTACCTGGAGCTTGAAAAAATACGATATGGCGATAGAATTGATCTCAGTTTTAACATTTGGGGAGATATTGGTTTAAATCAAATTGCTCCAATGATTATCCTTCCGTTTATTGAAAATAGTTTTAAACACAGCACAAAAGGTTTCGATGGAAATGCTTGGATCACCATAGATTTAGGAGTAAAAAACAATGAGTTGAAACTAAATATTGAAAATAGCATTCCTCAATCTGGCTCCGACCAAGAATCTGTAATTGGAGGAATTGGCTTGCAAAATGTAAAAAGGAGGCTATCTTTAATCTATCCCGAGAAGCACGATTTGAAGATAACAGCAAATGAAGATTCGTATTCGGTACACTTAAATTTAAAATTGCGATGAAAATAAAGTGTTTAATTGTTGATGATGAAGACTTGGCTATTGATGTGATTGAAGAATACATCAATAGAATAGATTATTTACAATTGGAAGGAAAATGCAAGAGTGCGGTAGAAGCTTTATCGGTTCTAAATTCGAAACAAATCGACCTATTATTTCTTGACATTCAAATGCCTGGTTTAACAGGTATTCAATTGTTAAGAAACCTATCCAATCCTCCAAGTGTGATTTTCACAACTGCTTATTCAGAATTTGCATTGGAAAGTTACGAATTGGAAGCGCTGGATTATTTGATTAAACCGATTCCTTTTGGTCGTTTTATTAAAGCCATAAACCGATATTTTAAAATCAATCAACCACAGTTTCAAATTCCAGAAAAAAAAGAGGAAATATCTTCGGAACAGCCATTTATTTTTGTCAAATCAGAGAAACGTATGGTAAAAGTTTTTTTGCATGAGATTCAGTATATCGAGAGTTTGAGAAACTACGTTTCCATTTACATGGAAAATGGACAAGAAATTGTAACGCTAAATACCATCAGTAATATTGAGGAGAAACTTCCGGAATCATCCTTTTTAAGAATACATCGATCGTTTATTGCATCCATCAACAAAATACAAAGTTATACTTCTAGCAATATCGAAATTGCAGGAAAACTTATACCCATTGGGCGCAATTACAAAAGCATGGTAATTAGTGTTCTTGAGCAAAAATCTATTTTATAAAAAGAAAGCCGCCCTTAAAAGAGCGGCCATCATTGGGATATCGGATTCCGAAAAATCGGAAACGGTTTTACTATTTTTCGTATACTCTGTATTCCCAAGGTTTTAATTCAACCTCAAGTTTAGCAGCCAAATCATGCTTGCTACCATCCTTGTAAGAAGCATAATTTCCAGCATTTTCTCCCATTTCAAGAGTAGCGTTTATAGCTTCCTTGCTTAGGTTCAAAATCACAACAACTTTGTTTCCTTCAGCTTCGCGTAAGAAAGCAAAAATCTTCTCGTTCTGATCCGATGGAATACGAACCAATTTGCCACCTTTCACTCCATTTTGAAGTGCTTTATTGTTTTTCTTTAAAGCAATTAATTCTTTGTAAAATTCTGACATTTCAAGATTAGACCAATCGATCTCATCTTTCTCGAAGAATTTCAATCGGTGGTTCAAACCAGCTTCCTGACCACTGTAAATTAATGGCATACCTGGCATTGTAAAGGTCAAAACTGCAAAAGTTTTAGCACCTTCTCCCATTCTCTCTTCAGTTGTACCATTCCAAGAGTTTTCATCGTGGTTGGTAGTAAAGTTCATAATGTACGAGTCTGCAGGAAATACAGTATCAATTTTGTGGAAGTATGCTTCCATATCATTGGCATTCTTTTCTCCTTTGGCAACTTCATTCATAATATGGTGAAATTCCCATCCATAACCCATATCAAATGCATTCTCTAAAAGCTCATGTCCACCATCTTCTGCCAACATAAATACAGGCTTAACAGCATCTAATTCAATACGTGCTTTTTCCCAAAATTCAGTTGGAACCATACCTGCAACATCACAACGGAATCCATCTACATTTGCATTTTCAATCCAAAACTTCAACGATCCGATCATGTACTTACGCATTTCTTCATTATCGTAGTTCAAATCAGCAGTATCGCTCCAATCTGTTCCTTCAGGAATTACAATTTCGCCTTTCTCATTCTGAGTATACCAATCTTTATGCTCTTCCATGATTACATTATCCCAACCAGTGTGATTTGCTACCCAGTCAAGAATTACTTTCATTCCCATATCATGAGCTTTTTTCACAAGATTCTGCAGGTCTTCCATTGTACCAAACTCAGGATTAACTGCACGGTAATCTTTCACAGCATAATAGCTTCCCATACTTCCTTTACGATTCTTTTCAGAAATTGGATAAACTGGCATTAACCAAAGAATATCAACGCCCATTTCTTTTAATCGTGGCATGTGCTCAACAAAAGCATTAATCGTTCCTTCAGGAGTGTACTGACGAATGTTTACCTCGTAAATATTAGCATTTCTACTCCACTCTAAAGGCTTTTCCGCCTTCTTTTCCTCTGCTACTTTATTTGATGCAGATTTATTCTGGCATGAAGCCAAAGTTCCTGCAACCAACAATAGACTTAAAACTGTTTGAAATACTCTTCTCATTTCAATAATTTGATTAGTTAGTATGATGTTCTTTTCTAAATCAACTCTAATAATAAAATATCAAACTCAGTATCAATGCTTACTTTTCCATTCTTAACTTCTGTTTCCTTACCTGAGTATGCATCTCTTAATTTTGTTCCATCTTCCAATTCAGCAATCGAAATTTCTTTTAATCCTTTATTCAAATCCAAAGCAACAAATACCTGATCTTGATATTCTCCTTTTTCGAATGTTCTGCGGAATACATATGGATTTTCTGAAATCATTTTATGAACACCAGCTCCAACAGCAGGGTGATTCACACGGAACTGTCCCAGCTTTTGCCAGTAACTTAAAATCGCTTGTGTTTCAGCATTATTTTCGATTTCATCCCAATTCATCAACGATCTCAAGTTAGCATCACCAACTGCTCCTTCAACCAACAAAGGTCTGGCTGATTCATCACCATAATAAACTTGAGATGTACCTGGTGACAACAAAAGCTTGGTGGCCGATTCGAATGTTCTTTCTCTTTTCTGATCAAATGGAGAACCATCATCGTGCGATGTCAAGTAGTTTAATATGCCATATCCTTTTAAATCACCATGAAGGATATCTGAATACATAGAGAATAATTCTTCGTATGATGATTGAGCATTGTACTTGAATTCGAAGTTGATCAAATCTGTAAAACCATTGGCGTAGTAATTCACCTTTTTGTCTCCAAAATCGTAAGCAAACTTGTGGCTGATGCTATAGCCATAAACCTCACCAACAGTGTAGAATTTATTATCATCTAAAACTTTATCAGGATTATTTTTCTTATAAAGCTCGAATGCATATTCACATTCTTTACGAAAATCGGCCCAAACCGACTCTTCAGTATGTTTTACTGTATCTACACGATAACCATCAATCCCAAATTCTACAATATAATCACACAACCATTTGATGATATAGTTCTTTGGAGTACGTGCATATCCAGTACGAGCAAAGAATTCATCCAACTCCTTTACTTCTTGTTCATATCTTCCTTCAGCTTTCCATTTCTGGGCTAAAGTTTCTGGTATACCTACTTCTTTATTGCTTTCCGTTTTTACATCAGGAAGATTTTTCACCAATGTACACTCAATGGTATTTTTGTAGCTATCGTAAGTACATTGCGGACTTGTTCTTACCCAATCGCTTTCCCAAACAGGATCTTTCTCGGTAACCGGACCTGTATGATTAATCACAGCATCCATAACCACACGAATTCCATTGGCATGAGCTGTTTCAACCAGGTCTTTCAGGTCTTGCATACTTCCAAAGTTTGGATCTAATGCTGTCCAGTCCTTTGCCCAGTATCCATGGAAACCATAGGTGTTTCCTGTACCTTCATCAACTGCTCCGTGAATTTGTTCTGTTACCGGGGTAAACCAAATGGCATTGATTCCTAAATCGGTAAAATATCCTTCTTTAATTTTCTGAGTGATTCCCTTTAGATCACCACCTTCAAAACCACGTAGTTTTCCGGTTGGCAAATTTCTCTCAAAATTCACATCGTTCTCTGTTGTTCCATTGTTAAAACGATCGGTCAATAAGAAATAAAGATTAGCTCCCTCCCAAACAAATGGTGTATCTTTCTTTTCTACTTTCTTATCAACTTTAGAACAGGCTGATAACAACACTAACACACTTGCAAAAATGCTGAATAGTTTCATCTTCATTATTTAGCTAATTTTATTGTAATGGTTTGATTTTTTTCTGCTTTAAGCACTCCAACAAAACGAAGAGTATTTGATTTCTCATCCCAAATGAAATCCACTCTTTTGCCATTAATCCTAACTTTCTTTGGCTGTTTCTCAATATTATGAATCGTGTGAGAAATCCTTTTATCAATGGCTTTATAATGATCTCCTGTTTCACTAATCAAATCAATACTTAGTTTGCCCGATTTGTAAGCTGAATTAAATCTTAACATCTCATATTCACCTTTTTCGTAAGCGGCAGGAGTTTCTCCATCATCGTTGTACAATTTGCCTTCACTCTCGCTAACCGAAGCAGCACGATAATAGTGCAAATCCATATTTTTAAGAGAATATCCAATGGTATTTTTCATTCCTTGAACCATAGGTATAAATGATCCTCCACGAACAAAAACAGGAATGTTTTCCTTTTGTGTTTTAATTGTATAAGCTTTACCTCCATCATACTTTTTATCGGTAACGAAATCGAACCAAACAGAATTCTTTGGCATATACACCTCTTTACTTTTCAGTCCTGCATCTGTTATAGTAGACACCAAAAATGCATCACCCCAAAAGTAGGTATCTGAAATGTGCAACAAATCCTGATTGTCTTCTTCCTCGAAGAACAATGGTCGCATTAATGGTAAACCTGTTTGATGGTTTTCAAAAGCCATGGTATAAATGTATGGCATCAACTTGTATCTTAACTCAATCGATTTTTTTGCCAATGCCTTGGTTGTTGGCTCTCTAAATACTGGTTCTGAAGCCACATCTTCCTGGGCATGTGGACGGAATATTGGCTGGAAGACTCCGTATTGTAACCAACGGGTGTACAATTCATCATCAAGATTTGCTCCTGCAAAACCTCCCAAATCAGAGTGCATGTATGAAATACCCTGCAAGCCCATTTGTAACGAAATTTCGGTTTGAGGTTTTAAGCCATCCCAACTTCTGCTAACATCACCAGTCCATGGTACCATACCATATCGCTGAGAACCTACCGCTCCGGCACGCATTAAAATGAATGGTCTCTGCTCAGGGAAATCTTTTTGATATCCATCGTAAACCAATTTGGCCCAATAATGACCATAAATATTGTGAACTTCATCTGCAGTACCATTTACGTGCAGCAATTCGGATGGATGTACTTCTGGCTCTCCAAGGTCTCCCCACCAACCGGCAACTCCTTTATTGGCCAATCCTTTGTAAATATTCCAAAACCAATCAATTGCTTTTGGTTTGAATACATCAACCAATCCTGTATTTCCAAAGAAGAAATCATATTTGTATGGATTTCCCAATGAATCCAAACCTAAAACTCCTTCACGAACTGCCTCGTCCCAACGATCCGAAGTAGTCAAAATAAATGGCTCGGTAATCAAAATTGTTTTAACACCTCTATCATTCAAATCAGAGATCATTTTCTCAGGATTTGGAAATGAATCTCTATCAAATGCAAGATTTCCCATTTCACCTTTAACGGTTTTTCCAAACCAGAACAAATCCAAAATAATAGCATCCACCGGAATCGAATCTTTCAGGAAATGATCAATGGTTTCTATCGTTTCTTTTTGCGAGTGATATCCAAATCTACTCGAAAAGTTACCAAATGACCAGCGTGGTAACATTGGCTGACGACCGGTAAGCTCTGTAAATTGGTAAGTAAAATCTTCCCATGTATCAGTAGCAACAACCTGGTATACTTTTCTGCCACTAATGGTTTCGTAACGAAGTGTGTTGTTCTTCTTACTATCCAAATCTAAAAATCCAATTGGAGCATTGTCGAAATGTATTGCATATTTCTTCGAAGAAATTACAACTGGCATGGTATAATTCATCAATTCTGAATGGGTTCCATATCCATAATGTGCACGGTTGTAGAGTTGAAGACGATTGCCTCTGCGATTCATACCCAAAACACGAGCTCCTCCTCCAAATAACACTTCATTTTTTTCAAGTGTAAAGTCAATATTTTCGGTACTGTCGGTTTTAGTATATCCTTCTTTTTCTGATATCAGATTCTTTCCTTTATATAGATATTGAATCGAAAATGGTGACTTTGATATCTCCACCGCAAGTCCTTTCGACATGTATTCTATAGAACCATTCTTCTCAACCAGACTAAGACCATCAACTTTAGGCTTCAACACAACAGCATGTGAAACGCCTTTCTCTTCACCATTCGGTATAAATGCAGTTTCTACAATGTTCTCATTGTAGAATTGAATTTCATATTTACCATCATTGGTTTTAATTTCCAAAACCTTTCCTCTTAATTGAGATGAAAGAAATTCTCTCGCACTATTTTGTGCAAAAACAGTTGTTGATATTGCAATTAATGCAATAAAAACGAATAATCTCAATCTAAAACCTTGTAATAAGCTCATAATCTTTCTCAAAATGCCCTCAAGCTATTTTCTATTTTAATTCTAATACCATTGATGTGTTCCCATTCACTTTCAATTTTCCATTTAAAAGTTGAATGATCTGTTCACTCAAAATATCATATCCTTTTGTAAATTCTTTTATACTTTCCGAAAAACGATCTAAACTCAACTCCTGACTTTCATCACCATTATTTAGAATAACCATTACAGTTTTCTCATCATTAAATCGGAAATAGACATACACATCATTTTCCGGAATATAATGCTTTAGTTTGCCAGTGTGAATTACAGGATTTACTTTTCGCCACTGAAGCAGCTTTTGTAAAAAATTGAATGCTTCATTTTCCTTATTTGTTCTTCCTCCGGCTGTAAAAGCATTTCTTTCATCTCCTTCCCAACCTCCGGGAAAATCGATTCTCATTTTTCCATCACCATCACTTTTCTTTCCTTCCATCAGAATTTCAATCCCGGCATAAATTTGAGGAATTCCCCTTGTAGTCATCAAAAAAGTGTTCATTAATTTAAACTTATCAAGATCACCTTTTAAAGTAGACATAATTCTATCGGTATCATGATTTTCTGTAAAAATCAGAATATTGTTTAAATCCTTGTATAAATAATCTGTTGCAAGACTCTTATACAATCGAACTACTCCATTTTCCCATTGCTGAGGTTCGAGAAATGCCTTTTCCATTGCGAAAAACAATTGAAAATCTATAACACATGGCAAATTGGAGTTGTACCCATCTACATTTAAGGCATCTTTTTGCCAATAGGCTATGTCGGCCACATTCTTGTACCAAGTCTCACCGACAATATTCAGATGAGGATACTCTCTCAATAAAGCCTTTCCCCATTTGGACATTTCCTGTGGATCGTTGTACGGATGCGTGTCCATTCTAATTCCATCTAAATCGGCATATTCCACCCACCAAATACTATTCTGAATCAAGTAGGTCATCAACAGTTCATTCTGTTGATTTAAGTCTGGCATGCTTTTATCGAACCAGCCATCCGAAAATTTGATTTTATCCACTTTAGAAGCATGTGGATCCAATAAGGTTGATTTACGGTGATTCGAGTTTGTGTATTCATCATGAAGATGTACCCAATCTTTCTGGGGAAGATCTTTCATCCACCAGTGAGCGCGGGCACAATGATTAAAAACCATGTCTTGGATCAGCTTAATCCCCCTTTCCTTACACTCTTTTGACAATTCAAGATAAGCTTCATTACCTCCGTATCTCGCATCTATATTGTAGTAATCGGAAATTGCATAGCTATGATATGAACCTCTAGCTTCATTATCTTCCAATAAAGGAGTACTCCATAATGCAGTTATTCCCAAATCTTGTAAATAGTCTAGCTGATTAATGATTCCTTCAATATCGCCACCATGGCGACCATCAAAATTGGCTCGATTTGCTTTTTCATCCAATCCATCAACTGAATCGTTTTCCGGATTTCCATTGGCAAATCGATCCGGCATCAATAAATAAATCACATCCGAAGAATCAAAACCTTTGCGTTTTGAAGAATTCTCTTTTCTCTCCTTCAGTTCATATTGATATTTTAGCTGCTTGCCTTTGGAATTGGTGAATGTAATATCAAATTTTCCTGCTTTCGCAGATTTATCAATTTGTAAATTAAGAAACAGGTAATTTACATTCTCAACATTTTGCACTGATTGCAGAATAACACCTGGATAATCCAATGTTACCTTATAATCTCCAATTTCTTGACCATAAATTAACAATTGCAGATTGGGATTCTCCATTCCTACCCACCAGAATTCTGGTTCAATTTTTTCGATTTTTGTTTTTGCTTCTGTAGAAGTCAGGCTAAAAAAAGAAAAAAATACAATTAGGAAAAATGTTCTTTTCACAGTGCTCATCATGAGTATTACTAATATTAAAATTCAGGACAGTAGATCAACTACCATCCTGAATTGCAAAAACTATTATTTAAGCGTGTTCTACTACTAGACTGCTTTCTTTTTCAACTTTGTATTCATCATCTTTAATGAAGATATTGATAGCTTCTCCTTCTTCATTAATAACTCCTACGCCATCTTCCGAAACTCTTACATTTAACAAGTTGCCTCTAAAACGCACTTTAAATGAGTAAGATTTCCAAACTTTAGGAAGCATTGGATTAAATACCAAACTTCCGTTTACAACTCTCATACCACCGAAACCTTCTACAACAGACATCCATGTTCCTGCCATACTTGTAATGTGAAGTCCTTCGTGTACCTCTTTGTTGTAATCATCCAAATCCAAACGAGAAGTTCTTAGGTACAAATTGTAAGCTCTTTCCTCATCACCAATTTTTGCTGCCAAAATAGAGTGAATACATGGCGACAATGATGACTCATGAACTGTTCTTGGTTCGTAGAAATCATAGTTCTTACGAATTGTTTCCAAATCATATTGATCTTCGAACAAGTAGATTCCTTGCAATACATCTGCTTGCTTAATGAAACAAGAACGTAAAATTCTATCCCATGACCAATGCTGGTTAATCGGACGAATTGCCGGATCCAGGTCAGCAGCCAGGATTTGCTCTTTATCCATAAAGCCATCTTGTTGCAGGTAAACACCTGTTTCCTCATCAACAGGATAGTACATATTTTCAACAATATCGCTCCATTTTGCAGTTTCCTTATCGAAATCGAAGTTCAGGTTCTTCATGATTTCTTCGAAACGTGCTGGATTGGTTTCTTTCACATGAGCCATAGCTTCCTGAGTATATTTCATACACCAGTTTGCAATGGTATTTGTGTACCAGTTGTTGTTGATATTATTTTCGTATTCGTTAGGACCTGTAACCCCTAACATTACATATTTCTTCTTTGCCTGAGAATAGGATACACGCTGACTCCAGAATCTTGAAATTCCGATCAACACATCTAATCCATATTCTTCTAAATATTTTTTATCGCCTGTGTGGCGGATATAGTTGTAAATGGCAAAAGCGATTGCTCCATTTCGGTGGATTTCTTCGAAAGTAATCTCCCACTCGTTATGACACTCTTCACCATTCATTGTTACCATTGGGTACAATGCAGCACCGTTTGTGAAACCAAGTTTCTCTGCATTTTCAATGGCCTTTTGTAATTGCTTATGACGATAGATCAATAGATTTCGAGTTACTTCAGGTTTCGAAGTACTCAAATAAAATGGAACACAGTATGCTTCAGTATCCCAATAGGTAGATCCACCATATTTTTCGCCAGTGAAACCTTTAGGACCAATATTTAGTCTTTCATCTTCACCTGTGTATGTTTGATTCATTTGGAAAATATTGAATCGAATAGCTTGCTGAGCAGCAATATCACCTTCAATAACAATATCACTATGGTCCCATTTGTCAGCCCATGCATTAACATGCTCTTCCAATAAAGCACCATAGCCTTTAGCTTGAGCAGCCTCAACTACAGAAAGTGCGTCTGATGCAATATCAGTTTTGCTGTGATTTAATGAGCTTAATACAGCTGCATATTTATAAATTGAAATCTCTTGATCTTGCTCGGCATCAACTTCTACTGTATTGGCAACATATTTGGCATCCTCAGTTAAAGAAGGATTTAAATCAACTTTCTGACCATCCTTTAACACCTCATATTTCATGCTCATACAAACATGAAAGTCAAGTTTTTTAGTTGCAGCAGTAATGTATGCTTCACCTTTCATTGACTTAGTCTGTAGAACATTCCAAAATTGTTCGTCGTAGTTTGAATCTTCGTTTGTAACATCGGCATCCACATATGGAGTGAAACCAATCTTTCCATCAAAATTTAATGGTGTTACAGAATAACGAATGGCACCAACTTCAGACGTAACAATGCTTAAAAATCTTTTGGCTTCAACTTTCACCTTGTTTCCGTTAGAAAGTGTAGCTACAAAACTACGCTCTAAAACTCCCTCTTTCATGTTCAAAGTGCGCACAAAATCACTCACCTCACATTTGGCAAGGTCAAGCATTTCACCATTAATTTTCACATCGATACCAATCCAATTTGGCGCATTTAATACCTTTGCAAAATATTCAGGATAACCGTTTTTCCACCATCCTACTCTGGTTTTATCCGGATAGTAAACTCCAGCTACGTAAGTTCCTTGTAAAGTTTCGCCTGAATAATGTTCTTCGAACATGGCTCTTTGTCCCATGTTACCATTACCCAAACTAAATATACTTTCCGATGAACGGTGGTTTTCAGGATTAAAGCCCTCCTCAATTATACACCACTCATCATGCTTTAAATACTCATTCATGTTTGATTTTCTTTTAATTAGCTATTAGCAGTTAACTTTTCAAACAATTACTGCTAAGCGTTAATTGTTTATCGTTAAAAGTTTAATTGAGTCATTGAAAAACCCACGAATCCAGGAACAACAATATTTGCTTTCCCCAATACATCAGGCGATCCGATACCTACACATTTCATATTACCATTTATAGCAGCCTCAACACCAGCTTCTGCATCTTCAAAAACAATACATTCAGATGGAGAAACACCTAACAACTCAGCACCCTTTAGGAATACTTCAGGATCTGGTTTTGCGTTGCTAACATGTGTTCCATCAACAACTGCATCGAAATAATCAGTAAGTTCTAACTGATTTAAAATGGTCATAGCGTTTTTACTAGCTGAGCCTAAGGCAATTTTGATCCCCTTAGCTTTAAGTTCATTAAAGAAATCTTTAACACCTGGAAGTATTTCATCTGGAGTCATTTTTAATATATACTCCACATAGTTTTTGTTTTTCTTATCAGCCAGTTCCAGTTTTGTTTTTTCATCCAATTCAACTCCACCAATTTCCAAAAGGATATCTAATGATCGCATACGGCTCACGCCTTTTAATCTTTCATTATCCTCCTCTGTAAAGTCGAATCCCAATTCATTTGCTAAACTCTTCCATGCGATATAATGATACTTTGCGGTATCAACAACCACACCATCTAAATCGAAGATGCATGCACTAATCTTTCCCATCAGTTTTTATAAATTGTTTTTGTTATTTATCTGATTCTTTAACAAAGAATACAGATATCGCTCCTAAAATCATGATAATACCGGCTAGAACTAGAATGTAAATTCCATTGCCGCCAAAAAAAGTACGAAGTATTGGACCACCAAATACACCACTTAAAATTTGAGGTACAACTACAGTTAGGTTGAACAGTCCCATATAAACTCCCATTCGTTTAGCTGGAAGCGCTCCTGATAAAATGGTATAAGGCATAGCCAAAATACCTGCCCACGCAATACCAACACCTACCATAGAAATCAACAGCAAGTAATAATTGCTAAACATCATGGTAGATATAAAACCGATACCTCCCATAGCTAGAGCTCCTGCATAAACTGTTTTTCTACTGGTCAAGCTAATTAGCTTAGGCATTACAATAGAAAACAATGCTGCTACCAAACTGTAAACTGCAAAACAAATACCTACCCAATTACCTGCTTCGTTAAAAGCATCTAAAATTTGCTTATTGGTTTCTGTTTTTGCATTAAAATCGATAGGTACACCGAAATAATGTTGAGAAATTGCGGTTGTAGAGTAAACCCATAAAAGAAACAATGGAAACCACGAAAACAATTGTACGATTGATAATTGCTTCATTGTTTTTGGCATATTCATCAACAAACTCCAAAAACTTTCTTTCGTTTCCTTATCTTCTTCTGTAATATCGTTATAAGCCTCAAATTCTTCTGGTGGATATTCCTTTGTTTTAAATACTGTAACTAGTACACTAATTAAAAGAAGGGAACCTCCAATATAAAATGACCAAATTACCGAAGGAGCAACATTACCTCCTGCTGATTCATTAGAAATTCCAGAAGCAGTCATGATAAAAGGCAATGCAGAACCAATTACAGCACCTACGTTAATTAAAAAGCTTTGCACTGAATAACCAACATTTCGTTGCTCTTCTGGCGTCATATCTGCTACCAATGCTCTAAATGGCTGGAAAGTAACATTAAAAGATCCATCCATTAAAGCAAGCATTACAACCCCAAATACCAAAGCTCCTCCCGCTTTTACAAACATTGGTGCATTAGGCATTAAGAACATTGCCAACATCGAAACGATTGCTCCAAATAAAATATAAGGAGATCTTCTTCCCAATCGGTTCCATGTTTTATCACTAGCTGCACCAACTACTGGCTGAACTACCAATCCCATAATTGGGGCCACCAACCAGAAAAATGATAATTCATGAGGATCTGCTCCTAAACTTGTTAATATTCTACTGGCATTTGCATTCTGTAATGCAAATCCAAACTGAACACCTAAAAATCCAAAGCTCAGGTTCCAGATTTGCCAAAAGCTTAAACGAGGTTGTTTCTTCATTTGATCGATATTAATTCTTCTTACTTTTTAGAAGTTTGATTTCAATTTAAACTGTCTTTAAAGTAACAGTTTATATCACAACACCAGGATAAAAGAAACAAAATGAATTAATAAAGATCCACAATATTGCTAGCACAATACAGCTTAAGACCAACTAACTTTTACATCACAATTAAAAAAATGGATTTGATCTTATTCATCTCCTTCGATTATCCAGAAATGAGATCATATTATAAGGAAGTGTATTTAATAAAGTCGGAAAAAGAGGTTTCCCTCTGCGTCAAAAGTACGCAAAAGTCGGCAATCTGTCAAAAAGTTTTTCACTTCAACCTCTCTGAAATCCAGTAAAAACAGGCCAAAAAACCTATTTCAAACGATTGCAACAAATTTTATATTTTTTTACATTTTTTAAATTTAAAAGCCGATATTCTAACTTTTAGAAACAAAAAAAGAGTTGAACTTTCTCAACTCCTTGCAATATTTTAATATCGATTATCAGTTTTTAGTAGATCCCCTAACAATCAAATTGGTCTTTACCACTTTGGTTACAGGCTCATAGTCCATATCACCTTCCTTGATTCTTCCAACAAGCAACTCACTGGCTTTTAAGCCAACCTCATATCCATGTTGCTCTAAAGTGGTTAAAGCTGGATCAGAAGTTCGTGAAACAACACCATCTGTAAATCCAATAATAGATATATCCTCTGGAACTTTAAATCCAGTTTTCTTTACAACCGATAATGCTCCTGCTGCTGTAAGCTCATTAACTGCAAATATGGCATCAGGTGGTTGCGGAAGTCTTAATAAATCTGGAGTTTTCTCCAATGCTTCCTCAAAACTATCGCATTTAATAATTAATTCGTCATCAATTGGAAGCTTGTGTTTCATCAAGGCTTGCCTATAACCTTTCTGACGATTTTGCCCAAGAAGCATATGTTGTGGTGCAGATAAATGAGCAATTCTTTTACATCCTGTATTAATAAGATGCTCTACTGCTGTAAAAGCCCCCGCAAAGTCATCAACTATTACGTTATCAGAAGAAAGTTCATTACAAACTCTATCAAAGAAAACTACAGGTATACCATTATCTCTTAATTCTTTAAAATGACTAAAGTCACTTGTTTCTTTAGACATAGATACCAACACTCCATCTACCCTACTCGACAACAAGGCCTGCACATTGGCCATTTCTCTCTCGTAAGATTCATTGGACTGAAACATCATAACGTTATACCCAGCCTCATGCGCAATTTTTTCAATCCCACTAATTACAGATGAGAAGAAATGATGAACAATCTCGGGAATAATAACTCCAATAACATTCGATTTGCTATGTCTTAAACTAAGAGCAACAGCATTAGGTTTATAATGCCATTTTTTTGCCAATTCATTTACAGCTTCTTTTGTTTTTGCACTGATATCAGGATGATCTTTTAAGGCTCTTGATACGGTAGAGGCAGAGATGCCTAATTCTTTTGCAATATCTTTAATCGTTACTTGTCCGCTTCTCATTGATATTTTATAGAGATTTAATAAATCAAATTGATTACACAATTCCAATGTTATCAAAACATTAAGAACACATCAGAATTATCCCAATCAAAATTGCTGTAGCATCTGTAAATATAGGAAAATTAAAACAAAACCATTGGCTTATTCATTATAATTTAGTCACTAAATTTACATATCGACATAATTACATATCAAACGTTTGCGGCAACGATTGCGATGATTTATTTGCACTTATATATCAATGATTTAAAAACTTGATTTTGCCATTACGTATCTTTGGTAATAGAAAAAATTAAGGCTAACTTAAGACTTAGATAATTTTAAACGCTGAAGAAGGAAGCTAAAAAGTCGGAAACTTGAGTTCATATTTCTTTATCGTATTTAAAATATATCTAAGCTATTAACTAAATTCTAATTTATCTTAAATTTCTATTTATGGAACTTAACATTAGTATGCTAAGAAAACTGCTTCTCATGCTTGTTACGGTTTTTTCATTTACCGTTTTGCAAGCACAAGAAAAAGCAGTTAGTGGTACTGTTACCGATGCAAACGATGGCATGGGTATACCTGGTGTTTCCGTTGTAGTTAAAGGTACCACAATAGGTACTACGACTGACATTGACGGAAAATATGTGCTTAATGTCGATGCTAATTCTACACTTGTATTTTCATTTGTAGGATATAAAACGCAAGAAATATTGGTTGGAGAGCAATCTCAGATTAATGTCGTTCTTGGTGTAGAAACCGAAAACCTTTCCGAAGTTGTTGTTATTGGTTATGGCCAAGTTAGAAAGGATGATGCAACGGGAGCTGTTTTTTCAGTCAATTCAGATGATTTTAATCAAGGATCAACAAGCTCTCCACAAGACTTAATAGTAGGTAAAGTTGCTGGTGTACAAATTGTAAGTGATGGAGGTGCCCCTGGTTCGGCTTCTACAATTCGTATTCGTGGAGGATCTTCCATGTCTGCTAGCAACGATCCATTAATTGTTATTGATGGTATTCCTTTGGACAACAGAGCCATTGATGGTATGAGCAATGTTTTAAGTTCATTAAACCCAAATGATATTGAAACATTTACAGTTTTAAAAGATGCTTCTGCTACAGCAATTTACGGTTCCAGAGCATCCAATGGTGTAATCCTTATCACTACCAAAAAAGGAAAAGCCGGACAAGATATTCAAGTAACTTACGATGCAAAATTTTCTTTTGGTAAAATTAAAGAAACAATTGATGTTTTAAGTGCTGATCAATTTAGAGCTCTAGTAAATGAACGAGCAAAGACAAATTCTTCTGTAAATCCTAATTTACTTGGTAATGCTTCAACAGATTGGCAAGACGAAATTTATCGTGATGCTTCTGGTCATGAGCACAATGTGGGTATTACAGGTGCTATTAAAAACATTCCTTACCGTGCATCAATTGGTTACACTGATCAAAAAGGTATTTTGCAAACTTCAGAAATGCAAAGAACTACAGGAACCTTAAATGTAAATCCTAGTTTCTTCGAAGACCATCTAAAACTAAACATGGGTCTTAAGTATATGATGATTGAAAATCAGTTTGCTGACAAAGGCGCTATTGGAAATGCATTACGTTTTGACCCAACTCAATCTGTTTTCAATAAAACAGGTATTTACGGAGGGTATACAACTTGGTTGATGAGCGATGGCTCTAGAAACGTAAATGGAACACGTAACCCTGTTGCTCAATTACAACAAAGAGAAGATAAGTCAGAAGTATCGAGAGTTATTGCTGATTTTCAAGCTGATTACAAATTACACTTCTTCCCTGATTTAAAAGCTAGTTTAAAACTGGGATATGATCGCTCTGATAGTGATGGAGAAATCATTACAGATTTAGATGCTGCATGGGTAAGAAACCTATCTGATGGTGTAAGAAGAGATTATACTCAAGAAAAAGAAAACGAACTATTAGACTTCTTCCTTACTTACGATAAAGATCTACCATCATTGGATAGTAAAGTAAGCGTTATGGGAGGTTACGAGTGGCAACACTTCTGGTCAAAATCTACTGCCTATGAAATTAACAGAGAAGGTGGAGAGATAGTAGATTCATCAAATGAAACCGAAAATTATTTAGTTTCATTCTTTGGTCGTGCCAACTATACATTTAAAGATAAGTATATCTTAACAGCTACTCTTCGTAGAGATGGTTCTTCAAGATTTCATAAAGACAATCGTTGGGGTACCTTCCCTTCAGCAGCATTTGCTTGGCGAATGAGTGAAGAAGAATTCATGAAAAGTATTGATGCTATTAGTAGTATTAAAGTTCGTTTAGGATATGGTGTGACAGGTCAACAAGAATTAAATCAAGGTGATTATCCATATTTAGGAACTTATCGTTTGAGTGATTCAAGAACTAGATACCAATTTGGAGGTCAATTTTATACTTTAATTAGACCTGACGGATATGATGAAGGATTACAGTGGGAACAGACTACCACATATAATGCTGGTATCGACTTTGGATTCTTCAATAACAGAATTAATGGTACAATCGATGTTTACAAGCGTAAAACTGAAGACCTTTTAAATACCATCCCGGTACCTGCAGGAACTAACTTTACAGATCTATTGCTAACCAATGTTGGTGATTTGGAAAATAATGGTTTCGAATTCTCGATTAATGGTATCGCAATTGATAAAGAAGATTTATTTTGGGAAGTTGGTTTTAATCTTGCTTATAACAAAAACGAAGTTACTCGTTTAACAAACTATGATGATCCTAACTACCGAGGTGTTGATGTTGGTGGAATTAGTGGAGTAGGTGTTGGAAATACAATTCAGAAAAATGCAGTAGGTCATGCGTTGAATACATTCTACGTTTACGAGCAAGTTTATGATACCAACGGAAAACCAATTGAGGGACTTTATGTAGACAGAAATAAAGATGGTCAAATCACATCTGAAGACAGATACTATGCAGAAGATCCTGCACAGGATGTAAATATGGGATTCTCATCTTACTTGAAATACAAAGATTTTGATTTTGGATTTAATGGTAGAATTGGAATTGGTGGACAAATTTACAACAATGTTATTGTTGGAGGTAGATATCAGGAGATGACTGTAAATGAATACCTAACAAACCTACCTACGGAAATTAACAAATCACAATTCGAAACTGCACAGCAATATTCTGACTATTTCCTTGAAGATGCTTCATTTTTAAGAATTGATAATATAACTCTTGGCTATAACTTTACTAAATTGTTGAAACCTTTGTTAGGTTTTGATTTTAATGCAAGAGCGTATGCTTCAGTACAAAATGCATTCGTGATAACAGATTATAGCGGTTTAGATCCTGAAGTTAACGGAGGAATCGATAATGATGTATATCCAAGACCAAGAACATTCTTGTTTGGATTAAATGTTAAGTTTTAATTAGCAAACAACATTAACAATGAATAAGAAATATTATAAAACAAATTACATCCTGATAGCATTTGCATTAATATTTGCATTGGTATCATGTACGGATGATTTGGACACGACACCTCTTGATGAGGATATTAAAACTGGTGATAATGTTTTAACTGATGCGGAATCATATAAGCAACTATTGGCAAAATGCTATGCAGGTCTTATTCTAGGTGGACAAGAAGCTGTGGACGGAGAACCAGACATCAGTAGTATCAATGGCGGGTTTTCATCATATTTAAGATTACTTTGGAATCACCAAGAACTTCCAACTGACGAAGCCATTTGTGCTTGGAACGATGGTAACTTGAGAGATTTACATGATCAAGATTGGGACAGTTCAAATGAATTCGTAAGAGCAATGTACTATCGTATTAACCTTCAAATAGCCTATTGTAACAATCTAATTAAGCTGACAACTGATCAGCCAGATTACAAAGCTTATAGAGATGAAGCAAGAGCATTAAGAGCTCTAAGCTATTATCATATGTTGGATATGTTTGGCCGCGGACCATTCGTAACTGAAGAAGATGAAGTTGGTTCATTTTTCTTCCCAGAAATGGCCACACAACAACAAATCTTCGATTATATTGAAACTGAATTAACAACTATCGAGGATGATTTAATGGAACCAGGAACCAATGAATATGGTAGAGCTGATAAAGCTTTAGCTTGGGCAATTTTAGCAAAAATGTATTTAAATGCTGAAATTTATGTTGGAACTCCAAAATATACTGAAGCAATAACTTACAGTAATAAAATTATTGGAGGTGGATATTCTATTGAACCAAACTATGAGAATTTATTCTTAGCAGATAATCACTTAAGAACCAACGAGATCATCTTCCCTATTGCCTCTGATGGTAATAATTCTCAGACATGGGGAGGTATGACATTTATCATTCACTCAACAGTAGGTGGTGACATGCCTGCAGTACAATCCGGTATTGATGGCGGATGGGGTGGTAACAGAACTACTTCTGCTTTTGTAAATCTTTTCCCTGATGTTGATGGAACAGATAAAAGAGGTTTAATTTGGACAGAAGGTCAAAACCTTGAAATTGCTGATATTTTTAACTTTAGAGATGGGTATGCATTACGTAAGTTTAAAAACATTACTTCAACAGGTTCTGTAGGCTCGAGTTTATCATTCCCTGATACCGACTTCCCATTGTACAGATTGGCAGACTTCTATTTAGTTTATGCTGAAGCTGTTGTTCGTGGTGGTCAAGGTGGAAACTTGGGAACTGCTGTTGGATATGTGAATGAATTAAGAGAAAGAGCATATGGTAATACCTCAGAAAATATCTCAGAAGCTGATCTTACATTAGATTTTATTCTTGATGAAAGAGCTCGTGAGCTTTATTGGGAGTGCCATAGAAGAACTGACCTTATTCGATTTGGAAAACTAACAGGTGGAGAATACAACTGGCCTTGGAAAGGTGCCGTTGCTAATGGTACATCAACTAATGCCAAATACAATGTATTTCCTATCCCTGCTTCAGATATCAATGCGAATCCAAATCTGTCGAATATCTCAGGTTATTAATAGATTTAAAAATACGTTATGAAGAATATAAAATACATACTAATATTACTTCTCGCAGTAAGCTTTTTTTCTTGCGATGACGATGATATTATCAAATTAAATGATTCAAACTATGAGCCTGCTAGTAACATTACAGGTTTCGGTTCAACTTTGAACATTTCTAAGGATATTAAAGCTGAGTCAATTAAAATAACATATACTCCGGCATCATACGGTGTGGATATTGTTACAACTCATCAGCTTCAATTTGCTACATCAAGTGATTTTGCAAACCCTGTTACTTTTGATATTGACGCAGCAGACGATTCTTTTACTTTCACAGTAGGAGCATTAAATGAGCTTCTTACTGAATCTCTTTTATTACCCGTAGATGTAGAAGCAAATGTTTCTGCAAGAGTTATGACTTATTCTTTATCAGGAGTTGATACTCTTTATTCTGAACCTGTTAGCTTTGCAACTACTCCATATTTGGACATTCTTTTTGCTCCTGAAACATTCTATCTATTTGGTGATGGTGTAGGACGTGTTGCACAAAACAACAAGCTTAAATTCAATAAAGTTCATAGTGAACCAGATGATTCCTGGACAATTGTTTGGATGGAAGCTAATGGTACTTTCAAACTTTGTTCGGATGAAAACTATAAAGGAGTAATCGGTAAAATTGGAGATGCTGACCCTGCTACTGGAGAGTACACATTAGGTACTACTGACAATAGAGGTGAAGATATTCCTGTTCCGGGAACTGCTGGCTATTATACCGTTGGTGTTAATTTAGAAACAAACAAATTACTAATAGAACCTGCTAACATATACATTACAGGTCCTACAATTGGTAATGTTTGGCCTACTAATTCTGTTGTAGATGATAACAAGTTTAAGTTAGATGCTGAGAACAAGAAAATGTTCTTGACAAAATCTTTACAAGCTGGAGAACTTAGATTACACGTTACCCACCCATATATTGGAGACTGGTGGCATGCTGAATTCTTATTCTTTGATGGTAAGATTGTTTACAGAGAAGCTGGTGATGATCAGGAAAGAGTTAATGTTAATGCAGGCGAACAGACTATAGAGCTTGACTTTATTAATCAAACTGGTAAAATCAAATAAACATGAAAAATATAAAATATTTATTTATATCACTTTTGGCGGTTCTATTCGTTGCCTGCGACGATGATTTTGACACGCCAAATGTAACAGAACCAGTTCAAGGTACCGCTCCGGTACTTAATGAACTAGCAGAAGAGATTGACCTGGTTCTTATGAAAAAGAACGAAGATGAAACCATTGTTGAACTTACCTGGTCTGAATCTACTTTCGCAGATCCTATTGGAGTGAGATATTACGTTCAGATTGATACTGTGGGTAATGAATTTGCCAACCCATTGGAATTTGATAGAATTGCAGAAACAACAACGGCAATTAAAGTAGGAGGTCTTAATGAGTTGATATCAGGAAGATATCCTCCTGCGAAACAAGTAGAGTTGGAAGCAAGAATTAGAGCTTTTGCAAATGAAGATCTAAATAGCTTATACTCGAATGCTGTTTCTATGAAAGTAACTCCATACCTTGATGTACCAATTCCATCAGAATTCTACATCTATGGAACCGCTACTTCTGAATCAGATGTAACAAAGGCATTAAAAGCTTATGGTGCTAATGACATTTTCACCAAATACTTGAAGCTTACTAAAGATGGTTTATTCAAATTTGCTGAAAAACAGGCTAGCGATGGATATGATTACAACTTTGGTAAATTCGCAACAAAATCTGATAATATCGAAGCTGCTGGAGACAATGCTGAAAACTTTAAGTTCACTGGTGAAACAGGATGGTATAAAGTTGAAGCTGATTTTGTATCAAGTGCACTTACTATTACTTCACATGTTGTAGAGTCAACTACTTATGGATTTGACTATGACAATCTTTACTTGGTAGGAGGTTACAACTCTACAGATCCTGAATGGGATCCTGAAAATGCTGTTGCAATGACTAAAGTAAGTGAAGGTGTTTTCACTATTGAAAAATCAATCAAAGATGGTGCTTTATTCAAATTTATTGGCCAACAAAGCTGGGGTGACCTTGATTGGGGTAACATTCAAGAAAATGGTAACACAGGTATCTTAGGTCCAAAAACTGCTAATGGTAACATTACTTTCGACGGTGGTGACGCTGAATATACCATTACTGTTGATCTTAACGCAGGTACTTTCTCAATTGTTGCCAAGCCTGTTTATCCAACCGAACTTTACATGACTGGTAGCGGCGTTGGTCCAGATGATGAAAACTGGGATTGGAAAAATAAACTTCAATTTGTTCCTGTTCACAGTCATCCTGAATTGTTCTGGAAAATTGTATGGATGGATAGTGATGGTCAATTTAAATGTGCTCCTGAAGCAGCTTGGGCAGGTAACGACTTTGGTAGAGATGGTGATGCAACCAATGGAGTCTACACTACTGGAAGTACTAATATTCCTGCTCCTGGTACTGCCGGATATTATATGGTTGTTGTTGATTTAGCAAATAACACAATCGAAATTGCCGAGCCTAAGGTTTACGGTATGGGTAATGTGTTTGGTGGATGGGATGGTGGAGATCCTGCCGATCTTTTCACTGTTGACAATACCAATAAAGTAATTAAATTTGATGGAGTTCCTAATGATGGAGAATTAAGAATGTATGTTGATGCACCAACTTTAAACTGTGATTGGTGGCAAGCTGAATTTATCGTTCTTAATGACAAAATTGAATTCAGAGGAACTGGTGGTGATCAGGAAAGAGTAAATGTTACTGCAGGTGACAATATCTCTCTTAACTTCTTAACTGGAGCTGGTTCGATCACAACTCCTTAATAAAACTATAAGCATGTAGGGTAGTCATGAGGCTACCCTGCTTTAAATAATTAAATGCAATTGGTAACTATTCTGGTTGCTGATTGCATTTTTTTATACTGAAACCAAACGGAATTCAATCAATAGAAAGTTCTGATTATGAAGAAACTTTACACATACCTTACCTTTATATTCCTGCTAATGTCATTCATTAGTCAGGCACAAATCATAACAACCTCTCCCGCCTTTCCTACCGAAAGTGATGAAGTAACCATTACTTTTGACGCTACTTTGGGAACTGGAGGATTAAAGGATTACACCGGAGATGTTTATGCCCATACAGGTGTAATCACTGACAAAAGCACATCAGATACCGACTGGAAATATGCTCCTGAATGGGGAGATAATAGTGCCAAGTACAAATTAACCTCACTTGGAAATAACAAGTGGGAATTGAAGATTACTCCAAGCATTCGTGAATACTATGCTGTTGCTGATGGAGAAAAAATATTAAAAATGGCTTTCGTATTCCGTTCTGAGGATACTCAAAAAGAAGGAAAAGGTGATGGCGGAACTGATATATTTGTAGATGTGAGCGAAGGTGGCTTAAATGTTAGCTTCTCTGCTCCTGCCAACAACAAAGTCATTCAAAAAAATGAAGATTTGCAGGTAACAATACAATCAAATGCCAGTTCAAATCTAAGCCTATTTCTAGATGGGGTTGAAAATGAAACTACCACCGAAACTGAAATTAGTAAAATCATTAATACTAATGTTGCAGGTAATCATGAATTGGTAGCTGTTGCCTCAGATGGTACAGAAGAGGTAAGAGATACAGTTAATTTCTTCGTTCGAGATGATGTTGTAAATGAAAGTATGCCTGCCAATGTTGTTGCTGGTATCAATTATACTGATGATAGCTCAGTAACACTTGTTCTGTATGCTCCCCAAAAGGAATATGTATATGCCATTGGAGATTTTTCAGATTGGAAACTTGATAACATGTACCAAATGAAAAAGGATGGTGATAACTTCTGGGTGACCATTAATAACCTTCAAGCTGGTAAAGAGTACATTTTCCAATATCTTATTGATGGAGACATTAAAATTGCAGATCCATATGCCGATAAAATATCAGATCCTTGGAATGACAAATACATTACTGACGAAACCTACCCTAATCTAATTGATTATCCGGAAGGAAAAACAAGCGAAATTGCCAGTGTATTCCAAACAGCACAAACAGCATTTAGCTGGACTGATATTGGATTTACCATGCCTAAAAAGGAAGACTTGGTTGTTTATGAACTTCATGTAAGAGATTTTACTGCAGCTGGTAATATCAAGACAGTTACTGATACTTTAGATTATTTGGAAAGATTAGGTGTAAATGCAATTGAACTAATGCCATTTAACGAGTTTGAAGGAAATGATTCATGGGGTTACAATCCATCATTTTATTTTGCTCCCGATAAAGCATATGGTACTAAAAACGATTACAAAGCCTTTGTCAATGAATGTCACAAAAGAGGAATTGCCGTATTTATGGATATGGTGTTGAATCACACTTACGGACAATCGCCATTCTTGCGCATGTATTTTGATGGTAGCAAACCAACAGCTAATAATCCATGGTACAACCAGGAGCATAATTTCGAAAACACGGCTGCTCATTGGGGATATGATTTGAATCATGAAGCCCAGGCAACTAAGGACCTTGTGGATCGCATCAACAAGTATTGGATGGAAGAGTATCACATTGATGGTTTCCGTTTTGATTTCACCAAAGGATTCTCAAATAAAATACATCCTAATAGTGGATCAGATAATTGGGGAAGCGATCCAGATGATGATCGTATTAGACTACTAAAGAGAATGTCCAATGAAATTTGGGCTGTAAAATCAGATGCAGTGGTTATTTTCGAGCATCTTTCGGATAATGAGGAAGAGAAAGAGCTGGCAGCTCATGGCATTATGCTTTGGGGTAATGCCAATCATGATTATAGTGCAGCAACCATAGGCAATGGTTCAGATTTTAATTGGACCTCATGGAAAAGCAGAAGTTGGGATGGACCTAAGCTTGTAAGTTATATGGAAAGCCACGATGAAGAACGCATGATGTATCGTAACCTTAATGAAGGTAAATCTTTAGATGGCTACAATGTAAGAAGTCTGAATACTGCTCTTTCCAGAATAGAAACTGCGGCAGCTTTCTTCCTAACCATTCCTGGACCAAAAATGATTTGGCAATTCGGGGAATTGGGATACGATATCTCAATTGACGAGAATGGAAGAACTGGTAAAAAACCAGTAAAATGGGAATATCAGGATGATCCTTATCGTAAAAAAGTATATCAGGTATTTTCTGCCTTGGCAAAGATTAAAAAGAAAGAACCTGCATTTGAATCAGATAATTTTAATTTAATTACTTCACAAGCCTTAAAGCGTATCGAAATCAACCATACTGATATGGATGTTCGTATTATCGGTAATTTTGATATCAAGGAAGGTAGTATTTCTGCTAATTTTAGTAAAACAGGAACATGGTATGATTATTTCTCTGGTCAGGAGGTTAATGTAACGGATGCAAATGCCAACATTACTCTTAAGCCAGGTGAATATCACGTCTATACTACAAAGCAATTGACTCAACCTAATATTATTTCAGCACCTGTTGCTAGTAATGTTAGTATTGCCGGAACAGCTAAAGAAGACGAAATTCTTACCGCATCGTATACCTACTCAGATGTAAATGGAGATACTGAAGGAGCATCTGTTTACAGATGGTACAGAGCTGAAGATACCAATGGTAGGAATGAAATGAGTATAAGTGGTGCCACAAATACAACTTATCAGCTTACTGGCGATGATCGCAACAAATACATTAGATTCTCAGTGACTCCTGTTGCACAAACTGGCGAATTACTTGAGGGTAAAACAGTTTATTCTACCTATACAGAACAGGTAGTGTCATTGGTAAATGCACCTGTAGCAAGCAATGTAGAAATAACTGGAACTCTTACCGAAGGTGAAACTCTAACTGCAAGCTATGTATATAGTGATCCTGAAAATGATGCAGAAGGCACTTCAATTTTCCAATGGTACAGATCAGACGATACGCAAGGCACAAATGAAAGCGAAATTTCGGGTGCTACAAGCTTAAGTTACACGCTTCTTAATGCTGATGGTGGTAAATACATCCGCTTTGCAGTTACACCGGTTGCCCAAACAGGAGAACTACTTACAGGAAATAAAGTGTATAGTAATTATACTGATGTAATCGCTTTCACGACAGGAATAAATGACATACTGGAAAAAGAGCTTAAGCTGTATCCTAACCCTGTTAAAGATATTCTATACATATCAAATTTAAAAGGGGTTGATCAGATTAAGATATATGGTTTAAATGGTCGTATGGTAAGAACAATCGGTAGTCCAAATAGATCGGAAGAAATAAATCTTAGCAACCTAGCAAGTGGCATGTATTTATTCATTTTCGAAATGGAAGATGGCTCTAAACTGACCAAAAAAGTGATAAAAAAGTAATTAGTTTTCTTTATAGTTTATAGATCAAGTAAAACTCCCGCTTAGCTACAATGCCAAGTGGGAGTTTTTATATTTTATAAATGTAAGCTTATTTAATTGTAAGCTCCAATCGGTATTTGATTTCCGAACCACCTGGTTGCATAATTAATTTGTATTCGCCAGGAATTAAAGGCTCATCAGGCATTGATACTTTAAATACAAAAGGAGACTCGGTATAATTCCCAATTTGTTCACGAACCAGCTGATCTTCTGTATTAAATAGTTTCAAATTCAATTCACTATTGACAAACTGCTTTAAATGAAACTGAACAAACACATTCTCCGATTCTGAATAATAATACTCCTGATCGGCTCCCATAAATTCTTCTCTCTCCTGCTTGTTGTTTTCATTCAAATCAATAAAACCTGTAAAAAAGAAGAATCCTTCCTGACCTTTGGTGAACTCTGGAGCCAAATTCTCAACATTCTCACTAATATTCATTGCCATAGCTGGAGTTTCGGGAATCTCTTCTGTTACCTCTTCCAGTTCTGGTATTTCATCAGTTTGGGCCGCTACAGCCTCATCGGTTTTAACAATATTGGCAGTAGAATCGCCTATTTGTATTAATATTCGATATTGTATTGGGTCCTTCATATCCAAAGAAGCGGTAATCATATACTCACCCTCAGGCACCTTTTTTAAAACTCGTAAGAATTGATTGCCAGGATGAATCGTATCTTCTTTCATGGTATAATGTTGCAAACTATCCATTCGGGAAATATTCATCGCAATCATATCATAGGTAGAATTCCAAATCTGATAAACCACTTGTTTATTATTCATTGGAAGGTTGAGTCCAACTTGAAAATCAACTTTTCCTAGCTCAAATTGCCTTTGATTTAAACCAATTACCTCTGCACTATCCATTTTCATATCTCCGTCCTCATCAATCCATTCTTTAAAAAGATGAAAACTCTCAGGGAGTAGTTTTTTTCTGATTTTTGCAAATGCATTGCCATTAGGTTCCTTTATTAAGAACTTAATCTGATATGTTTTCCCCGATTCTGCTGGATTAATTGTCATTATATACTCTCCCACAGGCAGAAAAGCATCGAAATTTGAATAGGTAAACAAAGGTTTTGTAGTATAGTTTTTACGAACCGTTCGAATTAAGTTTCCGCTTGTATCCCAAATTCTAAGTTTCAGGTTTGTTCCCTCTTGTATTGCCGGATCGTACAAAGAAGCACTAATAGACTCTCCTTTGGCATAAGATTGTTTCCCTAGTCCAAAAAACTCATTCTTCTCAACGATTTCATTTTCGTTTAAATCCACCCATTTATTGTAGGCAAACAACCCAATGGGAATGTCGTTCTTATTCTGTTTTTCTTGCTTCTGAATTTGATCTGATTCATCAGCACGTACATCATCATATGGGATAGAATCTTGTATAAATTGTTCCTGCGCACTTGTAACTATGGCTGTGCCAACCAATATGGCAAGTATCAAATAACACCTACCAATAATACATTTCATTTTTTTGTATAACATGGTATTTGGTTTAAAGCTGAATAAAAAGGAATTGCTGTCTATTTAAATACGGTTTAAATAGCGTATATGTTTTATCTTCAAACCAATAGTTTGACGAAATAAAGTATAAAATTGGTTAAAAATCCTTAAGGGATCTTAATTCTAACAGGGTATCCCAATGGATATAAGCTTTTTCCTTTACTAAACTACTTTATTGGAAAAACCAATTTGGCCTTTGTGCCTTCTCCCTCTTCAGATTCTATTGAAATGTTACCATTATGCAAACGCATAATCTGACGTGTAAGGCTTAAGCCGATTCCAGATCCTTCCTCCTTGGTAGTAAAAAATGGAATGAATATATTTTTCATATCCTCGACAGAGATACCACAGCCAGTATCGGTAATTCTGATTTCTACATGGCCATCTTGTTTTTCTTCTGCTGTCAGGAATATTTCCCCATTGCTGTGAATGGCCTGACGAGCATTCTTTACCAGGTTAATTAAAACCTGTTTCACAAGAGCCTCATCGGCATAGAGTTGAAGGTCTTTTGGACTTATACTGAAATGATATTGCACTTGCTCGTTGGAATACATGTGCAACAAATCTTGCAGATACCTAAACAGTTGAGATACAACAATGGCTTGCGGATTAGGTTTTGGAATTCTAGAGAGTTCACGATAGGCCTCTACAAAATACATGAGTCCCTGCCCCTGCTCTTTTATCACCTGAAGTCCGTTGCGTGTTTTTGTAAGAACCGATTCAGTAAGAACCGTTCCCGTTTCAATTTGCTGGTAATTACTTTCTAACTTTTCAGATAAACAGGTAAGAGGCGATACAGAATTCATGATTTCATGGGTAAGCACATTAATCAACTTCTGCCAGGATTCCAACTCCTGTGCATCCATCTCATTTTTAATATCCGTAAAAGATAACAGCTTTAATTCCTTGTTTTCCTGTTTAATAGTAGTGCAAGAAATTAGCAAGTATTTACTTACTCCATTCCCCTGCAAATGATAGACACGAGTATCGCCAGCCTTCATTATCTCAAACAGCTCAAACAAGTTTACATCGTTTTTTTGTAAAGCCTTAATGTTGTAGAGGTTATGCACCCCCAATAGTTCACGTCCTCTATGGTTTATGCACTCTACCAATCCATTCTCGTCAAAGGATAACAAACCTACAGATGCATGTTCAATAATGGCATCGCTTATCATCTCCTTTTTCTGTGCTTTTATGCGTAAATCCCTGATGGTGTAATTCACCTCCTGCATTCCCCTGCGTAACTCACCAAAGGATTTACCAGAAATGTTTTTAGGAAAACTTAGTGCAGAATCCTCATTCTTAACCGACAGGAAAAATTGCGATAACAAACGGTTGGTTGTATTCAGATAATGAACCAAACCATAACTTAACCAAAGAATGAGCATTAACACCAATATTGCCATATAGGGATAAGCCGTAGCCCAAAAGATCCATCCCATAAGAAAACTCAACAATAGAATACTACTGAGGCGAATCAGAACCTGAATAAAGAGGCTTTTATAAATCATATTTCTTGATTTTGTGATAAAGAGTTGGGCGGGTAACGCCAAGCTCTCGAGCCATATGTGTTAGATTTCCTTCGTGACGTTCCAAGGCAGTAAGTATCATTTGTTTTTCCATATCCACAAAGCTTAGAGGTGGTATACTTCTTGTCTGAGTTGTATTCTGCTTTAATAGAAAATCTTCTTTGGTAATCCTATTTCCCTCAGAAAGGATTACTGCTTTTTCTACTGCATGCTGCAATTCCCGGACATTTCCCGGCCACGGATAATTCTGCAGCTTAACCAAAGCTTCATCAGTATAGGTCAATGGTCTTTTATGGTATTTCGTTGCATACTTCATTAGGAAATACTCTGCCAACAGTGCAATATCACTAGTACGATCGCGCAAAGCTGGCACATCAACCTGAATGGTATTAATGCGATAAAGCAGGTCTTCACGAAAAGTTCCTTCGGCAACCATTTCCTGAAGATTTTTATTGGTAGCGCACACCAAACGAATGTCTATACTCCTTGTTTGATGATCGCCAACACGAATTACCTCTCGATTTTGTAATACCGACAATAATTTAGCCTGCATGGCCAATGATAGATTTCCAATCTCATCCAGAAAAATGGTTCCACCCGAAGCCAATTCAAATCTTCCCTGCCTGTCTTCCCTGGCATCGGTAAAGGCTCCCTTCACATGACCAAACAATTCGCTTTCGAAAAGCGATTCACTCATGGCACCCATATCTACCGAAACCATTGGTTTATTGCTTCTATTGGATTGCTGATGTATTTCTCGTGCAATCAACTCCTTTCCTGTTCCATGTTCACCCAATACCAAGACATTTGCATCGGTAACAGCTACTTTTTGCAGGAGCTTTCGCAGATTCATCATTACGGTTGATCTACCAATCATTTCAGACTTGTTCTGGTTCAACTCTCTGGTTAAGTCTTGCTTATCGGTTTCCAGCTTTTGTATCTTCTTTTTCGATTGTCTCAAGCTTAAAGCCGATTTCAAAGTAGAGATCAACTTGTTGTTGTCCCATGGCTTCAATACAAAGTCTGTAGCTCCCTTTTTAACCGCTGTTACTGCCAATTCTACATCTCCATAGGCCGTTAGTAACACAACTGCCAAATCAGGATCATATTTTAGGATTTCATTCATCCAAAACAAGCCTTCATTTCCAGTATTCACTCCAGCGGAAAAGTTCATATCCAAAAGAATAATGTCATATGAATTGTCCTGTAACTCGCTAAGTAAACTTTTGGGATTAGAAAGTACGTTAACCGTGTCGAACTCATCTTGTAATAACATTTGAAGAGAAATTCGTATGCGTTTATGATCGTCTACAATTAAAATATTTCCTATTGACATATTTTTTCGGATTAGGTCTTTCAAATGTAGAAAATTGGAATCAACAACTCAACAGAATGTAAAGAAACTATACAGTAAGAATAAAGAATTTTTACAGCTAGAATATCCTGCCCAAACCACTACTACCACACAACTATCTCTAAAACTAACAATTAGAACCAATGGCACAACTATAGTAATACTGTTTGAGTGTGAAGAACCACTATTCTTTTATGCATGACAATAATAATTATATAACTTACGAATCTTTAATAAAACAAAATGATCAAAGTAGAGAACCTAAGCAAAGTATTTCGTACCAAAGAGGTAGAAACCACTGCCTTGAATAAAGTAAACCTGGAAATTAAAGAAGGCGAATTTGTAGCCATTATGGGACCATCGGGTTGTGGGAAGTCTACCCTTTTAAATATCCTGGGAATGTTAGATAGTCCTACCGATGGCAAATATTATTTCTGCGACAATGAGGTTAGTAGCCTTAAGGAAAAACAGCGCAATACATTTCGTAAAGGGAATATCAATTTTGTTTTTCAATCGTTCAACCTGATTGATGAATTGAGTGTGTATAAAAATGTGGAATTGCCATTAAAGTATTTACGATACGATTTAGGCAAGAAGAAAAAACGTGTACTGGAAATGCTGGATAGAATGAAAATAGGTCACAGAAGAAATCACTATCCACAACAATTATCAGGAGGACAACAACAAAGAGTTGCCATTGCGCGCGCCATTGCACCCAACCCAAAACTTTTATTGGCCGATGAGCCAACTGGTAACCTCGATTCAAAAACCGGCCTTGAGGTAATGAACTTATTAAGCGAACTGAATGCCGAAGGAACCACCATAATAATGGTAACCCACTCAGAACGCGATGCTGAGTTCGCACATCGCGTAATCAGATTATTTGATGGTGAAGTTACAATAGAAAATACAAAAAAAGAGTTTGCGCAAATTGAATATTAATAAGATAGCTATGAATATTTTAACAAAAAAAAATAAATGGGCTGCGATTAATATCATTGGAATTGCAATTGCTTTTGCTTCCGTACTATTTGTTAGCGCCTACACAATAAAAGAATTGTCTTTCGATAATTTTCATTCCAAAGCTGATGATATTTACAGGCTACACATAGATAAACCAGGCAGAGTTGGATTTTTGCAAACTGCAGATGATTTAAAGACGGCCACCATAAGCAATTATTATTTACCAAGTTTATTCAATAATTTCCCGCAAATAAAAGATGTGGCTTTATTAAAAAATATGCCTGGTGGAAAACTAGAAGTTAGAAATGAATCTTTTGACATCAAATCCGTAAGCTACACTAACCACTCCTTCTTTAACATTTTTGATTTTAAGCTTTTACAAGGCAATAAAAAAGAACTATTCAAAAATACAAACGAAGCTGTTTTAAGTAAAAAGGCTGCCATAAAATATTTTGGAACTACTGATATCCTGGGAAAGGAATTTAAAGTAAAATCAAACTATTATTTGAATGGTGAAGAAGCATACACGATAAAAGCCATTTTAGAAGATTTTCCTGATAACTCACACATGTCGCCTGACATTTTACTCTCAGAGAAAAACGAACAGTTACAAAATCCATTTGCCTATACATATCTGCTTCTCGAAAAAGAAAATCAACCCGAAACTTTGGTTGATGCTTTAAACAAGTATTGGAAGAAAAATGTAAAAGAAGGAGAACTATCCCCAACTTTTCGCTTACTCAAGTTAAAAGACATTCACCTTAAAAGTCATAAAACAGATGAATTGGGCACAAATGGGAATTGGAACTCTATTATTGTGCTGATTTTTGGAGCATTAATTGTATTACTAATTTCTTTAGTAAACTTCTCCAACATAAACTATGTGAAGTTTACCACTCAATTAAAAGATGTAAAAATTAAGATCATCAATGGCGCATCAATAAAAGACTTATCTGCCAATCAAATTAAAAAAACGATTGTTCAAATTACAATTTCATTGATAATAGGAACGGTATTGATTGTTAATTTCAATAAGCTATTGCACTTCGACCTTTCCTATGAAATATTATTACCATTATTTCTAAAGGTCAGCTTACTGTTTACAATCGCATTTGTATTGATTTCGATATTGCCATTTTTTACAAAGAAAATATCCAATGATCTCAATCTTGCTCCGAAAGAAGGTTCTAAAAAATTCATTGTTTCATTGGTATTTCAATTTGTATTATCTATAAGTGCAATCATTCTTACCATAGTGTTGCACAAACAAGTGAAGCACATTCATAAAATGCATCCTGGTGATGATAAGGAAGCAATTGTAGCAATAAGCAATATTCCTTACCAAGCAATTGCCCAATTCGATTTATTGAAAGAAAGGTTAGAACAACATATCGAAATTGAATACTTAAGCGCCACTATGATGCCTCCTGGTATGGTTTCTGATTTTGAGCATCCTTTTGACATGGAAGGAGTTGAAAAAGGGAATCGGATCATGATTAATTCGGTAGAAAAAGATTTCTTTAAGCTTTTTAATATTGAACCAATAGCAGGAAGTGTGAATTTAACTAGTGGTTCTGATTTTGTATGGGAATCGAAGGCAATCATTCCAGACAAAAAGATAGCCAATGAAATGTTATCCAAACTAGATGCGAAACATACCAATTTTAAAGAACAATACATTTTAAATGAAGCAGCTATCAAAAAATTGGGATTTAAAGATCCTAAAGAAGCAATTGGAAAACAGTTTCAGTATCATTTTAGAGCACCTGAATATTTTAGAAAGGGAGAAGTTGTAGCAGTAATTAAAGATTTACACTATACCAGTTTGTTTGAGAAAGAACTTCCTATGGCATTTGGATTAAAAAGAATTTTCAATGGTACTTTTCTTTTAAAAATCAACAAGCAGAAAAAAGCCAAAGCTCTTGAAATCCTTAAAAAGGAATGGGATCAACTATTTACTGATGATCCATTGAAGTGTGCTTTTTTAAATGACATTTATGCGAAACTGTATCGAAATCAATACAACGAAATGAGAACGCTTACCCTATTCGCAATTCTATCCATTTTATTGTCTATAATGGGAATGTATGCTTTGTCTTCCTACAGTATTCAACACAAAACAAAAGAAATAGGAATCAGAAAAGCCAATGGAGCAAGTTCCTTGGAAATTATGCTGCAACTAATCTCCGAATATGTTATATGGGTGGCTTTGGCTTTCGTAATTGCATCTCCAATTGCTTTCTATGCTGCTGATGACTGGTTAAAAAGTTTTGCTTATCGAATTGATCTAAGCTGGTGGATATTTGCCTTGGCAGGTGTAATTGCCATCTTGATTGCAATCATCACCGTTAGTTGGCAAACCTACAATGCAGCAAGGAAAGATCCGGTGTATGCATTAAAATATGAATAGTCAAACAATACAAACTTGATTATATTACAAAAGACTGTATCCTAGATAAGATACAGTCTTTTTCCTGTTTTAATTATCATTATACATTGTTGTTACTACAATTTGTCAATGTTCTTACTACAACTTTTAAAAGTGGTTACTAGAACTTTCTTAAGTGATTACTACCTCGTTACAAAGTGGTAGGTAGAACTTTTAAAAATGCTAGGTATTACTTTTTATTGTGATAGTAAGCATTTGTTAAAATAGTAACTGCCACTTCTACCAAGCTTAGAGGATTGTAGTAAAATATCCCTGTCTGTAACAATTGTAGAGAGATAATAAAAAAAAGTGCTACCCTATACGAATAGCACTTTTAAGTTGATTATAAAAAATATAACAGAAAACTTTATCCTACTAATCTATTTTTTGGCTTTTGTGTCGTTAGCATTTCTTTGGTTTTGATATCAAGTTTCGACTCTTTCTCTTCCGGTTGAGTAATATCCGCAGTAGCCTGTTTAGAATCTCCTGCTAAGCTGTACAATCCACGAAGCATCATTTCATACTTTTCTTGGATCGGAATTGCAGCATAAGCAGCTTTCTTCTCCTCAATAAGCCTTTGCTTTTCATTCTCTTCTGCAGCTACTTTTTCGTAATAAGCATCCGCTTTTCTGTTTTTCAGGAATGGAGTCGCTACAGTTGGGAACAATTCCAACAACAGCATTTCTTTCTCATTTCCGGCAAGCTTCACTCCTCCAAACTCATCCAATACCGGATTCTCAGGAGCCTGATACTTGTTTACATCATAATCGGTAGCCTCACTTTGTCCACAAATTTTATGACGGAATTCCGGATCGATATCTATTGGCGTTTCCCCATACTCTCCTTTTACCAAATTAAAGAATTGATTGTTTACGTTTGTATATGGAGCTTTGCCACTGTTCACATCCAATACGTAGTTTACTGCCTGCACCCCTACAATTTGTGAGGATGGAGTTACCAACGGAGGACAACCTGCAGCTACACGAACCTCTGGAACTTTTTCTAAAACGGTTGGTAATAAATCTTCCAAACCTAGTGCTTTTAACTGAGCCAGCATGTTGGTATACATACCTCCTGGAATCTCAGCAGCTTTCACTTTCTCGTTTGGTTCAGGGAAGTTAAAGTACTTCTCGATTGCATGACAGGTTGCCAACAACTCTTCTTCTTTATCGTCTTTAGCCAATTCAATTGCTTTATCGAATAATGCATCAATTTCTTTAGGAAGATAATCAGCAGTAATATCAAACTCTAATGGGAACATTTTATAAGAATCAAAGTCTGCAATTCTTTCACGGATTCCCTTCAACTCCTTGTTAATGGCAACAACAGAATCCAAATTCACTCCTGTATCCAAACCTAATTTATCAGCGAAAAGCTGGATAATTTCGAATGATGGAGCAGCAGGACCTCCTGCAAAGTTCAGCATACAGGTATCTACCACATCCACACCATTCACTATGGCCATTAATACAGCACCTAAACCATAACCTGGAGTACAGTGGGTGTGAAAATCAATCGGAACATTAAGCTCTTGTTTCAATCGCTTCACAATCTTACCCGATAATGATGGAGGAATCAAGCCTGCCATGTCCTTCACGGTAATCATGTCCGCGCCAAGTGCTTCCATTTGCTTGGCCTTGTTCACGAAATAATTTACATCAAAAATCTTCTTAGGCAATTTCTTTCCTGATAAAAGGGCTTTCCATCTTTGTTTTTTGGTGAACTTTGGATCTACCGTATAACAAACCGCACAGTCGGCAATACCTCCTGCCTCTTTCATATATTTAATGGTAGTTTCCATGTTCTTCACATCGTTCAAACAGTCGAAGATACGCATGATACCCAAGCCTGATTTCACAGCATTCTTGTTAAAACCTTCGATTACCGACTCAGGATAAGGCGAGTAACCAAATAAGTTTCTACCACGCGACAATGCTGTTAAGTGCGAAACATCACCAATTACTTCCTTAATGGATTCCAATCGATGCCATGGATCTTCGTTCAGGTAACGCATTACCGAATCGGGAATTGCACCACCCCAAACCTCTAATGCGTAGAAGTTTGCATCTTTATACAAAGGAAGAACTTTTTCTATTTCGTGCTGTGGCACACGAGTTGCAAACAGTGATTGCTGACCATCACGCAATGTCAAATCACGAATCTTCAGTTTGCGGGTTCTCTTAATTGCAGCTCTTTCAGCAGCAATTTTCTTGCGATTTTCTACTCTTTGGGCTTCGAATTCATCCTTGCGCTTGCCTTCCAAATATCCTTTTGCTACCAATGGGAACAGTTCCAAAAGCATGTATTCTTTATCATCTACAGCCAACTTCACATTTCCGTATTGTGGCAGATTTGGATTTTCCGGTGCCTGGTAATTGCTCACATCATAATCTTCTCTTTCTGGCTTTCCAGTGATCTTTTCACGAAACTCAGGAGCAATTTCGATTGGAGTAGTACCGTACTCTCCCTTTACCAAGCTAAAAAACTGGTTGGATACATTTGTATAGAACGGGCGACCCGAGTTCTCATCGATAACACAGTTTACTGCCTGTACACCAACAATTTGAGAAGAAGGGGTAACCAATGGCGGACAACCTGCGTCCAAACGAACCACTGGCACCACTTCTAACACTCTCTCAAGCAGGGTTTCCAAACCTAAAGCCTTCAACTGGTTCAGCATGTTTGTGTACATACCACCAGGAATTTCCGCCTTCTTAACCATTTCGTTAGGAGCGGGGAAATTAAAATATTTTTCAATTGCATGACAAGCATCCAGGAGCTCAGCCTCTTTATCAGCTTTAGCATATTCTATTGCCTCATCGAACAGTTGATCGATCTCAGCAGGAAGCTTATCTTTCGTAATATCAAATTCAATTGGGAACTGCTTGTAGCTATCCACCTCAGCCAAAGCATTCGCACGAATCTCTTTCAAAATTTTGTTGATTTCAACCACTACCTCAGGATTTCCATCCAATTCAATGCCCAACTTCTGACAGAACAGGTAAATCAACTCGTATGCAGGAGCTGCGGATCCACCAGCAAAGTTCATGATGTTCGTATCGATAACATCCACACCATTAATAATGGCAGTTAAAGCCGAAGCCAAACCATAGCCTGGTGTAGAGTGCGAGTGGAAATCAACCGGAATACTTAACTCTTCTTTAAATCGACGAATAATTTGCCCCGCACGAGAAGGTGAAGCCAAACCAGCCATATCTTTCAAGGAAATCATATCAGCTCCAAGAGCCTCTAATTTTTTCGCCAGGTTCACAAAATATTCCAAGTCAAAAATCTGATCCGGAAGATTCTTAATGGTAAGTCTTTCTCTATCCTCTTTTTTCTCAGGAAATTTAGAATCTACAGTATAACATACTGCACAATCGGCCATACCACCAGCAGCTTTCACATACTTAATGGTCGACTTCATATTTTCAATATCGTTCAAACAATCGAAAATACGCATAATACCCAATCCTGATTTTACAGCTTGTGTATTAAACTTTTCAATTACTGATTCAGGATATGGACTGTATCCGAATAGATTGCGTCCACGAGATAAGGCCGTAAGTTTGGAAACATCGCCAATCTCTTTCTTAATGGACTCTAAACGGTACCAAGGATCCTCATTCAAATAACGCATTACAGAATCAGGTACCGCACCACCCCATACTTCCATCGCATAAAAGTTCGCCTTTTTATACAAGTGCAAAACTTTCTCTATCTCTGCCTGTGGCATTCTGGTTGCAAAAAGAGATTGCTGACCATCTCTTAATGTTAGATCTCTAACTAATAATTTCCTTGTCTTCATAACCTGACTTATTGAATTCTTATACCAAATTAACTCGAGAGAGAGTTATTTTATTAATCTCAAAATCCCCGATTTCTTGATCACTCATCAAAAATAAAAACTATTCTTAAATAAGGAATTATTTCTTTATTAAAACAAGTATGTTCTACAATATCTGATTTTATGGGTATAAACACTCATGTTTAATACTGATATTTTTCCCTAATAATAAAGACTAAAATTCGCAATCGATAACGAAAATTGCCATCATAACTTTACATTTTTGAAAAAACTCAATAATAGTGCATAGCTTCGTAAGTTCAAGCACTGGATACCCTTACTTAACTATTTTCACTTACTGTTTATTAAAAAAACAGTAAAACACCCATTCCTATTTTATCGATTTCATCAAACATGCTCTACAACATGAATATTTTTTCCGATTTGAATTAAAAACAAGAATTACATCCAGTTCAAACCAAGCTTTGTATTTTTAAATTTCTGCCATTCTTTTCTTTTCAATATTGTCACGGTAAATTCTTAAAAAGTTGCTTACTTTTACGCTGTTAATTATCAATCCATGATTCTATTCTAGCTTGGAATCAATTAAAAATATACCTCGTGAGTATTATTGGACAATATGCAGAATTAAAAGTTGCCAAATTGGTTGACTTTGGAGTGTTTTTAGAGGGTGAAGATGAAGCTTTGATCTTGCTACCAAATCAATATGTACCTCCAAAAACACAAATTGACGACAAAATTAAAGTATTTATATATAGAGATTCGGAAGATCGAATTATAGCCACAACGCTAAAACCAAAAGCAATTGTTGGAGAATTTGCTGTTCTGAAAGTAAAATCGGTAACCAATGTAGGTGCATTTTTAGATTGGGGATTGGCCAAAGATCTGCTTGTTCCGTTTAGCGAACAAAGAGATAAAATGCAGGTTGATCTTTCGTACCTGGTATACATCTATTTGGATAATGCCACAGGTAGAATTGTTGCTACAGCTAAAATTGAAAGAATCCTTCGAGACAATGAAGTATCATATAAAGAAGGTGATGAAGTAGATATTTTAGTAGGAAAAAGAAGTGAATTGGGTTTCCAGGTGTTGATTAATGATGATGCCTTGGGAATGGTATACAAAAACGAAGTTTTTGGACACCTGAAAATCGGTGATCAAAGAAAAGCATACATTAAGAAAATCCGCCGTGATGGCAAGATTGATGTTAGCCTTCAACAACAAGGTTATGTCAACGAAGTACCAAAATCGGGACAACAAATACTTGATTTATTGAAAGAAGAAGAAGGGTTCATTCCTTTGAATGATAAGAGTTCGCCGGAAGACATTTACTATACCCTTAAAATGAGTAAGAAAAATTTTAAAAAGGCAATTGGTCTTTTGTACAAACAAAAGCTAATTACCATTGAGGATACTGGAATTTACCTGGTTCAGTGAACAGTTAGCAGTTAGCAGTTAGCAGTTAGCAGTTAGCAGTTAGCAGTTAGCAGTTAGCAGTTAGCAGTTAGCAGTTAGCACAAAATTAAATCCTCTAATACAAGATCACTAAAACACAACTAACTAAACATGAATTATTATCTAAGAAATTTATTTCTAGCTATTGTATTGTTGGTTTCGACAAATACAATGGCGCAGGACAAATCGGATTGGAAAGCAGGTGTACCGGAAGGATGTACCACTGTAACGGTTGGAAAACTGGCCACCACTGACGGATCGGTTATCACTTCGCATACAGATGATAGCCACAGAACACGTGCTTGGATGGATGTTACTCCTTCTATGAAACACAAAAAGGGAAGTAAGTTTGCTTTGTATGAAAGATCAGCATACGATAGTTTGGCAATGCCTACTTACCAGCACAAAAAGATTGGAGAAATCGACCAGGTTGAAAAAACTTACCAGTTTTTTAATACAGCTTATCCTTGTATCAACGAAAAGCAATTGGCAATTGGTGAATCCACTTTTGGTGGGCGTGAAGAATTGTTCTCGAAAGAGTGTTTAATCGATTGTCAGCGCTTACAACAATTAATGCTTGAGAGATGTACAACTGCAAGAGAAGCAATTCAAATGGCTGATGAGCTTTTAATGAAATATGGTTGGAGAGATTACGGAGAATGTTTAACCATTGCCGATAAAAAGGAAGTTTGGCATTTTGAAGTTGTAGGTCCTGGTAAAGGAAAAGTAGGTGCAGTTTGGGTTGCTCAGCGTGTACCTGACAATCACATTTCGGTAAACGCAAATGCAAGTACCATTAAAGAAATCAACCTTCAAGACAAAGAGCATTTTATGGCATCGAAAAATATTTACGCAGTTGCCAAAGAAAATGGATGGTGGAAAGAAGGTGAGGTTTTTAAGTGGAACTACGCTTATGCACCTAAAAGCAGATTATCATTGGCTTCTCGCAGAAGAGAGTGGAGAGTGCTTTCAATGGCTGCTCCTTCCTTAAAACTAGATGCCAATGACAAAGATTATCCATTCTCTGTTCAACCTGATGAAAAAATCACAATGGATAAGTTGGTTGAAATCTTCAAGGATTACTATGAAGGAACTCCATATAACTTCGTTAAAAACATTAAACAGGCAGATAAGGATGGTAAAGAGGTGCTTTCTCCATTTGCGAATCCTTTTATGCCTTACGATATGAACCGTTTGTTCGGAGTTAACGGTGGTTGGGGCGAACTTGGCGAAAGAACCATCGCTCGCTGGTATACCATGTATGCAACCATTATTCAGTGTAGAGACTGGTTACCTGATGAAGTAGGTGGAATTGTTTGGTTGGCACAGGATAATGTTGCTACATCAATTTACATTCCTGTATATGCAGGAACTACCGATTTGGCCGAATCCTACAAGGTAAAAGCTCGCAGAACAGGCTATACTCGTAAATCGGCATGGTGGGCCTTTAACCGTTTAGGTACTTTAACAGCACAACGCTGGGGTGATATGAGACATGATGTTGATACAGTTTTTGTTCCTCTACAGAAACAATATTTCGAAGATCAAGCTGCCATCGACCAAGAGGTAGCTAAAATGAGTAAGAAAAAACGCAAGGAGTTTTTAACCAATAGAAGTATCCTATTGGGTAACGAAGTGGTAGAAAAAGCATGGGAAATTGGTGATGGACTCTGGACCAAATACGATGAAAAATTTTAAGTATCCCTAGCATTAAAAATAACAAAGGCCTTGATAGTAATCTATCAAGGCTTTTGCTTTTACATTATTTCATTATATCGTATTCTCTAATGAAAGAAGGAGACAATTATGTAGTTTGCCGGATACACCGAAAACTGAAGATCAGCTCCAATCAACCAACACGCCTTACATTAAAGTCAGTAATCCACAAGGAAACTGAATTAATTTTTACGCTCCAACTCTCTTAAATTCTCCATTTTCTTTGCAGATAGATATGAGTTAATATCACCCAAATGCTCTTTTACTCTTTGGTTTCCAAATTCATATACTTTATCCACCAAACCATCCAGAAAATCACGATCATGAGACACTACAATTAAAGTTCCATCGAAATCTTTCAATGCAGATTTTAGAATATCTTTGGTCTTCATATCCAAATGGTTGGTAGGCTCATCCAGAATTAACAAGTTCACTGGTTCAAGTAGCAATTTAATCATTGCCAGACGAGTTTTTTCTCCTCCCGAAAGCACTTTTACCTTCTTGGTTGAATTATCACCTCCAAACATGAAAGCTCCCAAAATATCTTTGATCTTGGTTCTGATATCACCCTTTGCAACATGATCGATGGTTTGGAATACGGTCAACTCCTCATCCATAAGAGAAGCCTGATTTTGAGCAAAATAACCTATCATAGCATTGTGTCCCAAAGTTAAGGTTCCTCCATGATCAATCTCCTGCATGATGGCTTTAACCAGCGTTGATTTCCCTTCACCATTTCGTCCTACAAAAGCAACCTTCTCTCCTCTTTCCAATGTAAAATTCACATTCTCAAATACCAAATGCTCATCGTAAGCTTTGCTAACCTCTTCCATAATTACCGGATAGTTTCCTGAACGAGGCGAAGGTGGAAACTTCAGTCTCAATGCAGAAGTATCTTCCTCATCCACTTCTACAATCTCAAGCTTTTCCAACATTTTAACTCGCGATTGCACCTGCAGGGTTTTAGAATAAGTTCCCTTGAATCGTTCGATAAAGGCTTTGTTTTCAGCAATCATTTTCTGTTGCTCATCGTAAGCCTTTTGTTGATGTGCTCTTCTGTCTTTTCTTAATTCCAGATACTCCGAATAAGATGCCTTGTAATCGTATATACGGCCCATTGTAATCTCAATGGTTCTGGAGGTAATTCGATCAACAAAAGCACGGTCGTGAGAGATTACCATAACCGCTTTTCCCGAATTAATCAAAAAATCTTCTAACCATTGAATCGATTCAATATCCAGGTGGTTGGTAGGCTCATCCAATAGAATCAAATCAGGCTTTTTCAGAAGAATCTTTGCCAATTCAATTCTCATTCTCCAACCGCCACTAAACTCACTGGTTGGGCGAGTAAAATCATCTCGCTCAAAACCTAGTCCGATTAGTGTTTTTTCTACCTCCGAATCGTAATTGGTTTCTTCGATGGAATAGAATTTCTCACTTAAAGTAGATACATCTTCAATCAGCTTGTAATAGCTCTCCGATTCGAAATCAGTTCTTGAAGCCAACTCAGCATTCATCTCTTCAATCTGCTTCTCCATTTCGAAAATGTGAGCAAAAGCCTGAGCAGTTTCTTCAAAAACAGTTCTGGTATTCGTTGTCATTAAGTGTTGAGGAAGGTAAGCAATGGTCTTATCCTTGGGTGTTGAAATACGACCACGAGTTGGTGTATCAACTCCTGCAATAATTTTAAGAAGTGTAGATTTACCTGCTCCATTTTTTCCCATTAGAGCAATTCTATCCTTCTCATTAATAACAAATGAAATATCTTTAAACAAGCTTGTTCCGCCAAACTCAACAGCTAATGAATCTACAGTAATCATCTTTTCGGTTTTATTAAGCCGCAAAGATAATTATACCATTTACATATCAAAACATATATAATTTAAGCGTGCTCCTGTTCTCAATAGGAACACGCTTCTGCTGAAATCGATGAACGAAATTCAATTCAAGAATTCACCTTATTTTCCATTAGTTTTTCTGCCACCCATTTGTTGGTAACACTTTTAGGACGAATGATCGGTTGCCCCAAACCCTGAGCCAGAACATTCTGTGCGCAAAAACCTAAAACTCTTGAAACACCAAACAAAACAGTATAGTAATCGAACTGATTTAAGCCATATTTGTAAAGTAAGGATCCTGAGGCTGCATCTACATTTGGCCAAGGATTAGCTACCTTTCCTCCTTTATAAGTTTTTAGAATATCAGGAACTACATGGAACAATCTTTCTGCAATCTGATAACAAACATCATCTGCACAATACTGCTTTCCAAAATTCATGAACTCCTTAAATCTCGGATCGGTTACCCTTAAAACGGCATGACCATAACCAGGGATTACCTTTCCTCCTTCCAAAGTATCCAACACAAATTGTTTCACCTGATTTTCATCAACATCATCGCCATACTTTTCTTTTATCGCCAATATAAATCGTAAACATTCCTGATTGGCCAAGCCATGAAGTGGTCCTGCCAAGCCATTTAATCCCGCCGAAATCGCATAGTACAAATCAGACAATGCCGAATTTACAACTCTTGAAGTAAAGGCACTCACATTACCGCCTTCATGATCGCAATGCAAAACCAAATAGAGTCTCATCAAATTCGCAAACTCTTTGCCCGAATTAGGTAAACCAAGCATCAATGCCAGGTTGGCAGCCCAATCCAATTCTGGATCTCTGGCAATTAATTTACCATCACAAAACCTTATTCTATAAATTCCTGCTGCCAATTCAGGTAATTTGGCAATTACATTTAAAGCATCCTCTAATGTAAATTTCCAATAATCTGACTTAGCAATGCCTTTTAAATAGTTCTTTTTGAATACCGATTCTTGCTCCATGGATAAAATTCCCAAACTTAACATGCTCATAGGGTGAGTATCCTCTGGTAATACTCTTAACATATCCCAGGTATATTGAGGTACTCCTGATCTTTCATTCAATTCATTTCTAAACTCCGACAAATAATCTGGCCCCGGCAATTTTCCAGTACACAACAAAAAGAATATCTCTTCTGGAAACCTATCGGCAAGTTCCTCAACCGTATATTCACCAATGTGAAGGCCCGAGTACGGATCAACAAAGGAAGTATTACAAACCAATGCTGTTAATCCTCTCATTCCACCATACACTTGTCCTACCGTAACTTCGGAAAGAACAGTATCTCTTCCTCCTGCAAAAATCTGATCTATTTCATCCTTTAATTGAGTGAGGTTATTCTTAATTTCATTTCTTAAAATGGACATATCCAACAAGTTTAAACCGTAACAAAATCCAAAACAGAAGTATGCATTACTGCATTTTTAATAGATAAAGGGAGTCTCTTTAATTTACGAAAAATCAAACAGATTCGCTATAAAATAGCTCACTTGCTTGTCCTCAATTAGGATATATCTACCAAAAATAAATGTCGGTAAGTTTACATTTTTACCATTTTAATAAGTGATTAACATTTTAAACAAATCATTTATTCTACCTTTCTATAATTTCATTTTAATAAAAACACAATGGAAAAGCGAAATAAAATTATTTATTGGATTGCAACTGGATTACTCACTGCCTTAATGCTAATGTCGGCAAGTATGTATTTTATGAATTACGAAATGGTAAGTGCGACTTTCCTTAAGTTAGGCTTCCCTACTTTTGTGATTTATCCTTTAGCCATAGCCAAGTTGTTAGGATTAATTGCAATCCTATCCAAACAATCGAAACTATTAAAAGAATGGGCTTACGCAGGATTTTTCTTCGATTTTGTACTTGCCTTTTTTGCCCATATCATTGCTCAGGATGGAGAATTCGCTCCGGCACTCGTTGCAATCATATTATTGGTAATTTCGAGAATATACGATGGAAAAGTGTTTGGATAGGATATAACAAAAAAGCATCCCTTATTGGGATGCTTTTGAATACAAGCTCTGTTTGTATATATTATTTCACTGCAACAACTAAGTATTTTGAAGCTTTCCAGAATTCTTCAGGGTTTAAGATTGTAATTGCTTCAATCTCTTTTTCTGTTCCCTCTAGTCTGTAAGAATCACTTGGGTGTGAAGTTACCAGGCTAACTTTTTTACCTGAAACTGGAATAGTTGTAGTTTGGGTAATGTCAATTTGGTTAAAGTTTTCTGGATTGATTTTTTGGTTCAATTTGTTTGTTGCACCAATTCCCAATAATCCACCTTCGCTAGTAACCACTTGTTTCATTTTCAATTCCTTGATATCTCCAATCACATAATGTGCTGTATTCAAGTCAGTAGTTTTCTCTTCAATAATTTTTGCCTTGTTTTCGTTCTCGGTGTTCAATGCTACAACAGTACCATTCAATTCAGTTACTTGTCCATTCAAGTTTTCAACTTCAACGTTCAATTGAGCAACTTGATCAGATAATGCTGCGATAGAAGCATCTTTCTCTTCAACTTGTGATTTTAAACCAGCAACCAATTTCTTTAGTTTTGAGTTTTGGTACCAGCTGTTCTTCAACTTCTTGTCCAAGCTTTCGATTTTAGCTCTGTTTTCTTCCAACAACTCACGAACAAGGTTCAAATCATTTACCATTTGTTCTTTCTGTCCAACCGAAGGATTCTCATTGGCATTAACAGAAATGATCTGTTCTTTCTCCTTAATGATATTCAGGTTTGCTGCAATAACATCAAACGACTCAACAAACTCATCGATGGTAGAATCTTTCTCTTGTGCCATTACAGTTAACTGCTGATTCTGCTCACGAAGTTGTTTTAATTCTTTTTGGTTACAAGCTGTAAAAAATGGTAACACTAATAATGCAAATACTAACTTTCTCATAATTCTTAATTTTTTAAACAGGTTTACATCAATTCAAATTCACAAATACCATATGAGAATACTGTGCCGTAAATATTTTTCATGCCAAAAGAAAATCACAAAAACCACTTAAACACTGATAACCTTACACTTTAGATGTTTTTTATTTTTTGGCACATTAAAATATGGAAGATGGTTTGGACAAAAATCTGTGGCATAGATTCCACACTTTGTAGAAATGGATTCTACAAAAAAAGCCTGCACAAGGCAGGCTGGAGGGTGTACCTTCGAAATATTCCGAAGGCAATCGATTATCTTTTAATTCTTATTTCTTATTCCAGATTAAGGCAGCAGCTCCCAATACGGCAGCATTATCCTTAATTCCTGATGGCAAAACTTGAATTTTTCCTTTATATATAGGCATTAAATTTTTCTCTAATGTTTCTCTTACTGGTTCAAACAAGATATCTCCTGCTTTAGCAAGACCTCCAAACAAGAAAATTGCTTTCGGACTGGTAACAGCAACTACATTGGCCAAAACTTCACCCAACATTTGCGCCGTATAAGAGAATGTTTCATGCGCAACCAAATCACCTCTTCCAGCAGCTTCAGCCACCATTTTGGCTGTTAGCTCGCTAAAAGGAATATCTCTTAATTCACTATCTCCCAGGTGTCTTGCCAATAGTTTGTATACCGATCGTTTTACTCCTGTAGCCGAAACATAGGTTTCCAAACATCCTTTTCTTCCACATCCACACTCACGTCCGCTCTTACGAACAATCATATGACCAACTTCTCCTGCAAAACCATCGTGTCCGTATAGCAAATCTCCATTTACCACAATACCACTTCCCAATCCAGTACCAAGTGTTATTACCATGAAGTTGTTCATGTCTTTTGCTGCACCAAATACTTTTTCTCCCATTGCTGCAGCATTGGCATCATTGGTAATCATTACCGGAACATCCAAACGTTCTTTAACCAAATCAACCAAAGGAACGCTTCCCTTCCACTTTAAATTTGGAGCATTTTCAATCGTACCTGTATAATAACTTGCATTGGGTGCACCAATTCCAACTCCAATGATATTTAAAACTCCCTCGTACTCCTTCAGCTTAATCTGAACAAGTTCGAATAAATCATCAAGGTATTTATTAATATCATCATGATTTTGTGTTGGTATACTGCCTGTAACCAAACAATTCCCTTCACGATCAATACATCCAAAAACAGTATTGGTTCCTCCTATATCTATTCCTAAAGCAACTTCCTTCATTTCAATACTTCTCTTCTATTAATAAATGTCTTAATGTTTGTGTCCTTTTAATGCGTAATACAATATATATGCATAACACAAAATTGCAACAATAAAAGAATTAGCAAGACCAAATCTATCAGCCAAAACACCCATAATCATAGGAACAACTGCTCCGCCTACTATGGCAAGACACAAGATTCCCGATCCCTGACTGGTATGTTTACCTAATCCATCAATTGCCAATGTAAAAATGGTTGGGAACATGATTGAGTTAAATAATCCAACCAATACAATACTCCATAGCGCAACATATCCAGTTGTCATCATACTAATTAAAATCAGAGCTACCACCATAATGGAATTAAATGCCAATACTTTGGCTGCCGACATTTTTTGCATAACTGCAGAACCAATAAATCGGCCTACCATGGCACCACCCCAAAATACAGAAACATATGTGGCTGCTTCAGCTTCACCAAATAAATGTAAGCCCTCATCACCAAAGTACATCACCAAAGCACTACCGATTGCAACCTCGGCTCCAACATATGTGAATATTCCTATTGCTCCCAGAACCAAATGACGAAACTTCCAAGCTGATCCTTCAGCTTTTTCTTCTTCGGCATCCTGAATTTTAGGAAGCTTTACAAATGCAAAAATTACTGCAATTAAGACTAAAGCCAATGCCAAACCTACATAAGGCATCTGAACTGCTTCTGCCTTCCCTACACTATCAGTTGCAGTATTATCAAGAATTAACCAGGCACCAAAAATTGGAGCTACTGTTGTTCCAAGTGAATTAAATCCCTGAGTAAGATTCAACCTACTCGATGCAGTTTCAGGCGTACCCAATTCTGCTACATACGGATTTGCAGCAACCTGCAATACAACAATTCCCGATGCAAGAACAAATAATGCAAACAAAAAGAATCCGTAAGATAAGAAATTGGCCGCTGGGAAAAACATAGCTGCACCAATACCTGCTATTGTTAATCCTGTTACAATTCCCATTTTATATCCTATCTTTCCAATGATCCAACCAGCAGGCAACGACATTAAAAAATAGGCACCAAAAAATGTAAATTGTACAAGCATTGCCTGCGTAATCGATAAATCAAATAATCCTTTTAAATGAGGAATTAGAATGTCATTCATACAGGTTAAAAATCCCCACATGAAAAATAATGAAGTTAACAATGCCAATGCTCCCTTGTAATTCATTCCGCCTTTAGCATCGGTTTTGTCCGAGTTGATATTTGTACTTATTGATACCATATCTTATTATTTCAATCGTTTGAGTTATTGCAAGACAAATCTCTTTGATTTTCCAGTAAAGCCATTTTACTATTTTATCATTTAATTGCACTATATTTGCATCATCACTATACTACACTACTTCATAAGCTAATACATTATTACTATTGAGGAAATACATATCAATTGGGAATTCAACATTCTAATTAAAACTATATTAGCAGATTTTAGAAAAACATTTTTCATTAACTGATAAAATAATACAAGTATGTCATTGGTTTTAGAAGAAATTTCGGTCAAAAAGGAACACTCATTCCGCTCAAAAATTGATGTTTTACCACACATTGAGGTACCTTGGCATTACCATCCAGAATATGAGCTGATCTTCATTGAAAAAAGTCATGGAACCCTGGTGGTCGGCGATTGTATCGATCATTTTAATGATGGTGACATGATCTTTATTGGTCCCAATACACCTCATATCATGAAAAATGATGATTTGTTTTATAGTAAAGAATCAGAAGAAAGAGTGATTGCATGGGTGGTCCATTTCAAAGAAGATAGTTTTGGTAAAGAATTCTTTTTATTGCCTGAGATGAAAAGAATCAAAGAAATGCTAATCAATTCATTTAAAGGAATTCGTATAGATGGAAGCACCAAATACAAAATTATCCAGCTCCTACAAAATTTACATAGCTCAGATTATTCACAAAGGATAATTGTTCTATTACAAATTCTTCAATTAATAGCTCAATCAGAAGATCTGGAATATTTGGCGTCGGACAGTTTCGTAGAATCCTTTAAGCAAAGTAGCAATCAAAAACTATATAAGATATACGAATACGTTAGTGAGAATTTTCAACAAAAGATTGACTTAGATGAAGCTGCAAAAGTAGCGAATATGAGTAAAACAGCCTTTTGCAGATTCTTTAAGAGTAAGACACAAAAAACATTTTCTGAATTTCTGAATGAGATGCGTATCAATTATGCACAAAAACTACTTGCCGAAGGCAAGCTAACAGTAGCACAAATTGCCTATGAATGTGGATTTAATAGTCCATCTTATTTTAACAAACAGTTTAAGGCAAAAACGGGTTATGCTCCACTGGAAATTCGCAACAAATCGTATTAATACAAATCCCTACTATACTCTATCAATTCAGCTGCATTCTTATACTTTTTTGAAGCATCTATCAACAAAAACTTCTTTTCCAAATCACCTAAGGCTCCAGCACTAGTGCAAACACGCACATGCTTTTCTCCAACCAATGCTGCGCCATATTCCGCAGCAATATGCCCACAAACCAAACTGTTTAAAGGCTGATCTTTACGATCCGAACTTGTCAACTCTAACAGCTCATCAACATACTTGTGGTATTGATCACCAAACTGTCTCTCATTTCCATTCATTAAAATATCCCACAGATAATCTCCCTTTTCGGTGTGCATGAAATCCGAGCCAATTTGAGGATCGTATTTTTTAATGTTCTCAATATGCCTCGTAAATTCATCTTGATGATTGAAATTCTTCAAATAATCCAAATTGAATTTCTCATCTGCTCCATAACGATTCGAAGCTCCCGTATGGTTTATTAAAACTCCACCCTTTGTTCGCAACATCAACGGCATATTCATGAAAAATTGAATCACTACTTCTCTACATTTCTGAATTCGATATTCGAACCAGGAAGTAAACTCCAAAGGACCTTTCGCCAAAGGAATGTGGTAAATGTGAACAAACTCATGGTTCCCAAGCAAGCATATCACATCACTTTCGGGTTGATTTGCTTTTAAGTCCATCAACTCTTCGATCATTTCAAGCGATTCATCTTTCTGTTTGCCAGGATAAGCATGTATCAAATCTCCTAAAAAAACCAAATAATCAGCCTTTCCTTTCTTCTTTAGTTGCTGATAGGTCTTTAAAACTTGTCTAAAATCATAACCGTTACCATGTAAATCAGACACAACCATTAACTTTCCACTTGAAATATCTCGAATCATTTATAGAAAAATTAAATACCAATTGAGGGGCAAAAGTTCTATAATTTTTATAAATTAAAAAAGTCTCAACTATTTTTATGTAGAATCTCTTAAAACTTTTATTTATGCTTGAAAAATTACTTAAAAATACCAAAGATTACTTTTGGGGCCTAAATCGTGATGGAGATGTTGTTCTTGGTAGTTCTGATATCGAGCCGAAAGCAAAAGTTACTTTTACTATTACTAAAAAGTGGGCCAATATTGCTCCTATTGTAGAAGATAGTCCGGGGAATTACATTGGGAAACCCGAGAACTTCATGAAAAAAAGTAAAGAATACGAATTAATCATAGATCTTGTTAAGACAGTTAAAGCTTATTTAAAGGATGATCCTAAATTTGATCATGATAAGAGCTTTAAAAATACAATGAAACTATTGCAAGATTATTATAGCTAATCCGATTTTATGCTAAAGTTCACATTATCCACCTTATTCTTCTTTGCTTTTTTTTGCTCAAACCTAAGTGCTCAAAAAGTAAGGAAACTTGAAATTGGAGATAAATTCCCTACCATACATGGTGAATTGCTTTCTTCTAAGGAAATCAGTTTACCAAATCATTGCAGGGGAAAAGTTTCTTTACTGATTGTTGCTTTTAAAAGAGGAACCCAACCACAAATAGACAGCTGGACCAAACCTGTACTGAAGGAGTTCAGCATGTACGATGAGTTCCGATTCATTGAAATCCCAATGATTAGCAAATTTTATTCCTGGATTTCCAATTACATTGACAATGGTATGAAAAAAGGAATTGTTCCAAACATGCATAAAAATGTGATGACATACTATGGACCTCTTTCCGATTATTACACCTACTTTGGAGTAAAAAACAAGAAATTGTGCTATGTATTCTTACTAGACAAGGAAGGCAAAATACAATTTATGGATCAGGGAGAAAGCCAGTCTCACAAGAGCATGTTACTCATCGATAAAATAAAAACGCTCCTGAATAATTAGTTCCACTTTTTATCGTTTTAGAATGATGTTTTTGATAAGAAAACTTACTTTTACGTTTTCAATCAAAAGACAAACAAAATGAACAAGAGAGGATTTGCAAGCGATAACTTTTCTGGTGTTCTACCTGAAGTTTTAGAAGCGATTAACGAAGCGAACCAAGGACATGTAATGGCATATGGTGGCGATCACTATACTGCTTCGGCCATTGAGAAATTCAAACACTTATTCGGCGAGAATATTGATGTTTATTTTGCATTTAATGGTACAGGAGCCAATGTAATTGGTTTATCCGTTTTAACGCAATCCTACCACTCTATTATTTGTCCGGCAACTGCACACATTCAAGTTGATGAATGCGGTGCTCCTGATAAATTCACAGGTTGTAAAGTAATTCCTATCGATACGCCAAACGGAAAACTTACTCCGGAATTAATCAAACCTCAATTGCATGGTTTTGGTTTTGAACACCATTCTCAACCAAAAGTAATTTCGATTACTCAATGTACCGAGTTGGGAACAGTATACACTCCTGAAGAGGTGAAAGCAATTTGCGATTTGGCCCACGAGCATGATATGTATGTTCATATGGATGGTGCACGTTTGGCAAATGCTGTGGTTAGTTTGGATGTTGATGTAAAAGAAATTACTACCAATGCTGGAATTGATGTTCTAAGTTTTGGAGGAACCAAAAACGGAATGATGCTTGGCGAAGCAGTGATCTTCTTCAATCCTGAATTATCGAAAAATGCCAAATACATTCGCAAACAAAGCATGCAACTTTGCTCTAAAATGAGATACATTGGAGCACAGTTCGATGCCATGCTTACCAACGAGCTTTGGTTAAAAACAGCTCGTCATGCCAATGCTATGGCCAAACTTCTTAAAGATGAAGTGGACAAAATTCCACAAGTTACCATCACACAAGAAGTACAGACCAATGGTATTTGGGCCTTGGTTCCTAAAGATAAAATTGAAAAGCTACAAAAAGAATATTTCTTCTGGATTTGGGATGAACATGCAGGTGAAGTTCGCTGGCTATGTTCCTTCGATACCACTAGAGAAGATATTCTAGGCTTTGTAGATCTTTTGAAAAAAGAATTGGCATAAACCACCATTCTCAGCAAGAAAAACATCAAGCGATAATATAATTTACAATTCTGCCCATTGTTAATTATTAATTACTAATTATTAATTGCTTTTAAATGGCACAACTATTAGAAAATTACTCTCTAAAAAAACACAATACATTCGGCATTGAGGCAAAGGCCAAATATTTCTTCGAATTCGAAACCGAAGAAGAAATAAAGGATTTCCTAAAGAAGAATGATATCATAGATACCCAATACATTATTTTAGGAGGTGGTAGCAACCTTCTTTTTACCGAAGACTTTGATGGATTGGTACTTCATCCAAACATTACAGGCATTGAACTTCTTGATGAAGATGAAGACTCTGTACTGTTGCGCGTAGGTTGTAACGAAGAGTGGGATGAATTTGTTGAATGGGCAGTTAACAATGACCTATATGGTATCGAAAATCTATCTTTAATTCCAGGTAAAATTGGTGCTTCTCCAGTACAGAACATCGGCGCTTATGGTGTTGAGGTAAGAGAAGTAATCGAAAATGTGGAAGCCATATCTATCGAATCCAAAGATGCTGTGATTTTTAGTAACGCACGTTGTGAGTTTGATTACCGCAATTCTGTTTTCAAGAACGAATACAAGAACCTTTTCATCATTACTCATGTACAGTTCCGATTGAAAAAGAAAGCTGATTTCAAAATCCATTACGGCGCAATACAAAAAGAACTGGAAGCTTATAACGAAGTTAACCTGAAAAACATTCGTGAGGTAATTATTAAAATCCGCGAAAGCAAATTGCCCGATCCTGAGGAGTTGGGTAATGCGGGTAGTTTCTTTAAAAATCCGATTGTTGATAAGGAGAAAGCTGACAAACTAAAAGCACAATACGAAAACTTACCTACCTATGCAGTTAATGATATGGAAACCAAACTGGCTGCCGGTTGGTTAATTGAACAATGCGACTGGAAAGGCAAACGCTTTGGCGATGCAGGAGTGCATAAAGATCAGGCTTTGGTATTGGTAAACTATGGCAATGCCAGTGGCAACGACATCTTGAAACTAGCCAATGATATTCGCAAGTCGGTAATGTTTAAATTTGGTGTGAAGCTGGAGATGGAAGTGAATGCGATATAAGGATTCACGCAAAGAGCGCTAAGATATTTATAAAATAAGAACGCAAAGGACTAATGATATAGTTCTTTGCGTTTTTTATTTTTATTAGTCACCCCTTGACTTTCCTTTATTTTCCATATATAGTTAGAGCCAAGGCATTGCCTTGGCTCTACTTTTTTATTCCCTACTTCATGATTTTTCTTCGATTCAATTCATTCTGATATTTTCGGGCGTTGCGATTGTGTTCGCGAAGTGTACGCGCAAAGATGTGATAACCTGAAAAGTCAGGACTAGCACAGAAATAATAATATTTGTGTTTTTCGTAGTTCAGCACCGCATTTAATCCCGAAATGGAAGATTGACGGATTGGTCCCGGAGGTAATCCTCTGTACTTGTAAGTATTATAAGGAGAATCTATTCTTTTGTGCTTGTTCAGTACTCTTTTGATGCTAAAATCGCCCAAAGCAAATTTTAAAGTCGGATCGGCATCCAGCTTTATTTTACGATTCAATCGATTCATGTAAACACCAGCTACACGTGCCTTCTCATCGTTCTTAATGGTTTCCTCATCAACAATGGAAGCCAAAGTACTGACTTCAACAGGAGATAAGCCAATTTGTTCAGCCTTCCTCATTCTATTGGCATCCCAAAATCTTGAATACTCTTTATACATCCTATCCATAAATTCATTCGTATTGGTGTTCCAATACAGCTGATAGGTATTTGGTATAAACATGCCAATCACGGTTTCTGGCTTAAAACCATATTTTGCAATCAGTTTCTCATCTCGTAAAGCAGTCAACAAGCCAATGGAATCAGCTTCTATCTGTTTGGCAATTTTCCCGGCAAAATCTTCAAGGGTCCTGGTGTTGTTAAAGGTCAATTGAACTGGAACCTGAACGCCCGATCTTAGCAAATTTACCAGGTCGTTATTGCTCATTTTATCCTTAATCAAATAACGACCGCCATAAATGTGACTTGAGAAATTCTTCTTGTTCATCACCCATTCCAGGGAATTGGGATTTTTTACCCAATTATTCTCTTGAAGCAATGCAATTACATCGGTTTGATTTGCCTTACTTGGGATATACAAATATGCGGTTGACTCACCTTTTAAGTCGATATTTGAAGAGAAAATTCTTGTGTAAAGATTAAAGAGAATGACTCCTGCTACAATCAAGATCAACATCACAGAAATCAGGAATATTCTTAATGTTTTAGAACGAATGTTTTTTAATCGCAAAAAGTTTATCATTGCTTAGGGTTTGATTATACATGCTAAGTTCGCAAAAATAAAAGAAAAATAAATCATTTTAAAAGTTTCTATTGTTGATACTCTCTATCTACAGAAACCTCCTTTGTTTTTACCATTCTCATATTCCAATTCGTAGAGACAGCATTAATGCTGTCTTTACACCAATAGCAAATAATAATGGTAAACCCAAGGCATTGTCTTGGATCTACATTTCACACCTAAAATGCCCAATTGGGAGAATTTATAATTCTAACAACTTATCTTTAGTATCATGTAAATCATCTTGATACTTCATTTCCGGGTTAAACCACCTAATTCTATCTTTCTCCTCAAGGAGAAAAGAACACAGCTTCGATGAATTCTTCTATTTTTGTACTATGATTTAAAATTCGGAGTACGAACAATGCCAATCTTTGATAGCATGTAAATCACCTTGATACCTCATTGAGATACTGTTCTCTGTTAACTGCTCATTGTTAATTGTTCACTGATAACTGTTCACTGATAATTGTTATATTTGAATCACACAATTTTAAACTTACACACATGAACATTTCATCGAATTTCGATAGTGGTAAAATAGAGGTTATTGAAGCTCTTGATCCACAAAATATTCAATTGCGAATTCCAAACGATACAAACTCAGAACATTTCCAGTGGTTCCATTTCCGCTTAACAGGAATGCAGGAACAAGCTGTAAAAATGACCATTCAGAATGCAAGCGAAGCTTCTTATCCTGAAGGATACCAAGAATATTATGCAGTTGCTTCTTACGATCGTGAGTACTGGTTTAGAGTTCCAACCTTTTTCGATGGCAAAGAGTTAAGCATTGAGCATACACCGGAATTCAACTCGGTTTACTATGCTTACTTCGCTCCTTACACTTATGAGCAACATTTGGATTTGGTTCACAATGCACAAATGTCGCAGGAATGTGAATTGGTATCAATTGGTAAAACCGTTGAAGGCAAAGACATCGATATGCTAATTGTTGGCGAGCCTGATGAGAACAAAAAGAAAATTTGGGTAATTGCTCGTCAGCATCCTGGTGAAAGTATGGCGGAATGGTTTATGCAAGGCTTATTGGGCAAACTATTGGATGAAGACGATCCTGTTGCCAGAACATTGCTAAGCAAAGCGGTTTTCTACATTGTTCCTAACATGAATATCGACGGTAGTATTGCAGGTAACCTTCGTGTAAACACCAAAGGATTCAACTACAACCGCGAGTGGGCAGAGCCTAGCATCGAAGATAGTCCGGAGGTATTCCATGTTCGCAACTTAATGGATGAGTATGGTTGCGATTTGAATCTTGACATCCATGGTGACGAAGCATTGCCTTACAACTTTATTTCTGGTATTGAAGGAATTCCATCATTCGACGAGAGATTAAAAAATTTAACAGAAAATTTCATCAATACATGGATCGCTACATGTCCTGATTTTCAAGACACTCACGGTTATCCGAAAAACGAACCAGGAAAAGGTAACCTGGCAATCTGCTCAAAACACATTGGGGAACGATTTAAATGTTTATCTTTGACAATCGAAATGCCATTTAAGGACAATAATGATTTACCAGAACCTGAATGTGGTTGGTCTCCAGACCGTAGTATTTTACTAGGAGAATCAGTTCTTCAGCCAATTATGAAGGTAGTAGATCACTTAAGATAAGATATTAAAGACTATACTTCTAAGTATATTACTCGAAAGGCCCATACTCAAGCTTCCGTGAGCGTGGGCTTTTTTATTTCCTTTATTTTGTGTGATTGTAGCATACGTTGGCACAACGTCTAGAGAAGTAATTTTGAATTCATTAATTTTTAAAAATTCAATCTATTCCAAGCATCTTTTCCTGTTTTTTCATAAATCTCCTTATCAATTTTATACAGATCTATGTGTTCTTCTTCTTTTTCATACAATGGCAATTTTAACTCATCACATAGATATTGAGCTATCAATATTGCATCTTCGTATTTTTTAATTTTTTCGATGTTTATCTCAACTATTGTTTTGTCCTTCATAAAAAAGTAAATTTTGCAATATGATACTATGCTTTTATAATAAGGTTGAGGATTTCTCGCATCAGGGTAATAGCGAATATTTGAATAATAAGATATTACAAGAATGTTTTTAGTGTCAATTGGTACATTTGATCTAGAAACTTCTCTTTTTTTTATCCATCTAAAAATGTAATGAACAATCACTTTTTTCTCATTTTCTAATTTAATTAAATCAATCTTTCTTGATGAGAAAAAAAACAACACAACAAATGCTAAAATCCAATATTGATCAATAATGTATGCTATCAAAATTGTAAAAATCACCTGAAATAGTATTAGAAATCTATTTGGCATTACACCTTCTCTATAGTTTTAAACCATACATTAATTTATAAATACATTAATGAAACAAACCATTTAAAATCTTGGAGAATCCTAAAAGTTACTTTCTTTTTTATATGTAACAGAATCCTAAATTTAATAATTCTATCATCTATTATCATAAATAACAATTGATATTTTAAACTTTTTCAGAATAATATTGTTTGTTCCTCCTATGATTTGTCTTGGGATAAAAAGCTTTGGTATATATCGGTGCGCTGCACCTTAATTTCTTATAAACATTTTTTCTATAAATATTACGCAACTCTGTTGCTTGATTTACATGATTGCATGAATATGGTATGGAGTACCTGAATATTTATAGAATGATATTTCTTGTTTCACCTGTGATTTATTTTGGGATAACAAGCTTTGATATATATCTGTGCGCTGCACCTAATTTCTTATAAACATTCCTTTCTATAAATATTACGCAAGTCTGTTGCTTGTTTTACATGATTGCATGAGTATGGTACGGAGTACCTGAATATTTATAGAATGATATTGTTTGTTCCTCCTAAGGTGCAGCGCACCGTTATATAATTTTGTCTCTTATTATTTTGATTTTAAATCAATGATCAATAATTTCAATACAATCAATATTAATTCATTATGGGCGATACATACTCACAATCTTATTTCCATTTGATTTTTGCTGTTCAAAATAGAATGGCACTCATACATAAAGACTGGAAACAAGAACTTGAAAAATATATTACAGGGATCATTCAAAATCAGGGTCACAAACTTATTGCCATAGGATCAATGCCAGATCACATTCATATTTTTATAGGATACAATCTTAATCAGAAAATTCCGGAGTTGGTGGAAATCATAAAGACATCAAGCAATGGTTGGATTAAAGAAAAAAGATTTACCCCCTCTAAATTTAGTTGGCAAAAAGGATATGGTGCATTCTCTTATGCACATTCTCAAATTGATTCCGTTGCCAAATATGTGTTAAATCAAAAAGAACATCATATGAAAAAGTCCTTTAAGGACGAGTATTTGGAGATATTGAAGAAATTTAATGTTCCATTTAAAGAAAAATATCTGTTTGATTTCATTTGAGACTTAGGATATATATCATCCTGAAATAAAAAATTAACATCTTCATGTTTTCGGGCCCGATTCTTGTAAACTTTTTTCATATTTTTAAACAGAAAGCAGAAAAATATGAGATCATACAAATACATACTGGGCCTCATCCTATTCTTTTCCCTGGCTTCGGCTAATGCACAAGACTTAAGCAGAGTCGATCAGGTGCTTGGAGGATATCCTGCCAACTTTTCTTCCACCGAAGAGCTTTCTCTTAAAATCACTCGTGATTTTTCAACTGATTTGGAGAAAGTAAGAGCTGCCTATACTTGGATTGCATTGCATGTTGCCTACGATACCAAAGCTTTGGGAAAGCCTCAAAGAGTGCACTTTTCCTATCGATCACAAGAAGAGCTGGAAGCCAAAAAGAAACAGTTCCGAGCAGATTTGGCCCTAAAAACTTTAAAAAGGCGCAAAGCTTTGTGCGAGGGTTACTCTACCCTATTTCAGAACTTGTGTCGCCACATGAATATCGAATGCGAAATTGTTTCGGGTACTGCTCGTAGAATGATTTCGGAGATAGGTCGAGAAAACTTGCCATCGAATCATGCCTGGAATGCTGTGAAAATAAATGGAAGCTGGCAATTGATGGATGCAACCTGGGCTGCCGGATGGGTAGATTATTCAAAAATGAAATTCAACAAGGAATTTTCATCGGCTTACTTTGCTTCTGATCCTGATGAGTTTACCATGAAACATCTGCCCGATGATAAAAAATGGCTCCTTACCAGTAAAATAAAGAACAAAGCCGATTTTGCTACTCAGCCCATGCCTTTTAAAGCCTTTTTGGGCAAAAATATAAAGCTGATTGCTCCACAAAAAGGAACTTTGGACATTGTCAAATCCTCAGGCATGCAATTTCTTTTGCAAAACGTTCCGCCCAATACTGAAGTGGCCTATCATTTTAAGAAAGAGAAGTTCGGACAAAAAGTACAGTCATCTTCTAAAGCAGACATGCTTGGCTTTACCATTTATCCGAATGTAATAAAAGGAAAAGATGAGTTGGTAATCTATTTTGATGGAGTGCCAGCCCTAGGGTATAAGGTACATGTGAAGTAAGTATTTCATTTTCTATCTTTAGCAGGATTTATGTCTTCCCCTGAAATAGCTTGACACAAAAAGTCAAGAGCATGAAGAAAGGAAAAGAAGCCATGTTAACCGATAACATGCAGGGATTTATTCAA